>CAYJMN010000016.1:0-47081 GCA_964371045.1 uncultured Chromatiales bacterium | reverse complement strand
GTCCGAAAAATCCTCCCTTGATCGCGCCCTTGCCCGCTTGCATGCGGTAGTTCCGTGTCAGCGCGCCTGCGTCCTCGATTGAAATCGTGTGATCTTCCAGGCCCGTGTACACCGGTCGCGTCCGCTCGCGGACTTCCGGCTGCGCGGGCGCCACCGGGACGTCCACGTACAGTTTGTCGATGACCGGGGCGCTGATGATCTGCGTGATTTCATTCGTTTTATTCATGGATGCTCCTGAAATGAGATGATTCGTGTGTGTGTGTGATCGTGTTGGACGGTTGACGGCTGCTTCGGATCAGCTGTTCAGCGGATTGAAACCGCCGCAGTACGGGGGGCAAGGCATGGCCATCTCGCAGAGGAATCCTTCGTGGAGATCCTTGCCGAATTCGTCGACGCCCACCAGGATCAGTACCGGACGTTCGTTGTTTTCCTTCCCGTAATAGTAGCGGATGCCGACCACGCCTTCCTGCGCGAGCACCTGCTCGACCGCGGCGCGTCCGAAAAATCCTCCCTTGATCGCGCCCTTGCCCGCTTGCATGCGGTAGTTCCGCGTCAGCGCGCCTGCGTCCTCGATTGAAATCGTGTGATCTTCCAGACCCGTGTACACCGGTCGCGTCCGCTCGCGGACTTCTGGCTGCGTGGGCGCCACCGGGGCATCCACGTACAGTTTGTCGAGGATCGGGGCGCTGATGATCTGCGTGATTTCGGTTGTCTTCATGAGAGACTCCTGTGTTGATGAGTGGAATACGTTTGAATTCTTTAGTTTTAGTAAGTTCAAGTTCGTAACATCAATAAAATCAATCAGTTAAAATACATAAATACCGATGATGAATTCCGCAAATAGAATTTTACTTTCCACTGTACTGTTTCCTTTAATTATTCACTTATACCGGGGGTACAGAAAATCGGGACAGCAATATTTTTATCTTGCGTTGTCAACGCTGGACAAACGGCAGGACGGCGGGAACGTTCTCGTATTCACGCCGAAGTACTCTCTCTCCTGCGCACAGCGATAAATTTTTATGCGATCACCACACAGCGCAACCACAAACGCCATGCCTGACGTGGGGTCGCATACGCGTGATCAATCCTCCTTCGACTGGTGACACACAAGTACCGAATCGACAGAAAATTGCGGGGAAGAAAAACAATCGGGATGGAAACAACCTCTGCTACACCGATTATAGGGAATATACAAAAATTTCATTACAACAACATTAAAAATATGTAATGTTCGCCATGATTTTAAAATTTTTCCAGTAGAATCGTTACTCAATGCCATTAAATGCCCGATTATAGGACAGTTCCTGGAACCGAAAGACTTGTCTATCTTCCTTGATATCAAGCACTTCCAGCAGCAGCAGCCCGCATGTAAAATAATCGTACACTTCTGCCTTTCAGTTCTAAGGAACAAACTTCCCTGGATTCACTCTTGTGTTCCCTATCAGGATAAAGATGATCCGTTTACCTCCTGGGCTTTTGTATCGCATTCCCTACTGGCAATCCTTCCTACAGGGCGGGACCCCGGGCTTCACTATCGCAGGATTGATTGTTAGCTCATCGAGGCGTAGTTTCAATTCTATGAGTATTGCCGGTATCGTCTTCCATTTACTCCTGCTCGTTCCGACGGTCGGAGCTGTCGGCGAGGATCCGCCGTGCATGCCGCAGCCCTTTATCCGCGGCCTGCGTGTGTTCGGCGGGACGGACGAACGCAATCTCCCCGTGTTCCTCAAGGCCGATACCGGAAGGACAGCTGGAAGTGCGCTTCTGCCGAATGTTCTCACCATTCGCTTCGACGTCGACGAACAGGCCCCGCCTCTTCTGGTCATCCGGTTCAGGCATTGCGACAAGGATTGGAACATCGATACGGACTACTTTGTCCGTGATGATTTCTTTACCTACACGAGAGTGCTGTTCTACGAACAGGCGCCTACTGGAGCGACCGGCTTCACATGGCGCTTTGAAAACCGTTTCCCGAGCGAAGAGCATCCTTTCGTCCGCTTTCTTTATTCTGGCAACTGGATCTTCGAGATCGCCGATGAGCAAGACAAATCGCAAATCTACGCGACAGGCAGATTCATCTGCGTTGAGCAGCTCGTGCGATGCGGATTACAGATTTTCAACGATTACTGGACGGAATGGGACCCGCCGTGGGATCAAGTACATCGACTGCGCATGCAAATGGAAGTCCCCGACGGACTGTTCGCCGATTTTGTGAGCACCGCGGACTTTTACCGAAACTTCAATCTGTACGATGCGCGGCGTGTCGACAGCTACGATTTCGAACCGAACACCTTCGTGGAGGGTCTGGGCTTGCGGAGCAAGGTTTTGACCTATCGCAACATGACGCCGGGCAATAGTTGCAGAGTATTCGATTTTCTCAATCCGGGAATCTATCCCAAGCAAGCAGTCGTCACACGCTTTGGAGGGCCTGACTTCACGCGATTCCGCTTCGCGACAGATCCGGCTTCATATTATGGAACAGCCCTGACACCGCCCCTGCGCTCATGGGATGCCGAATATCTCTGCGTACGTTTCGAGCTGGAGCACCCATACATCGAGGATAGAGACGTGTTCATCGCGGGGATATTCAACGAATGGGATCCGCAACCGGCCGACAGGATGGAGTATGACGATTCCATCGGGCATTACGTGCTGCATCGCTGGCTGCTTCGCGGGGCATACGATTACCAATACGTCGTCGGCGCGTATGACGCCGATGCAGGCTACGTGCGTGGCGGCGACTGGATCGCGCTTGAGGGAAATTCATGGGCGGCGGAGAATCTCTACTGGTCCATCGTGTATTACGATGACGACCAGTTCGGTGGAGTAACCCGCGCGGTGGGTTTCGCGCGGGCAATTTCAGGTCGGTAGGCGAATCCCAAGTCATGGCCAGATGAAGGCTGAATCGTTGCAGCTCCCCAGACAAATCATCGCGCTCTCCACCGGGGAAATCACGAGCAGAGCACTCGGCTTCGCTGGAATGGTCTTGATCGCGCGCTCCTTCGATGCAGGTGTGCTCGGAATCATCTCCTTCGGCTTCACGCTCCTGACCTTATCCTCCGTCGTCGGAAGTTTCGGGCTGGATATACTCGGGATACGGTCAATCGCCTCGGATCCAACCAGAATGGAGGAACACGCATCCGGTATTATTTCCACAAAGATTCTGCTGGCGCTGCCGGCGCTGCTTGTCTTTTTCGCTTACATCGTCTTTTTTTCACGCGGCGATTCTCACTCCACACTCGTCATCGCGCTGTTCGCCTTGCCTCTGCTTCTCAATCCATTTTCGCTGGATTTTGTTTTCACTGCGACGGAGCGCAATGCGGTCACGGGTATCCGAACGACCATTCAAGCCGCGGTATATTTTTTCGGTGTCTTTGTCGTTACGAGGTACGTGCGCGTGCTTCCCCTCCTCCCCGCCTTTATCGCACTGTCCATGATCGCAGGCCTGGCCTACACCTGGATTCTCTCGCCGATCAGGGTCAGGATATCGCTTGTAGGGGGAGTACGAAAAGCGATGGAGACTATCCGATCGGCCGCTTTTATCGGCGGGTCGCATATCATCGTGGCGGCATATCTTCAGTTGAATATTTTGATTCTCGGACTGCTCCTTAATTTTCATCAGGTAGGCTTGTACACAGCCGCGCAGCGGATAACAGCGGCCATCGCTTTTTTCCCAGCCATCGTCATTCAGATTTTCATGGCCCGGATATCCGTGTCGGAAAGTGCCGCGTCCAAAGTCTCGGTTACCGCGGGATCTCTGCTACCTCTTTCGATCGCCGGAAGCGTCGTGTGCGGAAATCTTATTCTGTTGGCGCCGGATATCGTACTCATGCTCTACGGCAGCGAGTATCATGCGTCCGTCGAAGTACTGCAAGTTCTGCTGACCGGCACGTGGATCACGTTTTTCAGTATGTGCTTCGCGAATCCGCTGCCGCTCTGGGGACTTGAGCGGAAATATTTCACCATTGTATTGGCCGGCGTTATCGTAAATGTCGTTTCCTGCATTCTTCTTGTAGATGCATACGGAATTTCCGGTGCGGCCGCATCGATGCTCTTCACAGAGCTTCTTGTACTGGTACTCGCGCTGCGTGTGTTTTTGTCTGTGACGAAGGGCGCTCCACGCGGACGCCTTCTCCTCGCCGCGCTCCCGCTCGTCCTGCCGATCACCGCCGTGCTTATTCCACTCCTGCTCACACAAAACAATCTGCTGTATACTCTGCCGGCGTATAACATTGGAATAATTACCGCGGCGATGATAATATATAACCATCGCGACAGCCAACACGGACAGCGCCCGTTTACCAACCGACATCCGAAAGAGTGACTCTTAACTATGCCATATGATTTTCTTATTGTCGGCGCCGGATTTTCCGGTTCCGTGCTGGCTGAACGGATCGCCTCGCAGCTGGATAAACGTGTTCTTCTGATCGATCGCCGCGGTCATGTATGCGGCAACGCCTTTGACGAAGCGGATTCCTCCGGCATCCGGGTCCACAGGTATGGTCCGCATCTCTTCCATACCAACGAGGCGCACATCATTTCATACCTGTCCCGATTCACCGAATGGCATCCGTACGAACACAAGGTTCGCTCGTATATCAACGGCGCGCTCGTACCGATGCCGATCAACAGGACCACGATCAACGAGCTTTTCGATCTCACGCTGGCAACCGACGAGGATGTGGCCGATTTTCTTCACAACGAACGCGAACAGATTCCGCATGTGCTCACCTCCGAGCAATTCGTCCTCTCGCGTGCGGGACGACGCCTATATGACATTCTGTACAGAGGCTACAGCACGAAACATTGGGGCGTCGATCCGAGTCTGCTTTCGCCCCAGGTGTGCGGCAGGCTTCCGATAAGATACAATTGCGACGATCGCTACTTCGATGACAAATTTCAGCTTATGCCTCGCGACGGCTACAGCAATCTCTTCAGGAACATGCTGGAACATCCGAAGATCGATGTATCCACCGGGACGGATTTCAAGGAACTCCAGGGCATCACCTGGAAACACCTGATTTACACCGGACCGATCGACGAATACTTCGGATATGTGCATGGACGTCTTCCGTATCGGTCGCTGTATTTCAATTATGAGACGTTTGAGAAGGAATTCGTTCAGCCGGTCGCGCAGATCAATTATCCGAACGACTTCGAGTATACACGTACAATCGAATTCAAACATATCACAGGACAGAGCAGCAGATTCACCACGGTGGCTACCGAGTTTCCCTCCGATATAGGCGATCCGTTTTATCCCATTCCTTCACAGGAAAGCCGCGCTCTGTACAACAAATACAAGGAGTTGAGCGAAAAACTGTCGACGGTGACGTTCGCCGGCAGACTGGGAACCTATAAGTATCTGAACATGGATCAGGTAGTCGGGCAATCGCTCTCCCTGTTTCACAAGTTGTTTCAATAACACGGCCATGGTATCCCTTCATCAATTATCATGCGTTATCCTGTCATGGAACCGCAAACCGGACCTTGTAACTGTACTGGACAAACTGCGTGCCATCACGACGGTGGCGCTGGAGATCATCGTCGTCGACAATGCCTCGTCGGATGGCACGGTGGAAATGATACAGTACCGCTATCCGGAGGTGCTCTGCATACCGCTTCCGGAGAATGTCGGGATTTCCGGCTGGAACTCCGGTATCAAGCGCGCACGCCATGAATACATCCTGCTGCTTGACGATGACAGCTTCCCGGAGGAGGAAGGTCTGGCAGAAGCAATGGTCTATATGATTTCACGGCCAGATTGCGGAATCCTCGCGCTGAAGGTTTACAACGAACGTTTTCAACGAGAAGAAACTGCTTCCTTCACACCGGGTCCCCTTCGGTCGTTCGTCGGCTGCGGCGCACTGTTGCGCTCATCGCTCTTTTCGACAATCGGTGGTTTCAATGAAACGCTGTTTCTCTATGAGCACGAAATCGATTATGCCATGCGCACGTGGAACGCGGGATACTCGGTGTTGTACTATCCTTCGGCAACCGTACGTCACATCGCCTCGTCTGTCCATCGACAGTATGCCGCAGGCAGCGCCACCGACTGCAGAAGAGTGTATTATACCACGAGGAATGTTTTGTACGTGCTTCTCATCCGATTCCCTCTTCGACGGGTGTTGTTCCGCGCATTCAGGATTTCGCTGGGGAGATCGCTCGCCGCCGTGCTGCATCATTGCGGCCGGAGCGCCATCAGAGGCGTATTCAGCGGATGGAATGCAGGCTTGAGGGAAAGGCGGTCCTCCGTACATCTGAATGCGAAGACGTGCCGCTTCTACGAATACGGAAACTACGCCGGCGGTTTCTTCTTTGAAGATTCGGCCTATGCTCTCAGGCGCCCGCGCGGACTGCGGAAGCGACCATCGTGAGCAAAGGCTCCATTGTTCCCGAGACCAGCGAACATGGTGCGATCTCCAGTTATTCCCGCAATGAACCTGCGCTGAAGCGCAGCAAAGACGCAGGGTCATGACAACCGCACGACGAGGGTGTAATTGGTCGCGAAATATACTTCCTCACCTTGCCACGGCGAATCTGCGAGTTCAGTGGTGTTACCCGCACCGCGCACGGATTCATTTCGGAGAGGACTTCTCGCCTCGCCACGGCGAGGTGACGGCACCTGTTTGATAACTCTCAAGATGATGTCGGCGCATCATGCCTCTTGTTCCCACTTTTTCTGCATTATCTGTTGTATTCCAGCAGACTTTCCTTACATTGTTTCTTCATTACATTAAGTCAAAGGTCCCGCCATTCTTCCAAAAAGGAGTCCTATGAAAGCTCTTTTGTGTACGTCTCTTTGCGCCGTCATATTATTCTCTGCAGCGTGCAGCGATGATGACTCCACCACACCCACAGCATCCACGTCTGCGTCCGATTACTGGCTACCGGCCGCGGCAGGATCGCGTACTGTTTTTGACCAAACAGACGTATCCACGGTAAACGGAGTGCGTACTGACTCAACCGTAGGAACCGTCCAGTTCACGATGCTTGCCGGGACCAAAACCACATCGGACAGCAAGACGGCATCGACCCTTCAGGTTCTTACGACATCAGACACCGGAGTCGACACCACAGTCAACTACCTGGTAGCTTCCGCGGCGGCGATTATCATATACGAAGAGGATTTGCTTGCAGAAAACGCGACAACAATTTTAAAGGCGCCCTTGACCGTCGGCAGCTCCTGGATTTCGCACAATTCAACTGCGGCAGTCGACTCGGTACAATTCACCATCGCATCCGTCACTGAAACCGTGGCAACTCCGGCGGGGACGTTTCAAAATTGTATCCATGCGCGCGCGGCATATCAACATTCTCTTCTGGATATGCAAATGACGCAGGATATATACTTTGCCAAAGGCGTCGGTCTCGTGCTCCTGCTTATCGAAGGCTCCGGCACTGTGGCCGGCATCACCGCTTCGTACAAAAGCGAGACCAGGTTGAAGAGCAAGTCGTTCTGATCAGGTTGCCTGGCTGAACGTCCGGAGATCGCGTCTCCCGCCCCGGACAGATGTAAGGAGGTGAAGGTGTTCCCTTCCTCCAGGATCGCTGCGCATGAATTGAGACGTCTCACCAAATGAAGTGAAGGGCTGTTTGGCGGCCCTTCACTTTTTGTTATCCCGCCGAAGGATCACCATGAACGAACGGCGTACGATCAGCCTGTTTCGCTTCATGGTTTTGGACATAATCGACGGACCCTGTAATGAGGAGCATGCGAATTCCGCTGTCTTGCGACTCCCTGACTGTGTGCGTAAATTATGGCGCTATGTTCGTTACTGTGGCGGACATTACCTTCTTTTATCTACCCTGATTGTTCCGAACCCATGATTCGCTTCGTTTCTCTCTCTCTTGCCGTGCTTGTGCTTGCGTCACCTGTCTGGTCACAGACCATAGGAGCATGGGATCGGATCGATATTCTGACCGAATTTCCGCTCTGGGACGTCACATTCACGGATACGCTGAACGGATACGTGGTGGGCGATTATGGCGCCATTCTCCGAACAACGGATGGCGGCTTTACGTGGACACAAACGTTCTCCCCTGACCAACACGCCCTGCGCAATGTGCACTTCTTCAATGACAGCACCGGAGTGACTGCCGGATTCCGCGGAAGCGTGGCCCGCACAACCGATCGGGGCCTGTCATGGCATAAGGTGCCCATCCCTTTCGATCTGAACTTCCCCGGGATGAGCGCATACGGCTCGACGGTGTGGATCTGTGGCGAGGAAGGCATAATCCTGAAATCGACGGATCAAGGCCTCACGTGGGCGACCATAAAACTGGACACGGAGATCCTGCTTGGCAGTATCAGCTTCGCGGACGAAAAGCACGGTTGGATGGCGTCCATTCAAAGAAAACTGTGGCACACCACTGATGGCGGAATGAACTGGAAGGAACAAAAACTCGACACCTTTCTTCCGGTTGCCGCCATCCACGCCATTTCGCCTATGGAATGTTGGCTCGCGGGGTACCAGGGACTGATACTGCACACGACGGATGCCGGAAAATCATGGATGCAACCGCCATCGTATCAGGCGGATTTCTACAGAATCACAATGGATTCCACGGGCGCGGGCTGGGCTGTAGGCCGTCGAGGCGCCATTGTACGAGGACGTGCCGGCAACAATAACTGGCGTCTCCACGATGTTCCGGGCACGCATGGCATACATGCCATCACGTTTCTTCCTGACGGTGCCGCCGTCGCCGTTGGGGACATGGGAATGATCTTTCGGCTCTATTCCATCGGAGCGGGAGAAATATCAACTCCGCCCGCAGAAAGCAAACATTGATCACAGGAGAAACCATAAAGGTACTCGTATTGGGCGGCGGTCTTGTCGGCTCGGCGATTGCTCGCGATCTCTCGAAAGAAGAGCGATTTGAGGTCACTGTGGCCGATCGATCCGTTGCCTCGTTGCGGCGCTGCGTGGATCACGGCCTTGCGGTGATTGAGCGCGACCTCGCGAACGACTCCGCGTTAGACGACATCCTGACCGACGTGGATCTGGTCGTCGGCGCCGTGCCGGGTTTCATGGGTTTCAACACGCTGAAGCGAGTCATTCTTGCCGGGAAACCTGTCGTCGATATCGCCTTTTTTCCCGAGGATCCGTTCGAGCTGGATGCGCTCGCAAAGGATCGCGGTGTGGTCGCGGTGGTGGACTGCGGTCTGGCGCCCGGGCTTGGAAATATGTTGTTCGGCCGCCTCAATGCTGAACTCGATAGCATCGACACCTTTCTTTGCCATGTCGGCGGGCTGCCCGTGGTGCGTCGCAAACCCTTCGAATACGCCGCAGTGTTCTCTCCTATCGACGTAATTGAGGAGTACACGCGGCCTGCGCGATTTGTCGAGAACGGACGCATGGTCGTGCGCCCCGCACTCAGCGACGTCGAAGCGATGGATCTCCCGGGTGTCGGAACGGTGGAAGCCTTCAATTCCGACGGGCTCCGCACACTGGCCGTGACCATGCATGCTCCCGACATGAAAGAAAAGACGCTTCGCTATCCAGGTCACGTCGAACTCATGCGTACCCTCCGCGACACGGGTTTTTTCTCCAAGGATCCGATCGACGTCGATGGCGTACAGGTCGCGCCGCTGGATCTGACGGCGAAACTACTCTTCCCCGCCTGGGAATTGCGCGAAGGCGAGCACGATCTCTCCGTTATGCGCGTGGAGATCATCGGGGAAAAGGACGGCCACCAAGAACGACACATCTTCGATCTTCTCGACCATTACGATCCGGTAACGAACACCACGTCCATGGCCCGCACCACCGGTTACACCTGCGCTGTTGCCGCGCGCCTTGTTGCCGACGGAACCTACAAGCGCATCGGCATCTCGCCGCCGGAGTATCTCGGTGCCGAAAAGCCGGTGTACGATGCGTTGATGAAGGGTCTCGACGAACGCGGGATAGCGTTTACGCACGTGATGGAGCAAGCATAATCCAATCGGTAACAGGGATTTACTCGCCGGGGCAACAACACAGCATACCCGCCGCGAATCGTACTACAGGAAATTCCGATAGCGGGGATATGATCCAGAATAACAGCAATATTCCAATGTCAGGGAACAGGGGCATGAGCAAGGAAACAATGCATTCATCCCTACAAGGACAGCGGTAGTTCCACACGTGGGCGCAAACGCCTTGGCGTGTCATTCCCCGAGAATCCGACGTATGTGGACATGCCCGCCAGGTGCCTTGTCTTGCTCGAAGATATCAGGCAGAGCATTCAGAGCGTGCGGCTGCGTACGGTGCTTGCCGCCAACGTTGTGCACTTTGTGGTTCTACTACCGGGATATTGCTCGTCCCATTCTTGACAGGCGGCAGCGCGAGGACGGTCACGCAAAGCGATTATTGTTCTATAACTTACGCTACCTTACATAAGGCGCATTTCTCCTTGTATATTAAAGCGAAGCTTTACCTTTTCCGCCATATTTCACTTTCCTGATAATGAAACGTGATGGATACAACGATTGATCTACGAAACAGAGCGGGACGGTACGTCACACAACCAGCTGCTACTCCGCCTTCATTCCTGCGGATCTGCCTCCAACCCCACCGTTACGGTTGGATGGAGAACTCCATTCCCTGCTCTCGATAGCGGACCGAGCCCTTGGTCGTCTTGATGGCTCAATCCAGACCCCGCCTAACCCCGACTTGTTCGTGTTTATGTATGTGCGGAAGGAAGCTGTTCTGTCCAGCCAGATAGAGGGGACGCAGAGTTCCCTACAAGATCTTTTATCTGCGGAGGCCCGGATCCTTGCGCCCGATCTTCCCCGTGACGTCGATGAGGTGGTGAACTATGTGGCGGCAATGAATTATGGATTGGAACGCCTTCGTGAGTTGCCGCTATCCGTCCGGTTGATCAGGGAGATACACGAGCACCTTTTTCAAGGGGTACGCGGTGGGCAGCTCACGCCGGGTGAACTGAGGCGTTCACAAAACTGGATTGGCCGGGCGGATGCACGATTAATGAAGCCGTAATTGTCCCGCCGCCACCTCATGAAATAGCCTCCGCTCTCGGATCTATGGAGAAATTTCTCCATTCCGGCAGTAATTTGCCTCAGCTCATCCAGATCGGCCTTGTTCATGCCCAGTTTGAAAGCATTCATCCATTCCTCGACGGTAACGGCCGAATTGGGCGACTCCTGATTACCTTCCTATTGTGCCAAAAGGAAATCCTCCTCAAACCGGTGTTGTACCTGTCCCATTATTTCAAGCGAAACAGAACGGAATACTACGAACATCTCCAGGCTGTGCGCGATAAAGGCGCGTGGGAACAATGGCTTTCCTTTTTTCTCAGAGGTGTCGCCAGTGTGAGCCGGGAAGCGACGGAGACGGCCCGCCGCATCATCCTTCTGCGGGAGGAACACCGGGCCGCCGTCACAGCTCAGCTCGGTCGCGCCTCGGGCAACGGTCACCGCGTTCTCGAGCATCTGTATCGGCGTCCCATACTTTCCGTGCAGCATGTTCAGGAATTGACGGGGACAACATATACCGCCGCCAACAGTCTGGTCTCGCGGCTCGTCGCGCTCGGGATTCTCCAGGAACTCACCGGGTACCGACGCAATCGACTTTTCCGTTACCAGCCTTACATTTCCATTTTCACCGAGGATGCGTCCGAAAGCAGTACTGGAACGTAAGTGCTTTGGATAGTCCGATGTGTGCCCGAAAACGCGAGATTAGTCGCGGACAGCTGCGTGTGGTCGTCGCTCCCGATTGAAATCACTATGCCGATTCCGCTGTTACTGCCAAGCGTTGTGCTTCCGTTGCTCGCCGCCGGTGTTGCCCGCCGCCGGGTTAAACCCGGTTGTGAGAAACTTCCCGATTGCCTACATTCATGCAACTTCCCCAGCGCAGCATGGAGACATGATGAAGAAAATCGCGGTTATCGAAGATGAAGTCATCGTCAGGGAAAGCGTTGTCGAACGCCTGACGGAGGCCGGGTATGACGTGGTGTCGGCGGAAAACGGTATGCAAGGCATCGAGCTGATACGCGAACATCAACCCGATCTCGTGTTGTGCGACGTCATGATGCCGAGCCTTGGAGGCTTCGGCGTGCTGGAATATGTACGCAAGGATCCCGCCACCGAACTCATCCCTTTCGTGTTCCTGTCCGCGCTTTCGGATAAAAGCGATCTGCGTAAAGGGATGCAGTCCGGCGCCGACGATTACCTCACGAAGCCGTTTTCAAAAGAGGAACTCCTCGAGGCCGTGGAAGCGCGGCTGCGAAAAAAACAGAGCTATGAGCTGCGTGTTCACGAGGCGCTCGACGAGATCCGCGAGTCGCTCAGCCGTTCCCTGCCGCACGAATTTCTCACTCCGCTCAATTCCATTCTCGGTCTTTCGAATCTTCTCCACGATCATATGACGGATTTCGGCACGGACGAAGTGCTCGAAATGCTGCGCAACATCAATCAGGCCGGACAGCGGCTCCTGCGCCTGGTTCAGAACTACCTGCGTTTCGCTGAACTGGAAAATCTTCGCCACGACGACGAACGGCGGGCGGAGCTGCTTGAGGAGTATATGGAGACGCCGGATCTTTATATCCGCGAAATAGCGACGGCCATCGCCGAGCGCGCCCGGCGCGGCAAGGATCTCACCGTCGATGCGGATACGGCCGCGCTGAGAATCAGCGCCAGAAATCTTGAGAAGATGATCGAGGAACTTGTGGATAACGCATGCAAGTTCAGTCTTGACGGCACGCCAATCACCGTCACCGCGCGGACGAGCGAGGGCTGGTACGAAATCATCGTGCGCGACCGCGGCCGCGGAATGACCGACGAGCAGATTCGTTCCGTCGGCGCGTATGTGCAGTTCGACAGACCTCAGTTTGAACAGAAGGGCGTCGGACTCGGCCTGGCGCTCGTGCACTCCATTATCGATCTGCACGGTGGACGTATGGCAATTCAAAGCCAGCCGGGGAAATCCACCAGCATCACGCTCTTGCTTCCGATCGAAAACGAAGCGGAATAATTACGGATCCGGTCGAACGGATGGCTTGTGGGAAAAAGGTTGCGCACCAACGAATCTCTGGGTTCTCCCATGCCGAGCCTCGATCCCGTTATCCGGAACCTGGGCTTCCTCCGCTCCGCCTCTACGTTTGAATCCTGTATTTTTTTACCAGATCGTAGATCGTCGTGCGACCGATGTCGAGCAGCCGTGCGGCGTCCGACAGATTTCCGTTGCAGAGCGTCAATGCGCTCCGGAGCGCCATCTCCTTGATGCGTTCCAGCGGGAGAATATCCTCGCGGGTGCGGAAGATACCATCCCCCGGTGCGGACGGTGCCATGTCGTTTTGGGAATACACGCCAAACGGCAGATCGTCGGGGGTGATAAGGTCGTTCTCGGCGAGCAGAACGCCGCGCTCGATAACGCTTTGAAGCTCCCGGACATTCCCCGGCCACTCATAGGCCGTCAGCAGATCCAGCGCCTCGGCTTCGATGCGCATCGAAGGTTTGCCCTCGCGCGCGGCGAAGAGCTTCAGGAAATGCTCGGCGAGGAGCGGGATTTCCATGGCTCTGTCCCGCAGAGGAGGCAACAGAATGGGAAAGGTGGAAAGCCGGTAGTACAAATCCTCGCGGAACAATTTTTCAGCGGACATCTCCCTGAGATTGCGATTCGTAGCCGAAATGATGCGTGCATCGGTGTGAATGGTCTCGACGCCTCCGACCCGCTCGAACTGCTTTTCCTGAATCACGCGCAACAGCTTCGCCTGCAGCGACGCCTCCATTTCGCCGATTTCATCAAGGAAGATCGTGCCGTTATCCGCAGCTTCGAATTTGCCGATTTTACGCTCCACTGCTCCCGTAAACGAACCGCGCTCGTGGCCGAAGAGTTCGCTCTCCAGCAGGTCCCGGGGAATCGCCGCGCAGTTGATGACGACGAAAGGAAGATCCTTCCTGTCGCCGTTGAAGTGGATGGCGCGGGCGATGAGTTCCTTGCCGGTTCCGCTCTCGCCTTCGATGAGTACCGTAATGTCGCTGCGGGAGGCCTTCTCCGTCAGCTTGAGCACGTGCTGCATGGCGCCGGAATTGGAAACGATGTTGTCGAAGCGCACCGAGCTTTCAAGTGTGTTCTGCAGTTCGCGCACCTTCTCGCGCAACACATGGAGGTTGATTGCGTTTTGAAGTGAAAATTGCAGCCGCTTGAGATCGATCGGTTTCGTGAAATAGTCGGCGGCGCCGGCGCGCATGATCTCGACGGCGACGTCGATCCTGGATTGTGCGGAAAGCATGATGACCGGCAGTTCAGGTGTCGCGTCCCGAAGAGCGCCGAGGACCTCAAGACCGGAAAGCCCCGGCAGCATGTGATCGAGAAGCACGACATCGGGTTGCTGATCCAGCTGCTTCAAAAGCGCTTCGCCAGTCGAAAACGTCTGAACCGCATATCCCCAGGATGAGATTGTCAACTCGAGAAGCCGACGGAGGGCGTAGTCGTCGTCGGTAACAAAGACAAGATGTTTGCTCATATGTGGACCAGTGACGAGGGTATGATGCGATGCACGAAGCAAAAGTATACGAAAAATCGGGATGGAAATCAGCGGTCGCATTCAAACGGACGTAGAACACGGAGCGTCCGGGGCCGTCAGCAGCCTCAAGGGGGCACCGTGAAATAATCCCCGTGTGTTGCTATGTTATGGGTCGAGGCATCCGCTTCCATTGAATCGACCGAGGTTTTTCACAATGGAGATTCTCCCGTGACTCGTTACCTGTTTCTCGTCGTCGGTGTCGTGTCGGTCATTGTTCTGGGCGCGATAATCTTTATGCGTCCGGATCCTGTTCTCGATGATTCGAAAGAGGAATTGAAGCCGGATGCGAAGCTGGAGATGTATCTGAACGACCGCATGGATTATTCGCTCCGGTTTTCGCGTACCCTTGCCGAACGCCGTATCCGCGACGCGCGGGAAATAGAAACAGCACATCCCGATCTCGCACCGCGTGCCCGCGAGGTGGCCGACAGTCTCCGCGCCAGACTTGCGAGGAATACGTACCCGGACTGACGCGGAGAATACGTACGCGGATTCACGCGGATTATTGCGGATGGGAACGGATAAGAGTTTTATAGAATCCGTTTTCGACAAACCTGTGCTTGTCGTATAAATAGCGGAATCTTGTCAAATCCCTGAATGTCGGGACGTAAAAGGCCCTGGTCGACCCGATCTGATGCTTGTCACATCCCGGGATACTGTAGCGAATACTGCACGACTTGAGCGGATCTGAAGTTCAAAAAACTCTTATCCGCGTTAATCCGCAATAATCTGCGAAAATCCGCGTACGTTTCTTTCCGCGTCAGACTGAAAGATGTCCCAGAAGGTACGTACGCGCGGCGTCCATCGAGATGCGCTCTTGCACCATGCTGTCGCGCTCGCGCACGGTCACTGTTTGATCCTCTAGCGTCTGGGAATCGATCGTGAGGGCGAACGGCGTTCCGATTTCATCCTGTCTGCGATAGCGCCGTCCGACAGAGCCGCTGTCGTCATAAAACACCTTGAAATCCTTTTGAAGGTCGCGGTAGAGAGCGCGTCCTAACTCGTCCATGCCGTCGCGATTGACGAGCGGAAGGATTGCCGCCTTGAACGGCGCCAGGCGCGGATGGAAGCGGAGCACTGTACGGATTTCCCCTTCGACTTCCTCTTCGTCGTAAGCGTCCACAAGGAAGGCCATGAGCGATCGGCTCGCGCCGGCGGAAGTTTCGATAACGAACGGTGTGTATTTTTCCTGCGTCTCGGTATCGAAATAATCAAGACTCTTTCCGGAAAATTCGGTATGCCTGCGGAGATCGAAATCGGTGCGGTTGTGGATGCCTTCTATCTCGCCCCAGCCGAACGGAAATTCGTATTCGATATCCACTGCGGCCTTCGCATAGTGCGCCAGCTTTTCGGGTGCATGCGGTTGAAAGCGCAGCTTCTCCTTGCGCATGCCGTTCTCCGCGTACCAGGTCATGCGCATATCGCGCCACTGCTCGAACCACGTGTCGTCTGTGCCAGGGCGCACGAAAAACTGCATTTCCATCTGCTCGAATTCTCTGGTCCGGAAAAGAAAATTTTTCGTGTTGATTTCGTTGCGGAACGCCTTGCCTATCTGCGCTATGCCGAACGGCACCTTCTGCCGCGTGGCCTGCATCACGTTGGAGAAGTTCACGAAAATTCCCTGCGCGGTCTCAGGACGCAGATACACGGTCGCGCTGCTGTCCTCGACCGGACCGATGAAGGTCTTGAACATCAGGTTGAATTTCCTGGGAAGAGTGAACGTGCCGCTTCCGCCGCAGTTGGAGCAGACGAGGAGCTGTTGCTCGTTGAGGGCTTCGAACACCACGGCATCATCGATAAGAGCATTGCCGGCGGCTTCCTGCTTTTCTTCCGGGGTCAACGCAGCGACAGCGGCGCGTGCTTCCTCCGTAAGGGTGGCGGCCCACGCTTCGATGATTTTCTTGCGGCGTTTTTCGTTGAATGATTCGTAGAGCACATCCAGGCGATACCGGCTTTTGCACTGCTTGCAGTCCACCATGGGATCGGTGAAATTCTCCACGTGTCCTGACGCTTCCCATACGCGCGGATGCATGAGAATCGACGCGTCGAGTCCCTCGATATCGTCGCGATACGTCATCGCGCGCCACCATGAGTCCTTGACGTTGCGCAGAAGCTCGACGCCGAGTGGGCCGTAATCCCAGCAGCCGTTGAGTCCGCTGTAGATTTCGGAGGATTGGAAAACGAACCCGCGCCGTTTGGAGAGGGAGACGATTTTTTCGAGTGTGCCTTGCTGTGCTTTTGCCATGGGATGCGGTTGTCTGTCTGTATGACGTGAATGTTTGAAACGTTTACAAGCTATTATGTTACGAAAACATGGCGCTCCGCGAAAGAATCATCGCATCTACTCCTGTTCGAAGCGGATCATTCCGCCCTGCGTGTCAATGCCGAAACCATATTGTCCAGGCCCCGGCGGTTGTACCCACTCCGCGCCATCGCGAGCCCGGTCGTGCGTGTACTTGTCGACACCGCCGATGTCGAAGAAAAGGCCGGTGCCGGGTGCATACACAGGCCATTCGCCGCCGCGCCGCATGGTGGCATACCCGAAGGCATTGCCCACGGGAGCGTAGCTGTCGTCCCCGCGGATGTTGGCGAACAACGCAAAACTGCTGTTGAGCGAGCTGCCGAAACTGCACGCGTTGGCGTCGGCCTTGCTCATGGTGTAGCGGTCGTTGCCATTGGCGTCGATGTAGTAAGCCGCGGAGCAATCATGCGCGGTACCGAAGCCGAGCGTCATCACAAGATCGGATTCGTCGTTACCACCGTCTTCCAGCAGAACGCCGATTGCGTAATGCGCGGAAGCGCCGAGATTGAAGAAGACGCCGCGATACTTGTCGTCGCCCTCGGCGTCGTGCAGCACACCCATACCATACCAGTATCCGCTGGCCTGCGCGAACACCCCGGCCGTATATGTGTCATTCCCCTGCAGATCGGTAAGAATGCCGATGCCTCCGGACATGCTGTGCCCATCGAGGTGATCGGCGCGGCGGCCGGCCCCGTACCCCTGCGCGTCGCTTTCGTTATGAAAGGGAGTTTCATCTCCGATGCGATTCAACGTCTCGTCATCTGCGGAATACAGGTCGTTCCCGCTGAGATCCGCGAGCAGCCCCAGACCGCGCGAGAAACCGTGCCCCTGCGCATAGTAGACGGTATGATACTCGTCGTCCCCTGCGCGGTCAAAAAGGATGCCGATGCCGTACATGCCCGCGCCCTGACTGAAACCGGACGAGCGGTAGCTGTCGTTTCCTTCCGCGTCGTACTGTATGCCGATCCCGAATCTTCCACAGCCCTGGGAGAAGGTGCGCGATGTGTACGTGTCGTCGCCGGAAAGATCCGCGATCAATGCGAAGCCGAGCACGCCGGCACCCTGCGATGGAATCCCCTCATGCTCGTTGATGTACCGATCATCGCCCGCAAGGTCCAGCGTGACCGACACAGGAAGATCCGGACCCGTGGCGGCGGTCGCGCCGTGATACACGTCATCGCCTCCGAGATCGATGAGCAACGCGCAATCCTGAGCGTAATGCGTGTCGTTCTTTCCACCGCGAAGAAGCAGTCGCCCGCGCGGTGTCGGAATATCGAAAGAGTAATCCGCGCCGGTGTATTTCTTGAGCACGGAAAATTCTTTTTCCACCGCCTGCGCCAACAACGTCGCTCCCCAGGAAGCTGTGCTACCGTCAAAGGCCAGTGCGGCGTCGTATACGATCTGATCGAAGGTATGCGCGTCACACTGCGATTCCTCCAGCGTCGTGGAGGAGAAAATGTGTTCGAACTGCGCTTCGGGAATCCGCGCCAGCGACCGATCCCGCCAGCGCGTGGCCTCTCCGATTGCGGCGACGATGCGCGCAAGCGAACGGTTCAACTCGTCGGGAAGTACACTGATCGCCGTGCTGAAAGCCTTGTGCCGATCCGTCCAGTCCTGCGTGGGGAGCTTGTACACGATGGTGTTGCCAAGATCCTGTCCGGCATCGCGGTAGAGCTGTTCAATGGCCCCCATGAGCGATTGCCCGCTCGTCGTGATCGGATCGTAGTCGAAGCCGTAGCGGCCGATATTGTGTCCAAGATTGCGTGCGGAATTGAACACCAACCCCGCGAGAGGACGCACTTGCGCGAGCGCCGGCCGGGGAAACGCGCTGCTGTCGCCCGTCATCCAGAGGCGGTAGCGCCATAACATATCGCGTGTGAACGAAGGAATTTTCAACGGCCGTGCAAGCAAGGCGTCGAACCACGGCAAGCGAAACGGATCCGGCTGGCCAGTGGGATTCCACGCGGGATTCGGGCGGAATCCGATGGAACTGGAATCGAGACCGAAGCGCTTCAGTGCGCCGGTCAACAGATCGTCCTGCGCGATCGCGGAAAAAGTAAGGGAACATGCAAGGATCAGGAACAGCAGTGTTTTCATAAGCGAACGACCGGAGGAGATGGACATCGATGTAGCTACCAAGATCGGATGCGCAACGCTGAAATAAAAACAGCGGCCGTCCAGTGGGATTGGACAGCCGCTGCGTTCGCGTCGACAGGAGGGGTTTAGAAGTGAAAAATCATCTGCAATCCAAAGGTGAACTGTGTATCGGCATTCTCGACCGCGGCGTCGTTGAACGAGGATCCTTTTTCAAACACCTTCCGATCCGACATATCGTAGCGAAGGTCCATGCGCAGAGCAAATCCCCCGGCAAATCGGAACTCCGGGGTCGCCGTTATTTCCGTCAACTTTTGCACGGTCCCGGTGCGCACACCATCCGCGTCGTCAAACATCTCGCCGCGCAGGGCCAATGAGAATTGTTCGTGGAGATTCAAACGTACGTAGCCTGCGAAGCCGGTCCAGGACGCATCCTCACCCTCGGCGGCTGCCTTGGCTGCGGAGCCGAGATCGACGTTTGCGCCGATGGATAATAGTTCGATCGGCGACCAGACGGCGACGAAATCCATGACGGTGGTGGCGTTGCTGTTGTCGCCTGCGGCCTCCGCGCCATGGATCGCATTGGCATACAGGGCGAGTCCCTCGATCGGAAGGATTCCCAGCTGCGCGCCGACGGTCTTGTTGCTGTTGTTCTCCACGGCGTTGTCCCAGCCGTTCGCAACCATCAGCATGGCTGATACTCCATCTGAAAATGCATACCGCGCGCGCAATCCTGTGTGCGCGAACGGAATGGCGTATCCAAACAGGAAGCTCCGGCTGATGTTGTCGTTGTAGCCATCGCACCCTTCAATCACTTCATATCCCAAGTGCGTTACGAATTTACCCATATCCAGACGAAGGCCGTCACCCAACGGAGCGACATAGCTGACGTACGCCTGCAGGAGATCAATGTTTGTGGAACCGAACAGTCCCGCCGATGCGGTGTACTTCGGCAGCATGCCTGTGATGAGATCCGCGCGGAATCCGGCGTCACCGCTGTTCGGTGCTTCCTTTGCCACCGCGAGTTGAAACACGTCGGGAGAAAAGCTGTTGTGCTTCCTGTCGAACACCCGGTAGCCATTTTCGCCCGAAGCCGGTGTGTTGAAGTTGTATATGAACGACGATGCCGTAAAGCCGCGTAGCGTGATATCATCGTACCATTTTACGGCATCCTGCGCCTGCGCGGCAGACTGAGCGCTCATGATGGAGAACAGTATGGTAAGTGTGAAGATCGATTGCCGCATGCTAAACTCCCTCGATGTAGGCTATTTCACCGTGCAGTTCTTCGTCAAGACTGGCCTCTTGCGCGTCGCTCGTGCGCACAGGTGTGATGAGATTGATGACCTTGAGCGCGCCGAAGGTGAAGAAAAACGCATAGAGCGATGCGCCTGCGACGGCCGCGGTTTGCTTGAAAAAGAACTCCGCGCCTCCGAAAAGCAATCCGTCGGCACCGGACGCATTGATCGCGGTGCTGCCGAAGAGACCAAGACAGACCGTGCCGAGAATACCGCCGACGCCATGGACGCCCCAAACGTCGAGCGCGTCGTCCCATTGCAGCTTGTTCTTCATGGACACGGCGAAATAACACACGATGCCCGATGTGATGCCAATTATCACCGCACTGCTTGTGGATACAAAGCCGGCCGCCGGTGTTATGGTGGCGAGTCCCGCGACGGCGCCCGTAAGCAATCCAACGAACTTTGGTTTTTTCTCGATCGTCCATGCCAGAATCAACCAGGTGACGCCCGCAAAAGAGGCCGCGACGTCGGTGTTCAGGAAGGCCAGCGCTGTGATCTCATCCACGCGAAGCTCACTGCCGGCATTGAAGCCGTACCAGCCGAACCAGAGCAGACCGGTGCCGAGAGCGACGAGCGGAATGCTGTGCGGTCCTTTTTCCTCAACCCGGCGCTTGCCCACATAGAACACCGCAGCAAGCGCCGCCATGCCCGCGATTGCATGCACAACAATGCCGCCAGCGAAATCGAGCACGCCCCATTGCGCGAGGATACCTCCACCCCACACCATGTGCACGAACGGGAAATACACGAACAGCAGCCACACTACCAGAAAGATAAGGTACGCCTTGAACGTGACGCGATTCGTGAACGCTCCGGTGATAAGCGCCGGCGTGATGATGGCGAACATCATCTGGTACGCGATGAACACCATCATCGGGATGCGGTTGGTCTCGCTCCCGAACACCGCGTTGATCGGTATTCCCTGAAGAAACGCGTTATCAAGGTTGCCGATGATTCCGCCCACATCCCCGCTGAAGCAGAGCGAATACCCGACGATGAACCACAGCACCGTGGTGACGCCCATGGACACAAAACTCTGGATCATGATGCTGAGGACGTTTTTCCGGCCGACAAGGCCGCCATAAAAAAACGCGAGCCCCGGCGTCATCAGCATGACGAGGCTCGTCGCGACCAGCATGAAGCCGGTATTCCCGGTATCGAACATACGTGCTCCGGATAGATGGTGAAGGGTGCCGCGTAAGGTTCATGCTCAAAACGCAGCGGAAATTTCTATCCGAATATAAAATACAGGAGCACCGGGTCCAATACGGCGTTTTCCTAAAATTCTGTCAGGAGACCCACCCGCGCCGTGTAGGGAAAACACCGCCCTCTCCCCGCACTCTCCCCTACCCCTCTCCCAGTAGGGAGAGGGGAAAAGAGGGTCTAAATATATGGTAAAGGGTAAAGGTGTGGGTATAAGTTGTTCACCGTCTGCCTCTTCACCCTTCACTCTTTACTCTTCACTCTTTACCCTTTCATTATCCATTATCAATTACCTCACGATGTTCAGGTTCCTTAGCGCGACTGCTCCAGCCGCACGCAGTACGAGAACGTAGCGGCCGGGAGGCAGGGAGCCCAATTCCAGTGAAATTGTGTGCGTGCCCGCATCGAGCGGAGCGTCATGTATGACGCCTGCGATGCGGCCGAGCACATCGCGCACTTCAATGGTCGCATGCGTACGCTGCGGCAGTATCAACGACATGGAGCTGTGCGTCGCTGCCGGATTCGGCCAGGAGTGGCCAAAAACAATGGCGGCGGAAATCGCAGGCTGTCCTGTGGCGCCAAGGATCAGCGGATTGAAGTTACCGGTAATGCTGAACGGTCCCCACCCTGCGCTGTTGCGCGCACGTACCCGCCAGTAACAAGGCGACGCGAGTGCCGATATCGGAATCGTCAAGCCCGTCATCGTCAACGTGCTGTCGATGAACCGCTGACCGAGGAAGCCATTGTCGAAAGCGTACTCCAGCCAGTATGTCGTGACTTGGGGCTGGGATGCGGTCCACAGGAATCGCACCGTGTCGCTTTGCATGCTGCTGTCGTCGGGTGGCGACAGCAGCGTCACGGCATCGGGGAGACGCAGCGTAGTGCTGAAACTCCACCAGGGTGACCACGGACCTTCCTCAACACCCCGTTTCGCGCTCACGCGCCAGAAATGAGTGGCTTCCTCGTTGAGCGAAAGCAACGTGGTCGAGGCGGCCGTTACGTCCTGCACAGCTGCGGCGAGAGTATCTTGTCCGATTTCCAGACGATAGGCATCGGCGCCGTCAACCTGCGTCCATGCGAAATCGACGGCTTCCGGCGCCTGCGTGCTAACGTTGGGAGGCAGTCGGAGTTCGGGAACGGCGAGCGTGATTTTTGCGGTGGTAAAACTCCATACATCGCTCCATGGACCCTCGCCGCGCTCGTTCGCCGCGCGTGCACGCCAGTAGAATAGCTGTTCGGACGGGAGGTCCAGGGTTACTTTATACACACCACCGGCTATTCCGGATATATTGAGCAGGGCTGCGGAAAACTGATCCGTTTCGGAAACTTGAAGTGTGTACGAGTCGGCCGCGGATAAAGGCTGCCAGGTGAACTCCGGGCGAAGCTCGATATTCACGGCGTCCCGCGCTGGTACGATGAGCTGTACCGCGTCGGGGAGAGGCCGCAGAGTGAGGAAACGCCTGATCTCGGACCACTCGCCCGCACCTGCGGAATTGGAAGCCCGGACCCGCCAGAAATGCCACACACCCTGCTCGAGATTCGCCGCGGCGTACTGTGTGAAGGGAATGCCGGCGGCATTGATTATGGTCGATGTAAACGTCGAATCGATGGAAAGCTGCATGGTGTAATCCACCGCGCCTTCCGCAGCTTCCCAGAAGAACTGTGGATTGACGGCAACACCCTTTTCGTTGGCTGTCGGAAGAATCAGGATAGGCGCCTCGGGTTCCGCGGGAATCGTGACGAAGGTCCATTGCTCGGACCAGGGACTGCTCCCTCCGAAATTCACCGCACGGACGCGCCAGTAGCAACGCTGCCTGTTCCCGAGATCCGGCACGTCCACGGAAGGAATGATGATGTCGGTACGATCGATGAGAAATCCCCCCTTGAACAGCGAGTCGGTGGATACCTGCACGTGGTACGTAATGGCGCGCGGTGGCGCCTCCCAGAGAAGCGTGAGCGTGAGAAGTTGGTCCTTCGCACCGTTCTTCGGTACGACCAGCTTCGGCGCATTCGGCGGTGCCACGGCCGTCACGAAATACTGCGCAGAAGTCCAGTCACTCGTTCCTAGTGCGTTGGTGGAATTGACGCGCCAGTAATATCCGGTCTCGGGAAGCATAACAGGAAAAGCCTGACTTATTGCCGTAAGATCGCGGACGTCCATGATCAGATTCGAGAAATTCGACTCACGAGACAATTGTACTCGGTAACGCAGCGCCGACGTGGCGGGCTGCCAGAGCGCTGTCGCGGATATGGGGATGTTGGCGCTGTTGTGCGGCGGATAGATAGGTACGGGTGCCGGAGGTTTTGTCATCGGGACGCTGGACACAACCCAGGCTGGGCCCTGGACCAGATCGGAGGAGATGCTCCCAGGCTGCGCGGCGGTAGTCAATCCGCGGGCTTCGTCAAATCCCCATTGGGCAACGAGACCGGGTTCCGAAGCGCTGTACGATGTGAACATACCCGCGTTGATGTCCGTCTCTGTGCGTACCGTGTTCCATATCCGGAGTTCATCGATGATGCCGTCGCCATAGGCGGGTGTTCCGGATGGAGAATAGCCGATGTACAGTGGTCCCCCGCCGGTTGACTGAATGTCGCCGCTGTGATCGCTCTCGCAGCGCTTGGCGCCATTGATGTAATAACGGACCTTGCCGCTTTGTTTGCTCCAGGTGACGGCGATGTGGGCCCAGGTGTTTTGCGGAACGCCCGCGCCACAGCTCAACGTGGTTGATGGAGAAAATTCAATCGCGCCTCCGCTACGCAATCGAAGCGACCATCCGGTTCCGGTGGCGGGATTGTGCTTGTCGGCTATCGCGAATGCGCCGTTCACCCAACCGTGCACGAACACCCAGGCTTCGATTGTGATGACGTCGTTTTGTTCGATGCCGCCAAGGCCGGACACATTCGTCCTGACCGCGTGATCGTCCGCACCGTCGAATTCGAGGGCATGTCCGCCTTGCGCGATATTTCCACCGGTCACGAAAGTCCAGACATCCGACCACTCACTCGCGCCCTGGGCATCCCTGGCGCGCACTTTCCAGTAGTACCGCGATTGTTTTTTCAGAGCAGGCGTGTCATACCAGGTTTGCGCGATCCCGGTTGCATTCACGACCGGCGAGGTGAAATCCGCCGTTTCGTCCACCTGCACCTCGTAGCTCTGGGCGCCGCGCGCGGTGTTCCATTGCAGGGCCGGAGTGACGCTGGAATTCACGAGGTTGTTCGGGGGCGAAAGAAGGGATACCTCATTGCTGACGCTCGCGATGATCGACACAAACTGGCCATCGCTCTGCAGCGTGCCCTTGTGTGTGATACGTACGATGTACGTTCCTTCGTCTGGCGCCTGGATGAACACTTGCTCCACGTTGTCGACGACATTATTTCCGCGAACTGCGGGGGCATCAGGATTCGCGGGATTCAGAATCCACGGGAGATGCTGGCCTGATGACGGATCGATCACGCTCACATCGAGATCGTTGATGAGGACCCTGGTTGTCGGATCAACCTTGGCTGCCTGCACCGAACCGGCGGGATCGGTCCAGCAGATCGTCACCTTGAGGGGACCGCGTCCCGGACTGTAAATCGGGATGTCGATGGTCTGATTTTCGTTGAGTTCCCGCTCCCTGATCAACACCGAGGAACTTGCCTGCGCGTTCGCCGTCATGAGCTTCGCGGCGGACGCGGTGTTCAGCAGTCCCCATCCATGTTGGTAATCCGGACCCTGAGCCGGACCCGCTTCATCGGCGGTGTGAAGCAGCAGCGCCTTGATCGAGGATGCGCGCAGGCGTGCGTTGCCATGAATATTTTTCTGATGTTGCAGAAGTAGAGCGATCGAACCCGTGACGCTCGGAGCGGACATCGATGTCCCGCTGTACGATGCGTAGGCGCTGTTCGACGTCTTGAGGCATGAATACAAGTTGATGCCATTCGCCACGATGTCCGGTTTAATACGCCCGTCGTCCGTAGGTCCCCAACCGCTGAATGAGCTCATCCGTACATCGCTCGGGGCGCCGTAGCCGCCCGGAACGTCCTCAACCGCGCCGATGGTGAGGATGTTTTTCGCGTTGCCGTAGCTTGTCACGCAATCGTAGCCCATCGAGCCGCCGTCGTTCTCGCGGAACGTGCTGGTGAGCGCCCACACATTATTGTCGAATTCCCAGTGTGAAATCGGCTGGGTCGTCGGTCCCTCGCCGCGGTCGTTGCCCGCCGATTTGACGGGAATATAATACGGAGCATTGTAAACGAGTTGATCCCATTCGCGCGCCCGCTCCTCATAGCGGCCGAAGTTGCGGTCCTCCGCAGGAGAGTCGCCCGGTACGCCGAACCACGCCCAGCGTCCGTCGCCGCGATAATTGTACATCCATCCCACGGCGCTGCCGTAGGAATGGTTGGAGACCTGGATACCTTCCGCCGCGCGGGCGGTCATCTCACCGAGATCGTTGTTCCAGTCATGTGCCTGCAGCGACGCCTGGTACGCCATTCCTTTTGCCTCGGCCTTGACACCCGACGCGACCATCGTACCCGCCACATGCGTGGCATGATCCATTTGCGACGTGGTGTTGTCCATTTGCGTCACGCGGTTGCCGAATTCCTGATGCGTCGTGCGTACTTTGCCGCCGTCCCATTCCGCCACAGAGACGCCCGCGCCGGTCAACGCGAAACCCAGTGCGCCCCCCGGATACAGCCGCGTGCTGGAGCTGGTCGCGGCGGAGACGGCATTGTCCGTGATGTAATATTCCGGTCTGCCGTCCACAAAGCGTTGCAGCTCCATGATCGTACCGTCCGCTCTGACCGTGCGCAGCGGAATGCCGCTCAACGCAGCGCGGATCTCGGCCTCGTTACGCTCCTGCTGCCATCGCTCCGAGCTGACCTCGGCCTGCGCGTTCAGTGTCCGAATCTGATTTTGGGAGTATTGCGCGGAAGCGGCACCGGCCAGAAATACGAGCAGAAATCCTGAGATGACGGTCGAGAGACGAAATGCGTCCATGAGGCGTATGTTGGTTGTGTCGAGGATGAGGGGGCCCTTATCTGGGAAGGGCTAGCATGCAATATAATGGATAATTGACAATTGGCCCTCTCCCCCGGCCCCTCTCCCAGGAGGGAGAGGGGAGTAGGAAATCGTCAATTGCCCTCATCTCGCTGCGGCGGGTCTACGACCTGCGGTATTTGACCTCAATCTTAGTAGGGAGAGGGGAGTAGGAATCAAATATCGGTAATTGTACAAAATCGTACGTCGTTAATCGTAAGTCATACATCTGGGGAAAATGAAGGGAACATTTTTCGAAATGCACACGACCAAAACCACATTCCCTTCGGGGAGGACGAAGGGAAAATTTTCCGAAACGCACAGGATCAGATCCCCTCTCCCACTGGGAGTGGGGCAGGGGAGAGGGCAAGCAAGTACGCACGGCCTTCATCATTAGAACACCTTTCTGCCGGAAACATCCCTTCGAGACCGTAGGGGGAGGGGAGGAGGAAATCGCTATTGCCCTCACCTCAACGAGGTCAGGGCGATTCCATTGTCCATTATCCATATTCCACTGTCGCTACTCCCGTCGAAGAACGACAAGTGGTATCGTTCGCATGCCGCGCTCTGTCAGGGCGGTGCAGTAATACTGTCCGCTCGCGAGGTCGTGGGTGTCGAAGCGGATGTCGAGCACGCCGGTGGCGATGCGTCCATCGTGAAGCGTTCGCAGCACCCGACCCTGCAGATCGTGCACGAACAGCTGCAATGAGCCAGCTTCCTCGGCCACGATCTGTATCACCGCATCTCCGCTCGCAGGATTCGGGTAGCACGACAGACTGATCCCATCCGGTAGAGGCTCGGGCGATCCGACTGAAGGCGTAACGGTAAGGCTATAGCGCTCATCCACACTCCAATCGAAGAAATTGAAGGTGTAAAGTCGGATTTCGTAGAGTCTTTTGAAGCGGCGGACAAGCATTTCCCTGCTCGCAGCGTTGTCCAGGCAATCCGTCCACAGCGTGCGCAGGTGCAGGAAGCCGCCGCTCTCGTCCAGTGAATCAGCGGGGGCGGGAGTGTAGTAGCGGTACAGGTGTCCATACGGATAGAGGCGAAGCGTATCCGGTATGCCGGGACACGGCGGAGAATTCCACGTCGTATCCGGAAAAAGCCACCCGCGTAACGAATTCATTCCCGCACCTTCAGCATCGCCGACTGTTTCGACTATGGTGTCCTGCGTCACGATATCCAGCATCTGTTGAGAAATGATTCGGCGCGAGGTTCTGATGGTTTCCACCCCGCGCTTCCGGAGTACCAGACCGTGGATGATCGCTGATCCGTCCGGCGAGGGGTTCTCATCGTCGCGAATTAAAATTGTTCCATCAAATTCCGTGAATTGCGACGATGTGTCTCCGCCCATGAATGTGGATGGAACGCCCGTTCGGCTATAGCGGAATGTGTTCCAATCGTGGAAATCGCTGAGCAGGTCATAGCTCTGTGCCGTGGCGGGCATCGTCAGCGTGAGTAGCGCGAGAAGGAACAGTATCCGCTTCATTTCAGCTCCGGGAGTGGGTTATGTGGTTGCACAACTATGGGGACGCAGTAGTCCGCACGCATCTGTATCCATCATTGCCGCGATTCGCGCCTACCGTATTGGGAAGACACTTGAGCATGCGCATTTATTCCCATGTCGAGAAAAAAATGTTGGCTCTCGGCTCAGAGCCGTTGCCGCCATGACCGCGCCGCGTCTCCGCACGCCTGCGCTTGAGATGGAGTGGAATGAGTCGTGCACCGTGAGTCGACCGAAGGTAGAATGGCATTCACTGGAATGGGCATTCTTTCCGTGGGATTGCAGTGGGGTGTAACGTTCACGTGATTGAGGTGTTATTCTATGATACCCTCATTGGTTCGTCCCATTTGGACTTTTGAGGCTCAACCAGCGGTTCCGTATACTCATCACCATCTAACCCACGGCGAACTAGTGGAAGCAGATTTTAAGAGGAGATTGGCCATGAAATTACTGCTACGCATCATTGCATTTCTGCCGCTTAGCGCCACAGAGCGGTCGCTGCGCCCGCCGCCGGGGTTGTCCCGCGATGCTTCAAATTCGTATTCAGTCACCATCGGCGTTGCCGGCAATGTCTTCGACCATAATATGGAGTACAACCGACAGCTTACGGAGCACACATGCACTATTGCTTGATCGCATCACTGTTTCTCTTCCTGATCCTTCCCTGCCGGGCGCAGCAATCGCAGCTCGCGCGCAGCCTCCGTGCATCTTCCACGTCCGTGACCGCGTATGTCGATACCATTTCCGGACAACTGGGAGTAGCGGCTGCCGATGGCACACCGATTCTTTTCGTAGGAGAGGAGGCGTTTACCTCGTACGCAAGCGTGAACCTCGACGGTGTATTGCATACGAACAACAACGTCCTGAGCGGAGTGCCGCCGCTCAACGGCTTGGCCTTTCCGAAGGTGAGCGCCTGGGCGGCTCCGGATAGAGTCGGCTACACCGTCGTGCTGGCAAGCGAAGGCCGCAGATTGGAGTGCTCGCAGACCTTCAGACTCATGGAGGAGCAGGAATACGGCTTCGTACGGATTGTGACTGTACTCAGGAATCTATCGAGTTTTCCGGTCTCGACCGGACTGCATGTCATGCATGACCTGTGCATAGGAAAGCAGGATCTGGTCAACGTTCGCGTCGGTGGTGATCCGGTGTTGGTTGAGAGAGGCTGGTCCGGGTCCGGCATGCCGTCGGATTTTTTCGGCATGGCCCCGGGATATGCGAACAAAGTGCGGGGTCGCCTTCAAGGGGACTCGATGACGACCCCCGACCGCTTCATTGTCGGCAGATGGACCTATAACGGGTACCTCGGCGCCGCGCCGTGGGATTACGAAGCAAGCGGACTGAGTTTCCAGGACAACGCAGTACTGCTGCAATGGGATGCGCAAATGCTTGGGCCGGGCGAGGCGCGTGTCATAGTCACAGACTACGGACTCGAGATCAATAATCTACCTCCGCTCTCCATCACCTGCCCGCCGGATACCGTTCATCTGCCGCGCGCACAAAGCCCGGACACCGAACATAGGTTCGCAGTGAGCGTGTGGATAAAGAATGACGCCGGCGCGGGACCGGCGGCCACACTGGAGGCCGAGGCCTTCCTCAATCCGGATATCCGATTCCGACAGGGTGCGCAGGCGCTACAGCAGACGGTTCTGGATCCCGGGCAAAACATATTCTTGACATGGCAACTGGCTTCCGATTTGAGTTCGCTGACAAGACAGAGTATGGTCAGGATTGTCATCCGAAGCCGAGGGGCGGTGCTAGGCGAATGTTACAGCACCATTAGCATGCCCGGCATGACGCTGCAACTCACCTGCGAACCGACGATAGTAGTGCCGGATACCGTAGCAGGAGGATTTTTGCAGAATCCGGTGACTATTTCCGCTACACTGCGCAATACATCCCCAACTCCGGTCGGTCCGGTCCAATGCGAGCTGATTCCGGATGTAGCTTTGACACTGCAGCCCCCCTACATAGTATATTCAGTGCCGGCGATACTAGATGCCGGTCAGGAGGCAACGGTGACGTGGCAGGTCTTTGTGCCGGAGCACCTGCAGGCGCAAACGTACAAGTACACGATACGCTGCTTGACCGAGGACGTACAGTGCGAGGGAACGCTGGAGGTACCGGCCGTCACACCCAGCCTACGCTGCGAGCAACAGAATACCACGCTCGGAAAAGAATTCTGGGTGGCGTATCCCACTTCCGGATTTGACGGCAGATTTTTGATCGTGTATCTCCATGCTGTAACACAGGAAAAAACCCGCATTACGATTGAAACCGGTGCCGGAATAAAATTATTCGACACGACGGCGGCCGCATGGACTCATACGGCGTTCCGCATCCCCGGCGAGTTGTCTGTGCACGATCCAGAGACCGTATCAAACCGCTGCCTGCGAGTGTATGCCGATCGGCCAATCGCGCTGATGAGCAGTATCGACACGAGAGCGGCAGCGGAGGCCGCGACAGTGTTCCCGGCGGAGACCCTGGGGAAACGATACGTAATGCTGGCGGAGCACGGACCTCCGACTCTTCTGCCAGACTGGGATCAGTTGCTGCTGATCGGCACCGAGGACAATACGCAGGTTAGCGTCATCCCCTCGAATATCACGGGCTCAGGCAAGGCGGCGGGCGTACTTTTTTCCGCGATACTAAATCGCGGCGAAATCCTGCCTGTCATGTCGCCAGATTCGGGACTTGCTCTCAGCGGCACGGAAGTGACGGCCGACAAACAGATTGCGGCCTTTGCAGGAACAAGAGCTACACTGGTCAGGACGCCCTCAGGAGGCGCGGCGGCCAATCCGTTTTACGAGCAGTTGCCGAAGGAAGAGGATTGCGGACGCACCTACATTATACTGCCGTACCGCTCGCGCATAGCCGGACCGATGTACAGGGTCGTCGCTTTGCACGACAGCACGGCGATACAGAAGGACGGGGTGCCATGGGCCTTCCTGACCCAGCGAGGCGAAGTGTACGAGGATTCGATGATGGTCTCGAAACCGATACTGCTGGAGGGCGACAAGCCGTTTCTCGCGGCGCAATATTCGCCTTCCTTGAGGGCGGATGGACCGATTACAAAAGCCGGACAAGTCGGAGATCCATCCATGGTGTTTCCGCCGCCCGTCGATGCATTCGCTTCCTGCCACCTTTTCTACGCAGCGCCGCCGCGCTACGATTTGGGCCTACGATTAATTGATCCATGGGATTCGGTGAATGTGTCGATTGTCGCCTGGGCTGGTGCCGAAGACAAGGTGCGACTGAACGGAGTCCCTCTGCCGGTCGAGTTCGTGAGGATGCCGGGCTGGACATTTTCCGTCGCCGAGATGCGGCTACAGCCGGGTGTGCATCGGCTTAGCACCGACGATCCGCGAGGAGTGTACGGAATGAGCTACGCGTTCTATGAAGTTGACGCATATTGCGTCATCACTTCGAGAATCCTGAAACCCTCCGGCAACCCTGCTGGCGTGCAACATGCCGAGGCAGCGCCGGATGGGTACTTCCTCAGAGTAGCGCCAAATCCCGTCGCCTCGAGTGGATCGGTGGACTTCCAGATCCCGCGCAGCTCTCATGTGCGTATCGAATGCTTCGATATGCTCGGTAGACTGCGACTTGTTCTGCTCGACGCATCGCGGGTCGCCGGGATGCACACACTCGATTTCAATGTCGACGGATTCAGCGCAGGAACGTATCTCATCAGATTGTCGGCCGGAGATCACGTCATATCCGGAGGATTCCGTGTGATCCGTTAGATGGGAGATGGCGGGGCAGTGGAGGTTCGTTGATTCTTCCTGGGTATGACATCTTGCGGAGCGAACCTACGGGCACCGAAAAAGCCGGACGACGCCCTTCTGGTTGTTGAGCGGAGCCGCCCTTCGACTTCGCTCAGGGACCGTTCCGTAGTTGAGCGTAGCCGAAACTCGCTGCTTATGACATGTGATGCTCCGGACCTATGAAGGTCGAGAAGGACGAACGCCGTGCTTTTCCGCAGTAACGGAACGCCGGGTGAAACGTTTCCCTTTTATCAGAGACTTTTCTGCGGCGCTGCGCTCAGCATGACGATACTTTTTTACATTGAATCCATGTCACACTCGATATAAACCGGCGCGCAGCACTGGTTACCTGACTCAGTGTGACGGCACTTGTTTACGACGCCTCTTCAAATTCGTAAATCGTAATTCGTAAATCAAAAATCGTCGGTCTTGCGGAGGAGGAGGAGGGAGAGATCGTCGTGGCGAGGGGCTTCGGCGCAGAAATGATCGACGCGATCTACAAGGAGCTTGCCGAGTTCATGTACGGGGAGTTCGTGATAACGGAGGAGCAGTTGCTGCAAACGTTCGTCGCTAAAAAAATCGCCGGCGGGATTGCGTGCTTCGGTGACGCCGTCGGAATAGACGACAAGGAGATCATCTGTATTCAGTGTGAGGGGAAGCTCCGCGTAGTCGCGGTGGCAGAGCAGACCGAGGGCGGGCCCTCCCCGAGGCATGGTTTCCATCACGCCCCTGCGAAACACCATCGGCGGCATGTGTCCGGCATTAAGCACGCGCACTTCGCCCGCGCCGCGCGAGATTTCGAGATACACCAGCGACGCGAAGCGGCTGGGTATGCCGTCCCTGTCGAAAATCTCGCTGAGCTGGGTTCCGAGATCGCTAATGGAGGCCCTCCCTGGCGCGAGCGCCCTGATTGTGGCCTGCAGTTTCGCCATGAACAACGCGGCGCCCAGTCCTTTGCCGGCAACGTCGCCAAGCGAAAGGCCGAGCCTGTCTTCGTCCACGTAAATGAAATCCACGAGGTCGCCACCGACATCATTCGCGGGCCTGGTGAAAAGGTAGATGTCCCAGCCTTTGAACTTCGGACGCTCGTCCGGCATCAACGCGATCTGCACGGCACGCCCCGCTTCGAGTTCATCGCGAGCGAGGATTTTGTCCTTGAGTTCGAGTACGAGAATAAAGACGAACATCAACGCGCCGAGAAACTGCCCGCCGCTCATCCCGGGAGCTTCGGAATCCTGCGTGAACATGACGAGCAGGACGCCGATCAACAGTACGAAGCGGCGCGCGGGAGTGAGAAGCAGCAGCATTGCCCGGAAAATCCAGATCGGGACGTAGAAGATCTTTCGGAACATCCCCATTTTGTGCAGCCTGGTTTTCTGCTCGTCCGTCAGGAACAGCGCCATCATTTCACGATAATCGCGCTGCATGCCTTCCTTCAAATCCATGGTGCGGAAATCGGTGCGCAGCGTGTCGCGAAGACTTTGTTTTCCTGCTTTTGTATTCATTTCCGCGACGAATTCCAAGCGATGAAAGATAACGCAAGTATACGAAGCTTCACCCGTATTGTTGCCATGCGGCGCGAATCCGCGCTTGCATACCGCCCCACCGCGACGGAACGCGCGAGCCTTGTTGGGCTTGCGGGCCGGCGCTGAACGTTGGGACGCCACGCGGGAGATTTCCACTTTCGATGGAATCTCCCATATTTGATCACTGAACACTTTCGCGAGTTACGATGTCACGACGCCAGATCCCGCTTCTCACCTTCCTCGCCCTTATATTCGCCGTTGCGGGATTTTTCCTGCATCAGGCGGATTACCCTCTCACCTACGACGAAGGCGATTATTACATCGCCGTGCAGAGGGGATTCTGGACAAACTGGACGGACAACGACGATCTTTCCATAATCGAATTCGGACGCATGGGTCTCGATGCCGTCGGCGATCCCGGAGCGCGTGCGCGTCTGTCGGATTACATCCGCGAGTCGGGCAGCACGATGTTCCTCCGGCATTACCATCCGCCGCTCGCGTTCTACCCCGCCATCGCGCTTTCGGGTATCATGGCGGATCAGCCGCTTCCCAGGCAACTGCGCGCCGCGAATCTGTTCTGGATAGTTCTGTGGATCCTCGTGCTCGCGCTGCTGGGATGGCGATGGGAAGATGCGCGGACGCCGATGTTGCTGCTCGTCCCCGCCTCGGCCGCGTATGCCATGGCTGTCGTCGGCTTCAACATGCATCTCCCGTTCGGTTTGCTGGTGTCGCTGTTTCTGTACTGCCTGTACCTCTACGAGCGCAGCGGCGAATCCGCGCAGCTCCGGCTCGCCCAGCTGTTTTTCGCAGCCGCGTTGGTAACCGTCGCATACGGGATGTTCCTGTCGTTTTTTACGGCGCTGCTGCTCCTGTGGCGCTTCTACAAGGCGCAGGATCGACGGGAGTATCTCCGCCGCGTGGTAAAATCTGCTGCCTGGGTTGCGTTGTTCATCCTGCTGCTCTGGCCCGCGGCAATCATCAATCTGAATCTTCTGAAGAACTGGGTCTTCACGCTGTATATCGCGCTGTTCCGGCTTTCAGGCGAGGCGGCGGTGTTTGGAAACTGGTTCGATCTGCTGTTTGCTAAATGGAATTCCTCGCCGCTGGAACTCCTGCTGCTCCTCGCACTCCTCGTCTTTTTGGCCCTGCGTCCCCGCCTGCTGCTCAGGTATGCGAGCGTATTCATCGCCGCCGGCCTCATCCTGGCGTTGCTGTATCTGCAGATCAATCCCGCCCTGGTGTACCGGTGGTATCTCTTCCCCGTGTTCGCCGTCGCTCTCTTTTTCCTCACCGATGTATCGATCCGGGAATTAACGCGGCCCTGGCTGCAGCGCCCGGAGCTTGTCGCAGGAAGCAGCGTGGTGCTGTTCGTCGTGGCTCTCGTAGTCGTGTCAAAACCGGATTATTCCGAGACGATTGAGCTGCATCGCCTGGTCCGTGCCGAATCGCCTTCCGCGATTACCCTGCCCCGCAGCGTGTACCCGACGCTCCGTCCGTACTGGCCAAACGCCGCGATGAAGGCCTATCACGATGTCGCGTATTCCGACATGGACGTCGCGGACAGCATCGACGTGTGGCGTCGGCGCGGCCTCGTCATTGTTCCCCGGACTGCGCTACCGGAACATAGCTCGGCCGATGCGAGAACAGAGCATTATCTTCTGTTCCGCGCCATTGATAAGTAAAAGGAAACGCGCCGCCCTGCTGAAATCTCGAAAGCCACAATACACGCAATTCTTTCGAATCCGAACCTGAAAAAAATTCTTATCCGCGCTAATCCGCGCAAATCCTGGAGGTACGGGGATCAACGCGGATCTGGGCGGATTTTCGCGGATAAGAATGATTTTGACTCCGTAACCGAAAGCGTTGTACGTGAGCCGCTGGCACAAATCGTGCGATAACAGCAGGATGCCTTTCTAATGGATTCCGCAGGACTCCCAACAATGAATTCTAAAAATTTTTATCCGCGTTCATCCGCCTGAATCCGCGACAATCTCACGGAGTGACAAGCGCGTACGACTTCCTGCGTGGGTCGCTGGCACAAATCGTGCGATAACAGCAGGATGCCTTTCTAATGGATTCCGCAGGACTCCCAAAAATGAATTCTGAAAAAATTAATATCCGCGTTCATCCGCCCGAATCCGCGACAATCCCACTGAGTGACAAGCGCGTACGACTTCCTCCCCGGACGTTATTCCACGCGTTTCCAGGCCTGCGCCCAACCGATGTCCGTTGTGCAACGGTACGTACCGCGGACAACGGCATCGTCAAGCAGCGTCCGCGCGTCGCGGGTCGATTGTTCGTGGCGGGATTCCGGTGGGTGGGTAAACACATAGTACGCACCATCGATGGAGCCACGAGTGAGGCGAACGGTGCTTCCGGCAACGGTATCGCGCGTGACAATCCAGGTCGGGGGATTTTTTTCATAGTACTGTCTGAATGCGTGTTGCTCTGCGACAGAGACGTACTGGTAGTGATAGGGCAGAATGGGCCAGGGCGGCGGGGCACCCAGCAGCAGATGCAACTGGTAGTCATTGCTGTTTATGAAAAGAGTCTCTCCTGGCTTGTAATCGATCTTCATTCGCCGAGCAAGCTCCTCGTAGGGTGCGAGCTGACGGTGTAACGCACGAATATCGAATGCAATGATTTCGTCGCGCAACTGTGGAAGCAGCAATGGGAGCAGGAACAATACAAGCAGCGCGAGCGAGGTGTGGGCATGCGGTATATACCGCTTCGAAAGGAATGGTGTGATGATGAGTACCGGAACCAGCGGTATCGCAAGGTAACTCCATCGGGTACCTTCAAAGCCGATGCGCATCATCTCCGCGACGAAGAAAACGAGCAGCGGTACGGCCGCCCATTCCCTCTTCCGGACGAGAAGCAGAAGATACACGAGGATCGCCATCGCCAGTGGAGCCAATCCGCTATGCCACAACACGGATGCGGGATGTACGGGCGACGGACCAAAACCTGAACCCGTACGGTACCGCAGCGGCCAGAGCACCGTTTGCTTCACAGCATCTTCCAGCGAATCCGTCAAGGCGATGATGGCCACAATCCCGAGTGCCGTAGCGACGAAGCCGAGCCCATACCACAGCAGCGCGGAACGAATACGCGGCGTCCACATCCTCAGACTTCCCGAGGACCGCCACTCCAGAACGAGAATCCCCGCCATACAGCAGAGCAGAAGCGAGAAAGCATAAGAAATTTTCATACCACACGCGAGAGCCGTGAGCATGCCTGCGAGAATGCGCCATGGCACCGTCACGCGCTGAAACGAAAAGAACAACAGCGTCACGATCAGCAGAAGCGCGTCCTCGGTCCGCATACCGCTTCCCCATAACGCCGGGGCGGATACGACGCTGTACGCGATCAGAGCGGTGAGCGTCGACACTCCCGCGCCGCAGTACTGACGGAGGAACCGCGCGAGATGCACAGCGAAACCGGCATGCAACAGGGTTTGGAGGAAAGCCGCGGCGACGACCGTGGCACCAAATAGCCACACAGGCAAGGCATAGAACCACACGAGCACTGGCCCTTTGCTATCGTGTGAAACAAGGTACCGTTGGCCGGTTTCGAGCAGTGTACGTGCATGGAGTATATAGATCGAGGCATCCGGCGTGAAATGCTGCAGGAAGTTGTTGATGGTCGTCAGCAAAGCGAAACCAACGGCTATCGTCCAGACGATGCAGACCAGAATGCTTCGCAGCCCGGAAGCAGGTGGAAAAAGCGTATACAGGGTGAATTTCTTTCCAGGTGCGTCATTCATAGCGGGTTGCTACCTCAATCCTGCTTGCCGGCACGGGAGTGTCGCCATAACTTCAGAGTTTATATGCTTCTTGACAATTGGGCCAATGATATTTCCTGGTCCCATTTGTTGATAAATTACATAACATTCAGCCTGTATGTCAACCCGCGCGATTGCAGTTGTGAGAATCCGATCCAAGCCACCCACATCCGCGCACGGATTGCACCGTGGACCAGCCAACTCCACAATCGAACAGGTACGCGGATGAACACGGATAAGACATCGACATGCGATGATTCACTCCGTCCCTTCTCTCCCACAAGTCCTATCCGCGCTAATCCGCGCACATCCGCGTACGAATTCTCTACGTGGACCGCTCAAATCCCGGACGTACGCGCTTGTCGCTCCGTGAGATGAACGCGGATCTGGGCAGATTTTCGCGGATAAGAATTATTTTGACTCCATAACCGAAAGTTTTGTGCGTGGGCCGCTGGAACAAATCGTGCGATAACAGCAGGATGTCTTTCTAGTGGATTCCGCAGGACTTCCGAAAATGACTTCTAAAAAATTCTTATCCGCGTACATCCGGCTTAATCCGCGACAATCCCACGGAGTGACAAGCGCGTACGCGTTCCTGCGTAGACCGCCCACGTCCGCGCACAGCCCTGGCAGAAGAGAACACCGCGGCGACAATCAGCGAATGGGATGGTACCCTGTGCAGGAGCGAGGTGAGATCCGCAAGACATCGAGGACGCCGTGTTCTTATCAACATGGTTTCGACGGCGCGTGAGCGATTTCGCGGACAGGATCAGGAAATGCGGAACAGTCTCTTGACATAGCGCCGGATACGATAGGAACGGCGCGCGGCGTTCGATCTCGCGTATAGTTTTTCCATGAGATCTGGATGGGCGGCGCGAGTTTCGACATCGGATTTTTTTTGCGCCCAGGCCCACACTCCGTCGAATTCGAAGTTCTCGAAATTCGGATTCGGGACGACGAGGAGCTGGAAGACCTTTTCAACCTGCGCGACATCGCGCTCTTCCTCGGGTGTCGCTTCGACCCAAGGCTCGCCCGCGCAGACCGAAGGCGTCCAGGTAACGTCGTCGAACAATACCCATCCACCGGGGCGCAGAAGTCGCTCCGCAAGGAGGAAAGAAAAACCGTCCGAATCCCAGGTATGACCGCCGTCAATGAACACGAAGTCGAACTGCGGTGTCGTCTGTCCGTCTTTTGTGTGCAAATCCAGCAATTTCATCAATTCCCAGGTGTACGAGCGCTGCGCGAACAGCGGCGTGATGTAGCGCGACAATCCGGTCCGCTTCATGAGCGTATCGATGTGCGGAACGCGTGTCTTCGCCTGCTGGTTGTCGATCGTCAGGATGTCACCACCGCCAAGCTCTTCGAGCGCCGCAGCCATGTAACATGCGGAGGTCCCGTGCGCGAATCCCAGCTCGAGGATGTTCCCCGGTTTGGTCGCGATGATGAAATCGTACAGGAGTCTGCCCCGGTCGGGCGGAATATGGGGAACGTTTTCGAGATGTTTAACGATGTCGGCGAATTGCATGGGGTCCGGATCCGGTGAAAACAAAAGTAAAATATACTCTTCGGTGGGGTGAACTGCCAATCCCGGGGATGACGGCCCTCCGGAAATTTCAATCGCGCCTGTGAATGATTTTGTGGAGGATGGGCCGTGCACGAAAAAACCTTCGTATTTTGGTAACGAAAGTCGCCCTTGATTGTCTATAGACTGTACTTCACTTCAAGGAGATTGCCATGAAACTCATAACGATACGCAATGGCGGCGTTTTTATGCTGCTGCTGCCATTGTTCCTGCTTGCCTGTAACGAAGATCCGACAGATCCCAAGCCTGAGGCGGATGACGATATTCTGGAAAAGGCGTTCCTGCACGTCTCCGGCATCGCGGCATCTGAAAATACAACGCAATTTTACGCCTTCGCGCGCGTGACCGCCGATACGACCGGAGCGCACAATGGCGAGCGACGCGACATCGGATTATCGCTGTTCAATCGCTTCATCCATTACCCGGTCCCGATCCGCCTTTTCAGTACATGCACATTCGAAGGTTACCTGCGGCATCCGAACTTTGAGAAGCCGGGTGTGCTCGTCACTGCCGGAACCGTGACGCGTCTCTCCACAACCAGGGCGGTGCTGTACATGGAGTCCTGGCTAGGCCCGCTGGCGTCGGTCGGTATGCTTCTCGAACTCGAACGCTCCGATGGGGTGTGGCGTGTTATCCGTGAGCAGATTGTCTGGATTTCCTGACCGTCATCAGGCAGTTGATTCCGGAGAACGCGGGTAAATTGATCAAACAACTCACACAATGCGGATCTCACATCCGCCGCTGCTACCCGAAAATAATACCGGCGGCGCGATCACCGCACGATGAAGAGCGGTACGCCTGACACGCCGGTCCTGCTCTGCACACGGACAATGTAGAAGCCCGTGGGCAGCCCCTTCAGCGGGAGCGTGAACCGTCTCTCACCATCCATGCGACGATCATCGACGCTCTCATGAAGCGTCCTGCCGTTCAGATCCACAAGCCAACAACGGACGTGACTTCCATCGCCGCCGTTCACGACCACGGTGGCGACATCCTGCGCGGGGTTGGGGTGAACTTGCATCGTCGGAACAACCGCTTCCTCGCGCCTGACGGACACGGGCGGAGGGTAGCGCAGTCCAAGATGGTCGAACCAGGCTTTCCCGCTATGGCGCCGGAACAGCACGTACACCACGACATGACTGATGGGTTTTTCCGGCGTGATGAGTTTTAAAGAAAATTCCCAATCGTGATATCCGGTACCAAAACGCGCGGCCTGGCCGTACAGCGGCGTTCCGTCGGTGTACCAAGCGTCGACGTACAGGGCGTAGTCGTTGTCCGGCGTTCCGCTTACGTCGACGCATTTCGACCAGCCGGAAATCTCGACCGCGCGTGCTTCGGTTTGTTTTAAATCCACGCGCAGGTACACACCGCGAAAATCCGTGATGCTGTCGTTGAGGACGCGGATGGATCGCGCTCCGCTCCGTGCATGTGCGCCGCTTACATCGTAATCGAATCCCTTGCCGTACGCCCGCCAGGTGTCGGGAATGCCGTCGCGATTTCCGTCGATCTCGAAGCTGTAATTGGGGAGGAGATTCCCGGAGTCCGCGCTCGCGATCGTTATTGTGACGCGTCCGACGCTGAACAAACCTGTCGTCGATTCCACGGTAAAAGGTAACTGCACGCTGTCGGGGGGCGCTCCGACGGGTATGGTAAAAGATGCCGAATACCACAGACTGTCGCGCGAGGAGCCAGGCGTTTCCGCCGTGAGCACAAGTTGTTCGGATCCACCCGCGTTGCTCGCATCGAGCGTGATTCGAAGAGGGAGGATTGGATCGCTGTGGAATTCGACGGCGCTCGGATCGTACGCCTGTATGGAAACGCGACAAGGTGTGCCGCCGTCCGCGGGAATCACCGCCGGCTCGCTGCGAACGTCGAGGATGACTGGTGACGCGAGGACGGTTGCGCCCGCGCTCCCGAGGTAGATGCGCGCGGATCGTGCCGGAATGGAATCCGCTTCGAAAATCGCTGCGAGTGTTCCACCGTCTACCGTCGTACCTCCACTGAAGCCAACCGATCGCCGTCCTCGCGCGTCCGGATACAGCAAGGGTGTGTCGGATGGATTGACGATGACTGTTCCGCGCTCGAATTCTCGTCTGTACCAGCGCGCGTTTCCGCTTCCCTGCGCCAGGTCATCGACATCTAACTGTGCCCGCTCCAGCGGCAGCCCCAGAGGAATATCGAATTCAGGGAAGTGCGCGAACTCCTGGTAGCTCGTTGCCGTCGCGTACATGCCTCCGACGTCGTCAAGCAGCAGATAACTTGCGATGGCATAGAGCCTCCCTTCAGGATCGTCGAAGGGAGCGCCAGCCAGCGCCATCCAGGTTTTTCCGTAGCGATGCAGTGCGGACAATCCCCGGTTGCATTGATTCCGCCAGCTGTCGCCCGCCACGAGTGCGGACCAATGCGTGTAGGCGAAACCTTCGGTCATGCCGCCTTCGGTGTGCAGGAGCAGGCTGTCCGATACCTCGGTGTAGAGCCCGTTGAAATACGCCGGTCGCGGTGCGATACCTGTGCGAATGCTGTCGAGCATGTCGTACAGCCCGCGTCGCCAACTGAGTTGATCATAGGGAACGGGTGGAAAAGCATCGACTCCGTAATTCTCCACGCGGTACCAGCAGTCATCTTCAAACAATCCCGTATAGCCATCCCGACCAAACGCGAGCAGAATCTGCTCGACAAAGGCCTTCCGCCATGTCGGGTTGATGACGTTCATGACGTAGAAGCCGTAAAAATCGTTTGTCAGGCGATTGTTGATCGTACTGTGCCACGATCCTGCCCGCGGATACCTGCTCCACATTCCACCGTTCCATATTTCGACTCTGAATTCGTAGCCGGAGTTGCTCCGCTCACCATTCAAGGTGAAGGTCGTGTCAAACACATACGCATTGTTCTCGATCAGCATCGGCCTGCGTTCACGAAGCACGTCGAGCGTATTGTTCCGATTCCAATCCCCGATCAGCACGAGCGAGTCCGCCAGAATGCCTGCCGATCCGCGCATGACCACACGTACGCGCACGGTGTCGCCGGAGTGGGTCGTGAAAATGGAATCGGGCCAAACGGGTTCACTGTCCCGGATTTCCGAGGCGACATTGACGGGGAAGCCGTAACGCAGTGGCTCGCCGCTGTCGGACGCCGACTGCACAAGGACAAAACGCGCATCGCCGGGCAGCTTCCCGGTGACCGGTGGTCCGGCATGAAGCAGCCCGTCGAGAGGTTGGGGAGTATCGAGGGAGTCCCGCAAGGTGAACAGCCTGTACCCGCGTACCGGAAGCGCGCGGCGATCCCGCAGCCATGTGAAATACACGGAATCTCCCTTTTGCCAAAGCGTCAGGCCGGATGGCTCGCTCGAATGCAGGAAGGCGTCCTCGTCGAGATTCACCGTCGCGAACTCGTCCATCCACGGATACACTGCGACGATATCCTTATAGCGGAGGATGGGCAGGTCGGGCTTCACCGCCTTCAACAATGGAATATCCGCGCGACCGGCTTCATCGATAAGCACGAAGCGCTTCGCGGCAACTTCGGCCAGGAAGCGGTCGCCCTTGATGGCATTGTAATTCACCAGGAAGGAACGCACTCCGCGTGAGGAGTACGGATCGGATTGCCCGACGGCGACAGCCATCACGGCGGGAAACAACAACAGCAACAGCAATGCGCGCATGAGATTCTCCAGCAGAGTTGTCAGTCCCCTAAATGGTGATTTCTCGCGACAAAGTCAAACGCATGCACCGGCGTGTCGCCATCAACCCTGTGCCGCGGCGATGCCCGCCGCTCTGCCTGTCGCCCAGGCCCAGTAGAAATTGTAGCCGCCGATGGGACCGAATACATCGAGCACCTCTCCGCAAAGGTACAGTCCCGCATGTTTTCGGCTTTCCATGCTGCGTGGATCGATCTCCGCGAGGGGTACACCTCCGCCCGTCACCTCCGCCTTGCGGTAGCCTTCGTCGCCGGACCACGGCAGCTCGCAACGGAGCAGTTGGTCCATTAGATGGCGTCTTTCATCGCGCTTCAACTGCGCGAGCAAACGATAAGGCTCGAGTCCGGCGCGAAGGATGAGCAGCAGCGCAAGCCGTTCCGGGAGTTCGGTTTTCAACACACCGCCGATGCTGTTTCGTCCTTCCGGCCTGAGTCGTTGCATCCAGAAGTCCTCGCCATGCGAAAGCCAAGCTACGAAAAGCTTCGCCGTCTTGTCGCCTTCGAGGTGCGATCGGGCGATCACGTGCGAAACGTCCAGCACGGTGGGCCCGCTGTAACCACGATGTGTAAACAGAAACGCTCCCTCGGCCGTTGCCTGATGCTTCGCGCTGCTCGCCGTGAGCGTGACGTCGATGGCAATTCCAGACAGCGCCGTTAAGCGCTGGTCGCTTGTTGTGACAGGTGTAAGCGCGGGGTACTCGGGAACGACTTCGATCCCGAGCGCGCGTGCCATTCTGAAGCCGAAGCCGTCGCTTCCGGTCTGGGGAATGGACAGTCCACCCGTTGCGAGAATGATCGCGTCCACACGTAGTTCGGGGGCACCTTCGATGCCGATCAGCCAGCCACTCTGGTCAGGACTGAGACTGGTCACGGTCGCCTCCGGGAGAAGCCGGGTCCCACTGCGTAGCACGTGCGCAAGCAAGGCATCGCGAACGTCTCTCGCTCTCTGTGAAACGGGGAAGAGTTTGCGGGTCCCTGCTTCCTCGATGAGTGGAACATTGAGCGTCTTCTCGAAAAAAGCGATCTGCTCCCTCAGCGGCCAGGAGCGCAGGATTTTCCTCAAGGTGTTCGGCGAGGAGTCCGTGACGAAGCGCGTTTCGTCCACCTGGGCAGGCAGAATATTGCAGCGCCCGCCGCCACTGATGAGGATTTTCTTGCCGCCTTCCCTTGTCCTTTCGATCAGAAGCGTCTCCGCTCCGCCTTCCGCCGCGAATCCCGCAGCCATCAATCCCGCCGCACCCGCACCGACGACTGCGACGCGGCGTGGCCTGGCGGTGGAGCTATGTCCTGTGTTCGTTGCTTCGTGCATGAATAGCGTGCTTCTGCGATTCGATGAGATGTCTCCACCTCCCTATCAACATACGACCATTAGACGCAACGAGAAAAACCGCTAAAGGTGCGCTTGCTCAGGAACCTAACCAGCCCGGAGGGCGACAATTTCCTCCGACCTTCCGATTCATCAGCGGTAGGAGGGACCCAGGAGCCTCCTCGCCCGAAGGGCCACACCCCCTCTGACCTCGCCGCGGCGAGTCTCCGGCCTCCGGCCTCCGACCGGCGATTCATTGGAGGGAAAGTGCGTATATTCCATCATCGCAGACGCGACATTCCGGTTCGTTGATGAGTGTTCCGGAACCCATGAATAAGGGCTTAAAAATAAATTTTAAAAAAGAGTTGCTTTTCATGTGCAAATGAATGTATTTTTATATTCTAGAATCAGGTCGAATATGGTAGCCGCGGTAGACGAGGCGTTCAGTTCGATACGCACTCAGTCACACCGCGTTTTTCTATTGTGACAAGCGCCTTCGCCTGATTTGAAAGGTGCTTGTAATCAGTAATAAGGTCCAGACATTGGCGAAGCCCAATTATCAGTTTGCGAAGCGGCAAAGAGATCTTGCGAAGAAAAAGAAGCAGGAAGAAAAACGACAGCGCAGGCTGGGCAAGCCCCAGTCTGACGACGAATCGGAAACCACCCCCGAGGAGTCACCAAAAGAGTAATTGTTCAATAAGCCGGTAATCGGCTTCGCTGTCGGGTTCGGTGCGTGTGAGATTCTTCGATAGCGTCATTCCATTTAACACGCGAGCAAAGGAAATTTGCAATGAAGATGTATGTAGGAAACCTCGCGTACAGTGTCACAGATGCTATGTTGCGGGATTCATTCTCCCAGTACGGAGAAGTTTCGCAGGTCACAGTGATCAGCGATAAGTTTACTGGCCAGTCCAAGGGCTTCGGCTTTGTCGAAATGCCGGACGCAGGCGAAGCGAACAACGCGATGAACGCGTTGAACGAGACCGAACTCCAGGGTCGCAAGATCAAGGTGAACGAAGCTCGTCCGCAGACCGAGCGCCCGCAGCGCAACTCCCGCTGGTAATCCCGGCAGAGTAACGTTTCAAATCGCGGCTTAGGCCGCGATTTTTTTTAATTCGCCGCGGACACAACCGCCTGTCATGCCTCCAATGTGGAGATAAGCAGCCGTGAGCGGCTTCTTCGCCTGATGGTATGCGGGCACGCGCCCTGCGTCAAATCCCGGTTTATGCAAGAAACTATCCTGCGCGCGCGCTTGCGCAAGCGTGTCGTGTGCACTTTTTATCAGAGATACTCATAATGAAACCCCAGGTCCGCAATTCAACCATCCGCAATATCGCCATCATCGCACATGTCGATCACGGCAAAACCACTCTCGTCGATCACATGTTTCGTCAAAGCGGCGTCTTTCGAGAAAATCAGGACGTCGCCGAACGCGTGATGGACAGCATGGATCTCGAGCGTGAACGCGGTATCACGATCGCGGCCAAAAACTGCTCTGTCGCATGGCACGGTACGAAAATCAACATCCTCGATACCCCTGGTCACGCCGATTTCGGCGGCGAGGTGGAACGCGCATTGGTCATGGTCGACGGCGCCATCCTGCTGGTCGACTCCTCCGAGGGACCCCTTCCCCAGACACGCTTTGTACTGAAAAAAGCGCTCGAAGCGGGCAAGCGTATTATCGTCGTCGTCAATAAAATCGATCGCAAGGATGCGCGCCCGGAAGAGGTGCTGCAGCATATCTACGATCTTTTCATCGAGCTGGACGCCACCGACGAGCAAATCGACTTTCCCGTACTTTACGCTATAGGCAAGGAAGGCATGGTCAAACGTACGCTCCAGGACGAAGGCGGCGATCTCACTCCGTTGTTCGAAACCATTATCGAGGAAATTCCGGGGCCGTCATACGATCCGTCCGAACCCTTCCAGCTCCTCGTCTCCGACCTTGACTACTCGGAGTATCTCGGGCGTCTTGCTATCGGCAGGGTGTTCCATGGCTCCGTACATCAGAATGACAGCATGGTCTGCGTTGGCGAAGACGACGCCGTACGACCGCTGCGCGTTTCGCGCGTGCAGGTCTACGACGGCATAGGACTCAAGGACAGCGACAGCGTCCAGCCCGGGGACATCGCCATTCTTTCGGGTATCGAGGACGTGCATATCGGAGATACCATCTGCACCGCCGAGCAACCCAAGGCTCTCCCGCGTATCGCGGTCGATGAACCCACCATCGCCATGTCGTTTTCCATCAACACCTCGCCGTTCGCAGGCAGGGAAGGAAAATATGTGCAATCGGCCAAGTTGCGCGAACGCCTCTATCGCGAAACACTCAGCAATGTGTCCTTGATCGTCACCGACGGCGCCACGCCCGATACCTTCGTCGTGAAGGGTCGCGGAGAATTTCAGATGGCCATCCTGATCGAGACGTTGCGGCGCGAGGGATTCGAATTGAGCGTCGGCCGACCGAGGGTGATTTTCAAGGAAAAAGCCGGCAAGGTTCTCGAACCCATCGAACATCTCTTTATCAACTGCGAGGAAGCGTTTACGGGAATCGTGACCGAAAAACTTTCACAGAGAAAAGGGCGCATGACCAACCTCGTCAACCATGGCACCGGTCGCATCCGTCTCGAGTTCTCCATCCCTTCACGCGGACTCATCGGTTACAGGAGCGAATTCCTCACCGATACGCGTGGTACCGGCATCATGAACTCCTATCTTCAGGGATACGAACCGCATCGCGGCGAATTTCCGACTCGACTGACGGGATCGCTCGTGGCCGATCGCCCGGGCGATTCCACGAACCATGCCCTGTTCAATCTCGAACCGCGCGGTACGATGTTCATCGAGGCGGGAGTACCGGTGTACGAAGGCATGGTAGTCGGAGAGCACAATCGTGACAACGACCTCGACGTGAATCCCGCCAAGCCGAAAAAACTCAGCAACATGCGCACTTCCAGCAAGGACGACACGGTGGTTCTCACCCCGGTTATCCCCATGACGCTGGAACGCGCCATCGAGTTTATCCGCGACGACGAACTCGTTGAAGTCACACCAAAATCGATCCGCATCCGCAAAGTCTCGCTGTCCGCGCTGGACCGCCATCGCACGCGGGGCGATAAATTCATGGCGTCGCAGGGACAGGCATCGTAACGTGAGTTTCGCGTAGAACGCAGAAATGCGGATACATGCCACGTCTCCGCATTTCTGCGTTCAGGTTCATCCGAGCTTCTTCATCAGGCTGGCAGTCGATATGATCGAGTTTTGTCGCGGCGACAATGGGTGACGAAACGCTGCACGCGATTTGTTTATGACTCAACACGTATGCGCAACGGTGACCGATTTTTGGTTTGTCCGATAGCTCGGTAATTTTTTAGATTTCAGGTCTCATTGTATCACTAATTCAGGGAGAATTAGGATGAAAAGACTGAAAGGACTCAGTACGCGGCGTGTGCGGGACTACGACTACTCTC
>CAYJMN010000015.1:0-83481 GCA_964371045.1 uncultured Chromatiales bacterium | reverse complement strand
AAGAGCCAAGAGCCAAGAGCCAAGAGCCAAGAGCCAAGAGCCAAGAGCCAAGAGCTAAGAGCTAAGAGAGAGCCCGGGAGCCGGGAGTAACGACTTCTCAAATCTCGACACCAAATAAAAATCTCTGTGCTCTCTGTGCCCTTTGTGCTCTCCGTGCTGTCGACATTCCTCTATCGTTGGCACTCTGCGCTCAGCGCTCTTAGCTCTTTGCTCCAAGCTCTTAGCTCTTTGCTCCAAGCTCTTGGCTCTTAGCTCTTAGCTCCAAGCTCTTAGCTCCAAGCTCTTGGCTCTTAACTTCCTCACGCGATCGTCACGTCCGGCGACAGGTACACATCCTGAATCGCATTCAGAAGTGCGGCACCTTCGGTCATGGGACGCTGGAAGGCCTTGCGGCCCGAAATGAGACCTTGGCCGCCTGCACGCTTGTTGATGATGGCTGTGCGGACCGCTTCGGCAAGATCGGCGGCTCCGGAAGACGCTCCGCCGCTGTTGATCAGTCCGGCGCGTCCCATATAGCAGTTGGCGACCTGGTAGCGGGTGAGGTCGATAGGATGATCCGTCGTCAGCTTATCGTACACGAGTTTGCTGGTTTTTCCGAAATTCACAGCAGTGAAGCCACCGTTGTTTTCCGGAAGTTTCTGTTTGATGATATCCGCTCCAAGGGTGACGCCCAGATGGTTCGCCTGTCCGGTGAGATCAGCCGCGAGGTGATAGTCCTTGTCTTTCGCAAAGGCATTGTTGCGGAGATAGCACCACAGCACGGTAGCCATGCCCAGTTCGTGCGCGTATGCGAACGCCTCGGAGACTTCCACGATCTGTCGGCCTGATTCCTCGGAACCGAAATAGATCGTGGCACCGACCGCGGCCGCACCCATATCCCAGGCCTGATCCACGCTTCCGAACATAATCTGATCGTACTTGTTCGGATAGGTGAGGAGTTCGTTGTGATTGACTTTCACGAGGAAAGGGATTTTATCCGCGTACTTGCGAGCGACCGATCCCAACACGCCGAGCGTACTTGCCACGGCGTTGCAGCCGCCTTCGATGGCGAGCTTGACGATATTCTCGGAATCGAAATACATGGGATTCGGAGCGAAGGAAGCGCCGGCGCTGTGCTCGATGCCCTGATCTACAGGGAGAATGGACATATAGCCGGTGCCGGCCAAACGGCCTGTGTTATAAATGCGCCGGAGGTTCACGAGCACGCGGATGTTGCGGTCGCTGAGTTTCCACACACGGTCCACGAAATCCGGACCCGGGAGGTGCAGGAGTTCCTTGGGGATGCCCGTGCTGACATGATTCAGCAGTGCATCGGCTTCCGATCCCAACAATTTTTGAATGGTGTCGATCATGGCGCTTCGTTCCGGTTGATGAAACATGGACATTCGAAAAGTTACAACGGCAACGGATCACGGACAAACGCGCTTCGGAACTCATCGGAATTAATTCCGTCAAAACATGGTTGATCTTGTTACATTCGCATTTTACTTGAAGAATTCAATAATCAGTCACTCTTATGCCTTCCACCTGGGTTCTGACGGGCGCAACGGGTCTCATCGGACGACGCGTGTATCGCGCACTCCGCGATCGCGGGGACGACGTCATCGTGCTCACCCGCAACACCGAACGAACAAAAAGCCGCTTTCCTGACGCCGCGAAAGTACTTCTCTGGGCACCGGGAGTGGCGGGCGCATGGTCTTCCGCCATCGATGGAGCGACAGGAGTAATTCACCTCGCGGGCGAACCGATCGCCGATGAGCGGTGGAGCGAAGAATTCAAAAAGAGGATTCACGACAGCCGAGTATTCGGAACGCGTGAAATTGTCGATGCCATCGCTTCCGCATCGGTCAAGCCGCTGGTGCTCGTCTCGGTGTCAGGGGTTGGGTACTACGGCGATACCGGGAACAACGAAGTCGACGAGAACACACCCAACGGCAAGGATTTTCTGGCGGGAGTCTGCGCGGAATGGGAGCGCGAAGCACAACGGGCCGGCGAATTCGGTGTACGCGTTGTGACCCCGCGCATGGGCATCGTGCTGGCTGAGGACGGTGGAGCTTTGGAAAAGCTACTTACGCCATTCAGGATGTTCGCGGGTGGTCCTATCGGTACGGGAGAGCAGTGGTTTCCCTGGGTTCACATCGACGACGTCACGGGTCTGATTCTCCATGCGCTTGACAACGATGCAGTCGAAGGGGCGCTGAACGCGGTCGCTCCGGGCATCATCAGGAACCGCGCCTTCGCGACAGCACTCGGAGAAGCGTTGAAGCGTCCCGCAAGATTTTCCGTACCCGCATTCGTAATCAAGCTCGCTCTCGGAGAATTCGGTGAAACACTGCTCGGTGGTCAGCGGGTATCTCCCCGCAAAACACTTGAAAGCGGGTACATTTTTCGTCATCCCCATATCGGCGAGGCGCTGAAAACGCTCGTCGCAGTCTGAGCTAAGAGCTTAGAGCTAAGAACTCAGAGTTAAAAGCTAAGAGCGTGGCGCGCTCGTCTGGTAAACGACAAGAGAGCACAGTTTTCGGACTCTGCTCTCTTTTTTCTGAAGCAAAATCTCTGTGCTCTCTGTGCCCTTTGTGCTCTCCGTGCTGCCGACATTCCGGCATTGTTGGCACTCTTAGCTCTTAGCTCTTAGCTCCATGCTCCATGCTCTATGCTCTCCACTCACACGCCAAGCGCGTCCGCGTTGGCCTTGAGCGCGTCGAGTACGAAAGCGACATGGTCGTCGAAGGGCATATCAAGTCCCGCAGCACCGTTCAACATGTCCTCGCGGCTCACAGCACGGGCGAAGGCCTTGTCTTTCATTTTCTTTTTGACGGACGAAACTTTGACCTCCTCTATTCTTTTTTCAGGCCGCACGTACGCGACGGCGAGGAGAAAACCGCAGAGTTCATCGACAGCGAAAAGGGACTTCTCCATCGGGGATTCGCGCGTCACCCCGGTGTAGTCCGCATGGGACATGATGGCGCGCCGGATAGTGTCGGACACCCCGCGTTCTTCCAGAATTCTATTCCCGACAAAAGGGTGTTCTTCCGCTGTCGGATATTTTTCGTAATCGAAATCGTGAAGCAGTCCCGTGATTCCCCATTCCTCCGGGTCACCTCCAAATCTCATCGCACAGGCGCGCATGGCGGTCTCAACTGCGAGTGCGTGGCGGCGCAGACTTTCGGATGCCGTAAATTCATGCAGGATTTCGAGTGCCTGTTCGCGTGTGATCATGGGAGGCTCCGTGTTGTCGTGCTTCTCGATACGTACGTACGGGAAATGTGCTGAAAATTGATGTTGCGTGTCAAATTATATGATCCGCGTGAATCGAGGCTGGCTGTCGGTTCTCCGCTGAACCAGGCATGTTCACACCGTAGCAGTAGCTGCTGAGTCGCCCGCTCCTCCGCCGACCTTGCATCATCCCGGCGAGGTTACGATCCCTAACAAGAACCTGAAAACCATTTCTCACCAACGTATCGGACGCGCACAGCGGTGCATGAGACGTTGCCGCAGAGACGTTGCGGTTGGGATCCGTACATGATGCTAAACCTTGCATGCAACGTCTCTGCCGAATGCAACGTCTCTACAAAAACGTCCTACAAATTATCCATTTTCCATGTCCATTATCCTTTGTCCATTGTCAATTATCCATTATCCATTATCCATTGTCCATTATCCATTTCCCCTCGGGTGCAACCTTTCCATTGATTCATTTGTCATTCGAAAGCATCCGAAATTCGACGTCCGTGTATCCGAAACACAAATTAAACCAACCGATGCGACAGGTGTCTCACTCAAGTCAGTCTGACAAACACGTAAAAATGTCACATACCAATTTTCAACAGTAGAGGTGCTCCCATGAAACGCTCCCTGCTCTCGCTCCTGCTCCTCGCGGCCTTGATCGTCAGCGCCTGCGACAGCGATCCGTCATCACCCGTCGACAACCAGACCGCAAACCTCCTCAAATCGGTGGAACAACTTTCGATCAGCGACGAACAGCTGTGTCAGATCGACGAGATGTTCTGGCTCGAAGAGGACATGTCCATACTTCTCACAAACTCGCAACTCCGCGCTCTTAACACCATCATCTCGAAAACTGCGCCGGATTTCGCGACATCCCGCGATCCCCGCCGCATCGCGTTCGACATGGCCGCGCTGATGCATCTTCGCCTCATCCTCAAAGCCAATCCCGACCTCGACGAAACCGCGAAGCAAGCCTTGATCGATATGATATCGGCATCCAATGCAACGCGCAAGCAGATCATTTTAGACAACCTCGGCGACCCTGCGCAGATGCGCGCGTTGCTTAAGGCTGAGCACGACCGACTGATCGCCGAAATGAATGCGGCGCTCACAGCGGAACAGCTCGCCAATGTGCAAACCCTGATCGAACGGCTCCGGCAGCTGCGTGAGGAACTGCGCGAAAAATGGACGCAGATCCGCATCGATCGGCAAATCGCGATGCTCACCACCGCACTGGAGCTGACGGCGGAGCAGGCGACCGCCATCAAGGAAATCCTCGCCGCGCATCACGAAGAGATCAAACTTCTTCGTGAGACCTACAAAGACGATCCCGAGGGCTTCCGTGAAGCGTTGAAAGCCCTGCTCGGCGAGACCGACGAAGCGATTATCGCCCTGCTGACCAGCGAACAAGCCGCGAAATGGGACCTGCTGAAAATGCTCCGTATGAACTGGCGGAATGCCCACGGCCATGGCAGAGGGCACGGCGGCTAAATTACGGTAGAAATACCACGGAAATAACAGAAAAAGCAGAAAAATTACGTGAGTTCTGTGACATCCCCCTCTCCGATGTGGAGAGGGGGATTTTTTTTGGCCAAACGCACCCCGTTCTCCGCGCTCCGCGCCTCGCGTTTGTATCTCCTTCCGTCTCTCGGTATTTTAGCTCTGATACACCGATTTGTCCTGTCGGCCCGTATCATCACGACAAACGATATACGCACCTCAGCAACGGAGTCAGTCATGTCCGACGATAACAAAGTAGATCGATATTCGAAAGAAACGCACCTGATTTACGGCAAATCTCATTCAACAAAATGGGATTACGATCACCATGTCGTACCTCCGATAACCTCCTCCGCGACATACAGACTGGACTCCGCCCAGCGCGGGGCGCAGGGGTTCATCGAATTCGCGAACACATCGGACGCGACCAAGAGGAAACAGCCCATCCTGATCTATGACCGTCTCGGTGAACCGAACAAAGACATGCTCGAGGAGAATCTCGCCTATGCCGAAGGCGGCGAGTGCGCCGTGACCTTCAGCTGTGGCATGGCGGCGATCAGCGCAATCTTTGGCGTGCTGACCAGGTCCGGCGATCAGATTATCGCGCATCGCACGATGTACGGCTGTACCTTTTCGCTGCTGCGCAACTGGTATCCGCGCTACAACATCGATGTCCAACTCCTCAACCTGCACGACCTGGACGCGCTCGAATCGGCTATCTCGCACAACACGCGGGTGATTTATTTCGAGACACCCGTCAATCCGACCCTTACGTTGATCGACATCGCACCTATCGCACGACTGGTGAAAAAGATCAACAACGGCCGGCCCGAAGATCAGCACATCCACATCGTTGTGGACAACACCTTCGCCACGCCCTATTGCCAGAGGCCGATCGAGCACGGCGCCCATTTTGTGGTGCATTCGCTAACCAAAGGAATCGGCGGTTTCGGCACCGACATGGGCGGCGTAGTGATCGGGCCGGAGAAATGGCTGGATCTGCTTTTGTTGTACAGGAAGGATTTCGGCGGTGTGTTGTCTCCCAAAGCCGCCTGGCCTGTGCTGGTGTATGGACTCCCCACCTTGTCCCTACGCGTACAGCGCCAGATCGAGACGTCCATGCGCGTGGCGGAATTCCTTGAACAACACCCCAAGGTGCGGAGCGTCAGCTACCCCGGTCTGAAAAGCTTCCCGCAATACGAACTCGCCCAGAAGCAGATGACGAATTACACAGGTGAGTTCGCCCCCGGCACTTTGATGTATTTCACCTTGAAGAGCGCTTCCCCGCAGGACAGCCGCGACAAGGGCGAAATCCTGATTAATTTCATCGCGGACAAGGCCTATGCCATCACCCTCGCCGTGAGTCTGGGACACACGCGCACGCTTATCGAACATCCCGGCAGCATGACGCACTCCGCCATTCCCGCCGAAGAACAGGTTCAGCGCGGCATGGATCCCGGCGGCATTCGCCTCTCCATCGGCATCGAACGTCCCGAGGACATCATCACGGATCTCGAGGAAGCGCTGGCGCAGTTGGTGTAAGAGCGCGGAGCGAAGAGCCAAGAGCCAAGAGCGAAGAGCCAAGAGCCAAGAGCCAAGAGCTGAGAGAGCAAAGCTAACAGCCAAGCGTAGAGCATGAGTTCTCGGGTGTCCTCAAATCTCGACATTAAAAAATCTCTGTGCTCTCTGTGCCCTCTGTGCTCTCCGTGCTGCCGACATTCAGGCATCGTTGGCACTCTATCACTCTGCGCTCTTAGCTCTTAGCTCTTAGCTCTTAGCTCTTAGCTCTTAGCTCCATGCTCTCTGCTCTCTGCTCTCTGCTCTCTGCGCTCCGCGTTTGACACTGGTTACCGCTCCGAAGTACATTGAAGGGACAAAACGTCGCGAGCGACGGCTGGACACAAGCTTCGGAGCACCAATGGATGAGTATCCCATCACGCTAATTCGCAGTTCATTGCTCTCGCAATTCCCGAACATCGAATTTGGTATGAGCACACGGCAGGGAGAAGCGCCGGACGCACCGTTCGATTTCAATCTCGGGTACAACCTCGGCGATGCGGACGAACGCGTGACGACGAATATCGCGCGCTTTGCCGAGGCACTGCACCTCGAGCCCGCGGAGCTGGCGCTCATGCAACAGGTCCATGGCGATACGATACAGGATATCTCCGAGCCCGGCATTTGTGAAGCTACCGATGCGATCGTGACGACGCAGGAACGGGTAGGCCTGACGGTACGCACCGCCGATTGCGTTCCGGTGATCATTTACGTGCCGGCAGTCCAGCTTATCGCGGTCGCGCACGCGGGGTGGCGTGGCACAGCCGAGCATCTCAGCGGAAAACTGATCGAACACCTGCAATCCGCATACAAGGTCGATCCCGCCGAGGTGTACGCCTATATCGGACCATCGGCAAGCCTGGACATGTACGAAGTTGGTCCGGAAGTCGCCGCCCTCTTTTCCGCCGCCTGGGTCAACAACGACGGCGAACATCCCCGCATCGATCTTAAAGGATTGAATGCGCACCAACTGGAAACGGCGGGAGTGCCGTCCGACAATATTGAAATCGACGAGCTGTGCACCATTCGCGATCGGGCGTTGTTTCACTCCTGGCGGCGGGACGGCGAACGCTCCGGCCGCATGCTCGCAACCATCTACCTGAAAGAATCGATAGAATGACTTCGCGTTTTGAATATATCGACACTGGCGCACGCAGCGGCGCGGAGAACATGGCCTTCGATGTGGAGCGTGCGGAAGCGCTGGACAGAGGTGAAGCCGATCCCATGCTGCGCGTCTATACCTGGGATCCCTGGTGCATCTCTCTCGGGCGGCATCAGGACGTGGGCGATATCGACGTAGAGCGGGTGCGGAATGCCGGGTATCACCTAGTGCGCCGACCGACAGGCGGACGCGCGATTCTTCACGCCGAGGAACTGACCTACTGCGTCGTCATGCACTCCGAAGGGCGCAGCATCATGGATGTGTACAGGCGGATCAGCGAGGCGCTCACCCTTGGACTGCGCAAACTCGTGCCGGAAATCGGCATTGCGAAAAGTCAGCCCGATTTTCAGAAACTCTACAAGGAGCCTGGAAGTATCCCCTGCTTCTCAAGTTCCGCACGGTATGAAATCGAGTACGATGGTCGCAAAGTGGTCGGCAGCGCCCAGCGACGCATCGGATCCACCGTGCTGCAGCATGGTTCGATTCTCATCGGCGAGGCGCACCTCGCGCTGGCCGATTTTCTTGCCGTGGAAGAAGAAGTAAGAGAGCAGCTGCGCCTTGATATGCAGCGCCATACCGTCACGCTGTCCGAAATCGCGGGCCGTTGTGTTGGTACGGCGGAGGTCGCCGCGGCGGTGAGGAAAGGATTCGCCGAAGCATGGAAGCTCGATGCTACAAGTATTGAAGAGAATGACTACATTAGCCACGATGAAAGTATGCGAAGCAGATGAGTACTGAATCACAAGCCTCCGCCAAGCGCGTCACGACTCGCCGCATACAGGAGATGCGCGACGCCGGTAATCCGATCGCATGCCTGACGGCGTACGATTACCTCATGGCGCGCCTGCTCGACGAAGCCGGTGTGGATATCATCCTCGTCGGCGATTCCGTCAGCAACGTCTTTCAAGGCAACAACACCACCCTCCCCGTCACCCTCGACGAAATGATTTATCACACCAAGGCCGTCAGCAAGATTGTCAAACGCGCCATGGTGGTGACCGATCTGCCGTTCATGTCCTATCAGGTTACGACGGAAGAGGCGTTCCGCAGCGCGGGTCGCGTGATGAAGGAAACCAGCGCGGGCGGCGTCAAGGTCGAGGGCGGCCGCAGGGTCGCCGCCGTGGCTGAAAAAATGGCCGGCGAAGGGATTCCCGTCATGGGGCACATTGGTCTGATGCCACAATCCATACTGAAATACGGTGGCTATCTCCCGCGGGGAACGAGCGAAGAGGAAGCCGAAGAACTCATAGAGGACGCGGTGCGGCTTGAACAGGCGGGCGTGTTCGCCATCGTCCTGGAAAAGATTCCCGCCACACTCGGCAAACGCATCACCGACCGTCTCGGTATTCCCACGATCGGAATCGGAGCGGGACCGCATTGCAGCGGACAGATTCTCGTCACGCACGACATGCTGGGCTTGTTCGAGGATTTCCGTCCGCGCTTCGTACGGCGCTACGCCGCTGTCGCGGATGACATGGACAGAGCATTCAGAGAATATATTCAGGACGTGAAGTCAGGCACCTTCCCCAATGAATCGGAGAGTTACTAATGGACGGTGAGCAGATCGCAACCATCAAGCAGCAACTCCGCGATGAGGGATACAACATTTATGTGTATAGCTATCCCGGCGGTATGTGTTTCCCACCCCACTCGCATGACCACGACACCCTTCACGTTGTGCTCAGCGGCATGATGCGGATCTCACTGGACGATACGGACTACATTATCCGCCCAGGTGAGCGTTTTGTCGTGCCTGCGTTCGCAAAGCACACGGCGGAAGTTCTGGGCGAAATGCCGGTGGTGGTCCTCGACGCCACGCATCCGCTGAAAAAATAGCCCTCCGCGATGACGCCCACACCGAAAGAGTTCAAACTCCTCGACAGGCGTGATTTGCGTATCATATGGTCCGATGGACACATAACGCGCATGTCGCTGCAGCATTTCCGCGATGAGTGCCCCTGTGCCGGCTGCAGAGGCGAATCGGATATTTTCGGTGAAGTTCGCATGCCTATGCAGCTGCCCATCGCGACGCCGGACAAGTATGAACTTAAAAAACTTTCACCCATCGGCAACTATGCCGTCGCCGCCGCCTGGGGCGACGGACACGACAGCGGCATTTATTCCTGGGACTACCTGCTGGACATGGAATCCCGTCTGAATCCCGGTCCCGCAGGCGCTCCTGAGGACTCCACCCTGGCCTGAACGCATGCCCGTTATCGCCTGCACCACGACCGATCCTTCCCAACATGGCAATTATGTGACGTGGCTTCGGTCGCTGCGTAAAGACGTCGATATCCGCTTCGTAACCAACGAAGGGGAGGCGGAGGAAACAATGGCTGTCGCGGAGGGACTGCTGCTCCCCGGGGGCGTCGATCCCGATCCCTCGCTGTACGGCCGCGAGGACGCGAGAAATCTTTGCGAAGTACATGCGCAACGTGATGCCATCGAACTTCTATCGATCAAGATCGCGGTGGAACGCGGGCTGCCGATACTGGGAATCTGCCGCGGTCTGCAGATCGCCACTGTCGCCTTCGGAGGAACACTGATTCCGGACCTTCCGTCCGTCGGATATGACGGCCATCACCGGCTAGGCAACAATGATCGCCTGCACGAGATTGTGATAGAACGCGACACGTTGCTCGAAGCCATCAGCGGCGAACGCACCGGCACGGTCAACAGCGCCCATCATCAGGGTGTGGAACTTATTCCGCCGCGGTTCGCTGTTTCCGCGCGCAGCGCCGACGGACTTCCGGAAGCGCTGGAATGGGCGCAACCTCTCGGCAAACCCTTCCTTCTCCTGCTGCATTGGCATCCCGAACGCCTCCCGGCAGGGTTTCCGTTGAAAGATTGCATCGGCAACGCTTTTCTGTCGGCCTGCGCTGAGAATTCGATGCGTGGATCACCTTCGGTTAGCGGGTCGTGATCGCTTCTGTGTCGCGGAGTGTAGATTCGCGGCCGCCCGGATAGACGTCGTCAATTTCATAGCTCCAGAACGTGCGGCAGCGGACATTCCCATTTTCGAACGGGAGGGCGCCATCCATCGCGGTTTCACCAAAACGCGCCTGCATGGAGCCAAGCGTAAGGAAGAACCGGACTGGAAGGACATACGTCATTCCGGATCTCTGAAAAATGTAACGCTCCGGTGTTCGTGTGGAGCACCGGAGCGTCTTCCATAACGTACTGCGGTATTGGGACTCGCTTCAAGCGTTTCAACCGATTAAAACGCGGGTTTCGCTCCGCTCAAGCCATACTCGACCAGTTCCATGATGGAATCGTCGTCGAGAGAAACAGAACGCACGAGACCGTTGAGCGGCACCACGGGATGATAGTAGGCTTCGACGGTATTCGACCAGAGAAGGAATTCGAACTCCGTGATGGCCTTGGTGCAATCGTTGAACGTCCCCGCCGGAACCTTGATGGCAGCGATTCCTTCATCCTTGTTGAATTTCAGGAACACTCCGCTGAGGAGCTTCTTGTAGGTGCCCTTCATGATGGAGAGCGCAGGTCCCTCGATTTTCTGCACCTCTCCATCGTCTGTTTTAACCTTCACCCAGAGAATGTCGAGCTTGTCCTGATCCAGCGTTTCCCCGGTTTGCTCGATACCCGTCAACAACATCTGTGTGGTGGATTCGCTGGAAGGAGTCAGCGAAAACGTCTCGAAAATCCAGCCTCCGCCTTCCTTGCCCACGACAGCATTCCGGACCACGGAACGGTCGTCCCCGTCAATCAAACGGAATACGGTGTATTGTCCGACAGCAATCGGCATCGGTTTCGAGAACATTCCTTTTCCATCGATCACCTTCGAATCCGATTTCGAATGCCATTCGAGCACTTTTCGTTCGAGCACGGGATTGGTGGACGAGCAGGCCGCGGCTAATACAAGCACGGTAATGAGCAATCCAACAGTTCGCATAATGGCTCCAGCAATGTGACAAGTTGAACCGGGAAGTTATCATATAGTTCAGAGAAACAAAAATTCGTACGACCGCCTTTCAGTTTCTCCGGTTCGTCATACCATCTCAGTAAGCAGAATACCCAGGAAATGCCAGGCGATTTTCGCACAACTGCAGCGTAGCAACAGCGCTGAATCCCCGCTTTGGCTGCCTTTTCCTTTGGATTTCACCCCCGGATCGCCCAATAAATAACAGGGTCCTTTCTCAACAGTATCAGGGAGCATAATCATCACCGCTGTAAGCGAATATTAATATAGATGCGCTATTGAGGATGCCAGCTCCCTGAAACTGCCCGTCTCTCCGTATTTCATGTCCCCTCCTCCCTATGTCAGACAATCGTAACCTAACTGTAAGGACTCTGTAATCCCTAATTCAGCTTGCTGACAGGTTGCTCGGCTAGATTGCATATAGTCAGCGGATGTTCCGCCGCGACGAAGCTGGACATTACAGGTTTTCAATGAAGGTTTGAGGTTTATTATGAAGCGGAAAATTGAAACTCCCAGGATAGTGATCGAAGCCAGTGTGTTTACCCTGGTCGCTCTTCTGATCATCTTCTGCATGCCATCGCGGATCTGCGCGGCGCCGCAGAACAAATCCGATAATCAGTCGCTCTCGACTGACGATCCCGCTGTTCGTGTTGTAATGGACGTGCAGGATCGTCATACCAAGGAACTGATGGAGATACCCAACGTGAATGGCACCGGAACGGGGCTTTCGGATGACGGCTCGTTGGCAATCATCGTGTTCACCCGGACTGATGAGGAAATGAACGCCCTCCCGGATCGCATCGAAGGGATATCGGTTATCCGTCGCGTCATCGGTGAGGTCACCCCTGCGATCGCAGCCGACGAAAACACGAGCCTGGGTAAATCGTTCTCGACCGAAGCGAGCACAACGGCGGCGAGACCCAGCTCAATTGGCACTTCTACAGGCAACTGGAATGATTGCGGTGCCGGGACAATCGGTGCGCGGATGAAAAGCGGGAATTCCTATTTCGTCCTATCCTGCAATCATGTTTTCGCACGAATGAACGCGGCGAGTATGGGCGAACTCATCGTACAGCCAGGCCGGGGAGATGTCGGTTGCGCCCAGATCATTACCGACACCATTGGTCGTCTCGCCGATTATCAACCGATCACCTATGGCTCGGCAAATCCCAATGCCATGGACGCCGCCCTCGTGAGAATCAATCCGATGCTCGTTGAGGCCAGCACACCTGTGGATGGGTACGGTGCGCCTTCAAGCACCACCGCCAATGCATCGATGAATATGAACGTTAAGAAGTACGGAAAACGCACTGGTCTTACCACGGGATACGTCTCCGCACTGAATGTGTCTATTTCCGTCACCTACTCGACAGGCACCGCTTACTTTTCCGGTCAAATTGTTATCCAAAGTCCCGGCACATTCGCCGATGGCGGCGATTCGGGTTCCCTGGTTGTCAAGGATGGCAATACTCCGAAACCTGTGGGCCTGGTCTTTGCTAAAAGCGGTCTGTATTATACCTTTGTCACACCGATAAACACTATCCTCAGCCGTTTCAACGTCATCGTTGATGATGGGGAAATAGCTCCTCTGCCCGTTGAACTCAGCTCGTTTTCCGGCTTATTGCATGGTGAAGATGTTCACCTGAAATGGCGCACCGAGACGGAGCTTCAGAATTTCGGCTTCTTCATCCAGCGCTCCGGCGACAAGCAGGAATGGGAAGACGTAGCCTTTGTCATCGGTGCCGGCGAAAGCTATGCACCACGCGATTACTCGTATATCGACCCCGCAATCAGTGCGTTCTTCAGAGGAAGCACACTGCACTACCGCCTCCTGCAACTGGATCGCGACGGAACAACAACGCTCTCTTCCATACTTTCGATCAATCAACGCCCCGCGCCGAACAGCCTGCAAGTGTTCCCGCACCCTGTGCGCACAGAAGCCACGTTACAATTGAGCCTCGCCGAAGCCAGCGCAGGGACCCTCAATGTGTATGACGCTTATGGTCGGCGACTGTCCGAGTTCACGCAGACACTGGATTTGAACGCAGGTACGCAACTGATTCCACTCTCGATGACTGCGGTCTTGCCAGGCAATTATTTTATAGAGTTTCATTCCACCTCAGGCGTGATCCGCAAACATATCCTCGTCACCCGATAACGGTTCGGAAGGACGCCAGCGGCTGCCAACGACGGTCCCTCCTCTCCAACCACCCCTGACATGACGGCTCTCTGCGCAAGCAGCGGAGCCGTCATTCTTTTTAGCGCTACGGGCATCGGGAACAAAGCACAGCAGGAAGCACAGTCTGTCCACCGAAACCATAGGAAGACGTCGCACTCCGCGTAGGCCATGAGATGATAGTGCACCACCCGGGACGCAGTACGAAATCACTGTACCTCATTGATAATAAGCAGTTCACCTCCTGGACGCGGTTGGAGTGACGAAGACAGGAAAGAACTTGAATAATGGTGCGCACTCCCCGGCACTGGCTGCTTGGTTATTCCTACAGCGGGGTATCGTACTCCCATGCACACAATCGTCAATCGCCCTTTGACGAGCAACCGATCCTGACGAGAGTGAAATCGAATTCCTTTGCTCAGGCGGCTCCTACTCATGACATCAAGCATGCTGAAACACTTCCTTCCCGTCATCATGCAATCGCCTTGCAGTGGCGAGGCGACATACCTCATACAAACGAAACGCCCTCCACTAGGGAGGGCGTTCGTCTCTCTCTCTTCAATCTACTCATTTCGCCATCCGCGGCCCTCCTTTTCAGGATCTGCTGGTTTTCAGGATCAGCGTGCGTTGTTGAATACCATGTCTGGTCTGGAGCCGGGCGTAACAGCCGCCCGCCGGAAACGCATCACCGTACAGTTGAAGTTCGTGATAGCCTGCGTTGATAAGCGCATTGTCGTATAGTGTATGGATAATCCGTCCATAGGAGTCGTAAATAATGAGCGATACTTCCTGCTGTTCTTCAAGCGTGAACGTCACGGTCGCGCTCGGATTCAACGGATAGGATTGCTGCGAAAACGTGAACGGGATTTCCAAACTCGCCGACCCGTTGCGCGGTCTACGGAGCACCTGATTATTGAACATGCCTTCTCTCCTCAATGTGGTCACTCTCCGGGATCGCCCGCGCCGCAAGGGATATGCCGCTACTCATCGTTCCCGCATCCGAACCGACACAATCCTGTTTCCGTCAGTGTTCGTCGGTTTCGGTCATGCAAACGGTCGCAGGCATGATCCTGGAGAATGTGTTGTTCTCTTGTTCTTACCTCACTTGTTCAAAACGATGCGCTGATAGCGCGTGACGCCCGCCGCATTGAGCACAACCACATACGATCCGCTCGGCAGCGCCGATCCGCGGAAGGCGAGGGTATGCACGCCAGCCCCCAGTTCGGCATTGTCCAGAAGGGTCACGACCTCCTGTCCAAAGACGTTGTACACCCGGACCTTTACCGGCACTGGAGCATCGAGCGAGAACGTCAGCGTGGTGCTCGGGTTGAAGGGGTTGGGATAGGCGTCGTAAAGTTCCACACCCGCCGGCAACGCCGCCAGCGTGACGAATACGATATTCGAGTAGTCGGTGGTCCCGTCCCGATCGATCTGACGCAGACGGTAGGCCAGTTGCGGGACACTCTTCAGATCCGAATCGAGCAGGTCCGTGTAAGTATAGGATTTGGGACTGAACGAGTTGCCCGCGCCCTCCACGAAGTCTATCTCCTCCCAGATCTCACCGTCGCGCGACCTCTCGATCGCGAAACCGTAGTTGTTCAGCTCCGTCGCCGTTTGCCAGTTCAGCTCCACATTGTCGCGGATATAGCGCGCGGAGAAAGAGGTGAGTTCGACGGGCGTAGGATTGTTGGCATCAGCTATTGTGATATCTCCGAAATAGTATGTCGGGCACATACTACAGAACGTCCGTCCTTTAATATTAAAACCAGAGCCGTATGGCGTGGCGCCATAATTGAACCACGAAAAATAAGACTGGTTTTGCTCCCAGTTATCGGAGTAAATGGCGGCGTATGCATCACTGGGCGTCTTGACGTCGCTTGGTTCAAAGCTCGCTCCGTAGCAGATGTCATTACTTATGTCATACTGCTTGAATCCAACAGGTTGAACAACCCAATATCTGTGCACAACTTTGTTGCCATTGGAGGAATCCGCCTGATTCCCCGGATGTCGTAAGTTGACGTACCTAACAGACACGCCCTTGAAAGGCGAAGGCGAACCATCCCCGACTACCTCGTTCAGCTTCACCGCCACAGGCATGTTTCCGTTTGCGGCATCTTCTCCTACTTCAAAGATGAAATAGAGGTCGGGATTGGTATTACCTGGGTCCTTCCAAACACTATTGGATCCGTCATACCAATAAAGCCAGCTTTTGATAAGCCGCCCGATGTGTCCGGTATTAGTTTCGAGATCACTTCCTATAAAAACGAAGGTTTCATTCTTGCTATCGATGATGATGTCTGCGAACTCGCCCAACCAGACATCACAATGGCCCAGGGCAACCCGAACCAGTAGTTTGACATCGCCCTCAAAGCGTATGTTTGACCAAGAAGGGGAAGTTGTTTGATCAAACGGATTCGTGTCATTGAGCACGGTGGTGACGCTTGGTCCGTCGCTCGAATTTCCGATCCAGCAGTCCGTGACATTCGCCATTCTGATTCCACCATTGACCTTGATTCGAACATCGTAGGTGGAATTCAATCGTGCATGCTGAATCGTCGAGCCTGCGTATTGCAAATTGAGCAAGGTGTTGACTTCCAGAAGATTTACATCTCGTACAGTGAGGTAATCAAGACGCAATGTACCTGCGTTGGGGGATGAGCCGATATACAAAGTGGCGACTGTGAGTGTGTAATCACTGACAAACGTCACATTCCCGGTGATCGTGAGATTGGCTATTGTTGCATCTGCACCAATTGTGACAGTGTAACCATCTCCAATGAGCGCATCATCTCCGGCCACAGGCGCGGTCCCGCCCCAGTTGGCATCAAGTGACCACAGCGTATTAAGGCTGCCGCCGCCCGTCCAGGTTCTTAAGGCCGAGTTTGCTGTTTGCGTCCCATATAGGAACACTATCGCCACCGTTAAAAGGCAGACGATGCAATGATACAGTCGCTGAGATCTCATGAGTCTCTCTCCTCTTCAGTGTTATGTCAAGTAAACAGATGGAATTACCCCTCATACAGCCAAAAGCATGCCAGATATTAGGGGAGGGTTGTCTGCTATCCTGATTTGCCATATCGGCGAGAAAAACCAGGTGCTCCGCGGTCGCGATGACAAAAGATTCACGAATTCATTTGAAGTGTTACTCGAAGTGTCCATTCTATGCATGGCGGGCAGGCAAGTGAGATTTTTCGCCGCATGCTTCAGCTCATGGTATGCATTCGATTGAGCCACGCCGCAATCCATTGCATAGGGAATGAATTGAATAGTAAAATATTGCCGCTGTCGCGGAGGCGCGATTTCGCACGATTTTCCCTGCATCCGGTGCAGCGGCTCCGCATACCTGGAAGCCGCAGATGCACGGAAATCCTTGCAAATGGCTGAAAATCGGCAATTGTACCGAGCGAGCGACGGCGAGGCTGGATTTCCTTCCCGAACTGTAATGAAGGACCTTCCGGTTTTCACCGAACGGCTGTCTTTTTCTTCTTGACTCCGCAGTCGCAGCACCACCTCTGTGCCGTGAAGATGGAATTATGCAGACTTCGCACGTCCGTCAGAATCGGAAATCACGGCCAGAACATCTTCGATTCCGGCAGACGACCGTAAATCCGATGAACTACCCCGCCGCAAGAATCGGGGTAGCACCTGTTTGAATCACTTTGATCTGGTCGCAGGCGGAGGGGAATTTGATCCGAAGAGATAATAACAAAGAACCTCCCGGTTTTCACAGGGAGGTTCCTTCTCTCTCTCTTTTCATCTTATCCTGTCGCCATGGGCACCTGTCGTTGTTCAGGGGTAACTTGAATTCAATATCAGTGTCCGCTGCTGTACGCCGTATTTGGTGTGGAGACGCGCGTAGCACGCACCGGTGGGGAATACATCCCCGTACAATTGAAGCTCGTGATACCCTGGCTTCATCGGAACCTCCTCGTACAGCGTATGAATCACTCGACCATAGGAGTCGTAAATTTTTAATGTGATTTCCTGGGTCTCCTCCAACGTGAACGTCACCGTCGCGCAGGGATTCAGGGGATACGATCTTCTGGAAAATGAGAACGGGATTTCCATTCCTCGAATTCGCTTATCGATCTTGTTTTCGTATGCATCCGTGAACATGCTCTTCTACCTTCCGATCCTTTTATGGTTCTCCGGCCGGGGGACCGCCCCCCCGGCCGGAGCCGTTTCGTCGAATGTTACTTGTTCAAGACCAGGCGCTGCTGTTGGCGCGTACCGCCCGCACTGAGCACCACCATATAGGAACCGCTCGGAAGATTGTCGCCGTTGAAGCCGACCGTATGGAACCCAGACTCGGTTTCAGCATTTTCAAGCAGGGTGACCACTTCCTGACCATAGAGGTTGAATATCTTCATGGTGACGGGCATGGACTCACGGACGGAAAAGCTGATCGTAGTGCTCGGATTGAAAGGATTAGGATAAGCGCTGTACAACTCGACACTGACCGGGGCAACGCCCGTTTTCACGAACACGATATCCGAGTAATCGGTGGCCCCGTCGCGATCGATCTGACGCAGACGATACGCGAACTGAGGAATGCGGCGCAACTCGTCGTCGAGGATATCGGTGTAGGTGTAGGACTTGGGGCTGAAGGAATTGCCTGTGCCTTCCACGAAGTCGATCTCATCCCAGAGCCTGCCGTCGAACGAGCGCTCGATCGCGAAACCGTAATTATTCAGCTCGGTGGCGGTCTGCCAGTTCAGCTGCACATTGTTGCGCACGAACCGTGCGGCGAAGGAGGTGAGTTCGACGGGGATGGGATCGCTGCCCTGAGTTCCCTGACCGACGGTGAAATCACCCCAGCAAGGCATTCCGGGTGTTGTGTAGGGGGAGAGCCAGGGTCCGAACGGGACGGAGCGAATATCACCGGTCGTGTTAAACACCTGCACGCTGCCGGTAAGGACCCAGCCGCCTCCAGCGCCGACATCCTCATAGTTATCTGTATAACGTGCTGAAAAGAGATCATTCGCACTTCCACTGCGATACGCGTTATGGAACTTCATCAGTCCCGCCCAGTGGATGCCAGGACAGGCCAGGCCGTAACCTTGCACCGGCCAATGCACCCATACTTTCTGCTGCTGCTGGTTTTCGGGATGTCCACCTTGACCGCCGGAGTTGAGCACACAGCGGACGGAGATATGCGGCCAGGGAGTGCCACCGGAAAAAGCGGAGGGTTGAGTAGGAGAGACCACTTTAAACGTAATCGGGCTCATTCTTCCACCGGCTGGACCCAAAGGAAAATAGAATTCATCGCCAACCGCGGAAAACTGTTTGCGCAATGTACCTGCGGGAGTAGAATTGGTGCCTGAGGTCTCGACGAAATTCCCGGTAATACCTTCGGATGCATTCGGGGTGAAGAGATCCGCATAGAGACCCAGATAAAGGTCGTTATTGCCGAGAAGCAGACCGGTGGGCAAATTGAGATCGCTCTCGAAACGTACCGCGCTCAACAGCGCACTGCTGCTGTTCATCGTCGTGAAGATGCTCGCTCCGCCTCCCACGTTTCCGACATAACAGGTCACATCCACCATGAACATGGTACCGTCAAGCTGAATAGTGATATCGCGATTGACGACCTGTGAGTTTTGAATGGTGGATCCGGCATACTGCATAACGAGCGAACCATTCACATCGAGCATCAATCCGCCGCTGCTGTTCACATATTGAAGCAGCAAAGTCCCGACGGCGGAACCTGAAGCGCTTCCGACAACGAGCGATCCAGTCACAGTTATAAGATCGTTGCTGACCAGAACCACTGTACCGGTGATAGACATACTCAAAACCGACTTGGCGCCAGTGTAACTGATCTGGGCGCCGAGACCACCCGGGATGACAACGTCATCTCCGGCGCCCGGGACACCGCTGGGACTCCAGTTCCCGGCTGTCTCCCAGGTACTGTTGCCGCCGGTCCACGTTTTGGTGGCTGCGAAAGCGTTACTGCTCCCGAAAAGAAAAACAAATAGCCCTGCTGCAAGCAAGGCGGATGATACGCGAAGTCTCGTTGTCGACATAGTAACTCCTCAAGATGGATTCGTGTAAAGGCTCAACTGGCCACCAAGCCGCACGAACCATGCCAAAGTTTTTTATTGAGACCTCTTCTTGATTAGACTTTCGGCACACTCGCTGTATCTTCTTATTTATCAATGTGTTATGACACTTATACTTTTTATGCGATCTCTATTTGATTAATGTTGATATGGTATATCCTGTATCTCAATGCAGTGCGCGGCCGTTCTCGCACCGGATTGATATGCAACCCGTTGCGCACCTATGCATCGCACTGCATAGGGAGTGGATTGAATAAAATCCGGAAACGTTTTTTTTCGCGAATGTCCGATGATCGATCGATCAGGTTGCAGGACGCCTTTCCGTGACCGGGATAGGGAACATGGCGGCAAGAGGAGGGGAACGAAAAACCAGCCCGGTTTCAATTCGGATACCTTGCATCCTATTTTCTGCCGTGCCATCTGTGATGGAGCCCACGCTGTTTCATGATTTCCCCATTTATGTGCCAAGCGCGAGAATTCGCGGTGTGTGGAAGTTCTGATTGCGGATTGGGGATTGGGTGCCGGGGCGAGGAATCGCGGTATGCGGACGCAACCCGTCGCGTCCCTCGAGTTTGGCCCAATGACGCGTACATACCAACATACGCGAGCCCGTTTTCGAGTTTCCGGGGCTTCATCCTGTCGATGCGTCTTCAGGGAGCGTATGCAGACAGATATCCATTCGGATCAGATCGATGAGCGTGGTCCAATCAGGAAGATTCCGCGGCGCTGTTTTGTTCGTTCAGGAATTATCGGTGCACATGATCAATCGTCGATGCGCATGCGCCGGGCCGGCATCCATGCGTGTACGAAGGGTCTGGATCTCCGCAGCGCAAAGCATTGCGTACCAACGGGTGCACTGGTCCACAATGTTTTTGATTTCCCTCGTTTCCTCTCCAAATCCGCTCTCCAAAATCCTCAGACTGCCGGGAAGGTGAGGAGGAAAACGGCACCCTCTTCGCCCTCGATTTGGTCGGAGAGGATCTCGATCGAGCCGTCGTGGTCGTCGACGATGAAATAACAGAGCGTGAGTCCCAGACCAATCCCCTTGTCGCTCCGGGATGCGGTGAAGAACGGATCGAAAATGCTCTCGGCGATCTCCTCGGGTATGCCCGGTCCGGTATCGCTGACGCGAATATGAATATCGTCCCCCTGTCGGCTTCCGCAGACTCGCAGGAGACCTTCGCCGTTGAGAGCATTCAAAGCGTTGGTGAATAAATTGTAGAAGAGCTGCACCAGCATCTCTCTGTTGCCGAAAACCACCGCCATCCCGGCGGGAAGATCGATGTCGAGCGAGATATTGACCGCCATCGGATGCGCGGACAGCATCGACTGCGCTTCGGCGATCGGCTCCCTGAGATCGATATTCGCCTTCATCAGCTGCCCTTTGGGTTTGCCGATGAGAAGGAGATTTTCGATGATTTTATTCGCCTTCTCGACCCCGTTATAGATGACTTCCCCGTATTTCCTGCGCTGCGCCTCCGGAAGATCGTTCTTCGTCAGAAGCAGCTGCGCGGCGGAGGATGCATATCCGAGCGGATTCCGCAGTTCGTGCGCGATTCCTTCGGATAAAATACCGAGCGAGGCCAGTTTCTGGGATTGAAGAAGCTCTCGTTCGAGTTTTTTCCTGTCGGTGAGATCGATGCCGACACCGACGTAGCCCTGGATCTTGCCGTCGATCTCGATCGTGTTCCAGCGCGAGTCGACGGGCAGAATTCCGCCGTCGCTATTGCGACGCTCGGCCTCTCCCTCCCACGATCCCTTGGCGCGGAGCTGTGGGAGCACCTGCTCTGCGAAGACCTTGCCAAACGGCGGCAATTCCTCCGCCCTGCGGCCCATGACTTCCTCCGCCTTCAATCCGTACATCTGCTCTGCGAAGAGATTCCAATACATGACGCGGCCGTTGGCATCCAAAGCAATGACGGAGTTACGGACGATTCGGAGCAACGAAGCCTGGAAATGAATGTACTCCTCGCTCTCCTTTTTGGCTGTGATATCGTTGAAAAAACTGAGCGTCGCCGGCTGTCCCTCCCAGGTTATGACGACGTCGCGTACCTCCATCCATTTGATCGTCCCGTTGCTGTCGAACATCCGCACATTGTACCCATCCGGTACCGCCTCGCCTCGCACACGGGCACCGTAGTACTTTCGGATAATATTGTAATCTTCCGGATGAATGAATTCAAGAATCGACAAATTCGAAAGTTTCTCGGCGGGAAGGCCCGTCAGGTCAAGAACCTTGTCGTTGAAAAACTTCACCAACAAGTCCTGCACGACGAGTATACCCTCGCTCGCGTTTTCCAGAACATTACGATACTTGGCCTCCGATTCGCGAAGCGCGCGTTCGTCCTCGATTCGTCTGGTGATATCGCGCACCGTCGCGATCAGCAGCGAAGCGCCCTCGGTGCTGAACTCCCGTATGAGCATTTCGGCGGAAAACGTACTGTCCGCCTTGCGAAGGAAGTGCGTCTCGAGGGTGCCCGCGGATTGTCGTCCTTCGCGCACCTCGGCTATAGTGAAGAGGATGCTCTGTCTTTCGCCGGTCGGCACGATGTCGATCAGGCTCATGGTCAGCAATTCCTCGCGGCTGTAGCCGAGCGCGGCGGCGGCGCTGTCGTTCAGATCCACAATGGTGAGATTGGCGGGATCGATGATATAAAGATTATCCGCCGCGCTGTCGAGCGCGAAACGGAAACGCCGCAGGCGTTCATTGGCGCGCTCGAGTTCGAGCGTGCGGGCCTCGACGAGTTCCTCGAGATGATTCCGGTGACGGTCCAGCTCCCGCTGCGTACGCACCCGCTCGGTGATATCGACTGCGACACCGATCACCTGCTGTACGGCGCCATGCATGTCGAAAATGGGTGAATACCATGTCTGGAATTGTTTGTCCTCCACCTCCGTGATGGAGGCGAGACTCTCGCCCTTGAGTACCTCGCGGATATTGCTTAGAACCACCGCGTTGTCGCCGTAGATTTCGGTAACGTGCTTGCCGACGACTTCCCCGGGCTGTAGTCCCAACGCATCGAGGCCGCGTCCTTCAGAAAGCGTGAACACCCCGGACGCGTCGAGCGAAAACAAAATGACGGGAAGATTGGAAATAACCGTGCGCAGGCGTTTTTCGCTGTCGATAAGCGCGAATTCCGCCATCTTGCGTTCCGTGATGTCACGCCCCAGTCCGACAATCGCCGTGATGGAACCATTGTCATCAATCACCGCGGTTTCGGACCAGGCCAGCCAGCGCCAGCCCTCGACAGTCAACGCCCGCTGCTCGACGTATGCGACATGGGGCGGCAAGAGAATGGTTTTCATCGCGTCAAGCGTCGAGGCGCGGTCCTCTTCGTGCACGACGGGGATGAACGTATTGTTAAGGAGTTCGGCCTCCGTTTTACCGAACGTCCGACAATACGACGGACTGACAAAGAGGAAACGCCCGTCAAGATCGATCTTCACCACCAGATCGGTCTGATTCTCGACGAGCAGACGATATTTCTCCTCGCTCTCCTGCAGAGCGATCTGCGTTATCTTCCGCTTGTTAATGTCGCGTGTATTTCCGTGGATGGACAGCAATTTTCCCAGACGGTCGAAAATCGGTATCGCGACGACCTCGACCCAAAGCGGTTCGGCGTTGTTTCGCAGAAGACGCAACTCCAGACGCAGGCTGCGCTCGACGGTCTCTCCCTCTCGCAGCGCCGCGAGATGAATGTCGAAGGCCTCGGTAAGCTGCTCGAAATCGATCCCGAGATACGACTCGCGCATATTTCTGCCAAGAAATTCCTCGCTTGTGTACCCCGCGATGTATTCTATGCTAGGGCTGACGAATGTCAGGTTCCAATCGGTGTCACTGGTCCAAATGATGTCAGAGGAGTTTTCAGCGAGAAGACGGAACTTCTTTTCGCTATCCTCGATGGCGATCTCGGCATATTTTCGTTCCGTCAAATCAAGGAGGGTACCCGCTACGCGAAGCGGCGATCCATTGCCTGATCTCTGCACCACCTTGCCGCGTTCAAGCACCCATTTCCATTCTCCATTCTTGCAGATCATCCAGGTCTCGGCCTGATAAAAAGGCGTTTTGCCTTCGAGGTGGAGTTCCATTTCCGACTGGAGCCGGTGGACGTCCTCCTGCGGAACGAGTTCAAGCCGCATGGTCGTGTAGGAAGGGAGGTTGCTGGCGTCATAGCCCAGCATAGTCGCGGCCCGATCATTCAGGATCACCGCGTCCTTCGCGATATCCCACTCCCATGCACCGAGGTCGCCACCCCAGAGTGCAAGGTCGAGGAGTTCGCGGGAGCCGCGCATCGCCGCTTCTATCTCACGCTGCTCCGTGACATCCTCGCCTGAACTCAGTACTCCAGTCACCATACCTGATGCATCCCGAAGCATTGAGTTATGCCAACGGATAGTTCGCTCTTCGCCGGTTCTGGTCAGAACAGGATTCTCATAGATCTCCGCGTTATCCGCTCCCCCCTGTAACACTTTCAGCATCGTTCCGCGCAATGCCTCCCGGTCATTCTCGGGGATGCACATGTCAAACCAGTCGCGCCCGATCAACTGGTGCTCTGAATATCCAAGGATGTCACAACCTTTTTTATTGATCAACGTTACGATGCCGTTCGTATCGAGCGACAGAAACACGACTTCCGCGATGTCAAGATACTGCTGGGTTTCCTCCCTCGCGCTGTGAACCAGGCTGCTCATCATCCGGTGTTCGGTCACGTCAGAGAGAATCCCGACGATACGGCTGTCCTCGCCAATCACGAACCGACTTCCGCAGGAAACATTGACGAAACGAATATCACCGTTCCTGGATCGCATCATGAATTCGCAGGGCTCCATCTGCTTGCGCGAGAGATCCAACAGGATCTCGCGCATGTGGGCGCGCTGTTCCTCGACGATCAGATCCGCGAAAGGCCGGCCCGTGATTTCCGCAGGTTCGTAACCGAGAAGTCTTGAGACAACAGGCGAAATAAAGGTGAGCACCCCATCTCCATCAATTTCATACACCGCTTCATTGATGCCGCTCAGAATGGAAGTGAGCCTTAGTTCGGTGGCGCTGAGGCTATGTTCCACCCTTCTGCGCGCGCTGATGTCGACGATATAGGATTGGAGCAGCGCGTTCGCGTCAGCATCGACGGTGACGCGCGTGACATCGTTCAGCCAGGCCGTTTCGCCGAGGGCATCGAGGATGCGGTATTCCTGCTCGATCATCCCGGCGCCGGAATGGAGACGCTCCCGGATCGTCGCGTTGACTCTCTCCAAATCATCGGGATGGAGGATCGATTCGTAGCTGCGCGCACCCGAGGTGAATTCGTCCGGCCGGTATCCGAAGCGCAGCACATTGCGCGATACGTACACCACTCCCATATCGCCGTCTGCGTGACGTTTGAACACCACCACCGGCCCCGCGATGAAGAGATCGCGCTCCTGACGGAGTTCTTCGCGGGCCCCGGAAAGATCGCGATTGTGCTTCTCCAGACTGTCGCGTGCGTGCTCGAGTTCAAGAAGCAGTTGCTTTCGCTCTATCGCATAGAGCATGCTGCGAACCAGGTGCTCGCGTGAACCGACATCCTTGATGATGTAATCCTGCGCTCCCGCCCGGACGGCCTCGAGAGCAAGTTCGGTGTCGCGAACGCCGGAGTGAATGATGACAGGGATGCTACCGGAGACGTTCGCCACCGCGTGAAACGTCTCGAGTCCGTTGCTGTCACGGATATTCAGATCGAGCAGTACGCAGTCCCAGTGCTCGCCACGCAGGATATCGAGACCGTCGGCGAGGCTGTCGACGTTGACGACACGCCAGTCGCGGAGAGCGTCCGCAGTCAGCGTAGCCGTCGTCAGCTTCGCATGATCCGCGTCGTCCTCGAAGAGTAGAACGGAATACACCACGTTCTCGCCCATGCTACATCCTGTTGTGGTCGTTATCGCGCCGCCGCCGTTATAACGGAAGAGGCGGGGTCAGCCGTTTGGATTTTGAAGATCGTATTCGGTGATTTTGGAAAGCAAGGTGTTGTATGCGATCTGAAGGATGCGTGCTGCCTTCGCCTTGTTCCATCGGGTCGCCTTCAACGTCTCATGGATAATCTGCCGCTCGATCTGTGCGATGTGTTTCTTGACGTGATCCTTCAACGGAGCGCCGTTGCCCATGTCCAGACCTTCAAGATGCGTGGACGCGCCAACACTTCCCTGCACTTCCATGAACTCGAGATGCTCGATATCGACAACATCGGTCGCTTGCAGCACGGCGCTGCGAATGGTGGAACGGAGCTGGCGGACGTTCCCCGGCCATTCGTACATCAGTAGCAGATCGAGCGCTGCGGATGTGCAGCCAGTGACATTTTTCTCGAGTTCGAGATTCGTCTGATGAATGAATTTGTCGATCAGAAAGGGAATGTCGCCGCGGCGTTCGCGCAGCGCCGGAACGTGAATGGAAAATTCACGCAGACGGTAAAACAAATCGGCGCGAAATTCCTTCCTTTCGATGATCGCATTGAGGTCGGTATTGCTTGCCGCAATGACGCGCACGTCGATGCTGATTGGTTTTGAACCGCCGACACGGAAAATAATGCGGTCCTGCAATGCGCGCAGCAGCTTCGCCTGCGAAGCCCATGACATGTTGGGCACTTCATCGAGGAAAATGGTTCCGCCGTTCGCTATCTCGAACTTGCCTTTCTTCTGCGATCGCGCATCGGTGAACGCGCCTTCCTCATGACCAAACAATTCGCTTTCGAGCAGGGATTCAGGGATCGCGCCACAGTCGAGAGGAATGAAGGGCTTGTCCGTTCTGCTGCTCATGGAGTGAATCGAACGGGCGATGAGTTCCTTGCCCGATCCCGTTTCACCGGTGATGAGCACATCGAAATTGCTCTTCGCGACGCGACGCGTCCGGGAAGCGAGTTCCACGATCACTTCGCTCGTCCCCATTTCATAGAGAATCGGATCGCGGTCGCCCTGCGGTTCCCTGTTGTGTTCGGTGACGGCCTTCCTTTCCCGCCTCTCCATCACAGCGCGATCGACGATCCTCACGAGATCCTCGTTGCGGAAGGGTTTCGCGATGTAGTCGAAAGCTCCGCTCCGCATGGCCTCGACAGCACCTGCCACGCCAGCCATCGCGGTCATGAGAATGACGGGGATACCGTCATCCACGCTCTTGATGCGCCGGAGCACATCAAGTCCACTGAGTCCGGGCATGATGATGTCCATCAACAGGACGTTCGGCAGTCGTTCGCTCAGCATGCGCAGCGCTTCCTCGCCCGTTGTCGCGGTTCTGACGATGTAGCCAGAGTCCTCGAACACGCCCGAAAGCACGAGCCCCATCATTTCTTCGTCATCGACGATAAGTATGTCCTTATTTTCGCTCATAGCCTTGTAGCAATATGGATCCGTTATACCGGAGGATTCCTTTCAAGGAAATGACATAATCATGGAATTTTATACATTTCAGCATTGATTCGCAAATAACGCGAATGCAGAACAGCCGCGCACGCCGTTCCCGGAACCTCCTCCCCCATAACCGAGATACCATGCTCAAGCCGGAATCGCATCGCGAAACAGTGCTCATCACCGGGGCGACATCGGGTATCGGACTCGCCACCGCGAGATTATTCGCCCGGAACGGCTATGATTGCCTGCTCGTCGCCCGGAACATCGACAAGCTCCGGGATCTCGCCTCGGAACTTCGTCGCGACTTCGGCGCGGACTGCGGCATCGTGCGGACGGACGTCTCACTCGGACAGGAGTACATTTCGATTCTCACCCCTTTTATCGAAGCCCGCCCTCCCACAGTCGCCGTGGTTAATGCCGGAATCGGACAGTACGGTCCGGTGTGGATGTCCCGGTGGGAGGATATTTCAAAGCTGCTGCGCACGAACATCGACGGCGCGCTGGCCACGGTCCACGCCGTGCTGCCGGCCATGATCGAACGCCGCGGCGGGAGCATCGTTCTCATTTCGTCGACAATCGGCAAGCGAGCAATTCCCTTCAACGCCGCATACTGTGCGAGTAAATTCGCCCTCCAGGGCTACGCGGAGTCGCTGCGGCTGGAGGCCCGTCCATACGACGTGCATATCGGCGTCGTCTGTCCCGCCAGAACCGACACCCCGTTTTTCGAGAACATGACGTACTCCGTTCCGCAGAAACGTCGCAGGCAGATACCTGTGAGCCCACCGGAACGCGTCGCCCGCGCCATTGCCGCTTGCGTGAAATATCGACGTCGCGAAGTGGTCGTGTCCATGGAAGGGAAATTGTTCGCATTCGTGGGGACCCATTTTCCGCGACTGATGGATTTCGTACTTTCAAGAGCAGTGCCACGACCTGAGGACAAATGATTCACCAGCAATTTTTACGGCTAGTACTTTTCGATATCGACGGCACCCTGATTTCCACGGATGGAATCGCGAAGCGTACCTTTGGTGAGGCATTCACCGAACTCTTCGGCGCCACGGTCGGAGTGCTCTCCTACGATTTCGCGGGCAAAACCGATCAGCAGATCTATCGCGAAGTATGCTCTATCGCTGGCGTTTCGGAGCAGGACACCGATCGATTGAAGGATCAGCTCTTCGATCGTTTTTTCGAGCTGCTCGAAAGCCGCTTGAACGCACAGAACATCACCGTCCTGCCTGGCGTGCGGGAGCTTTTGACCGCACTCGAAGCCGAGGAAGCGTCGACGAGCGCCCTGCTCACCGGCAATATGTTGCGCGGGGCCAGGATCAAGCTCGCTCCCCCTGATCTGCTGCGGTATTTCTCCTTCGGCGCCTTCGGCAGCGATGCGTTTCACCGCCACGAACTGCCTGAAATCGCAAAAAAGCGTGCATACGACAAGCTCGGCGTCGTATTCAGGGCGAAAGAGATCGTCATCATCGGCGATACTCCCCATGACATCGATTGCGGACGGCACATGAATGTGCGAACGATAGCGGTTGCGACAGGAGGATACAGCCATGAACGTTTGTCAGTCGAGAAGCCGGATTACATCTTCGAAAATCTCTCGGATACCGATCAGGTGCTCGACGCGATTTTCTCTTGATATCCGATTTCTTTTTCTTGTTTTCGCGCTCGTCGCGGCTGCGCTCCCGTTGAGGGCTCAGGTGGCGCTGCCCTGGCGGCAGGATGTGTGGCAGGACGATTTCTCGAACTTCCTCAGCGCGCGCTACCGCACCGGCAGCGCGACCTCGCACGACGCGGCGACAGGCAGGATGATCCTGGTTCCGGCGCAACCTTCACGGACGGGCCGCATTCTGCTCCGGCGCCCGCTCCATATCGCCTCCTTCGACGCATCGTTCCGCGCTTCTTTCGGCGTGAATTCACCCGCGAATTCCGGCGGTGGCGACGGTATGGTGTTTATTTTCGGACCCGTGGACGACTACCCGGAGACCGGAGGCGGGACGCTCGGTTTCAACGGCAGCCTGGGATACGGCGTCGAGTTGGATACCTATCAAAACCCGGAACTCGGAGATCCGAATCACGAGCACGTCGCGGTTATCAAGGACGTGAGCAGCAACCACCTGATCTCGGAGCTGCTTGCGGTACCGACAATTGAAGACGGGCGTACGCATACGTTCCATATCCGTCTCCGGGCGGGCACGATCATCGTATGGATCGACGGCGTACAGCGGCTGTCGCACACTCCCGCCGGACTCGATCCCTTCGACGGCTTCCTCGGATTTTCGGCAGCGTGCGGAGCGGCATTCAACGAGCATGCCCTCGACGAGATCCGTGTGGCCATGCCATCAAGGATGCGCACGGAGTTCGGTCCGCTTCGCATCTGCGACCCCGTCACCATTGACACATTCCTTACCGTAACCAACGAACATGATTTCGGCGGCGACCTGACCATTACCGCGATTGCGCTGACTTCAGCCACTCCCGGTATTATCACACTGCCCAGCAACCCTGTTCCTTCCGTCCTGCCCTGGCGCGGTAACGTCAGGCTTCCACTGCGTTTTTCGCTTCCCGGCGAGGGAGTGTGGCAGGCCGTGCTGCGCCTCGATTCCGACGGCGGCGAAACGGTATACGACACGTTGCGCGTTTCCGCATTCACGCAGCGTCTGGCGTGGAGCATACCCGCCCTGTCGTTCCCGCCTCAGCCCGTCGGATCGTTACGGGATACCGTGGTCTTTTTAAAAAACACAGGCATGGTCGAAGCCGAGGTAAGCGATCTCCTCCTTTCGTCTCCCGGCGTCACGCTCAGCGGTCCCGCAGGGCGTCCATTTTTCATCGCACCCGGCGACAGCGTGGCGGTGCGCATCAGCGTACGGCCGGGTTCCGCCGGACCACTGCTGGACAGCCTCCGCATCGTCGCTCCCTGCGGTCTGGCGCCCGTCCTGCCTGTCAGTGCGGCGGGAGTGCAGGAATCGATCGCGATGGGATTCACGCGCCCCGCGCTCATGCTGAATCCCGGGCGCCAGGGCACGCTGGAACTGTTTCTGGACTCACTGCCGGAGTTTTCGGCGCTGTACGTCGTCGAAGGCGAGTTCACCTTCGCGACACCGGAGCTGCGTTATGACGGCGTCGTGTTTCGCGGGAGCGCGCTTCCCGCCGCGGCGACACTGACGGCGACGGAGCCGATTCCCGGACGCATCGCCTGGCGTGCGAGCAGTGCCGCGCCATTGCGCGACACAGGGACGCTGGCGGTGTTCGAACTGACCGCGGATGGCGCACAACAGGTTTGTCTGGATGTCGTGTTCGAGCGCGGCGAGGGCAACGCAGGCGTACCCGGCGAATACCCGCTCGCAGTGGCTGGACGTGACGGCCTCGTGTGCATCAATACATCGTGCCGTCACCCGGAGGGATTGCGTCTTACCTCTCCTCTCGACGTTCGCGTACATCCCAATCCCGTGACGGACCACAGCACGATCACGCTCGAAGCGCCCGAAGCCGGCATGGTCGACGTCAGGATTCGCGATCTGCTTGGACGCGAGCACGGCAGCGTATTCACAGGATGGATCGACAAGGGAACGCTTGTCCTCCCCCTCGCCGCACGCACGCTGCCCGCCGGCGTGTTGTTTCTCATCGTCGAGAGGAACGGAGAAGTCGGCGCTACTGGTTTCGTGGTACGGAAATGAAGATTGTGGATTGACGATTTTGGATTGACGATTGCGGAACGCCCGCCGAAGCATTAACGGTAAATGGCACACGCGTCGGTACGCGAAAGCGAAGGCGGGACGATTTGTGGATCTGCGATTGACGATTTCAATTGTCAATTGTTCATTAAATTGTCAATTATCAATTATCCATTACTGAGTACCTGGAAGGGCTTCACGTGGAGCGTGCCGCCCGCGTCCATGCGTATGAAATGCACACCGGGGGCGAGATCAGCGGCGGCGACGAGGAGAATATGGCTGCCGGACATGTGGCCATCCCAGAGACGGGAGACGATGCGTCCGAGCGCATCGAGCACATCGACGCGCACAGTGGCGCCGGATTCCGGCATGCGTACCGCCACGTGGAGGCGTGCATGCGAAACGGCGGAGAAGGGCTGAGGATACACGGCCGCCACCGACGGAAGGTGGATAGGATCGGCGGCGTCCGACGCATGCACAGGCGTGACGGAGCCTATGTACTCCATGGCGCCTCCGAGGAGAGCCCTGGCCGTTCGCTCATATTCGCCGGATGTGGCGCAATTCATGTCCTCATACGTCAGCGCCATGACGCGCTCGGCGTGGTTGAGCCAGAACCAGCTCTCGGGATAACGGTCGGGTGTACCGGCCGTCCAGGTGACGAAGTAGTCGTAGGGTTCGATTCCTCCCGGGAAACGCGCCCGCACCATGTCGATAAACCGCCGCTCGAGGGTGGAGAACAATTCCGAAGTACCCGCCGGATCGTGATAGACGAAGTAACGGCGGCACTGAAACGCGGAGTGAAGATTGAGCGCCACATCAATGGGAGAGGCGGTCCGCATCAATAGCTCCAGATGCCTTCTGAGCGCCACGACCTCGGCTTCAGGCTGCGCCGCGCTCCAGTTGCTTTCGATATCGATGTGGTTCGCGTTTTCGCGCGGATATTGCAATTGCACACCGTCGGGATTGAGCATTGGCAGGATATGGACGATGCAATTATCGAGTATCGAGGTCGCCAGAGCCGACCCGGAAACAAGCTCATTGACGATCGCACGCGCGACCCAGGATGACTCCGATTCGATCGGATGCGTGCGGGCGTGAATCCAGATGCGCTTCTTTTTCACCGACGAAGCAGGATTGGTGAGCACGACATGATAGAGCGGCAGTCCGCGAACGCTGCGTCCGATAACGTCGATGGACATGAACGGACTGATGGACCACTGCTGCAAGTCGGAGACAAGCGCGTCCAGACCGTAGCTCCAGACGAGCGGGTTTGCCGCGTCGCCGGATTTCATCAACTGATGGCCGCAGGGATCGGGTCCGGTGTCATGCGGCTGCGCGCCGAGGCGGAGCTGCGGCAACAGAAACAGCAGCAGTGCGGCGAGAAGAACGCGGCGCGGGAATGTATGTGAAGGTCGTTGTATCATAAAAAAATATTCATCGAATGTTAATGATCCGGGCAGGTAAAACGTTTGTCCGTGGCCGCGCTCCTTCGTAATTTCCATGTGACATGTTGCGGAGTTTTCCATCCACAACCATCAGTATGATTCCGGGTCCATCGCCGACCACCCACAAGGAGTATTCTCAATGAAATATTGCGCCATGTTACTCGCTCTCATTTGCGCGACCGCGATGGCTTATGCCCAGGCGCCGGTGAACTACAACGACGTCGCCCTTATCATCAACGACAACGACACCAATTCCACGGCGATCGGCGCGTATTTCGCGGCAAAGCGTAATGTACCGATTCGCAACATCATTCATATCGACGCCCCCGCCAAGGAGACGATCACGACAGCCGAGTTCGCGCCAATCCGCGCGCAGATCGAGGCGTATCTCATACAGACCGGACTCAGGGACAGCATCAACTATTTCGTGACGACGAAAGGCGTGCCGTTGCGTGTCAGCGCCGCGGATGTATGGGAAAACGCTTCGTTCGATGCGGAAATCATGCTGATTCTCGGGAGCTACGCCACGCATATCGGACTGAATTCGCTTTTTCCCACACCGACCACCGTTCGGGTCCATGCCTATTTCAGGAGGGACGAACCATACGGTCGGAAAAACATCGTTCCTTTCTCCAATCCGCCAACGACGTACGACCTGTACCTGACGACACGGCTCATCGGCTTGACCAAAGAAGACGTCTTCTCACTTATCGACCGAAGCGGTCCTTTCACATTAGTGGATAAGGACAGCGCGCTGTTCGTGTTCGATCGCGATCCCAAACCTATTCAACTTGATCCTTATGACAACAATCTGGAACTCGCGGGCAACCTGATGACCTCGCGCGGATGGAATGTGCTGCTGAACAGGGATTCGATTTTCGTGACAAATCAGCGCAATGTAATCGGCTATGGTAGTTGGGGATCGAACGATCACTACGACCACCACTACACGCAATCCGCGCGGCCGCTGTTCACCTGGACTCCCGGCTCACTCGCCGAAACCTATGTTTCCACGTCGGCACGCAATTTCATTCCCGGGCAGGAGGCGGGTCAGTCGCGCATCGCGGATCTGATCGCCGAAGGCTGCATCGGCGTCAGCGGGTACGTGTTCGAACCGTACACCGTGGCGCTGACCTGGGTGAATTATCTTTTCGATCGCTACACGCGCGGATACAATCTCGCGGAAAGTTATTACATGGCGAATCCCACGATTTCGTGGATGGCGGTCGTCGTCGGCGATCCCAAAACCTCCATTATCACGTCCATTCCACCTGTTCCCACGCCGGCCATTCTCCCCAAACTCGCCGCATGCGTGGGATCGAGCATGACACTGCAATCGAGCGGAACGTTGCCTGGACTCCTGCACTGGTTCAGTGGCGACACGACAGCGGTTCGCGCACAGGGACCACCTTTCGATGCGACGCATCCGCTGTGGTTCGCTTCCGGAACGCAGGCGGTGATCACTCCAACCGCGGAGGGACCGTTTACCGTTTCTCTGCTCAACGAAAATTTCGTTGGCGCCGGATGGGCGCAAATGAGTACCCTCGTAGTGCCCGAGCTGACGGTACAACTGCAAGTTTCCGCGGACACCCTGTATTTCGACGAAGATCCGACACTGACGTGCAGCGCGATTTCACCCGACGCCAGCGGATTCAGCTGGAATTTCGGCGACGGAGGCACGGCGACGACGGCTCAAGCCTCGCATCGGTATATGGCTACGGGGATATACACCGTACGCTGCACCGTGTCCAACGCGAATTGCACCAAGGTCGCGCAACAATCCATCGTCGTACGTGCAACGCGACAGGCGGTGAAAGCCCTTGTCGAGCCTCTGGTGTTCGGCATCGTGCAGATCACGAAACAGAGGGAACGGAATGTCGAGATCCTGAATGGTTTCCCTTCGTCGGTTCAACTGCTGACCGCCTCCATCGAAGGTACACATGCCGGAGATTTCGGGATCGGGCTGTTGACGCTTCCCGTTTCAATCTCCTCGATGGGAAAGATTCCGATTCCCGTCACGTTCACTCCGTCCGCAGTCGGGTTCCGGGAGGCGCGTCTCGTACTGACCTTCAGTGGTACGGCCGGTACGCTGTACGTCACTCTGCAGGGTGAAGGTACGCTCGATCCGGTCGCGGTGAATGATCTTGCGGGTACGATTCTCGAATTCGATCTGCTGCAAAGTTATCCGAATCCCGCATCAGGGGCGGCCCACATTCCATTTGCCCTGAGCAAATCATCGCATGTCCGCATCACTGTCGTGGATGCCGCGGGCAGAGTCGTTTCCACCGTGACCAATGAACGCCGCGCGCAGGGTTTCCATACCGAGACATTCGATACACGCTCACTGAATCCCGGGGTGTACTTCCTGGTACTTGAAACCGAAGGAAGGAAAATCTCACGGCCTTTCAGCGTTATGCGGTAAACACAGCGCGAATGAATTCGTACGCAGATTTTCGCGGATCAAGGCGGATGTTCACAGATAAGAGCTTTTTATATTGGTGCGCTTGACACAGGTTTGCGGCGATTTTCGAGGAATCTGACGGATCGACCGCACCGCATCAGGAGACAAACGCGACGACAAGACAGGGCAGCCCAAAACAGGGTGCCTCACGGAACGCATGGCGTTAGCGGCACCCACCCTTAAAAACTCTTATCCGCACTAATCCGCCTTGATCCGCGAAAATCCGCGTACGCATTTGATTTCCGCGAAAATCCGCGTACGTATTTTCGAAACCATATTGCATAATTGGTGTCTATATTGAATGGTGATCAACTACGTGGATCGGCAAGCACCGTACCTTGAGGCGAAGCAGACAGCCGACACTCCGCGATTAATGACATGAGGAAAGCCAGGCATGAGGCGGCAATCGACAAGCAAGGGGACAGGCGCGTTATCACGGCGGATTGGGCTCCGCATCGCGCACGTGCTGCTTATGCTCATCGTCGCGCCCATGCTGTCTGCACAGACGGTCAGAATAAGCGGTACAGTGCTGGACAACAATACACGGCAGCCCATTGGTGACGTCAATATTTCCGTGGAGAACCGCGGCGGCGCCACAACCGATGCGGCGGGACGATTCGTATTGCTGATTCCCGAAGCCGCTGACGACCAGCTCATCACCTTTCGCCACGTCTCGTATGACCAGGTGCAGTTGAGCATCGGCGAACTTCGCGGCAAACCCACAGTGCTGCTCGAACCCCGAATCATTCCCCTCCAAACGGCAGAGATCTCGGGCCGGCGTCCCGAGGGGATCGCCGCTCGCGACATCCAGCTTTCCGTCACCAACATCGAGGCACGGGATTTCGAAGGGCGAGGTTTCACCGATGCCGGCGACCTCCTGCAAAACAACCACGCAATTCAGGTCGACGAGGAGTTCAGCGGGCGGAAGACCCTTTCCATGCGCGGAGGCAATCCCGACGACGTCATCGTGCTGTACGACGGCATGAAGATCAACGAAAGCAGCGACAACAGCTTCGATCTTTCCTTGATCGATCTTGCCGATATCGAACGTTTCGAATTGATCAAGGGGAGCAACACCACATTGTACGGTTCCGATGCATTCTCAGGCGTCATCAACATCGTACCAAGGGAGGAGCGCCCGTATACGATTCGAGTCCAGCAGCAGATCGGCTCCTGGGACGCCGGAACGTGGGGCGTTCAACTGTATCGGAGGTTCGGCCGGTGGAACGGCAGCTATAGCGTGCGAAACGGAGCGACGAAGCGGGCCTTCGATGACGTACCTGAAGACAAGCTCCTGAACACCTTCCTCAATCATTCGGCATACCTCGGATTCGACGTTCCTTCAGGAGAAGGCTCGGCGGGAAAGCTGCGATTGAACTTCCGATCTGTCGGCGCGGAATATGTGAATGAACGCGACGCGGAATCGCTCGCCACGGCATCGAGCATTGCCGGTGCTCAGTATCGTGGCACCGTCGCGGGTGTGGACAACGTGTTCGTCGCCGCCGGGTGGAGCAGACTGGATCGCGATGTACGACTCGACGCCGGGACGCATTCCATCGCGCGGGATTCGGACGACAACACCGTGCGGGCACGCGCGGAGAGGCTCTGGGAATTTGGAGGGAGCGAGTTGCTGCTGTCGTATCAATTCGCACGGAGCACGCTTGCGTTGAGCGATGTGCAGCGCAATGTGCTTGAGCAGCCGCTCGGTTTCGAGGCGTTCACCATGAATCGTTCGCAGCATGCGATCGCGGCCGTGGGGAAGCTGCATGGGGAAACGGGATCGCCTTTTCTGCGGTCCTTCGATTTCGACGTAGCCGTGCGGCACGATATCGCGCGCGACGGCCTTTCCGATGTCCTTCTCCGCGAAGGCAGCGCCGATGCTCCGCTGCCCACGTCGCGCGACTGGTCACATTCCGTGTTCAAATTCGCCGTAAGTCTGTCCGGCATTCAGGATGACATCCTCCTTGACATGTTCATGAGTTACGGCAACAACGTCAGGTTTCCGACGCTGTCCCAGCAGGCGAACGTTCCGGCGCTCCTTGATACCGGCATCGTCGGGTGGACGTTGGAAGCGGAAACAAATCGGAGTGTGGAGTTGGGGATGTCCGTCACGCGCTCGTTCAGAGGTACGTTGATTTCGGGATGGGAAATCGACGCCGGGTTGTTCCAGAATAACTATACCAACAAGATACGAAGCATCGGCACGCCCGGAATTCCCGTCACTCTCTACGATAATGTCGACGAAGCCTCCATCACAGGCCTGGAGGGAACCGCGTGCGTTTATTTTTCCGGGAAGCGGGTGCTTGCGGAGATCGGGTTGTCGCGGTATTTCATATCCGATCTCTCCGCGTTCCCGTTCAGATCGGAGACGAAATTCACCATGGCGGTGTCGATCAGTCACGCCGGATATTCCTTCCGCATACTTGCGTTTCAGGAAGGAGAGCAGATCGGCATATTGCGGCTTTCGAACGGGGACTTCGCGGAGGCGTCGTTGCCGTCATTCCGGAATATCGATATCCATGCCGGATCGTCATTTACCTTCGGCGGCGTCGGCGCCTTCTTCAACATCAGTCTGCGCAACATACTGAACGACAGCGACCTGCTGCTTTCCGGGTTGGCACTGCGCGACAGGAGATACTATGTCACGATCGGCGCGCAATATTAACACTCGACAACTTCGAATCTCCATGATGCGGGTTTTTTCGGCGATCGCATTTGTTGTATGCACGATCCCGGCGTGCACGGACAATCCGTTCGAAAGCGATGCTCCTGTCAGCGGATCGCATCGCCGCCTCTCCGGCAGCGTGACGCTCAGTAATCAGGGCGATCATTCCGGCGTGTATCTCTGGCTTGAAGGATTCGGTACGGCCACGCGGAGCGCCGAGGACGGACGCTTCGTGCTCACGCTTCCACCGGCCATATCGCAGTCCACCACTGGCGGGGTAAGCGGCACATTCAATCTCTACGCATTCCTCGGAAATTACCGCACGGCTGTTATCCGCACCGCTGTCAAGAACGGCGCTTTCTCGCTTCCCACAGAGTCGATCGACGAAAATGGCATACTCCGTTCCCCGATGTTCATGCAGGAGCTGTTCTCAATCGAGACGATTCTCAGCCGTGATCGCATCGAAGCCGATTCACCGCGAACAATCAGCATGACGGTGCGGCTGCGATCCAACGGCGAAACTGCTGAAGTGTACTTCCCTCGCTCATTGAATGGCGTCGAGGGCCCCATCGTTCTGCACAACCTCGTCACCGGTGAAGCCCGCGTGCTTAAAACCGTCGTAACCGGTATTGAAATCACCGACTATGTGAAGCTCGGGATCGTTCCCTACACGCGTTCGCTGATGCTCATCATACCGGCAGGGACCCTCAAAACCGGACGCTACGAAATCCTTGCGTATATTCTGCCCAAGCGGCATCAGATTCCCTTGGCGCTGCTCAACAGCCTTGCGGCGGACGCGAGCGAACTCGGCCCAGCCTACGTTCATTACCCCATGCTCAGGAAAGGCGGGATACTCAGTGTTTCTCCGGAGTGACGCAGAACTAAACCGTCAGCGCTCGCAGGTTGTCAAACGCGATCTGTCTCACTTTGCTTGCAACGCTATGAAACGACGGCTTCCGGTACTCGCGATCATGCTGCTTCTCGCATCTCCCATCAGGGCGCAGCTCCAGTTCACCGAAACGGATATTCCAGTCAGGGATGGCAACGCCCTCAAAGCGGACCTCTACATCGGGGACGGCGCCGCGGCGAAACCCGTCATTCTCATACAAACCCCGTACAACAAGCTGCTGTACCGCTTCAGCCTCGGCAGAAAGGAATCCACTTTTCCTCTTGATACAAATTCCTATCATTACGTGTTCGTGGACTGGCGCGGATTTTATGCTTCAAAGGATGCCGCCGTGGCGGGATATGACCGAGGACTTGACGGCTACGACATCGTGGAATGGATCGCCACGCAGGCATGGTGCAACGGCAAGGTAGGTACGTACGGGGGCTCGGCGCTCGGAGCGATACAGTTCCAGACCGCGCGTCATCATCCGCCGCATCTCGTGTGCGCCGCACCGTCCATCATCGATTACAGAACCGAGTACAGCGATTATTATTTCCACGGTGTTCTGCGTTACGAACATACAGGGACATTGGAAAGGTTGGGGTTTTATCCACCAGGAACCATCACAGCCCGGCCAGTCGAGAACACCTATTGGGATTTCGTGAAAACGCAGACGGACTATCCTGAAGACATCGCCGTACCGCTGCTGATGTGCAGCGGGTGGTTCGATCACTATCCCGCAGCCGTGCTCAGGGCCTTCGCCGACCTCCGGGAGCGCAGCGCGGAGCCGGTGCGTAACTCGCACAAGATGATCATGGGGCCCTGGTCGCACAGCGAGGTCGATCTCGAGGAGCAGGGTGATTTGAGTTTCCCGAACGCCGCCAGGTATTTTTATGACGCCGCGCTCCAGTTTTTCGCCTACCATCTTCTCGGCGCCAAGAACGGCTGGCCGCTGCTCCCCGCGGTGCGGTACTATCAAATGGGTGAAGATTCGTGGAAGTCGCTTGATGGCTGGGACCTGCGATCACGCATCCCCTTCGCGCTCCATCTGCATTCAAGCGGGACTCTGCATCCCGAAGCACCCGCCACCGATGGCGCACTCTCGCTGAGGTATGACCCACGCGATCCATCGCCGTCGATCGGTGCGGCGCGATTCAATCCCTTCGACGCGTCCGCGAAGCCAGGTCCGCTGGATATTTCCGACGCAGTTGAGTCCCGCGAAGACGCCCGACTGTTCACATCCAGCGAACTGACAACGCCGGTCGTGACCGCTGGTCCTGTCGAAGTCGCGGTGACGCTTTCATCGGATCGCACGGACACCGACATCGCCGTCAGGCTCTGCGATGTGCACCCCGACGGTCGATCCATTATTCTGAGCGACGGAATACGACGCATGCGTTTCCGCGACGGGACGCGTTCCGAGTCGGCGCTCACACCGGGAGTTCCGTACACCACAGGTATCACACTTCCGGATATCGCGCATACGTTTTTATCGGGACATCGCATCCGGGTGGTGCTGACGTCCTCGAACTGGCCGCGCTTCGATCGCAACCTCAACAATGGCGGCTCGATGTACACCGAAGGCGATACTCTTTTCGCGAGCAACACGCTCCATTTCGGTCCAGCATCGCCGGCGGTGATTACGTTTCAGCTTTCTTCGCCCCTGTCTTCGGCGGCGCAGCCTGGCGTGGGCGGGATGCACGGAATCCTGAACGTTTTTCCTCAACCCTTCGCACAGACAGGCAGCGGATTGCAGTTTGAGCTCTCCACTACCACGACCTCCACAAGGCTTCAGATCGTCGATGCTCTCGGTCGCACGGTTGCTTCGTTTCCCGGGTCCACAGCCTCCGGCCGCACCGACATTACCTGGAACGGTCTCGATACCTTTGGCCACCGCGCTACAACCGGCCTGTACATCGCCCGCCTGCACGATGGACCGCAGGTTTTTCACAGGGCGTTTTTGGTGGTTAAATGAGCACACTTGAAAAGGGAGCGGAAAGGTGAAGGGTGAATACGGAGACCAGCAGACAACAGAGACGCTATGTGATAATCCGAGCTGAGTATCGGGAATTCCCTTCGAAAAACTCCCTTTGCGCCTTTGCATCTTTGCGGCTTTGCGTTCCATTCTTGAATTTCCTCTTCCCTCAATTCCCGATTCCCGATTCCTGCATTCGAATGGTATATTATCTCGATATGAAAGACACCAGAGGACCGGCGATCCCCGAAGCTCCACTGCCATCGCGCAACGATGGCGGCGTCGATCCCGCAATCGCACAGAGCGAGGGACCGGTCACGGCCGTTATCCGACGCACGGCGAAGCCAGGGATGGAGGAGCAATTCGAGCTGTGGCTGAAAGGCGTTGGAGGTGACGCGATGCGTTTCCCCGGGCATCTCGGCACCAACATCATTCGCCCCGCGAGCAAATCGCGTCCGGAATACATCATCATTTTCCGCTTCGACACCTACCAACATCTGGAGGACTGGGAGACCTCGGTAATCCGGCATCGCTGGGTTCAGCGCGTGCAGGATCTGATCGTCGGCGAGACGCACATCCATCGTCTCTCGGGTCTTGAGTACTGGTTTTCACTAGAGGATCTTCCCGAGTATGACGCTCCGCCCCGGATCAAGATGGCGGTCGTCACCTGGCTCGCGTTGTTTCCCCTGGTCCTGATCCTGCAGCCGCTGTTGTTATGGCTGCTCTATTTTCTCCCGATGTGGACCCGCATCATGATCATTGCCGCGGTGATGGTGTTGCTCATGACCTATGCGGTCATGCCGATGATGACGCGCGTGTTCAAGCCCTGGCTGTTCAAGGATCCGCGGCAATCCTGATTCGGGATGGAGCTTTCGTTATATAACATCGCGGAGCTGCTTTTTACCCGCACCTGCACGGGATATGCGGGGCTTGTCGCGGCGGTGTTTCTCTTCCTCCTGTTCATCGCCAGAGATCCGGTTCTTCGCCGCTATAGCGCGGTGGTGGTCTGGTTGTGCGCTTTCTCCATGTATGATGTGTTCGGCTACGATTTCCTTGTGATGACGGATTCCACCGCGACGGACACATTGAAGGAACTACCCGCCCTCAGTCCCGCCTACGCCGCGTCTCTGAACGCGTACAGGATACTCCAGGTGACGTTTCAAACCGTTTTGACGGCAATGGTGTGGTTCAGCGCCGGAGGACGCGCAGCCGCGGCCTCCTTGCTGTTGTGGTGGGGAGGGACCTGCGATTTGATGTACTACGGATTGACGATGCGCGCGCTGCCGCGGGAATGGGATTGGATGTGGTTCACGCCTGCGGGGATGGTTATCGACGTGCTCCCTCTGTGGCTGGTTTTGGCGCAGGCCGGCGTGCTTGCGCTGTTAGCCAGCTTGCTGCTGGGTTCACGATTTCATTCGAGTCCGCCGATTGAACGCATCGGCGGCGCAATGCGCTTCACTGCGCTCCGACGAAGGTCGCGATGGCCTCGTTGACGTTGTCGGGCCGCTCAAGCTGAAGCATGTATCCCGAACAAGGGATACGGCACCGATCAAAGGGCAGGGAAAAGAACACATGGTCATTTCATCAAGCTCACCCAACGACGGAAAATCGTGATGACGGGGGCTGCGGCTTGCGATCTGCCACGCTGCATACCTGAGTGAGGCGGATCGCAATCCGGCCGTCCGTTGCGCTTTTTGAAACTACTTTTTCACGAATCTCTGCACGTTGACCTGACCGGGCATGCTGCTGCCAAATCCCGCTTCGGCCGTAGGCTTCGAAACTCCCGCGACCGGCGGTTCTGTCCGCACGACTTCGTACTGCATCGAGATCTCGCTGTCGCCGACAGTCACTTCGTAAATCCCTTCCTCTATCAACGCGGTGGGAGTTCCCTGCGTGACCGTGATCAGACGAATTTTATCGTTGGGCGCAGGCGCGGTGCCTGTCATCGCGACGTAAATCCCTGTCACGGTATGGGAGGTGTTGTTGCTGTCGGTCTGGACGACCAGGTAAGATCCATCCGCCTTGAACGATGCGGTAATTTTGCGAATGTTGAACGGTGCGTCGTAAAACCGGGGAGCGATGTTGGTCGCTCCTTCGGAAGTCCAGATTCCGACGATAGGATCTTCGACGGTGAACTGTATCGACATCTTTTTTCCTGTGACGCGCTGCAGATCGATGGTCGTGGCGCCCTTTGGGAGTTCAGCGGGAACCTTGAACTTCATCTCCGTGTCCGTAAGCGATATCGCCGTAACGCTCACCGATCCGAATTGGATATGCATTTCGGATACATTGGTTCCGAAATTCGAACCTTTGATCGTAATGATCGCGCCTGCGGGCCCTGAAATAGGGACCACACCGGAGATCGTGATAGAATAGTTGGGAGTGTTCGGAGTAGAATCGTCATCGTTTGAACATGCGATGAGGAGCAGGGCGGGAACGAGCAGCAGGGACAACAGGCGAAGCTTCATGACAGTACTCCAGGTGATGGTGGATGCAAGCAATAAATCAAATCTACGGGCCTTTTACTGGAGAGACAAGACGAATCGGACCTTTCGCGGCATCCTTTACGATGCGCCCCCGGTCGCGCTCTCGCCGCGGTGCTGCGGCGGTCTGTCGTGAACCGCAGCCGATTGCTCCCTGAAGTATTTCCGAGACCTCTCCACGGTGGCGATGGTACCGCCGCGATGAGCGCAGACTTTATCATCGAAGAAGGTATCCGGTATGGTTCTCCCGGGACGTGGAGGACGGTTCCGGGATGTGTTCGTGTCGCATAGCTGTTGCCTCGTCGAATCAGGTCGTTCGATCGTTATCTCTGCGCTGCTTATCTTCGAGCCACAAGGCGCTGAAATCGCTGAAAAAACTCTCCATCCGGGTGTAGAATGCGTGCATGTTCCTCAGGTTGCGGCGCATTCCTTCCAGCGCGGGCGCATCGGAGTCATGCATGCCGCGAAGGTAGCGTTCGGCGACCTCGCGGTCGCTGCGCGCGGTCTGCATAGTGCGGAGATGATTGCGATAGAACAGGTCCGGATCGAACATAGAGTAGTCGCTGCGGTTTTCCGGCCCCGCTACTTTGCGCAGTTGAAAATATTTTTCGGCACGAGACGTTGAAAGAGGTGGCGTTTCGCGGTACATTTTACAGTTATGTTTCTTTTGGACATTCTTCTCTGCAACTATGAGCGCAACACTTTTTCTTGACGGTAATTCCCTCACCCTCGATGACGTTATCACCGTCGCGAACCGCGAGGTTCTTGTCGCGCTTTCTCCGGAGGCCCTGCCGCGTATGGAAGCCGTACGCGAACTGGTGGAGCAATGGGTCCGCGACAATCGCATCATGTACGGCATCACAACAGGATTCGGGGAATTCAGCAACGTGCACATCGGGGCGGATTCGCTCGAAGAGCTGCAGCGAAACCTGATCCTCAGCCACGCTGTGGGGTGCGGCGATCCCATCCCCAAACATATCACGCGCATTCTCATGCTGTTGCGCGCCAACGCACTTGCGAAAGGCTTCTCCGGCATCCGCGTCAGCACGGTGCAACTACTGCTGGACATGCTGAACAAGGACATCGTGCCGGTGCTCCCTTCGCAAGGCTCCGTCGGCTCGAGTGGCGATCTCGTGCAGCTCGCGCATCTCGTCACCGGCATGATGGGCCTGGCCAGATGCTGGCGCGCGGATGGCGGCACGGAGGCGAGTGGAGAGGCATTGCAGCGCGCAGGACTGACCCCGGTGATCCTGGCGGCGAAGGAAGGGCTTGCGCTCATCAACGGCACGCAAATGATGACCGCCTACCTGACCTTTACTACATCGCGCGCGCAATCGCTGATGCGGCAGGTGGACATAGCCGGTTCCATGTCGCTGGAAGCGCTGCTCGGGACGACCAATGCCTGTGATCCGCTGCTGCATGCGGTCCGTCCCCATCCCGGTCAGCAGGCCGTCGCCCGCAATATTCTGCGCATCCTGGAAGGCAGTGAAATCCGCGCATCGCATCTGCATGACCACGATGTCGTGCAAGACAGCTATTCGCTTCGCTGCATGCCGCAGGTGCACGGCGCCTCGCGGGATGCGATCGGGTACGTTGGGCAAGTACTGCTTCGCGAGATAAACTCGGCAACGGATAATCCCCTCATATTTGCCGAATCAGAGCGTCTTATCGAAGGCGGCAATTTCCACGGCCAGCCGGTTGCTCTCGCGGCGGATTTTCTCGGCATCGCGATGGCGGAACTCGCGAATATCTCGGAACGCAGGGTCGAGCGTATGGTCAACGGAAAACTGAGCGGCCTCCCCCGTTTCCTCACTGAAAAAGGTGGACTGCATTCCGGACTGATGATCGCCCAATACACCGCCGCCGCGCTGGTATCCGAGAACAAGGTGCTTGCTCACCCCGCCAGCGTGGATTCCATCCCGACGTCCGCGAACCAGGAAGATCATAACAGCATGGGCGCCATCGGCGCGCGCAAGGCCTGGCAGATCATGCGCAATCTGGAACAGGTGAACGCCATTGAATTCATGACCGCCGCGCAGGCACTGGATTTCCACAAGCCACTCATTCCCGGGAAAGGCAGCAAAAACGCGCACGACCGTATCCGTTCGGCTGTGCCGCACCTCGCGGAGGACCGCTTCCTGCACGACGACCTCGTGTCGATTGCGCAGCTGGTGGAAAAAAATGCTATTTTATCGGACGTTGAAGATACACTCGGCCCCCTTGAATAACACCACGCCAGGAACGGTACACCATGGACAACAGTTCGGATTACCAAGCGGAACAAGAGGAACACACCATCCCCGCACTCGAGGTCAGTGACCTTCGACGCCCTCTCAGGAGTCTGATGAAACCGGCCGTCACGGCGTCGATCGACACATCTGTGGCTGACGCCATACAGCTCATGCAAACGCGCCGTATCGGTTGCGTACTCGTGGTCAGTCACAGGAAACTGCTCGGCGTTTTCACTGAGCGCGACGTTCTGAAAAAAATCGTCGGCTCGAATTTCGACCTGCGCAGCACACCGCTGAGCGAGATCATGACAATCAATCCGCAGGCGCTCAACGAAGACGACACCATTGCCTATGCCTTGAATTTCATGGATCTTGGCGGCTACAGACACATCCCCATCGTCAACGATCTGTTCGAACCTACGGGCATCGTTTCCGTAAAGGATATCGTGTCGTATCTCGTGCAGCATTTCGCCGACGAAGTTCTGAATCTCCCGCCTCATCGCCTGGCGATTCACGAAGACGAACCGGCGCCTTCCGTGAACGAGGATCTGCTGGAAAAAGAATCGCTCTGAACACTCCGAGCTTGAACAGAAAAGCACAGCCCTGCCATCAGCGGGGCTGTTTCGTTTCTGTTCCCTTTCGTGTATTTCGTGGAAATCCCGCGTTGTAATTCCGCAATCCAAAATCGGGACCCGGGAAGGAGAATCGGGAACGGCCCGACTTCTTCATCCCTCCCGCCTGGGCCGCTTGCGACTCTTTTCGATCGTCGCGTCCGCGCAATGGTTTTGGCGAGGCGAACGCAATGTCGTTCGTCAATCCACAAATCGCAACATCCGCAATTCAGGATTGTGAGTCCCCGTTATGACTATTGCGACCCCAGCATCCGTCGAATCGTATTCAGGTCATGCTGGACCACCGCGCGCATTTCCGGATCGCGCTCAATAGCGAGATATGCGACGAACTGCGCCTCGGCATCGGCAAGGCGTCCAGCTTGCATGAAAAGGATGCCAAGATTTCTGCGGGCGGCGGCGAGGCGGGGATTGAACCGTACCGCACGGGTCCAGCAGGCATGCGCCCGGGGCGCATCGCTGCGCTGCATCCACATATTGCCGTAATTGAACCAGGCGAGAGCGGAGGTCGAATCCAGCGCCAGCGCCTGACGGTATGCGGTCGAAGCATCGGGAAACTTACCTTGCGCCGCATACGCGTTTCCGAGATTAATGTGGCCATCGAGTGTGGGGCGTTCTTCCAGCGATTGCGTGAACATGCTCGCGGCTTCCGGATAATCGCCGGTCTCGAACGCAACCTGTCCCAGCTTCAGATATTCCTGCTCGAAACGCTGATCGACCGCCGGCTGGACGAGGAGGACAAGCACGGTCGCCCCGAGGCTCAGGCCGATGGACAGCCATCTTCCAACCGTTGCCTTCTCGCGCATCATGACCACGAGGGCGGTACCACCTGCCGCCGCATACACGTGGAGTATCGGGAGCAAGGGAAGCCGCAGTCGGCCGCTCACAAAAAACACGGCCGTCGACAGCGCATAGGAAAGGACAAACAGACTGAGTGGCCAGTCGGGTTTCCCTTTCCCTGTCGCGAATCCCACACCGGCCAGAATCAGGATGAGCGGAAACGCGATCAACGGCAATGCAGGAATCGGCCCGTAGCGCTGTTCGAAAAACTCCATACTCAGACCGATTTGGTCGATGTCTCCGGGATGAAACACGAGCAGGATCTTCCGCAGAAATAGTAGCGCGGCATCACCGGGATGTGACGAGATCCACTTCAGCGCCTTGTCGCGCCACCAGGAGGATACTTCCGCGGAATTTAATTCCTTCCCCGTCATACGTTCCGTGTATCCATGTCCATTCGGATCCGTGTAAAGGTCGACGGGGTCGGGCAGATGGTACAGCCCGGCGGATCCCTCGTTATTTCCGGCATAAAGATTAAAGCCGAATGAAGAGGTTACGGGTTGAAAAATTCCTTCCGCGGAATAGTTGTGTATAGCGGTGGGCAGGAGAATGACAAGCAACGAGACCGACCAGATCGCCGGTCCCCGAAAATTGATTGGACCATCCTTCGCGCGAAACATCCACGCGATCCACACCATGGGCAGGAACGCGATAATCGAACTTCGACTTACGACGGCGAGCCCGAAGATTATGCCCGACAGTATCCAATCCCGCGGCCTCTCATGTATCGCCGCCATGAGAAGAAAATACAGACCTGCCGTCGTGAAACATGTCAGCAGCGAATCCATGAGAATAAAGCTGTCATAGTACACGAGCTGAATGGATACGGCTGTGAGCAGCGCGGCGACGAGACCCGTCCATCGATCAAAGAGCAGAGTACCGATCCGCCAGACCAGAAACACGGTAACACAGCCCAGCACCACCTGCAGAACGCGAATCCAGAGTTCGAAATCGCCTGTGAGCCGCATCACGAGGGACAAGATCCAAGGATACAGCGGCGACATGAACCACGCGCGTCCGCTTCCCTCTCCGGAAAGAAAGCGATGGGCAAGATCGACGTAAATCTTCGAGTCGGAAAAATGTCTGGAGAAAAACGGGGTATCCGAGAGCGTCGACAGGAACAGCAGACGCGATGCCAGTGCGATAAGCAGGATCGCTCCGATGAATATCGCAACACGGCCTGATCTTGCGGGCCGCCTGGATTTCTTGCCTGCGGGGGTCATCGCCGCCACCGTGGCGCGGCTAATCCGTGACAATCATCCTGCGAACGAGTACGCCGCTGTCTGTGCGCAGTCTGTAGAACCATGTACCGGGTCGAAGAGCGGATAGAGAAGCTTCCAGAGCGTGCCTTCCGGCTCCATACACGCCATCCAGCGGTGCCAACACGACTCTGCCCAGCGGATCGCACACTTCCAGACGGGCATGCTGCTCATTCGGCAGGCTGAAGGCAAACACCGCGGAGCCATCGCGCATCGAAACCGGATTCGGATAGCTCTGATAGAGCAGGAATCCCGGTTCCGTCGTGATCATGTGCGCTTCCACGATATGAGACATTTCAGAGGCGCCGTCATAGTCAAGCTGACGCAGCTTGTAGCGAATCACTCCCTCGGCGTCAGCGGCTGTTTCCGGAGCGGGATCGGTGAATTGGTATGAATGCGGCTGAACGCTGGTACCGTTGCCCTGGACGAATGCCAGGCGCTCCCACAACTTCACCATGCCCTGATCGGAAGGAATTTGACGGAGAACTTCAAAGCCGTAATTGTTCGTTTCCGTGGCCGTTTCCCAGTTGAGCGAGACCATGCTGTTCCGCCACACGGCATGCAGCGAGGTGAGTTCCACCGGCGTACCGAATGGATAGCACAGCCGCGCCTCGGCCACGAAATCCACTGAATCGGTTGCCGTGAGTCCAAGTTGCGTCCGCATGAAGTTGGTCGCAAGCGTCGTGCTCCCGTTTGGATTGATGATCACCGAGCGCAGCGGCTCGATCGCAGGTTTCTTGACCATAATCCGGGCCTGGTCCGTGACGGGACCCTTGAGCCGCCAGCTCAGCCAGAAATCGGAGGGCGGATTAATCATCGCGGAAGGTGAATCAAAGAAAAATTCCGCGATATAATACCCGTCGGCAAACTGTCCGCTGAGATTAGGGACGATTAAAAAATCGACGAGATCCAGAACCGTAAGAGAAGGCAGAGTATTGCCCAGGACACGGACCTCGAGCGTATCGCGTTTGGTGCTTGGTATCGGTCGATTGATTCCGAATCCGAAATACGCGCTGTCGACCGTAGATACCCATTCAGTGGACATGCGGATGCCGAACCACGGAGTAGGCATCGGTGCGAGAAAAACCACCGTCGGCGCCGCGGGGTTGTAGTACATGCGCGGCTGGCAGGTATCCTGTTGCGCGACGGTCTGCAAGGTTCCTGCGAACAGTAAGGCGACGATAGCATACAGGATTCCGGAACGCATGATAACACTCGATGCTTGATTGAACAGAAGGGAAGTATACGAATTCCAGCGGAAACTTCCGAGCGGGCTCGTTCACGCAAAATGAAACGGGCGCCCCTGAAAAGGGACGCCCGTTTCCGAAATTATCCTTTCGGCGTGGAAACCAGCGCTTACTTGGAGAGAAGCATCTTTTTCGTGCTCGTGAACATCGCACCGCCGTTGGACGGGGCTGCTTCGAGACGATAGAGATACGTACCGGAGGTCAGTTCCTTGCCGTTCTTATCGAGACCCTTGAAGCTGACGGTATACGTGCCTGCATTCTGGCTCTCGCTGACGAGAACAGCAACTTCACGACCGAGCAGGTCGAGAACGCGGAGCGTCACGACACTGGCTTCGGGCAGCGTGTAGGAAACAGCCGTCGTCGGGTTGAACGGATTCGGATAGTTCTGCTCGAGGGCGAACGCACCCGGCAGCACCTTGTCGGCGATGATCGTACCAGCCCTGCGGTTTGCAGGGATGGTGTAGATGATGCCGATGCTGCCTCTCTCATCACTCAGGAAACGCACCTGGCCGTAATTCGAGCGGAGCGCGATCGGCAGGGAGTTCGTGAATGCGGAGTTGGGCTCGCCGTTCTTGCGCATCGAGGTCGCTGCGGGAACGTCGGGCTTCATTTCCTGAGAGGCGATGTACTTGAGCAACTCTTCCTTGGAAGTGAATTCCGGAACCTCGATTCCGCGCACGCCTTCGTCGCTTTCGCCGATCGCGGTGATCGTTGCAGCAACGTTGACGTTGGCGTAATCGACCGGACGAGCACGTTCGATGCCGTAGAGGCGATCGATATTCCGAATCGTCGGACCCAGCTTCGCGCTGCGATCGTAAACGAACGCAACGTCATTACCGCGGGCGATCGCATCGGACAACTGCGCCTGCGCATCGGTATTCAATGCGCCGACGAAGTAAATCGTGCTGGTCTGGAATGCTTTCAGATTGGACTGGCTCAGATCGACGAGCGTCGGTTCCTGACCGATGGAGCGGATGTTGTCCACCGCATCGTTGAGCAGCTTGCGATCCACATCGTTGTCGAATGCGATCACCGGCTGATTCTGGAACCACACCACGTATTCGATCCTGTCGTTGATCGGATTCTGATCGTCGGGATTACGTGTGAAGTACGCCTTGATGGTGAACTCGCCACCGGTCATCGGCGTCCAGGTATCCATGTTGACAGTCAGGGTCTGGTAGCCGCCGATGCCGAAATACGGCGCGTTGGCTACGTTGACCATGTCGCTGTACAGAAGATTGTTGCCTGCGTCGTAAATGCCCAGATAGATATTGAAATCTTTCATCAACCCGCCCTGCGACGAATATGACGAAACGTTCACGGAGGGCGTCACAGGCATACCGATGGTTACCGCTTCCGTCGGCGAGGTCTGGCTCGAGAAACGGACGAAATTCACACCGAAATCGTTGAGTTCGGCCATGTTCACGCGCATCGGCAATGTGCAGTTGGACATGTTGTCGCCGGTGGTGGCACCCCACGCGAAGGTCGGGGGATTGCCAACGGTACCGTTGTAATAACCCATACGAGTGCCAAGCGGATTGAACGGACCGAGAGGACCGAAATTGTCGCCGAAGAGATAACTCCAGTTCCTGTCGTCCAGTGACGGAATCACACTGTAGCTGTACGGATAAATCGCGACGACATTCGTTGCGTCCACATTATCGAGGCAGAACACGTAGGTGCCCGGTGTGAGAGCAACCGATCCCCCGGCGTTGACATCGGGATTGCCGTTGCCGTCAACCGGATAGATCGGGAAGGTACGCCAGTTGCCGAGACCCACATAGGCATTGACACCAACCGTGAGCGAACGCGCCGCGAGTGTGGCGGGCGCCCCGGTGTACCCGGTCACGCCGTTTACGCGCCATACCGAGATACGGACGTTGCCGCGCGGGTTTGCCACCGTCTGTCCGTCGAACTTGTAATCGACGCTGGTGACGCGCGTGCTCGGGTATTTGAACAATGTGAAGGACTGGGACACACCGGTTCCCGGAGTGATGTTGAACGACGCGGTCAAATTTGCTCGCGCGGGATCAACGAATTTGTTCCAGAAGGGAATTTGATCGCCGTAATACGACAGGGATATGGGATTGACGTTGATTTCCTTGGAGTTGAATTCATTATCCGTCAAATCGTCGTCGTAACGCGGCTGGATCATGTTGAGGCGAAGTCTGTAGTCGCCATTGGGAATGACCAGCACGTCGGCATTCACAAGAGAACCTGCGACAGCCGGATTCGTGTCCAGTGCACCCGGATAGGCATACGGACCATGATAATGCGTGGCGGCGGGAACAGCCACGTTGCTGCGATTGACAGCCTGGATACGCTCGGTACCCACGGCATCCTTCGGATACATTTTCTGTGTGGCCCAGAACACGAGGATGGGATCCTGATCCTTGGCATTCTCATGATACGGAGGCACGGGGCCGACCACATCAGTGAGATATCCAAGCGGCGCACCAGTGATGGTGCCCGGTATGGGAACGCCAAGAAGCGTGTTCACAAAGCCCTGATGGCGGACAGGATCGGAAATCTCGCCGCCGCCGACGATGTATTCAAGGTTCAGATAGGTGATGCGGATGTGTCCGAATCCGGCCTGGGCGTCACCAAAGCAATCGTAGACCGACACGTAATACAGACCATCAACCGGGAGTCCATTGAGGGAACTCAGCGGCTGAAGCGGCTTGTAGTTGCCTGCGAAACCACCGCTGGGACCGGCGGGCAAATTGTTCGCGATCTGATCGAACGCGTAATCATCGAAAGTGACGCGATCATACCCGCCATCATCGACGCCTGGAACGGGGGACAGACAGTTGGTGAGACGGATGCCGCCCCACAGACCGCTGGATCCGCCCTGAAGCGTATTGACGGTACCGGCGCCTGTCGGCCAACCGGAGGGGGTTTTAGCCTGGAACGCAGGACTGGGCGGCGCCGGCGGTGCGGGAAGCGGCGGCGTGTACAGTGCATCCGGAACCTTGCCGAAATAAATGGCGATGTCCTCGGTCAGGCCGGGAAGATAGGGCGAACCGGGGAAATACTGCGTTTCGACGGTAATGGTGATACGGAAGCGTCCGGTGGGATACCCATTGGCTACGGTCCCGATGAGCGCGCCGGGATGACCGGTAATCGCGATCGGGAAAGCGTCGCCGTTGAGACCCATGACCACATTGGGATCGTTGGGGGCGGGATTGCACAGCAACGCGCCAAACTGTTCGTTCGGAATTTGCGCACGGTACGGGTTCGTCGAGGAGGCGGCCGAACCGTTGAGCTGGCCGTACAATGTCGCACCGCCAGGTTTGAGATAGTTGATCGGGGGATTGAACGGCTGTACCGGTTCAACCACCTGGCGATTGAAAAGAAGCTGCCATTGCTCGAGGAAACCCTCCTGAGGAAGAACGGCATTCGGATTGCGCTCGTCCACGACGCGCAGAGTCCAGTACCCGCTGGAAAGATCGCCATTGAGCGATGCGAGCGGGGTTGCCGGATTGATCGGAATGTTGTTGGGCTGTGCGCCTAACGGATTGCCGCCCTGGATAAACAGGACGAGGGAGTTGGGCGCGCCGAGCGAGCCGTACAGCGGAGTTGTAGTGCTGGCGCTTTCCTGTTTGAGCACAACCTGCCTGCCACGCGGTGAAGTGAGCGTGATACGAAGTGAGGAGTACATCACGGCCTTGATGTACAGAGCCACACGCACATCCGCGACCGGAACGTTCACGGGAACGTAAATCGCATCCAGCGTGGTCTGAGCGCTCACAACCGGAAGATGGGGTTTGCTCGTGTACTTGTAAGTACCGTTGGCGTACCCCACCTGCGCAAGCAGAGTGCCGAGCAGAAATACCACAGAAAGAAGAGTCAACTTCCTCATGAAATACCTCCTAGCAGTTGGGGAATAAAAAAAAGTGATGATATGGTTCATGTATTGTCTGTAGTGAATGTGGAGATAAGTGAGCAGTGGGGGGATCCATTGTGACACACTGTTTGTCGACCGTGAAACTGCGACAGGTCAATCTATCCCGGATGCGTCTGGTTCTTTAACCGTTGATAATCTTCTTCTCACATTAAAGATAATGACAATCTAAACAAGGATGGCGCTAATGTCAAGCGAACAATCCGAGTCCTGATTCCTGCCCGGATGCACGTTCGCGACGCGCGATTTCCCGGTTTTATCACCGCGCAAGATACATCTTTTTTGTTTGAGAACCAGAGCCGGTGCGCATTTTATAAAAATACATGCCGCCCGGCAAATCGCCCGCAACAAAGGTCGCGCTGTGCGTCCCCGGCTCCTGACGTTCGGCCACAAGCACGCTCACCTCGCGGCCCATCATGTCGTATACCGCGAGATCCACCCTGGTGCGCTTCGAAATCGTGTATCCGATCACGGTGCTGTCCGTAAATGGATTGGGGCTGTTGTCCTCAAGCGTAAAATTCAAAAGACTCTCCGTGCCGATCGGTGTCTCCGCGGAAAATATCACCGTGCCGTCCATATTGATTTTCCGCAACCTGTAGTACGCGATCATCTTTCCGTCCCACGAATCCGCCACCATGTATACCTGGTGCCGTGAGGGATTCCTCTCCGGCTGGATCTGTTGAAACACGCTGTAGCGTCCGGACTCGGTCCGCTTCTCCACTTCGTAAATCCGCACTTTGCTTTCGTCGTAGGTTTCCCAGTTCATCCGTACCGAATCGTCCATCATCGCCGCGTTGAACGCCAGGAGTTCAAGCCGCAGCGGCGTGGTGGAGACCACGAGCCGCGGACGATTGTACGCGTATGCGACAAGGCCCTCGATCTGCGACAGCCCGGGGATCATTCCGTCGCTGCCGGCATCGAAGGAAAACAAGGCGTAAAGATTGGATTCGTATCCGCTGAGCGGCAGATCCTTGTAGTAATCGACCTCTTGCTCGTTCCGGCAATTCTCCCAGAGACGCAGTTCGTCGAACTCCGCTTCAGCGAATTGCCGGCGCGCCCGCGTGGTTCCGAGAAGAAGTTCTCCGGCCGTCACTTCCCTCATCGACGCGGGGAGATACAGCGTGTCCGCCGGGACTCCGTCGATGAACAATTCGTAGCGGAGACTGTCGGCGCAATAACTTGCCGCCAGATGATGCCAGATTCCATCCGCGATGAACGTTCCCCTGCCGCTTCGATATGTCCTCCGACCGTCTGCGCATCGCAGTTCGGCCTCACCCCATGCGTTGACGGACAGATCGAAAGGATGCGCACCGTGAAAATCGTCGCTCCGCGTACTGAGCAGCGGAACCTCCGTCGACACGGTTCGGCACCAACTCTCGACGGAAAAATCGCGGGAGAGCGACAGTTGAAATAATCCGCTGTCGGGAAACAGCAGGTACTCGCGCTTCCCCGAGAGAGCGATCGAGGCGGTGCCGTTCCGTTCCGGATACAGCACGCGCACCGGCCGAGTGTAGCGTTCGTCCGCGATATCCGCGAAATCGAGGATGCCGGTTGGATCGGTGGTTTTCCATGCGAGTCGGCCGCGGTCCTCCGCGACGACCCCGCACGCAAACTTAAGAGTGAAAGACCCGGTTTTCTTCGGAACGAACCGAAGAAATACCCGCAGCGCCGCGTCGTTGAAACGCGATGGCGGAAGAGAATCGGCCAGCGCTGCGACGACTTGTCCGGCTTCGGCTTTGAACCTCTTCCCGATGATGGTGTGGCGCCGCAGTGCGCGCTTGGCCATATCGCCTGCATAATACGCGCCCACAAGTTCGAATTCCTCTGGATACTGCACCACAAGCGCGGCGATACCTCCGCCGTGACCCACGACGGATCCGTCTACGACCACGGAGAATTCATGATCCAGCGGCACATCCGCGGGAACGCGCACCGTTGCGATCAACGAGAGACAGCCCGGTAAAAACACTATCGCCCCGAGAAGGGACGATAGCACTGTCAGGCGGCGCCTGTGCGATATGGTTCCGCGGGAGGCCAACGCTACCTGTGCGCCCGTAAATATTCGAGCCGGGGTCGCAATTCCTCAACGGGAGTGAGGAGTTTGTCTTTGCCGAAGAGAGCGTCCGCGTATTCCGTGAACACCATTTCGTAACGCGGACTCATGACGATCGCTTCCTCCGGGCAAACCTCTTCGCAGAATCCGCAGAAGATGCAGCGCAGCATGTTGATCTCGAACAGCTCCGGGTAGCGCTCCTTCTCCTGTTCCGTCTCCGCGGCCTGCACCTCGATCGCGAGCGCGGGACAGACGCGTGAACACAAGCCGCAGGCGACGCAGCGCTCCGTGCCATTCTCCTCGAGCACCAGCACGGGCGCTCCCCGGAACGATGGAGGCGGGACCCACTTCTCCTCGGGATATTCACGCGTGTCCTTCTTTTTCAGCATCTGTTCCAGGGTCACCCTCATCCCCTTCAGAATCTCGGGGATGTAGATTTTTTCCCAGAACGTCATCTCGTATTTATTGCCGGGTTGTGTCGACATGAAAGTCCTTTCCGATCGATTCGTTTTACATCAACAACATGACGGCGGCGGTGACCACGACGTTCAGCAGGGCGATCGGTAGCATGACCTTCCAGCCGAGATTCATCAACTGATCGTAACGGAAACGGGGCACGCTCCACCGCACCCACTGGAACACGAACAGCAGACAGGCGACCTTGAACGCGAATGCGAGAACCTGCGCCGCGATGTTGGCCCAGACCGGAAGATTCAACAGCTCCAGGTACGGAACCTGCCAGCCGCCAAGATACAGCGTCGTGATGACGGCGCTCGCGGTGATCATGTTCGCGTACTCGGCGAGGAAAAACAGTGCAAATTTGAAACTGCTGTATTCGGTATGGTAGCCGCCCACCAGTTCGGGCTCCGCCTCGGGTAGATCGAAAGGCGTGCGATTTGTTTCCGCGAAGGACGCGACGAGAAACGTGATGAAGCCCACGGGCTGAAGCACGATGTTCCATTTCCAGCCCGATTGCGCAGCCACGATCTCCGTCAGTTGCAGCGATCCCGCGATGAGTATGACGCCGATAACGCTGAGGCCCATGGAAAGCTCGTAGCTGATCATCTGCGCGGAGGAGCGCAAACCGCCAAGGAGCGAGTACTTGTTGTTCGACGACCAACCGCTCAGCGTCAGGCCGTACACACCCATGGACGTCAGCGCGAGGATGTACAAAATGCCGATGTTGACGTCGGCGATCACGAGCGAAATCTCGCGTTCGAACAACGTAAACTTCTGTCCCGCGAACGGCACCACTGCTAACGTGCTGAACGCCACGCCGATCGATATCACGGGAGCGAGGGTGTGAATGAAGCGATTGGCGGCGGCGGGAATAATATCCTCCTTGAGCAGCAGCTTGATCACATCCGCGTATGGTTGAAGGAGCCCGTGCCAGCCGACGCGATTGGGACCGATCCTGTTTTGTATCCAGGCGCTGATTTTTCGCTCCGTATACACAAGCTCGGCAACGGTCACAAGCACGACGCCGAAGACTATGACAATCTTGGCTAGGGTGATGAGGATGTCGATCAAGTCCATGATTCTCCGATTCTTGGGTCAGGGATGGACATCACTGTAAATGTACGGGAGCAGATGCCCGGGCGCTTCGCCGCGAAGCCGTTTGCCCCAGCGGCCGATGCGTTCGTAATCGAGTCCCTTGAAGGCTTCGATGGTGTTGGCCATTTCATCGAAAATATCTTCGGGATGATCGTTTTTCCATTTCGATCCAAGCAACATCGCCAGGTTTGAAAAGATCCGGGATCCGGTACGGGCGTCGTAGCGCTTGCTGCGTCCCCAGCGATCGAATTCGCTGCCGAACTTATCCAGACGGCTCATCGCCAGTCCTCCCGCCCAGCGCTCGTTCTCGGCGGTCGCGACTGCCGGACGAATGAGCTGCACCTGCCCTTCGAAATTCACCATGGTGCCGAGCACCTCGGCAAAGGTCGCCGCGGGAAGCACCGCGGCTGCGAGTTCCGTAATCTTCGAACTGTTGCTCGCGGCAGCGACGACGTACTGCGCCTTCGCCAACGCATCGAGCAATCCCGGGTACGTCGATGCCCGCCAATCCGCGATGACCACCGCCTTGATGTGTCCGGTCCGCAGTCCGCCTATGATGCCGTGCAATCCATGCGCCTCGTCTTTCGGTTGGATCCCGACCAACCGTGCGCCGGTGCTGTTGGGTGTCTTGTCTTCGCGAACGAGGAATTCGTCCTGGTCCCCCGCAACGGTATGAGGCACGAGATCGAGGTAAGGTGTGCGCAGCACTTCACGGGCAAAGCGCGCGACGACGAAATTATCTTCACAGGTTTCGAACCCGGAAGCGATAACGGCGACCTGCTCACCGCGGAAGGCCTTCAATTCGGAAGCGACGGAAGCGAAGGCTTCATCCCAATCCACAGGCGACAACACGCCGTCCTTGCGCAGAAGAGGCTGGTCAATGCGGGTGTCGGCGTTCACATGACGCCAGCTCTCCAGGCGTCCGGCGTCGCACATCCAGAAATTGTTCACTTCCTGATTCTCACGCGGCGTAAGGCGCAGGATGGTATTCTGCCGCACCCACATATCCGCGTTGCAGCCGCGCGCGCATCCGGTACAGATGGTGGCGGTGTCCGACATATCCCATACCCGCGACTTGAAACGGAAATCCACGCTGGTCAAGGCGCCGACCGGGCAGATGTCGATGACGTTCATCGAATAAGGATTATCCAGCGATTTGCCGGGGAAGGTCTCGATAGTGACGCGATCGCCCCGTTCTACGAAGGTGAGTTGCGGGTACCCGACGATATCCTCGCAGAATCGGATGCAGCGGGAACATGAGATACAGCGCTCCGAATCGAACATGACATTCGGTCCCAGTCTGATGCGTTTGGGCTTGTGCTCTTTCTCTTCGTCAAAGCGGCTCTCGCCAACGGAGTACTTGTAGGCGTAGTCCTGCAATTTGCACTCGCCCGCTTCATCGCAGATGGGACAATCGAGCGGATGGTTGATCAGGATGAATTCCATCACCGCCTCGCGTGCCTGGATGGCTTTCTCCGAATTGACATGGACCACCATGCCTTCCATGCACCGGGTCGAACAGGCGATGACCTGCTTCGGCATCTTCTCGACTTCCACAAGACACATCCGGCAATTGCCGGAGATGGACAATCCGGGATGCCAGCAGAAATGCGGGACGTAAATACCGTTTTCGAACGCCGCTTCGATGAGGGTTTTCGAAGGATCGGTCTGAATTTCCTTGCCGTCGATCGTGATGGTTATCATGTCGGGCGATCAGTCCTTTCTGTACAGTCGTGAAAACTCAACGATGCCTTTTCCGATAAGCTCGACAGCCCGCTGGCAAGACGGAGCATTGAGTACGTAGGCGAGGCGCGCTTCGTTTATGCCCCGTCCTGTCGTCGCGTAGAAGCCGGGACCCGGTGCGATCATCGTCGTTTCGTTGCCGTCGCTGAAATCGGTCAGCATCCACGAAGCGAATTTCTCGATGTCGTCCACGGGAAATTGCGCCATGATGTAAAATGCTCCGCTCGGTTTCCGGCACAGCACGCCGGGGATCTTGAGCAGTTCCTCGTAGGTCGCATCGCGCCGATCGCGATACTCGGCGATAAAGGAATCGAAGTACTTCGCTCCTTCCGCGACGAGCGCGGCCGAACCGATTTGCTCGAGCGTCGCGGTGCAAAGCCGCGCCTGGCCAAAACGCAGCATCACGTCCATGAAACGGCGGTTGCGGCTTATGACGCAGCCCATGCGTCCACCGCACAAGCTGTACCGTTTCGACAGGCTGTCCATCACGATGGCGTGATCTTCCAGGCCTTCGAGTTCGAGTACGCTCATGGCGCGTCCTTCATAAACGAATTCGCGGTACACCTCATCCGAAAGCACGTAGATGTTGTGCTTCAACGCGAGATCGCGAATCATGGACAATTCGTCGTCGCGCAGTACGGTTCCGGTCGGATTGTTCGGATTGCAGATTACTATGCCGCGTGTGCGCGGAGTGATGTGGCGCTCGATTTCCTTCATGGAAGGGAGGTGGAATCCGTCTTCGACCGACGTTGCGACGGGCGTCAGAGTGACTCCGGCCATAATCGCGAAGCCGTTGTAATTGGTATAGAACGGTTCAAACACAATGATTTCGTCACCCGGTTCGGCGATGGCCATCATCGAGAACATGATCGCTTCCGATCCCCCAGTGGTGATCAGAATGTCGTCGTACCGCAACGGGATGTTCAGCGTTTGATAATAGTGCTGCAAACTTTCGATAAACACACGGATTCCCTGGGAATTACCGTAAGCGATCACTTTCTCCCGATAGCTTCGGACCGCGTCGTAAAATTCGACGGGGGTTTCGATGTCGGGCTGACCGATATTGAGGTGATACACGTGCGTGCCGCGTTGCTTCGCCTCGTCGCCGAGCGGAACGAGCTTCCTGATAGGCGATGCCGGCATGATGGAGGCGCGGCGGGAGAGCTGAGGTGCGGATTTCATGAGAGGGTCGCTGTCGGTGACTGAAACATCCATTGCCATACCGGCGGGGTCCTGCCTGCGGATCGCTGAACGGGCGGAGGCGCGTTATCCTGTCAAATGTAACGAGACAGCCCCCAATTCGCAAAATTGGATATGGACTATTCGTCCGCGATCGAATAGATGGAGTACGGCGGCGGATCAGGCCTGGGGATGGACAATGGCCGTCGAGAGACCTTCGCCGTTGAGCAAGGCCGCTCCCTGGATCTGAATATCTTCGGGTGTGAGTTCCCGCATGCCCTGCAGCAGTTTCTCCAGCGGCAGGTCGCGGCCCAGTCCGATTTCGTCGCGGCCAAGTCTGGTCATGCGCGAACTCATGCTTTCGAGACCGAGCAACATCCCGCCAATCACCTGCTCGCGTGCGCGATTCAGTTCTCTTACGGAGACCGGACGCACGGCCAGATCCTCCAATTCACGAAGCACGAGTTCCCGCGCGCGCTGCTCCCTGCCCTGCTCGACGCCGAGATACACACCGAGCGTCGAAACATCGATATAGGAATTCACGAACGAGTACACGTTGTACGCGTACCCGTGCCTCTCGCGTATCCGCTGAAACAGCCGACTGCTCATTCCCTCACCCAACAAGGCGCTGAACACCTGCAGAGCCATGCGCGTATCGCGTGCGTACCCGTCCGCGATGTTTCCGATAACGATGTGCGACTGCTGCACCGCGCGCGCGCACTGATTCTCTCCCCCGCGGATGCGTCCCGGTTTGCGCCGACGGACGGCGGTTCCCCTTGGAAGGGAAGCGAATTCCCGCTCGCACATGTCGAGAAGTTCATCATGATTGACCGACCCGGCAGCGGTCACCACCAGGTTTTCGGCGATATAATGCTCGCCGATAAAATGCTGAATCGTTTCCCTGTTGAGCGCGCGGACCGTGGCCTCCCGACCGATGACAGGCTGACCGAGCGGATGCGCGCCATACAACAACTCTTCGAAGCGATCGTGGATCAGATCCTCGGGATCATCGTCGGCGCCCCGCATTTCTTCGATAATGACTTGTTTTTCTTTTTCGATTTCACGCTCGGGAAGCGTGGCGTTGATCATGAGATCCGCAAGCAGATTCACAGCGCGGCCAAGATGCGGCTGCAGAACGCGCGCGTAATAGCAGGTGCCGTCCTTGGTGGTATAAGCGTTGAGATAGCCGCCGACGGATTCGAGATATTGCGCGATGTGATGCGTGCGCCTGTGTTTGGTACCCTTGAATACCATGTGTTCGATAAAATGAGAAATCCCGTTTACGGCGGGATCTTCATCGCGGCTGCCGGTGTTGATCCAGACCCCGATCGACAGGGAGTGTATACCCGGCACTTCCTCGGTAACGAGGCGCATACCGTTGCCGAGCGTACTTTTATGTGGTTTCGAGCCTGACCGCAAACTGCGGTTGATGTATGGTGCGAAGGTGTTGGTCATGATGTTCGTTGCCGCGGCGGAGCGCGGCGTCGCTGCATGGAATGTGGAGATAATCTCCGGCGCGGCGTTCAGGTTTCGGGATTTCCGGGTGCGGATCGGTCGCAGGGTATATTCCGTGAAAACGGACCGAAATGCGTGCCGGGATTACCGGTGTTACGGTCGGGAAGAGCGTCCTTGATCGTTCGCAAGCTTGCGAAACGGTCCGAGCCCGCGAGGTTAGCTTCCGGCGGACGTCGGCAACAGGCATGTTACCTGATGCAGCGTCCCCGTGTGATCGCATAAGGCGCAGAACGTGATCCGGCCGACGAAGTCCATACCGTTCTTCTTCCGGAAGGTCATCTTGCGTTCAAGCTTCGTATCGCATGTGAAGGTCGTGAAATCGGGGAGTTCCTTTTCGAGATCGACCACGGTGCTGAACAGCGTGATAAAATCCACTCCCGGCATTTCGCTCTTGTCGTATCCGAATAATGCCGCAGCGGTGCGATTCCACGTTTTGACGGCGCCTTCAGGTGTAACGGAAAAAATCGCCACGCTTTCCAGTTCGTCTGAAATCGTCAGCATCAACTGTTCGTAAGCGCGTGAAAAATGCTGGCACTGCTTGTATTCGGTGATGTCGCGCAGGCTGATACGTACGCCGATATGCTTGCCCCGACGCGTCGTTACGGGACTCCAGGTCATGAGCATCCAGTGTGTGGCGCCGTCCATGGCGATAAAGGGATATTCGACGTCGGAGCCCGATTCGCCGGCCAACGCGCGCGACTTGTCCTTGCGGAATCTCTCTTTCTCTTCGGGAGGGACGATCGTTTCGAGCTTGAGACCCTCATTGAGAAATGCTTCGGGAGCATATCCCAACACGGTTGCGCTGGAGGGACTGACGTATTCGAAAATACCGTTGACGTTGTACCAGAATTCAACATTCGTTGCAAGGTCCGCGATGATATGCATACGCTCATGCGCTTCGTGCAGAAGCTTTTTGTACTTGTTCTTCTGCATCGCGAGCAACTTGCCGACCGCTACTCTTTGAGGGTTCGACAGTTTTATTGTATCCAGACTGAACGGACGTTTATTCTTGAACATATCCAGTGCTCTCGTAATGCCGGGCTGTGCCTCCCGCATATATGAGGCGGTGTTGGTTCAACGGCGAATGACATGGAAGAATACTAAATTTGACCCGTAAAACCAATTGTGATAAAAGCGAAAATTGGCGAAAATCGGGGGTGAACGTCACGTGCCTCATGCCGTCTCATAGTGACCGCCACCGTCTTCGCCCTCCGCTGAATAGGCGATGCGGTTCCTCCGAATTACCGGAGTTCCGCGATCAGCCGTTCGCGAAGCCGCCCGAATCGCAGTTGTTCCTGGACTGTGTTCACGGCAAGGGAAAGTGCGGCTTTCTGTCCGAGCAATACCAGCATGCTCCGCGCCCGTGTCATGGCCGTGTACAGCAACGTGCGCCTGAGCATGATGCGATGCTGCATCACCATGGGAACGATCACGATATCATACTCGCTGCCCTGACTCTTGTGAATGGTGATCGCGTAGGCCAGTACCAGATCGTCAGTGTCCTCGGGTGGATATTCCACGGTACGATTATCGAAAAGCACGCGCAGAACCTGCTCGTCTTCGTCGTAGGACCGCACGTAGCCTATGTCGCCATTGTACACGTCCTTTTCGTAGTCATTCCGGATCTGCATTACTTTGTCGCCGCTGTGGAACACCCGGTCGCCCCGCTGCATGAGCACGCGACCACCCGCGTTGAGTGCTTTCTGGAGAACATGGTTCAGATTCGTCACCCCGGCGGATGTATTGTACATCGGCGAAAGAACCTGGATGTCCCGGACCGGATCGCAATCCAGCTCGCGAGGGATGCGTTCCGCGACCAGATCGCGGATCAGCTGCGCGATGTTCTCGCCCTGCCCTACTTCGCGGAAAAACGTCTGGCCTCCGTCTATAAGCCGTGTATCGAATACAGGCATGAATCCGTCGCGCACACGATGCGCGTTCGTAATGATGCTGCTGTGCGCTTGCTGTCGGAACACCAGCTTCAACACAACCACATCGATCTCGCCGCAGGCTAGCAAATCCCGCAACACCGTGCCCGGACCGACGGAGGGTAACTGGTCGGCATCCCCAACCAGCACGATGCGACAGCCGGTCGGCCTTGCCCGCAGGAGCGCCGCCATTAACGGAAGATCAACCATCGACAACTCGTCCACAACCAGAATATCCGCTTCAAGCGGCTTGTCCTCTCCGCGCTGAAACGTCTCCGACTTGGGATCGTACTCAAGCATTCTGTGGATCGTGCGCGCCTCAACGCCGGTCATCTCGGTAATCCGTTTCGCGGCGCGTCCGGTGGGAGCGCAGACCGCGGTACGCAGCTCGAGCGTGGCAGCCGCCTCGAGAATGCCGAGCAGGGTTGTCGTTTTTCCGGTACCCGGGCCTCCCGTCACGATGCAAAGAGGACCGGCAAGGCATTTGTGTATGGCCTCCACCTGTTGAGCGTTGAAGCGCAGGTTGTGCGCGGCTTCGATGGAACTTAGCAGCGTGTCCAGCCCGAGGTGATCGATGCCGTTCCAGTGCTCACCGAAGGCGCGGCGAATCTCTTCGGCCACCACACGTTCGGCATGGAACAATTCCGGCACGAACACCACATTGTCCTCCAGGATCACCAGTCCCTGTTCCGACGCCTGTCGCAACGCGATACCGACGTCGTCGCTTTCGGCTTCCAGGAGAGCGGCAGCGTGATGGATAAACTCCGCTGTCGGGATACAACTATGTCCATCGCGCCTCGCAGCTTCACGGAGGACGAAGCCCACGCCGGCGAGCAGCCTGCGGGGATCGTCCGCCGCTATACCCATGCCGCGCGCGATCCTGTCGGCCACGGCGAAGCCTATTCCTTCCACGTCGTGCACCAACCTGTAGGGGTCTTCCAGCAGGACATGTACTGCGTGCAGTCCGTACGCTTTATAAATCCGTACGGCGAACGTGGTGCTTATGCCGTGCTCCTTGAGGAACAGCATAACGTGCTGTACACCCCTCTGCATCTCCCATGCCTTACGGATGCCCTCAAGCTTCTTGCTTCCTATCCCCTCGATTTCAAGGAGGCGCTCGATGTGCTCGTTCATCACCTGGATGGAATCGGTCCCGAAGCGTTCGACAATTCGGCCGGCCAGGGATTTTCCCAATCCGCGAATCAGGCCTGAAGAGAGGTAGCGCACGATGCCCTCCGTCGTGCTCGGGTACAGCAGTTCATACGAGGTGAAGCGGAATTGCTTGCCGTATTTCTGATGCTCCTCCCAGCCGCCGCTAAGGAGATAATTGTCGCCGACCACAGGAGACAGCATTTCTCCGACGATGCCTATCGGAAACAGCTCGCCTTCGACACGGATGCGGCCAACGATAAATACGCCGTCCGGTGAGGTCCACACCACACGGTCCAGCGTACCTTCCAGCGTCAACGGCGCTTGCGTTTTTTCCGTGCCACCACTATCATCGGGGAGATCGTTATTCATCATCCTGGAGCCGACCGTGAAATTTCAAACTGAATACCTGTGGTTCAATACACGTCACAAACGGGAATATATCAACATCACCCGTGAAGTGGACGAAGCATTACGAAAGAGTGGAATTTCGGAGGGCATGATCCTCGTTTCCGCAATGCACATTACCGCGGGCGTCTACGTCAACGATGCCGAAGACGGCCTCATCGCCGACATCGACGACTGGCTGGAACATCTCGCGCCGTTCAACAAAGAGTACCGACATCATCGAACCGGAGAGACCAACGGTGATGCGCATCTTAAAAGTCTGCTCGTGCATCACGAAGTCGTCGTGCCCGTTACCGGCGGAAAGCTCGATCTGGGTCCGTGGCAGCAGATCTACTATGCTGAATTCGACGGCAAACGCCGCAAACGCTTGATCGTCAAAGTCATGGGAGAGTAGTACGCGGAAGGAAATCCGACCGCAGGCGGCGGTTACTTGCGCGTAATGACGATCTCGGTGCGGCGGTTGAGGCGTCGTCCCAGTTCGGTATCGTTTGGCGCCACAGGCTGTGATTTCCCCATACCGCGCGTAGTCATGCGATCCGTGCTGACGCCGCGATCCGAGAAAAACTTCTTCACCGCGCGGGCGCGGGCGTCGGAGAGCGCGACGTTGTACTCGTCGCTTCCGATAAAATCGGTGTGTCCGCGAATTTCGATGTGCATCCCCTGATACATATTCAGCATGGCGATGATCCTGCCAAGATCGTCGGTGTACGTCATGTCGAACGTGGCGCGGTTGAAATCGAACAGAATATTATCCAGAACGAATTTTTTATCGACTTCGAGCACCGTATGCGATTCGCGCAGCACGGTCTCGTTGTTCATATTTCTGATTTCAAGATCAATTTTTTCGGGTGGTACTTCATCGGAAATCCTGTACCTGACCGCGTACAGGTTTGTCAGACTCTCGCTGAACTCATCGAGTATCGAACTGAAATCTTCAATGATGTTGAACCGTTTCCCTCTCGTGGTTTCGGTCATCTGCCGGTATTCGTCCATCAGCGGCGGAGTGATCGCAAAAAGCTTGATATTTTGTTTGACGAGAAAATCGATCATCGACGCTGTCGTGAAATCCGTTTTCCCGTCGCCTCTCTCGCCTTTCTGATGATACATCGCATCGGTGATGAGGATAAAAATGCGCTGCGCCGATTGCCTGAATTTGAACGACGTGGCCTCGAAGAGTCCTTCCAGCGCATTTTCATTGTCGTCCCCTCCTCCTCCCACTTTCACACCATCGATCCATGAAATGAACGTCTTCACATCTTCCGTGAAATCCTGGTACCGTTCGATACGGTCGCTGAAGGAGATCAGCGCAAGACGGTAATCCACACCTCTTGATGCGAGACGGCGCGTGAATTCGATGATATTGGCCTTCACCTCGTTCACTTCCTGTTGCATGCTGCCTGTCTGATCAATAATGAACGCAATGTCGACCGGAAGACTGTTGTCCGCGGAAATGCGGTCGAGACTCTCGATTTTCACCGGCAGTCCGTCCTGAAGTATCACCAGGTCGCTTTTCACCAGATGAGCGAAATGGTTGTTGGCGGTATCGCGGGCATCGAGAATGACGCTCGCTTCAGGATAGCGGCTGATATCCACCGCCCGTATCGAGACGTTGACCCGTTGCGGATCCTTGGTACGTGCTGAAATGATGGTTGGCTTGCGAAGGCTGTCGGCTTCAGAGTTCGCGAGGGGTACGGCGGAGGGATTCCGCATCGCTGGTTGCAGCAGAATCATGACCAGCAGCGGCGCCAGTAGAGATGTGATCACATGCAGCATGTGTTGAACCGCCGATATCCGTGAACATCCGTCGAGGAGAACATGCGCCTTGAACGGCGCGGTGGCGATGCGTAAAACGATGCAGGCGATGGCTTGCGCGCATCGCCTGCATCAGGTGTCAATTCGTCATGGAATCAGGATGCTTCACGAACGCGATCAGAACGCGAACCCGAATCTGAGACCCGGAACGATCATCTCTTCGTGTTCCCACTTCTCCACATCACGGAAAACGACACGTGAGTATTTTACTTCCGCGCGCATCCATGAGAAGATGTGCAGATATACTTCACCCATCAGGCCACCGTTGAAATACTGCATGGCGACACCGTAGCTGGTTTTACCCATGTGATCGTAGGTCAGTCGCGCGAACAGGTCAAGAGTGGTGTGATCAGCCACCGTGCGGACGGAATCGAATATAAGGTTCGGATCCGAACCGGGGAACAGAGCGGGATCGCGGCGCTGAGCCTCGATAACCTTCTGGTGACCGAGACCAGCCGCAATTCGCAAACCATCCAGGGCAAAGCCCAGATCGCGCCAGTAATACAGCGTGGCCGTCGAAGCGAGATAATAGAATCGGTTCATGAGGAACGACTTTCCGGGGTCGTTCGGGTCATATACCTGATTGACCTCCTCGCCGTTGATAATCGTGCCGTTGGCGTCCGTGATCTTTTTGTTTCCAAGCTTGGGAAGCCCGAAGGAAACAAAGGCGGCCGCGCCGATACCGTCGGCATCGGAACCTACAGTACCCGCGGTGTTGGAAAGCTGCTTGAAGTATTCACCGGCGGCGCCCCATGTGCCGTTGATGGTGCGGGGCTGGAAGACCGGGAAATCATCCTTCACGGTGATGTCGCCAAAGCCGAAGGGGATGGACGGGCCGATTTTGATGCGTTCGGTGCTCGAAGGTTCGTAAACGAACAAGGTGTTCCACTGCGCTCCATAGAGAAAAGGCAGGTTGACCCAATCGTTGCCGATCTTCAGTTCGAAACCGGCGCGAATGCGCGATGGCTGCAATGCGACGCCATCGCTCGCACGTTCGTCCGCATCGAGCGTCCACAGAAATCCGCCACCGAAAGGAATGCTGATGGTGGCTTCGGCGACATACGGAGCCGGTTTGAGGGCGCCGGTTTCGTCCAGATGCGCATACGACTCGCGGCGCACGACATAATCGTAGAGGTCGGGCGTCAGGACTTCGCGGAGATTGCGGCGGCCGACGATGCGGTAATCGTCGAAGTCGCTGTTATCCTTGTTCGTCATGAAGCCGGCGGACAGGTTTTCCTCGTCGTGCGGTCGGGCTTTCTCGATAATAATGGCGATCAGGTTCTGATCGTCCTTCGGGCTCTGGATAATGCGCATGCGCGCTTTTCCGGTAAGCACACGTTCGGCGATCGTCACCGCCTCGGCGTCGCGAAGATCGTCACGGTTGTCGCGGACCTTGCGCATGACTTCGAGGATGGTCGGTTCGTCCTGGATAATCCACTGCGGGAAGTACTTGTTGACGAGCGGATCGAGACTGGTCAACGCGCGAAGAAGTACGCGGAGACGATCGTTCTCGTCCTTGTAATGGTCGATGGCGACGTCGAGCAAGCGGAGATAGTTCTGGCGGTCGTCTTCGCCGGGACGGTAGGATGCCATGTCCGTGACGATCTTGTCGCCCCATGCCATGCGCCGAAGCATGTCATCCTCGGAATAGTTCGCGCTCTTCATGAAACGCAGGATCTGTTCTACATTCGTCAGCGCATCGCCGGAGCTTTGCGCCTGAACAAACGAAGGGGCGACCAGCGCTGCGATGAAGACCAGAACCAGGAACGGGAGAAGTCGGTGTTTCGTCTGCATGCCTTGTATTTCCGTGCTTGAAAATGGAACATTCTTCATGATACCGCCCCCTTTCAATTAAAAATGGAAGGAAGCCCGATGCGCAGACGGGGCGTGATCAGGAAGTAGCTGTTCTCGCTCTCCCACACCTCCTTCGTGCGAAGCAGGAAGGAATATTTCGCCTCGACGCGAAGCCAGCTCGTCAGTTCGAGGAAGGCATCCGTCATCATGCGACCGGAGAAGTACTGAAGACCAAGGCCGTAACGATTGGTGGAACTCAGATTGATGAAGGACATGCGGACATATACGTCGAAATAGTCCTTCTGCTTGCCCAGCGTCACCATTGTCCCCGCATCTTCGAGCTTGAACTGCCGATCGAGTTTTATCACCCCTTGTTCCGCTTCGAAATCGGAAACGAGATGATCGCGCCTGACGTTCAGGTAACCACCACCGATATTCAAACGGAAGGCCATGTTGGCGTTGAAGGCCTTGTCCTTGAACATGATGGGATAGTACACCAGGGCGATGGTCGATAGATGGAAGAAATCGCCGCGGTAATCAGCGTCGCCCTGAAACTCCGGACCGACGTTGCTCACCTTGAGATGACTGTACGCGTCCTGGCCGTCGAAATCGTTGATGACGTACAGGCTGCCTCCCAGCGAGAACGGGAAACCGAACGTGAAGTCGAAGGAGGCACTGTATCCCGATGGGGATGAAAGCAGACCCTTGTTGAACGCGAGCGGGCTCGGGAGATCCGGTGCGATCATGTTCATCGGCAGAACGACGCCTACGCTCATCTGGTTTTTGAATCCAATGGAAAGCGAAGAAATACCGGTTGACCACCGCGGAAGACCGATCTCATCATTCCCGATCGTATAGGAAAGTCTCCAGTTGGGTGCAAAGCCTGAACGGGCGGGCGATCGAAGCGAAATCTTGTCCAGGGATGCGTCGAGGGTGACGAAATCCGCCGGATGAATGCCGGGATTGGCCATCACATCCACGTACTGTTGCAGACCCGCTTCCTTCGCATCGATCAACATCTGCCCACGCGTCTCGTATTTCGTGTCGCTGAGGAAATTGTATTCGATGTCGATTTTGTCCAAAGTCCCGTTCTTCTCGGTGAGTTGAATCGGGAACTTGGACTTGACCTCGAACATGTCCGCGTTCGGACCGACGAACTGAATGTTCGTGATTTTTACCGGACGGTTTTCAGGATTGCGGATGCGCAGTTTCGTTATTTCCGGGAAAAATACCGGAATAGACTGTTCGTAGAAAGGGCCGGCCGCGTCGAACTGCGGAATCTGCACAGAGCCCTCGAGCGTATCGCGGGTGCTCCAGAAATCCGTGAAGCGGCTGGTTGTCGTTTCCAGCTCTCGCTGCGTCATCACGATAAAGGGACCGACTTTGCCGGGCATCCAGTCGCCACGCTCGGGAAGAGCGATGGAAGTGGACTGGCTGCGCTTGCTGAGAAGGTCGTCGTACAACGCTTCGTCGGCGAGCTGCAGGACGCTCATCAGATCGGAACCCGAAACCGTGAAGCCTTTCGCAACGGGCTCACCGCTTGAACCGCCGAAATCTCCGAAGCCTTCACCGTCCTCGGCGTCTTCCGTACCGGTTTCCTCCGGCGGCAGGACCTCGAGTTTCTCGACGTACACTTCGATGATCTGGAAAGGTTCGATGCCGTAGTTTTCCTGTTCCTCCGGCGTCGCTTCAACGTAGTACACTTCGATCTTGCGAACCTGGGTGCTGCCTTTACCTTTGCGGCCCGCGACTTCAAAGGTACCGTCGAGACGGTATTCCTCCTCGAACAATCCCAGGTCGTTGGCGCGCTCGAACACCTTATCGATACGATCATAGAACTGTTTCAGGGCGAAACCCTTCACTTGCGTATAGTCATAACCCGTCGTCGCGCTTGTGCGACGGCGGCCGGTCGATGCGCGCGGTTTGTCCTGCGCGGCGGACCGGATGATCTGGTTTTTCTCCTGGGCGTCGTTGTACTCCTCTTTCAGGTCACCCTGCTTCTCCTTGACGTCGCGGTCCACCTGGGCGAAAAGCGGCGGCGTGAACATTGCAAGGAGTGCCACGACGAATAGGGCACGTACAATGAGTTGCTTGCTCATGGAATATCCTCTGCTATCGGGTTTGTCGTTCAACTTCGCGAATATCGTGGTCATGCGATTCGCCGTTTATTCGGAGTACAACATGACATTGTACTTCTCGTTCACGGTACCATACCTAATGGTAATCGTGGCTTCCGTACCATCACGCTTGACCTTGCCCTTCAGGAAGAATTTGACGAGACTTCCCTGCTCCATGCCGGTATTGGGATTCGTCCGGGGCATGACCTGCACTTCGTCAACCAGATCCTGGCCGTCTTCGGATTCCGCTTCGATGCGAATGTCGGATTGCTGAATATTCCGGATATTTCCACCTACGCAGCGTCCGCAACGGGCCGCGACGAACTGGAAGACGTTGTTGATGGGATACTCGCCACCGTTCGCGAAGGATTGCGACCCGATTCTGTCGATCGGCGCCGATACGTTGAACACGAATTCGGATGTGGTCAGGTTCTCCGCCGCGGAATCCACCAGCACCTGATAGGGTCTGTTGCGATATTTCGATTTGATAATCATCGCTTTTCCGATGGCGTCACTCGGCACCTTATACTTGATGACGTTTCCTGAGCCGCTTTCGACTTCCTTGCCATCCAGCGCGATCTCGTAGGTGTAGCTTCCAACGTCCTCGAGACCAGCGACGTTGAGATACATCTCGAATACTTCGTTGATGAAAGCACCCGGCGGCCTTCTACGGCTCAGGTACGGTTTTTTAACGATGACGTCGAAGCTGATCGGCCGCGATACGCTCTTCGCGCCTGCGTTGCGTCTGTCGCGCGCCTCAACGGTAATGCGGCGTGTGCCTGCTTCGTTGAACGTGCCGGACCAGACCCAGCGTCCGCGCTCGGGATCGGTATTGTAATACGGATTGGATCGATTCAAAGGATCAAGAGCAATACCTCCGCCCACGATGGGCATGCCGGAGATCTTGTCGACCGTAGTGCCGCGAACCTTGATTTCGTTGAAGCTGGGGAAACCTACCGCGGTCACGAGCTGATCCGCCTGAATCTGGAGTTGATCGTACTCTTCGGAAACGACCTCCACCACGAACTTGTCGGGAGTCAGATTTTCCGACTGACGGATAATCTCTTCAATGGGTACACCAACCATCTGGGGATCGGAATCGAGCGCGCTGCGGATTTCCTTGCGCGTGAACTCGAGCGAGCCGACCTTTATTTTTCCTTTACCTTCCTCGATGTCCGGCTGCAAGGATACGCGGTTCGTACCCGCTTGCACCCACAATTCAAAGATACCCGGGCCCAGTTCGGCCTTCCAGGTGAAGCGATACAGGCGCTCTCCCGTAGCGGCGTGCCGGATGGAATCCTGAATCTGATCCGGGTAGCGAAGCGTCTGTACTTCGAGGCCTTCCTTATAGACTTTCACTTCGGGTGGGGTGGTGACTTCATCGGAATCGCCAAGACCCTTGACCGAGATGGTGAATTTACGTTCTTCGTTGACCTTGAGCTGGTTGTCGCCCGCGGCGGCTACCGCAGGCATATTCTTGAGCAGCTCGAGGATGATGCGGCGGTTTTTTTCTTCCAGTGCGCGCTGCTGCGCCATCAGTTCCGCTTCGGCATCATCGCGTTCCACGATGATGATGAGCAGCTCGCAGATGACGGCGAGATACAGGAAGAAATAGACCTGGTATTTTTTATAATGATCGCCTGAACTTGCCATAATTGTTCTCCTTGGAAAGATATCGTCTCGCGCCCCTTACTGGCGAAGACCTGTTTCCGTACGAACGCTTGACTCGAGTTCCTGCTTGAGTGCATCAAGCTTGCGCTCGACCTCGGCCAGAGAAAGCTGCTTTCCAGGAAGTCCCGCGCCTGCGCCTGCTTCGTCGTCCTTCTCTTCCTTCTCGTACCATGTGGTCATACCGAGGAGTAAAAGCACGGTGATTTCCACGAGGATGGCGATAACGATGAGGCTGGGCTCATGCGCCGTCATGAATTTCACACCGCGGAGACCGATGTTGAGAATAAGGAACGCGGTTCCGATAAAGGCGATGGCGGTGATGTTGTTCTTGTAGTCCGGAATAAAATCGTTGTGCATGTACATCGCGAATCCCTGACGTACGCGCTTTTCCTTCTGCAGCCAGTACTTCGGTTTCTTGATGAGATGGTCGCCGAACTTGGTGGACAGGCCCGTCGATTTCAGGATCGCTCCCACGAACGCATGCAATCCGCCCCTGAACAGAAAAATGCCTATGGGAGTGAAGAAAAACACGACGACGAAAAACGAAATGAAGGTGACGAGCATGATCGCGAACAGGTTGAGGATGAACGTGGAGATACCGATTTTGAACACATACTCGGTATTGAAAAGATTGCCAATCATCCCGCCTGGTGATTTTTTGATCAGTTCCAATTCGGAATGGGTAAGCTGACTGAGATCGCGGCCTCTACCTTCATCGCGCAGCTTGTTTTTCATCTCCTCGAGCGAAATCATGTCTGATCCGCCCTCCTGAGCGTACAAGACTGGCGCGGCGAATGCCGAGAACATGGCGACCAGCAGGGCGCCAAGCACAAGATGGCGAAGAAATCCACTACTCTTCATACGGATAACCTCCTAACAAGACATGGTATAATCGCACTCCGCGAGGGTGCGGGAACGATCTGTTGATGTGTAAACGCGTGGAGTATGCGATGAATGCGGAAACCGGATCCTGAACCGCAGCCCGTTACAACGAAAAGCGGCTCAAGGATGCGTTGAACATCCACATCATCTAAAGGTCGCACAAACTTCCTATATGTGTCAAATCCGGCAGACATCTCCGTTGGGTCCTAACGTAATAAAATCATGGAATGGAGAAATAGAGCGTCGCCGGCACGGATCGTGATTGCTACCCGCTCGCCGCCCCTGGCGATCTCGCCGATATTCATAAGCTCGAATTCAAACTCTCCCTTGCGGATCATTGAAACGCCGACTTCCAGATCGCGACCGTCAGCGCCTTCCATTTCGACGGAAACATCCGAAATCTTGTCGACCGGCTGCTCGCCCATGAATCTGGGCTGGGAATACCGCGATGCGGAAAAACGGAAAGCGGCATTCGCCGGTGCGCGCTGCGGAACGATGGCGACAATCTGCGTCGGAGGCGTCTCAACCATCCGCGACAAGCGCGAGGGACCGGAAACATGCTTTTTCAATGAAAGAAATCGATACTTGCGGCCTTCATACAGGGTTTCGATCACCATTCGCTTGCCGGCATAGCTCGTGGGAATGCGGTAGGTCACTACCGGACCACTACCACTTGCTTTGAGAAGGAGATCGTTCTGCCCGGCTTCTTCGAACAACGACCAGCGATACAGATCCGGCTGATCCAGTCCCTGCACACGCATGTTGATCGAAAATTCCTCGCCGGCGTACAGCGTACGCGGCAATTGCTCCAGAAGGTATGGCGTCACTCCTGAAACGACGAATTGCGTTCGGCTGATGTCCTTACCCCCCGCTTCGCGCCGCAGCCGCGCCTCCACCACCACCGTATCCGCGAATCCCGTCACGGTGCCAACCCAGCGGTATTCAAGGAGCTTGTCGCTCCGCGTAGCCTGCACAAGCCGCCCACCGCCACGCACGACCGTCACGGTGGGTTCTGACCAGGCCAGATTGACCCGGATGAGATTCTGTTCCTCGAAGCCGATGGCAGACGAAATGCGTTCCCGCTGCGCTTGAATGAGCAGAGGCTCAAGTGTCTTTGGCTTCTCGATCGAGGTATCGATCACGAGCACGGTCAGTGAGGCGACGGAGCTTTCCAGCGACGACACGAGGTGGGATGGAATGGAAGTGGTGTCGAACTGAATGCCGCGGTACTCGATCATGCCTTGCCCCAATCGCCGAATGCGATCCGAACGGGCTTGGAGGTTGATGGTATAGACCCCTGTACGGGGAAATTCACCACACAGTGGAAAGTACACAACGCGCTCGTGCGGCTCTCCATACCCCGTACGGTCACCGATCTTCAAAAGGTCGGGCACCGTCAGCAGACTGTCGAGGATGATGGAATGCACTGTCATTGTTACCTGATCGTCGGGATCTATATCGTGAACAAAAATTTTTGCTTCAAAATGCTGCTCCGTGAGCGTAACCAGGCCGCTGTTGTCATCCGCGCTTACATACCATCGAATCGTATCGCGCTCAGGACGAACCGGGAGACGAGGAATGAACGTCGCAAGGAGCTGTTCATACCGGGACGTCCTCTCTTTATCCGCGAATTCACGCTCTCTGGAAACCACCGCGAATCCCACGATGGCCGTAAGGTACAGGATGAGGAAAATATCGATGCGATGTCGGCGAGCCACACGTCAACGCCCCCACCGGTGATCGCTACGAGTATCGATCCGGAGTCTCATACGTTCGCCCCTTGCTGATCGTCGAGGATCGTCAGGATGCGTCGCGTCTGTTGCGTCGCCTGCTGCTGCTGCTGAACAAGATTCTGCAGCAAGGTGTTGGAAAGCTCTGCTTGCTCGCGAAGTATCGCATTGGTCTGATCAAGTTTTTCAAGATTCTTGCGCACGTTCTCGTTGTTGATTTTCGCGATGTTTTCCGTCAGCCTTGTCAGCAGCACGTCCTGACGGATGTCCGTCTGGGAAATGAGGCGAAACAGGTCGGACACCGCCGTTGTCATGTCGCGAATCGAACTGTTTATAGATGAAATCAGCGTATCGGACAATCCCAGGGCTGTCGCCGGGGTGCCGCCGTCATCGTTGCGGCTGAACGATGTCGCTACGGCGAGCAAAAGCAAAAAGATCGCTTCGATCGCAAGCCCACCAAGCGCGAAAAATAAATCGAAACCGCTCAAATACAATCCGACTCCGACCAATACCAACATCGCTCCGAAGTACACGAGGCCCTGAATCGAATTGAAGTAGTAGGTACTGACAATTTCCTCGAAAAAAACGCGCGTACCCAACTTGAGACCGAGACTGCTTTCGAAACGCATCCGGCGTCCGTCATTGAGCTGCAGATTGGTGGCTTGCCTGCACACTCTCCAGCATTCGAACAGGGTTTTCAATTCCATGGTGTTCTTCACCCGCCGGTCATGAAAAAATTCATGCAGAAGGCGACGGCCTTCAATGGTCTCGAGATCCTTGACTGTTTCGGAAGTGCTGAACAAAAGGTGACACCGTTTTTGAATGTTCGCTCAGGGCTGGAGCATGAATACTGCTTCATAAATCATGCCAAAACTGACCACCATGCGCAACTGTGAAGTTACAGGGTATTTTGGGGATGCCGCGTCAAAGGAGTGAATATATTTCACGTCTCGTGAGGATGATTCACACTGAGCGATGAATTTTAAACCTGAACGTGAAGGCGCCGATTAACTCACTGGCGGAGCGGTATCGGATAATGCGGCAAGAACAAAAAGGTGCGTCGCGTATGCCACCATCGGATAAACCGGATGTGACCCGAAACCATGGCTACCGCCCGAAGCGACAGCGAGGAGGCGACGCAGGTTATCGGACCGCCGGGTGTTATTCTTCTTCGAAACGCTCGCGGAACCACTCCATCGTGCGTTGCAATCCCGTTTCAATGGAAACGGCGGGCTCCCAACCGAAACGTGAACGAATCCGCTCGTAGCTGCACACGCTCCGCAGCTGTTCGCCGTGCTTCGCGGGAACATGAATTTCCTTCGCCGGCGAACCTGCGGTAGCATTAAGCACCTGAAAAATCGTGTTGACGGAGGTCTCGACGTTGGTGCAGACGTTGAGCGTGTCGCTGTCCTCCATTGCGAGCGCGTGGACGTTCGCGCGAACCACATCGTCAATGAAGACGTAATCGCGGGTTTGCGCACCGTCGCCGTTGATCACGGGATTGTTGCCCCGCAGGAGCTTGTCAGAAAAAATCGCGACAACTCCCGCCTCGCCGTGCGGATTCTGTCGTGGGCCATAGACGTTGGTGTAACGAAGTACGGTATAATTGAGGTTTTTCACCTGGTTGAAATAGTACAGGTAGCGCTCGACCGTCACTTTCGTAATGCCGTAAGGCGAGCACGGTGCGATGGGATGCTGTTCATCCGCCGGAAAATATACCTGCTCCCCGTATCCCGCACCGCCTGACGAGGCGAATATGACACGCCGTACATTGTTTTCCAGCGCCGCTTCGATCACGTTCAGCGATCCGAGCACATTCACTTCCAGATCGTAACGCGGATCTTCCACCGACTTGCGTACGTCGATTTGCGCCGCGTGGTGATTGATGATGTCGATGGCGTGCCCGCGAACAATGTCACTGAAACCATCTTCGCGAATATCCATCTGATAAAACGCCGCTCCCCTCGGTACGTTCTCCAGCTTGCCCGTAGACAGATTGTCCACGATGACGATCTCATGTCCGAGCGCCTTGTACGCCTCGGCGATCGATGAGCCGATGAATCCCGCACCGCCGGTAATTAGAATGTTCATAACCTTTTATATTCACGATTGTACATCCTGCAATGTACAATCACCCGCAACCGCTCACAAACCGGCCAGGCACAAGGATTTACGATTTACGATTTACGATTTTGGATTTACGATTTGAGGGTGTTGTAAACAAGTCCCGTCACCCTGAGTCGGGTAACCTTCGCTGCGCTCCGGTTTATATCGAGTGTGACATTGGTTCAAAAAGCTATCAAAGATCGTCATCCTGAGTGTGCCCACCAGCGCTGCGCACCGGTCCATTTCGTGGATGACATCAGGTTTTCTGACGCGCGTTATCAAGCTCGTCATCCTGAGGGCCGCCACGGTATGATCGTTCGTAATTGCATTGAGTGTCAGATGGCGGCGTCTCGAAGGATGATTCGTTCCGTAACGCACGAGGAGACAAGGTACTTTCAAGATGTCATAAGAAGTGTACCCACCAGTCCATTTCATGGATGACATGATAATAGCTCCATGTAACCGCAGCACATGAATTCGCATGTGTGAAATATACACTGATTTGCACCTCTTCCTCCCCCTCTCTCGTGAGAGAGGGGGCCGGGGGGTGTGTTGTTCGAGACACACAGAGGCCGGGATCGAGGGGGTGAGTTTACGAGGTCAAGTGTATTCAAGCCGATTCGGGCAAGATGTCATAAGAAGCGAAGCGCCCGCAGCAAGATGTGTGGAAGATGCACAGCCGTTCACGGGCACGGAGTCGAAGGAGCAGCGTTCGGATTTCTCGGTGTTTGTTGGTACGGTCCACAAGATGTCATAACAAGGGCCGCTGCGGTACGAGCATTCGCTGTTCCGAGAGCGTGGGTCAGCGGCGTCTCGAAGGTCGAAGATTCCTCCGGAAGTGATTCGTTCCGTGACGCACATGTAGACTCGAGAGCACTTGCTCGCCGCGGCGAGGCGAGGGCGACGATTGACGATTTTGCGATTTGACGCACACATTGCGAGTCTTCGAGCTGAGCGTTTTCAGCCGTGCGAAGTGCCGGTTACAACACTGGGGGTGATCGTCAATCTTAAAAATCGTAAATCGTAAATCCAAAATCGAAAGTCCTTTTAGTTTCTCGATATAATTCTCGATGTTGCTCCATGCGTGCACTGCTGAAAAAACTCACCACCGATTCCGCCATCTACGGCGTGAGCAACATTTTGGGACGCTTCATCACGTTTCTGCTCGTGCCATTCTATACCAACACGCTGTTGAAAGGAGACTACGGGATCGTCATTGTGGTGTATGCGTACATAGCGTTTCTGAACGGAGTGTTCACGTTCGGGCTCGAGCCGGCATACATGCGCTTCGTTGCGAACGCCAGGGGTGAAGAGCGCGACAGGATTTTCAGCGCAGCATTGTTCTTCATTCTCCTCGCGGGGATCGCGCTGGCCGCGCTGTTGCTGCCTCTCACTCCGTATATGCAGGGCCTCATAGGACACCGTGTCGGGTGGGAGTCGATTCTGCCTCTCGCTATCCTGATAGTCGTGCTCGACGCGGTGAACGCTATCCCGTTCGCCGCCTTACGAATGGAAAACCGCGCCAGGAGTTTCGCTACGATCAAGTTCGTTTCCATCGTACTGAACGTCTCGCTCAACGTGCTGTTTATCGCCGTGCTGCACATGTCCATCGTGTCGGTGTTCGTGTCGGGCGTCATCGCATCGGCGTCCAGTACATTACTGCTGCTTCCCGTCATCACCCGCAGAACGCGGCGTGGCGTGGATCGCGCGCTGTTGAGACAAATGCTGAAATACGGACTCCCCACGATGCCGGGCGCCGTCGCGATCATGCTCATCGAAATCATCGACAAGCCGATCCTGCTGCTGCTCACCGACGCGGAGACGGTAGGTGTGTATGGCGCGGCCTACAAGCTCGGCATTTTCATGATGTTGGTGGTGAGCATCTTCCGCTACGCCTGGCAGCCCTTTTATCTCCAGTTGACGGAGGATCCCGGCGCGAAACGGTTATTCGCACGTGTAATGACATATTTCGTGCTGCTCGGTTCGATCATCGTCCTTGTTCTCTCGCTTTTCATCGAGGATATCGTCCGGCTGCCTCTCCCTGGAGGACGCAGCCTCATCGCCCCTGAATTCTGGGGCGGCCTCGGCATTGTGCCGATCATCCTCGTCAGCTATGTGTTCGCGGGCATGGATCAGGTGTTGAACGCCGGACTGTACATACAGAAACGTACGATGATCATCCTCTACACAACCGCGGCCGGCGCCGCGATCAACGTGGCCGCGAACTTCCTGCTCATCCCCATCCTCGGCATGTACGGCGGGGCAATCGCCACCTTTGCATCCTATTTTACGATCGCGGTGGTGTACTGGGTAACGGGACGATCGATTTATCCCATCGAGTGGGAAAGCGCACGCCTCCTTCGTATCGCATTTTCCCTAACCATTGCGGCATTGCTCTGGTATCTGTTCCCGGCTGCAAGCATCATGCCCTTGCTGCTCTGGAAAGTGCTGCTCGTCGCGCTCTTCTTCGTCCTCCTCCGCGCCACCGGCTTTTTCTCCCGCCAGGAACTCGACGAGATGCGCAAACTCGCCACCAAGACCCGCCCCCGAATGACGATTGACGATTGAATGATTTACGATTGACGAACTTGCGATGTAATTGCTACAAATCGTCAATCGTCATTCGTAAATCGTACATCGTTCGTCGGGGGACGCGTATTGGGATTGGATTTGTCCGCGCCGGCTTGTATTTTTTACGAATATTGTGGAGGATATCTTCGAAGAACCCGCGAAATCCGGTACTGCCATCAGCGGACGCGTACTCGTCCTCAACCAAAGCTACGAGCCGGTCAGTATCTGCAGCGTCCAGAAAGCCGTGGTCCTGCTCTATTTGTCAAAAGCTGAAATGGTGGAGGAAAACCGTCGCCGTACCATTCGCACCATCTCGGCGAACTGGCCCTTCCCCAGCATCATCCGACTCGGTAAATATCACCGCGCGCCGTATAAAAACATCATGCTCTCGCGGAAGAACATCCTCCGGCGCGATGGCCACCGCTGCCAGTACTGTGGCTCCGCCTCAACGCAGCTTACCGTTGACCACATCATGCCACGTTCGAAGGGCGGCATCGACAGTTGGGAAAATCTCATCACCGCCTGCATTCAGTGCAACAACAAAAAAGGAAGCCGTCCGCTGGAAAAGAGCGGTATGACGCTCCTCAGCAAGCCCCGCCGACCCTCGCGCGTTTCTTTTATTCTGCAATCCCTGCATTCGGTCGAAGAACCCTGGAAGCCCTATCTCTTCCTCGCCTGAACGCGAGACGCACGTGGTGAGGCCCGATAATTCGCGCGGGGAGCGAGGCGTCCCGGGCTCCCGAAGACCTGTCAATGCTATTCCGTCGAATCCGCTTTCCCGCAACATGCGATTTTCCGGCATTTCATCGCATCGTTCAGGTTCCGTATCTTAATAGTCTGTTCATTTTGATACATGTTGCCAAGCAATGACCGATTCTTCACAAAATACCATCCTCAGCGGCATGCGTCCCACGGGCAAGCTCCATCTGGGCCACTGGGCCGGCGCGCTCGAAAATTGGGTTTCCCTGCAGGATATGTACAACAACTACCATCTCGTGGCCGACTATCATGTGTTGACGACGACGCTCGACACATCGGGCATCGCACAGGACACGATCGACATGGTCATCGATTGGCTCGCTGGAGGCATCGATCCCGTGCGGAGCCCCATTTTCCGGCAATCGCAGGTGAAGGAACACACGGAACTGCATCTCATTTTCTCGATGCTCATCACCAAAAATCGGCTCGAACGGAACCCCTCCATCAAGGAACAGGTACGCGATCTCGAAATCGAAAACGTGACCTACGGTCATCTTGGCTATCCGGTGCTGCAAGCAGCGGATATTCTCCTGTACCGCGCGAATCTCGTCCCTGTTGGCGAGGATCAGCTTTCGCATGTGGAAATCACCAGGGAAATCGCCCGTCGATTCAATGCGCAATGGGGCGAAATTTTTCCCGAACCCAGCCACAAGGTGACGAAGTTCAGCCGCCTTCCCGGTCTCGACGGCAAGGATAAAAAAATGTCCAAATCCGCAGGCAACACGCTGCTTCTGCAGGATTCACCCGAAGAGGTATGGGAAAAATTGCGCAAGGCGCCCACCGATTCGCAGAAAGTACGGCGCAATGATCCGGGTCGGCCAGATGTATGTCTCGTCTACACGTATCACGAAAAATTCAATCCTGACGAAGTGACCGATATTCGCTCCGGTTGCGAATCGGGTGCACTTGGCTGTGTCGATTGCAAGAAACGCTGCGCCGCGAGAATCGATGATTTCCTCGCTCCGCATATAGAGAGACGCAAGGCGTACGAGCAACATCCGTCTCTGGTGCTCGACATTCTCCATGATGGAGAGCGGCGCGCCCGCGCTGTCGCGTCCGAAACTATGCAGGCCGTACGCGCCGCTATGAAGCTGGGCTGACCATGAGCGGATTCAAGATCAGAATACCGGATTTCGAGGGTCCGCTCGACCTCCTGCTGTTTTTCATCAGGCGCGACGAGCTGGACATCTACAACATCCCCATAGCGTACATCACACAGGAATTTCTCTCGTATATCCGCGTCATGCAGATGCTGGATCTGGAACTCGCGGGCGATTTCATCGTGATGGCCGCATCTCTCATGCAGATCAAGGCGCGGATGCTGCTGCCCCAGATCGCGGCGGAGGAAGGCGAGGAAGAGATCGACCCGCGCGCCGAACTCACCCTGCGCCTCCTGGAATACAAGCGCTACAAGGAAAGCGCCATGGATCTGCAGAAACTCGAACTGGACCAGCGCGAGCGCCACTTCCGTTCCCTGTTCAAATTCGATGTCAGGAAAGCCGCCGTGGTCGAGGATGAAGCGGTGCTCGAAGATGTGACGATGTATCAGCTCATCAAGGCCTTCCAGAAAGCCATGACGAACATCCCGGTCAAGACGGTGCACGAGGTCGTCAACATACCGTGGTCTATCGAGGGGCAAGGCTCCTGGATCATACAACACTTCGGCGAGCGCCGGAAATACAATTTTCTTGAAATCCTGCGCGAGATGCAGGAAAGGATACAGGTTGTCGTCACGTTCATCGCGCTGCTCGAACTGATTCGCGCGCATCGCGTCCGGGTGGAAATCCACGCGCAGTTCAACGATTTCGAAATCTTTCTCAACGACCTTGAAGCAGAGACGGAGCAGGAAACCCCTGATGCGGAACAACGCGACCCGATCCCCGAATGACGCAACCGACACCACTGAAACGCGGACAGACGAAATGAAAGCAACTCCGATATCTCAAGACCACGCTTCCGAGCCGGACGAGATCCTGCAGGTCGATGGTGACGAAATCGCCGACACGAACGCCGACGACTCCCTGGTCGATTCCGCGGATACTACTTCCGACGACGACCCGGAGAATGGGAACGACGAACAATTCTCCCCCAATGCCGCAGCCGGCGGGCCTCCATCGCTGACCGACATTGCTCTTGCCGACTCAGCACGGGGTGATGACGGGGACGACCTCGCGGATCCCGCTGACGATGCTGAATTACGCGGCATACTCGAAGCCCTGATTTTCGCCTCCGACGAACCGCTTACCTTCAAGCAGGTGAAAGAACTCCTCGCGCCGGATCAGCAGGAAGAATCCGACGAAGCCAGGGATGCTCCCGGCCCTGCGCGCCGGAAACGCGCACGTCTCACCATCACGCGGGTAAAACGCGCAACCGATGCGCTCAACGAGGAATATCAGGAGAGCGGCCGCGCCTTTCGCATTATCGAAGTATCCGGCGGATTCGCATTCCAGACCACGGGCGAGTACGGAGCGTGGGTGGGTCGGCTTTTCGCAGAGAGATCCCGCCGCCGGCTCACGCAGTCCGCGCTCGAGACGCTCGCCATCATCGCCTTCCGGCAGCCTATCAGCAAACCCGCGATCGAGAGCATCCGCGGCGTCAATGCCGAGTATGTGGTGAAATCCTTGCTCGAACGCAATCTGATTTCCATCGTCGGCCGCGAAGACAGTCCCGGCAGGCCGCTCCTCTACGGCACCACGAAAACCTTCCTCAAGCATTTCGGCCTCAGCAGCATCAACGACCTGCCCAAACCGAGGGAAATCGAGGATCTTCTGTCATCCGAAGACGATCTGGGCGTCAATCCGATCGATGAAATGGATCCGGGGCAGGCAATGGATCTCACGAAACTGTCCTCGCAAGAGCTTGAGCGCATGTTCGACACCGCGAGGCTCCGCGCCGAAAACCGCGATGGAGAGGAAACGGAAAACGAAGCGGACAACGACGCTTCGGCAATGCGTGTGACGCTCGACACTTCCGATATCGCCGTAAGCGACGACACCGAAGGTATGGACGCAACCGACGCGACGAGTCTGCTCCTTGCCGGCGTTCCTGCCGAGTTGCTCGAATACGAGGAAGCTATCGATTCCGGGGATGTTGACGATGATCTCGATGACGATGACGAAGATGATGATGCAGATGTCGATGATGTCCCTGATGTCCCTGATGTCGACGACGATGAAGCGGGCAGAGAGAACGGAGACGAAGAAACCCTCGACTACGAGACGCTTGTCGGTGACCTGCTCGTGCTTGGCGAGGAGGATAATGAATCCGGTAATGGCGATTCCGGGAGTGATATCAATGACGTCCAGGAATCCGATGACGCACGCGAATTGACCGGATCACGAGAAACTATCAGTGAAGACGAGTATGTAGATTTCGGAGATGATAATCCTCTTCCATCGGCCGTCCATGACGCCGGAACGGAAGACGACACGACCGGGGACGAGTTCTCTAGCGATGAACGCTACGATGAGAATCCTTTCGATGATGAAATGCCCGAAGACGGTGAAACCGAGGAACAACGATGAGTACGGACAGAAAGAAGCCCACAGGCCCAGGGCGCGGCGGACCACGGAAAAGAAATTCAGATTCAAGCTCATCAACGGGCAGGCAACGTGATTCCTCGCAGCGACGCGACGCCCGCCCTGGCGGCGGCGAACGTACGCATCGTTCGGGACCGCTTCGCGGTGGAAGCTCTGAATATGGAGGAACACGCCCCGGTAGCGGCGCACCGCGTCGCGAATCCAGCGGAGAGCGTCCACATCGTTCGGGACCCCCGCGCGAAGGAGGCTCCAACTATCGTGGCTCAC
>CAYJMN010000014.1:48153-85737 GCA_964371045.1 uncultured Chromatiales bacterium | reverse complement strand
AAATGTACAAAATCGGCTGTCAGAAGTCAAGAGCTTAAGTTAGCGCCTATGGGGGCAGGGGAGAGGGCGCGGACCCGGATAACCATTACAGTCAAGATGCTGCGGCTGAGCGCAGAAAAAGGATCGATTGCGCCGCGACGTAGAAATTGGTTCATGCGACACACAATGAGGATCGTGGGTACGTACTCACCAATCATCCTTCGAGACGCCGCCATGCACATACAGTTCAATGGCCAACGATCAGTCTGTGGCGGCTCCTGCTAATGACATCGAAGAGTCTTTACTTGCCAGACCTGTAGAAAACCGGACATGCGCTTCCTGAGCCGCCACCACGCAACATATTCAGCTCCTCAGAATGAGCATCACACGGTGGCGTGTCGAAGGACGACTGCGTGCCGGAAAGCGCTTTTTCTATTGATCAGAACCATTGCTGCGGCGCTGCGCTGCTTATGACATCATGGGGTACGAGCTTGCGAACACCGAGAAATCCGAACGCCGCCCTTCGACTCCACGACCGTGAACGGCGGTGCTTCAAGCTCACGCTGTGCCGCGGTCGTTGCGCTGCTCATGACATGTTTGGGACCGGGCTTGCAAACACCGAGGAAGCCGAACGCCGTGCTTCGACTTCGCGCCGGATGAAACGTTTCCCTTTTATCAGAGACTTCCTGCGGCGCTGCGCTGCTCATGACATCTAGGAGTCCGAACTGGCTAGACTCGTAGGAGCCCGGACGTGCGCCTCCTGAGCCGCCACCGCTAAATAAGCTCAGTTTCCAGATTCAACATCAGTCGGCGGCACCTCGAAGGTCGAAGACTCGTCGCGGCGGGGAAAAGAGAAGTGCCGTCCCTGCGGGACTGAGAGAGGGTGCGGTGCTGGGCGCGTGAACCCCACACTTACGTGAGGGGATTACGGAAGTGTCGCCCTGCGGGCTGAGGAACTCATTTTTCCTCATCCTCAGCGCCCCTCCCGCAGCGCTGCGCTGTTCGTGACAACTTGGGATCTGGACTTGCGAATACCGAGGAAGCCGAACGCCGCTCCTTCCCCGCAGTAGCGGGGTGCCCGTGAACGTCCGTACATCTACCCCACATTTTGAGGCGGGCACTGCGCTGCTCATGACATCAGGCGGTACGGATCTGCAAAGCTTGAATAATTCGGATGCCGCCCTTCGACTCCACGACCGTGAACGGCGGTGCTTCAAGCTCACGCTGTGCCGCGGTCGTTGCGCTCAGGGTGACGGTGCTGGTTTACGCCACCCCAAATACATGTCACACTCGATATAAACCTGAGCGCAGCGAAGTTTGCCCGACTCAGGGTGACGGTTTTTTGTTTACGCCGCTGCAAATACATGTCACACTCGATATCAACCGGTGCGCAGCGCACGTTTTCAGTGCAAATCCGTATTTTTAAGATTGTAACACTACCCAATCCGGAGAATCGCATGTTCATCAGTTTGCTCGCCGCGACGTTTGTTGTCGCTCTTGTCGTCGCGATACTCGTGGCGAAGCTCTTCGATGCATCCATTCGCCGCATCCTCGAGCGGGTGGTCCGCGATGACATCAGCGGAGCATGGCATCGTTACCTCAAGTTCGCCATCATCGTGGTTGGCCTCTCCGGCGGCGTGCGACTCTGGGAACTGGAGCAGTACATCCGCCAGGGTATCGGTCCCGAAGGTCCGCGCATCCTGACTTCGGACCGCTGGGTGTTGGAAATCTACAGCACCATCATCGGAACGCTGCAAAGCGTGGCCTGGATGCTGCTTGTGTTCTTCCTCGTCTCGCTGATCGCCTACATCATCGTGCGCGGGCAGGAGCGAAGAGCGGAACGCGGAGAGCCTGGCACCTAGCGCCGAACGCCGAGCGCCGAGAGCGCAGCGCGGAGCATCCTCATGACACGAAACAGGGTTGAGCAATCCGGAATGGCTGTCCTTCCCGTCTCTTGCATTCGTTGTGAGGAAGTGGGAAGTTGAGGTATTCTTTCACGAAGCATGCGCTACGCCGTTTGCGCCCCGCACGCGACCTGCCGTAACTCTCTGACTCCATCATGTCCCAACGATTCGAACCCAAACTCATCACCGCATTCCGTGAAGGTTACACCAGGCAGACCTTCGTCTCCGATCTCATTGCGGGTGTTATCGTCGCCGTCGTGGCGCTGCCTCTGGCGATCGCCTTCGCGATCGCGTCTGGGGTCAAGCCTGAGCAAGGCTTGTATACCGCTATCATCGCCGGTGCCGCCGTGGCGGTGCTGGGCGGCAGCCGGGTGCAGATCAGCGGACCGACCGGCGCATTCATCGTCGTCATCTACGGCGTCGTTCAGCAGTACGGGTACAACGGACTGGCCATCGCCACGCTTATCGCCGGAGTATTGCTCATCGCCATGGGTCTTGCACGCATGGGCACGCTGCTGAAGTTCATCCCCTATCCCCTCACCGTAGGATTCACGAGCGGCATCGCGTTGATCATCTTTTCGTCGCAAATCCCCGACTTGCTCGGACTTTCCGCGGGAAAGGTGCCGGCGGATTTCATCGAGAAATGGGGCGTGTACGCGCGGACGATCAACACCGCCAATCTTTCGTCAATCGGCATCGCGGTGTGCGCCATACTCATCATTGTTTTGTGGCCGAAAATCACGAGGAAAGTTCCGGGATCTCTCGTCGCCATTCTCGTCTCCACGGCCGCAGTACAGTTTTTCAACATCCCGGTGGATACGATAGGCAGCCGCTTCGGGAGTGTACCGTCAGGATTTCCCTCCCCGGAAGTTCCGACGGTCACCTGGGCGCTCGTGCGGGAGCTATTCTCGCCGGCGCTCACGATCGCCCTCCTTGGCGCTATTGAGTCACTACTCTCCGCCGTCGTGGCGGACGGCATGATGGGTACACGCCACAGGTCCAACATGGAATTGGTCGCGCAGGGTGTGGGCAACATTATCTCGCCTATCTTCGGCGGCATTCCGGCCACCGGCGCCATTGCGCGCACAGCTACGAACATCCGTAACGGAGGCAAAACTCCCGTATCGGCGCTCGTCCACTCGGCGGTGCTGCTGCTGATCATGATGTTCTTCGGTCACTGGGCCGCGCTGATCCCCATGCCCGCGCTCGCGGCGATTCTCGTAGTCGTAGCCTATAACATGAGCGAGTGGAGGACCTTCATCAAGCTCCTGAAAAGCCCGAAGAGCGACGTACTCGTGCTGGTAGCGACGTTCGCGCTTACGGTGATCATCGACCTGACCGTGGCGATCGAGATCGGCATCGGTCTTGCCGCCCTGCTGTTCATGAAGCGCATGAGCGACACCACGGAGGTGCAGATCATCACGCGAGGGCTGAATGAAGGTGATATCGAGGACGAAGGCGCCGACGACTTCAGCATCGCGTCACGCGACGTACCGGAAGATGTCGCAGTGTTCGAAGTGCAGGGGTCCCTGTTCTTTGGCGCAGTGGAGCAATTCAAGGAGACGCTCAAGGAAATCCGTCTGAAACCGAAGGTCTTCATCCTCCGTATCCGCAACGTCATCGCGATCGATGCGACAGGGTTGATGGCTATCGAGGACCTCGTCGCGAGCATGAACAAACAAGGTATTCTTTTCCTTTTGTCGGGCGCTCACGCACAGCCTTTGTTCGCCATGCGCGGCTCAGGATTGATCGACCTCATAGGCGAAGATCGCCTGTTCGCCAATATCGATGAGGCCTTGCGCGAAGCCAGGAAATATCTGGGGAGTGAAGGGTGAAGTCGCGGCAGCTTCGTGAAAAGATAAAACGTGAAGAGGGATAGCTGCCGAAGTGCAAGTCGAAGAGAGTTGGCGATAATTCCTGATGATGGATATGTACAGCGGCGGTAAGGGCATTCGCCGCGCGATTACAGCACCAATCCAATCCCGACAAGAAGGGCGATGAAATCCGTGTTGTATTCGATCGTAGCGAATTCCAGCTCCTGCGTGTACATCTGCATGCGATAGTTCGCCTCGAGCCGTATGAGTGCTCGACCGGCGGGCTGGATTTTCAGGCCGGCGCCGACGCTGACGATGCCGACATCGAAGCCATCGGACCACCGGTTGAGTTCGTCGTAGATGGGCACCGAACTTCCATTGGAAACCCCGTATCCACCACGGACGAACCAGGCGACAATACTCCTGCCATATCTCCTGGTATAGGCCAGATGAAGAATGGCCGACTGCGTTGGGACGCTCCCCTTCTGTGCGCGGAGACCGAGTTCGAGTTCCGCCGCGAGACCGTTGATGAAGTAATACGCGGAAGTCATCGCCAGAAACAGGTACAGTCGCGAACTCGATGATTCACCTCCCGGGATGCCCGGATCGTCCCAGGTGTACTTCGTGGTGCTTGACATTGAACCGGCGGTGCCAAGCAGCATGAGTTCTCCGTCTCCCTTTCTGTATTGCGCATGCATGGATGAGACGAAAAGCAGCAGCGCCGCGATAATCAACATTCGTCGCATAAGGCCTCCTCGATCTGTGAAGCGCGGACGCCGTTTGCGTCTTCCGCCAAATACAACCCACATCAGTGAACAATTGTGCGCTCAATATACGCTTCATCAAACCCAGGTTCAAGAAATCGGCGGGCGTGGCAGCATTGAAACGTTATCGCGGGAGCAAACGACGTTACCTCGCCGTAGACAAGCACCGTCACCCTGAGACGGGTAACCATCGCTGCGCTCTGGTCCATATTATAAGTGACATCCGGTCCGTAGAGATCGTGAACAAGCACCGTCATCCTGAGCGCAGGGCCGCAAGAAAGGCTCCAATCGTAGGGAATCGCTTTATCCGGCGTTCCGCTGCTGCGGAAAAGCACGGCGTTCGTCCTTCTCGGTGTTGATAGGTTCGGAGCATCACATGTCATGAGCATCGCAGCGCCGCAGGAAAAGTGTAGGTTGAAAAACAATGCTAACGCGGCGCGAAGTCGAAGCACGGCGTTCGGCCTTCCACGATGTTCATAAGTTCGGCCCCCAAGTTGTCATGAGCAGCGAGTTTCGGCTACGCTCAACTACCGGAAGGCCGCTCAACCACCGGAAGTCCGCCCCCTGAATGTTGTCGTCCTTCGACACGCCACCGGGTGATGCTCAATCTGAGAGGCTGTATTTGGTGCGCGGTGGCTGCTCAGGAGCTGGCGTTCGGTTTTCTCGGTATTCGAAAGTGCGGTCCTCAGGATTTCATAAACAGGAGGCGCACATCCGACTTTTTACGGATCTAGGAAATATCGAGGGGTCACACAGATTCATGGCGCAGAATATCTGCCTTTTTCGTGGAATCTTCGCCGGTTACATTATGGATTCCATATACCTGATCATGTTCATACAGGGAGCAACGCATGAACGACACAGGACAATTGAACAAAAAACGTCTTTCGGACCATGACTACTCGCGGCCCGGGACGTATCATCTCGAATTCGAACCGGATGAACACTCCTCGACGTTCGGCTCGCTACGTAACGGGGTTATGACTCTGAACGCCTACGGGGAGATTTTTTTCGGTGTACTCGGTCTCGCGCTACCGATTTTTTCCTGCCTGCGCCTCGACGGCATCGACATTCGACCGCGATGCGTCGTGCTGGCGGTCACGATACTGAAGTGGCGCAAGCCCTTTTTGTCGAGATTCATAAAAGATTTTGACCGATGGCATTACCGCCGGACGATGACGATATCCGTGTTTTCCGGATACCTGAAAATGAACAGCGGACGGAGCATCAACAAGAAGCGCAAGCGGAGCGGCACGCATTTCTGGGCGCTCGGTTACAAAGATCGGGTGTTGACCGACAAGCGGGAGATTGCGAGTCTTTGTGCGGAGCTCAATGCGAGCTTCGCCCGCGTGCGTTTCCCCTCCGCTCCAGTAGCCGCTAATAAGAAAGCGGAGTCGTTGATTTCGGCGATCGGCAACGCATTAGGCACGGCGGTGGATGCGACGTTCGACGCTCTATTCAGCGATGCGCCTTCTGTGGGTCATACGCTTGAGGCCCGCGTGCAGCCCTGCGATACCATGTTGCTTGGGAGTGCGCTGTTCCTGAACACCTCGCTACTTCAACCGTTGCCCGGGAAAGCTTTGACGGATTCCGATGGAGGAGAAGAAATTTCAAGTGCGCCTAGAGGTCGCACTCCGGAACCGTTGGTCTTCGGGATCGGTCCCGGCCGGATATTTCTGACCGTGCCGGCTGACCGGTAAGAACGGACGAATAGATCTCTTATCTGCTGTACGAAACGAGATGGTGCCCCGGGGGTATTCCAGGACCTGAGCGGGGTGGCGGAGCGTTGGGGAGTTGTGGTATGGGTGTGGAAAATGGTGATGGGGTGGCTGGATTGTGTGGGGAGTGATGGGTGGAGGGAGGGTTGAGGAGGGGAAAATCCGAATCATCACCTGGCAGTGGCCTGAGCGGAGGTAGCATTTTCGATTCATGAATCGAAATTTGTTGAGTCTGGATGAGGATTTTCGAGTCATAGCTCCCCCAAGAGCGGCTTCTCCATAGCCCCTCGGTCCCTCGGTCGAAAAAAGCGCTTCGTCGGGCCGGACTTTTCGATTCATGAATCGAAATTTGTTGCGCCTGGAGGGGGTATTTCGAGTCACGACCTCTCAAGAGTAGCTTCTGGGCAGCCCCTCGGTTGAGATAACGAAGCCAAGCTCATCATCTCGCCGCAGCGAGATGACGAGCTTGGCTAACGCGGATAAATAACGCTTATCTCATCCACGCAATGAACCGCTGTCCAGCGCTGCTATGTAAACTACTTCTGTGGAAACAGCTTCACCAGCAGCTTTTCGTCAGGTTTCGGAGTCATGTAGCTCACGATGATGAGAGCACTGATGGACACGATGAGCGCGGGATAGATGCTCGGGATGCCCCAGGGATCGCCGGCCACCATGACTTCGGGGAAACCGTAGGGAATGACGAGATCGAACACGATGGCCATGAATGCGCCGGAAACGATGCTGGCGAGACCGCCCTGTTTCGTCGCGCGCTTCCAGGCAAGTGCGGCAAGCAACGCGGGCGTAATGGCAACGCCGTAGAGCGTGTAGGCGAAGTACGCATACTTCAATACCGAGATTTCCGATTTCAGCACGGTCGGCACGAAAATCATGAGAAACGCGGCGAAGCCCAGCACGACGATGAACACTTTTTGCAACGCGACCATGCGCGTTTGCGTGGCGTCGGGATTGATGAACCGCTGATAAATGTCGCGCATGATATTCGTGGAGGGACTGAGCAGATAGTTCATTCCGGTCGAGAGAACCACCACCACCGCCGCACCCAATAACAATAGACCGACAGGAGCCGGAACCATGGTGCGTGCCGCATACAGAACGATTGCGGCGGGATCGATGGTCTTGTCGTTCCAGTAGTAACTCGAAGCGTAGATGGCGATAACAACCACCACGGTCTCCACGACCACGGTGCCGACAATCCACAGGGCGACAGCTTTTTTCGCGTCGGCGGCGGTTTTCGCGCTGTAGAATTTCTGATACATGCTCTGGATACCGAGCAGGAGAAACATGGTCGCCAGGAAGTAGCTGAATCCTTTCAGGAAGGGATATTGTCCGAACTCTGGCGAGATCAGCATCATGTGCGACGCGGGAAGCGTAGCGGCGGGCGCACCGAATCCGCCGGCGGTGACGACCACGAAGGGAACTGCGATGATGCATGCCAAGACAATAATGATGCCATTGGGTAAATCCGTATGCGCCACCGCGATCATGCCGCCGATGGCGGTAAAGAGGATGACGAAGGCGGCAGCCAGCGCCTGCCCTACCTCCACACTCACGGCGCCATCGGTGATGACACTCAGGATGTACCCGCCGGCGCGGAATTGGTACGACACAATGGTAGTGAAGGCGATGATGAGCACAACTGCACCGAAAAGACGGGCGAACTTGCCGTACCTCTCTTCAAGAATATCGCCGATGGTGTATTGTCCGAATGTGCGAATTTTACCGGCGAGAAAATAAATGATGGCGATGCCCACCCAGGCCCCTGCAGGCATCCACATCGAACTCCATCCGGCGCGGAACGCATATTCAGCCCCCGCGATGAAGGTCCCGGATCCGATCCAGGTGCACACCAGCGTGAATACCATTTTCGTCACACCAAGACTGCGGCCGGCGACCATCATATCGTCCTGCGTCTTGACCTTGCGCGATTGGTAAAAATTATAGACTGTCAATCCGATCAGGTAGGCGAAAATAACGATCATGTACGTGTACATAGGCGAGTCCGTTTGTGGCGTGGAGAGGAAGAACGGGGACGGATCGCTTCCGTCCCCCGCGTTGCCTGCTTACGAAAGGGTGAGAATAGGAACAACGTTTTCCTGAATGGCGCCCGACACTTCAACCGCGCCTTCGTCGGTGACGAACACGTCGATTTCCGTACGGAACCCAAGTTTTTCATGCTCCATGTAAATTCCGGGTTCGATGCTGAAACACGTTCCCGGAATGATGAGCCTCTCGTCCATCGTTTCAAGATTGTCGATGTGACCGCCGTTTCCATGAACTTCAAGACCGATGTTGTGTCCCGTCCGGTGCACGAAATACTCTCCGTACCCGGCGTCCACAATAACCTTCCGCACGGCGTCGTCCACTTCCCAGCCGGCCAGCGGGGTATGGGAGGCGAAGCAGTCGCGCACCATGTGCAGACCCGCATCGCGCGCGTCCCGCGCCACGTTGAAGATATCCGTGATGCGCTGCGGGACCTCGGTACCGATGAAGCCCATCCAGGTGATGTCGTAGTAAATCGCGCCCGGTTTATTCTTTTTCGCCCAGAGATCCAGAAGCAGGAGGTCGCCTTCCTTCATCGCAAAGCTGTTCTCTTCCGTAGGTTCGAAATGCGGATCGGCGGCATGCTCGTTAATCGCCACGATCGGGCCGTCATCCCAGTGCATTCCGTTGGAACGCATAAGATTGTGCATGAAGGTCTGGACGTCCACCTCGCGCGGCTGCCGGCCGGCGTTGATGTGGCGTGCCACTTCGCGGAAGGTCTCATCCTTCACCATCTGCATTACCTCTCCCGCCTCCTTGTGGCTTTCCCAATCTTCCATGGAAAGGTGCGCTTCGAACAGTCCGACCAGATCGCCACTCGACACCACCTCGACGCCGTAGCTGCGGATCAGATCCACAGTGCCGGCATCCACGATCGAGACATAGGGAATATTGTTGAGTGGAGAATATTGCATCGCCACCTTTTTCGCATCGCCGAGCATATCCCTGAGCAATTGCCGTAGCTGCGGCCATGGCAGATACACGTGCTTTACGCCCGGCAGATGATCGCAACGCCAGGGCTCGATACGATGAACGAGCTTTTGGGGTTCGCCCTGCGCCGGGATGAAATAAAACCAGCGTCGCGATGCGAATCGCGTCGTATCCATGCCGAGAATGCGCGCGGCGATGGCGTCGCGGTTGTGAAAATCGTAAAAAAGCCAGCCGTCGAGACCAGCCTCGCGAAGAGCGGTTTGGATTGCACTGAGATCCATGATTCCTCTTTCCATTTCGTGAACAATAGCAGATCAGATGAAGATACAGAAAATCGTCAGCTTTCGACAGAGGCGGCGGAAGAAGGCAGACAGAATTCGTAAGCGGCGGGCAAACAGGTGACGACAAGACGGCGAGCCTGGCGGGTGAGAATTTCACCGTCCAGATGCACAGGCAACGGGTCATCGAGCGCGATATCGAAATGCGCCGCGCGTTCCATGCGAACTTCGGGAGCGTGAACATGCCTGCCGCTTAACGCCATCGGTAGAACCCTCAAGACGCGCGCCGTCGACATCGCCCGCGCGTGACACAGATCCAACAACCCGTCGTCGGGACGGGCTTCAGGTGTAAGCCGAAAGCCGCCGCCGCTTGTCGTTCCATTGCCGATGCATGCGAGAAACAACGTAGAGGAAATTTCGGCGTTGTTGAACACGATTGTGGAAGAAACAGCAGTGTAGGTTCTCAGGACCCTGAACACCGAGAGCAGGTAGGGTACGATTCCGCTGCCCAGCTTCACGCTCGCGACATCCAAAGCGACAGCCGCATCGAAACCGATTCCCATGCTGTTGATGAAGCGTCGGCGGGCGACGCTGCCGTCCTCGTTAACGACATCCACCAGCGCGGCGTCCACAACCCATCGGCGATCGCCCGCGATCGCATTCAGCGCGGCCTGACCGTCGCTACACCCGAGCAGCCGCGCGAAATCGTTGCCCGTGCCGACCGGTGCCAGAGCAACGGGATGCGAACGTCGACGAAGGCCGTTGACCACCTCGTTCAGTGTGCCGTCGCCACCGAGGACAAACACAGGCGCGCCGTCGTCGGGAAGCTGCGCGGCGATGGTGGTCGCGTGCCCGCGTCCACCCGTAACGTATTCCATCACATGCCATCCCAGCTTGTGCGCATCCCGCAGCATTGATCGATGCACGCGACCGCCGCGTCCCCTGCCGGCCGCGGGATTGAAAATAAGATGCACTGTCGATACGATGGACATTCGCTCTACCGTTTGCGCCGCGACGTGACGGATACGTCGGCTCGTGGGAAATAGGCACTTTGCGAATGTAGCACCATGCGGTGGAAGTCTCAAACAGACAGACGATTGACGATTTACGATTTTGGATTTACGATTGACGATTTGTAGAGGCGAAGGGCAAAGGTCGTAAGAGTTCGATTCCGGAGCCTTGTCATCTTTACGCTTTACCTTTTCGTTCTACGACAAATCGTCAATCATACATATTCGATCCTGATGGTTCCTTTCATTTCTTTGCTCCGATTTCGTACCTTTTTTTATTTTTCTTCTTCGGAGGATACATGAAGCACGCGGAAATTTCCCTGAATGAACTGGAGATCTGGGCAAGTTACCTGCTCGATTATTCGCTTGGTGGAGTCATCAAGGATGACGTCGTCATGATAAAAGGCGAGCATATCGCATGGCCGCTGATTTCCGTGCTGCAGGACAAGATATTTGCCGCAGGCGGCCTCGCGGACGTCAACATCGTGGCGCCAGACAACGATCGAGGGAAGGTGTGGGGCGCCTCCATCGCGCGTCATGGATCGGTGGAGCAAATCGAACTGGTCCCGGAGTGGCATCGTCTGCGCTATGAAGCGATGACCAAGTATATCGAAATCCTCGGTGCGGAATCTCCCGCGCTCTCGGCGGATCTGCCCGAAGTCACTGCAATGGCGGTGATGCGTGTGGACGAACAGTACAAACGCATCCGCCTCGGGAAACCCTGGTTGCTCACTCTATATCCGACGCAGGGCTTCGCGGATCTGGAGGGTATGACGCTCGAAGAGTACGCGAAAATCATCGTCAGTGCTTCCACTGTCGACCCGCGAGAACTCGACCGCGTGGAACAGGATATCTGGGAGCTGATGTCGCGAAGCGGTACGATCTGTATCGTGACCCGCCACCCCGAAATCGGCACGACGCATGAACTCCGCATGAATATCGGCGCGCAGAAGGTCATCAAGTGCACTGGCAAGCGTAATTTCCCCGACGGCGAGGTGTTCACCAGCCCCGACGCTTCGTCGGTCGAGGGTGAAATATTCGTCGATCTCCCCGTGTACAACAGCGGTTCCACCATCCAAGGCATTTTCCTCCGCTTCGAGGGCGGTCGCATCGTGGACTATGCCGCGCGCACCGGTCTCGATACCTTGAAGAAGGTGATCGAAACCGATGAGGGTTCTCACCGTCTGGGTGAGGTCGCGCTCGGTATGAACGCCGGCATACAGACCGCGCTCAAGCACCCGTTGTTTGTGGAAAAAATCGGCGGCACACTGCACATCGCAATCGGCGCCAGTTATCCGGAATGCTATGTGGATCACGATGGCAATGAACTCGGCACGCTCGGACAGGATCGTCTGGCAGCGGAAGGAACACTGAATCGCTCGGCCCAGCACGTTGATATCGTGACGGATTTTCGTCCCGGAGGTGCCGGTGTGGCGGTTTTTCTTGACGATACGCAGCTTTCGATCCGCGACAACATCTGGGTCGTGGCCTGATCCTCGACCCGGTTTAGCGGGACAAACCTCCAAAGGCCCCGATATTGGTTACCCGTCGCAGTCTTCGATCCACGGCGACATTTTGGTCGTGGCCTGATCCCTGATCCGGATTATGGGGTCCAACTCCGGCATCCGCGGTATCGGATTACCGCAGCGGCGGCTCCATGGCGTGCGCATCCGCCCGGGCGGCGCACTTTAGCGGACAAGTATCGGATCAACGAATACCCAACCCGTCAACTCCCATTTTATGCAATTTTACCGTACATTCGCATGTGAGGTTCTTCGGTACGCATTGCACCTATCTCCGTGATGCGTGAGAACATACCCAAGGATATGGTCACGACTATCGACAGGAGAACGCCACATGGATAACGACACCATGGATAAGGACGAATGCATCCAGCGCGTCTCGTCGTTGGAGGACAGGATCCGGGGTCTCCGCACTACCAATGAGGATTTGCTTGTGCAACTCCAGGCAAAGGATGTGGAATTGCTTCGGCTTCGCAGGGAATTGCAGGAGCGCGTCGCCGAGGCGATCTGGCGCGAGAACGACATCAAGCGCAATCAGGAACGTTTCCGCTCGTTGGTGGCCAATCTGCCGGGTGCGGTGTATCGCTGCGCCAACGATGCATTCTGGACCATGGAGTATCTGAGCGACCAGGTCGAACAACTCAGCGGATATCCCGCCGCGGATTTCATCAATAATGCCGTACGCAGCTACAAGAGCATCGTCCATCCGGAGGACGTGATCCATGTGGTAAGCGCGATCCGCGACGGCGTGGAGAAGCACGCTCCATACTCAATCGTGTATCGCATCAAACACAGGGATGGGGGTTTCAGAAAAGTGTACGAGCGGGGAATCGGCATCCTCGCATCCGATGAGACATTGCTGTGGCTGGATGGAGTGATTTTCGATATTTCCGACTCGAATTTCGGATTGTCTTCCTAGCCTTGTCGTCGTATTCCCGCTCATGGCATCTCGCGCAGCCAGCATTCATCGCACCTTTTATTTACTTCGCCACGCTGGGCCCGGCAGGCAGCGCGGTGCGCAGCTATTGATCGAGGGTGACGTCGGACGTATCCGTCATGCATTCACTCTCCCCGCCGCGGCGAGTCTCCGACCTGCGGTCTCCGACCCTGCTCCTCCAGCCTGAAGTGGGAATAATCCAACTAATATTTTTTCCGCTTGCAACCACCCGCGATATTCCCCATTCCCCTCTCCCTTCGAGGGTAGTGAAAGGGCCTGAGATGGCGGGATCTCGATCGGACACTGCGAACGAAGGAGGTAACTTCTTCTTCGCTCACATACAGACTTCGAGAGCAACTCCGAGTCAAATAACCATCGCTGCGCGACGGTTTATATCATGGGTGACATCAGGTTGATCTGGGCAGCGTCAGCCAACCTCGTCACCCTGAGTGTGCCTACCAGCGCTGCCCCGGTCCATTTCGTGGATGACACAAGGTTGGTCTCAGCAGCGTCAACCAAGTTCGTCATCCTGACGTCCCTCTGCTATGAATTGATCTTCGAAACACGCTTTGCCTGTCCGTCGAAGTTCGTCAACGCAGCCGTCGATTGTCTGAGGATCAAAGCGAAGGCGAACGTGAATACGTGCGCGGATTACACGGATGAACACGGATATGCACGGAGAAGAAATTTTCTGTCTCCTAAAGTCTCTCGTATCGGGGTTTCAAAAACTCTTATCCGCGTTAATCCGTCTCACCCGTCCGCCGAAGTCTGACCGCGCAGCCGTCGATTGTCTGAGGATCAAAGCGAAGGCGAACGTGAATACGTGCGCGGATTACACGGATGAACACGGATATGCACGGAGAAGAAATTTTCTGTCTCCTAAAGTCTCTCGTATCGGGATTTCAAAAACTCTTATCCGCGTTAATCCGTCTCACCTGTCCGCCGAAGTCTGACCGCGCAGCCGTACGCGTGTCTGAGGATCAGGGCGAAGGCGGATCCGTGAAAATCCGTGCACGTATTCATCCGCGGAGGTTCTCTGCAACTGTCTTTAATTTCGACAATTCCTGCTGTGTAATTTCATTCACATCTTGGCCAGATCACTGAACACACGAAGATGTCATAAGCAGGTCTTCATCATGTCACGAGCCAGGGCATTGCAGACGATACACGCAGGTTCATTTCACGGATGACATCAGAATGAACAAGGCGATATTTCCCGAGAGTGAGGGCGTCCCGCGCTTCCGCGATTTTTTCGTACATTATGAAGATGGATACGATTGAAGCACAGGAATTGCTCTCCACTGCGGTTCGCGCGGCGCGCGGGGCCGGTGATATCCTGCTCAGACACCTCGGACGCCTTCGCTACATCGAGACGAAAAACGGCCAGCAGACGAATCTTGTCACCGAGGCCGACCGCGAAGCGGAGTTGCGCATTATCGAAATAATTCGCACGGACTGGCCTGATCACGCGGTATTGGGCGAAGAGGGAGGTGCGCATGCGGGCAGCGCGCCGTACACATGGATCATCGATCCGCTGGACGGTACGACGAATTTCACGCACGCCTTTCCGATATTCAGCGTGTCCATCGCGGTGGAACGCGACGGCGAGCTGCTGGCCGGCGTTGTTTACGATCCTGCGCGCGACGAATTGTTTCATGCCGTGCGCGGTGGGGGTGCATGGCTCAACGAAGCGCGCATCTGCGTCTCGGAAACTGCGGATATCGAACACTCGATGCTGGTGACGGGATTTCCATACAATGTGCGCGAAAATCCCGATTACTGCCGAGAGCGTTTCGTCGCCTTCCTGAATAATGCGCAGGCCGTACGACGGCTCGGTAGCGCCGCGCTGGACTGCGCTTGGGTGGCTGCGGGACGGCTGGACGGTTTCTGGGAAGTCGCTCTGCAGCCGTGGGACAAAGCCGCCGGGGTACTGCTGGTGGAAGAAGCCGGCGGACGCGTGAGCGATTTCGCGGGAAGGACGCATTCCATCTACGAAGAGCCATTTCTCGCGAGCAACGGCCATATTCACGATGACATGGTCCGGATTCTTGAAGAAGCGAAATCCGTGATCATCACGATTCAACCGCGGCGCTGAGCGTCGTTCAAGCTGAGGAAACAGGAGAAAGAAATGAGTGTTCTGATCGTCGGTTCCGTCGCACTGGATTATCTCGAAACGCCGTTCGGTATTATAGAACAGGCCCTCGGCGGATCCGCCACGTTCTGTTCCGTCGCGGCGAGTTATCTGGCGGACGATGTGCGCTTTACTGGTATCGTAGGAGATGATTTTCCGCAGAAACACGTCGATTATCTTGTTTCCCGCAGCGTCGATCTTCTAGGACTTGTTCGCGAGACGGAGGGAAAGACGTTCTCCTGGGGTGGGAAGTATCACGAAGACATGAACACCCGCGACACGCTGTACACCGAACTTGGCGTGTTCGAGCATTTTCATCCCGTCATTCCCGATGAATGGAAACAGAGTGACTACGTTCTGCTCGGCAACATCCATCCTTCGCTCCAGATGGAAGTGCTGGAACAGATCGAGCAACCCAAGCTCGTGGTCTGCGACACGATGAATCTCTGGATCAACATCAGTCTCAAGGATCTCAAGAAAGTGCTCAAGAAGGTGGACGTCATCATTCTCAACGACGAAGAAGCGCGCATGCTCAGCGGTTTGCGCAATCTTCCCGCAGCGGGCAATGCCTTGCTGCGCATGGGTCCGAAAGTTGCCGTGATCAAAAAAGGGGAGCACGGAGCGTTGCTCATGACGCGCGACACCTATTTTTCCGCGCCGGCATTTCCCCTCGAAATCGTAAAGGATCCTACCGGCGCCGGCGACACGTTCGCAGGTGGATTTACGGGCTGGCTCGCACGCACGGGTGATCTTTCCACAGCGAACATGCGGAAGGCCGTGGTGTACGGCAGTGTACTGGCCTCGTTCTGCGTGGAGGAATTTTCCATCGACGGCATCCGTAACCTGAGTGAAGAGCGGATCGCCGAGCGTTTCAGTACATTCAGGAAAATCACTGTCTTCTGATATTCAGAGAAATCGAATGGCTCCCTACAGCGATAACGTCATCGGACTGGACAGCGAAGGGATTCGATTCATCGACCAGACCCTTCTGCCCGGAGAGTTGCGCATCGTCCGCACACACGATTACCGTGTCGTGCTGGAGGCCATCCGTGTGCTGCGCCTTCGCGGCGCGCCGCTGATAGGGATTTCCGCCGCCTACGGCATTGCGCTTGCGGCAAGGGAACTCCACAGCAGGGGACCAATTTCCCGCGAAATACTGCTCGACGTGTGCGACCAATTCGCAGCCACGCGGCCAACTGCCGTGAACCTCTTCTGGGCAGTCGGCATCATGAAATCCCTCATCGAGAGCAATCCCATCGACAGACTGCCAGTTCTGCTTGAGCAGCAGGCGCTGGAATTGCACCGCGATGACGCGCGGCGGTGCGCCGCGATCGGTGGATACGGCGCCGAACTGCTTCCGGTGCATGCAGGCGTCATCACGCATTGCAACACCGGCGCATTGGCGACAGGCGGCGAGGGAACGGCATTCGCGGCGTTGCTTGAAGCACACAAACAGGGAAAGGACATCCACGTGTACGCCGATGAAACGCGGCCGCTGATGCAGGGTGCGCGGCTGACCATGTGGGAACTGCTGCAGCATGCGATTCCCTCCACGCTGATCACCGACAGCACGGCGGCGATGTTGATGAAACAGGGGAAGGTGCAGGCAGTGATCACCGGCGCCGACCGTATCGCGGCGAATGGAGACAGCGCGAATAAAATCGGCACGTACGGACTCGCCCTTTCAGCCCGGGCGCATGGTATTCCCTTCTACATTGCGGCGCCGCTTTCGACTGTCGATCTTTCAATTTTGGATGGATCGGGTATTCCAATCGAGGAGCGTCCATCCTTCGAAGTCACACATGTTGGTGGAATGGCCATCGCACCCGAAAACACCGAGGTCTATGCTCCCGCGTTCGATGTGACGTCCGCCGATCTGATCAGCGGTATCGTTACGGAAGCAGGCGTCCTCCATCAGCCGTATGGTGAAACACTGCAGGCTGCACGTTCGTACAAGGGCGGTTTACGATGATCGTCAAAACCGAAGCCATTGTTTTAAAAAGCATGAAGTGGGGCGAGACTAGCCGCATCGTGACGTTATACACCAGAGAGTTCGGCAAACTGAGCATCATCGCAAAAGGGGCTCGCGGAGCAAAGGCCAAATTCGGGGCAGCGCTGGACGTCATGAGCAGGAGCGACCTGGTTGTCTATCGGAAGGAGCATCGCGACCTGCATCTGCTGTCACAGGCCGACCTTATTCGGCAATACCGCGGCATCATCGACGATCCCGCCCGTCTCATGGCCGGATTCGCGATTCTGGAATTTCTGCATGTGACGGTACAGGGCGAGGAGGAGCATCAGGAACTGTTCGAACTGCTCGCAAGAGCGCTCGATGACCTCGATGCGCACGACGAAGATGCTCATCTTGTTCTTCTGCGATTTCTTCTCGGACTCGCTTCCGTGCTGGGCGTAGGTTTCGACATGGAACATTGCGTCAGTTGTCGCGCACCGCTTGATCGAACGAATATCGTTAGAGAATATGCCGCGTTTTCAACAGGCTATGGCGGCTGCACCTGCGCCGGGTGCACCCAAAAACCGGACAGCTTGCAAATAAGCCGCAAAGCGCTTTTTCTCCTTCAGCAGCTGCATGCGGGCGCGGACGCCGCGACAGTACTCGATGGTTCGGCGCATACCGTCACGCAGGAGGCGGTCCATCTCCTGAACAAGCATCTCGCCGCCCATATCGAGGGCATGCGGAGCGTGAAATCGATGAAAATGCTTGATGCGTTCGGCCCTCCCCCTCCCTCTCCCATCCCCCTCTCCGCCCTCTCCCCTACCCCTCTCCAAGTAGGGAGAGGGGAGAAGAATCGAGACCGCAGGAGTGAAGAGTAAAGAGAAAAGAGTGAAGAGAGTGAAGAGTGAAGAGAATAGAAATGGGAGGAGAGACGGGTGGAAATGCAGAGAGACGGAGGAATGCCCGCCTCTTTACCCCTCACCCTTTACCCTTCACCCTTCACCTTTACTTTACCCTTTACCTCCTCGCAGGCATTTTTTTGACCTGACTGCTGTTATAGCAGGAAGTTTGCAAATAAAATCGTTTTACGACTAATCACCGTATTTTTTCAGGAGGTTTCAATTCATGTCCAAAAGAGCAGTTCTTACGGCTATCGTCCTCGTAAGCGCGGGGATTCTGTTTGGCGCGGTGCTGGTCACGAGTTTCAGCGGCATCGATCTCTCTTTCGCAGATCCCTCGGCTGAATTCAACTCGTCCGCGCCCATCACACCATCGGTGAGTGTGGTGGAGTTCAACCAGGCCTTCCGCGATGTCGCTACGATCGTTACGCCGCAGGTGGTATACATTTCAGTGAAGACAGAGGCTGAATCGCCCCATACCCAGGAATTTTTCCGCCGTTTCGGTGTACCCGTACCGGATGAGGACGCGGCACCGGAAATCCAGAGAGGTTCGGGATCCGGCATCATTCTCACTTCGGATGGATACATTCTCACGAACCGACACGTTATTGAAAAGGCGATCGAAGACGGCATCACCGTCACCCTCAACGACACGCGCGAATTCCGTGCACGCGTAATCGGAGAGGACGAGAACACCGATATCGCCGTGATCAAGATCGATGCCAGCGGACTTAGCGCGGCCGCGCTCGGGAATTCCGATGAGGTGCAGGTCGGAGACTGGGTCGTCGCCGTGGGCAATCCGCTCGGGTATCTCACATCGTCCGTTACAGCGGGCATCGTTTCCGCGATCAGCCGCAATATCAGAATCATCCGCGACCAAAACGGACTCCTCGGTATCGAGAACTTTATCCAGACCGATGCCGTGATCAATCCCGGCAATTCAGGCGGGCCCATGGTTAACCTGAAGGGGCAGGTGGTTGGCGTCAACACGGCTATCGCTACGGGCGGCATGACCGCGAGCTACATCGGTTATGGATTCGCGGTGCCCATCAATCTCGCGAAAACGGTTGCTAATGTCCTTATCAAGGAAGGCAAATTTGTCCGCGGCTACATCGGCATCAACATCAAGGATATCGATGCGGAAACGGCCGGTGCCCTCGGTCTCGATCGTTACCGGGGCGTCCTGGTGGATGGGTTCGTGCGGGGCGGCGCGGGTGAAGCCGCAGGAATAAAAGTGGGCGACGCGATCGTCGAGGTGGATGGCAAAGCGGTCGAAAGCGCGAATCAGCTCCAGGCACGCGTCGGCATGCATCATCCTGGCGAGAAGGTTTCGTTGAAGATCTGGCGCGACGGGCGGTACGTCACCTCGGAAATCACCCTGAAGGGGCGAGACAACGAAGACGCCGCCGTGAAACCGGAAGAAACGGAAAAGAAAAAAGAGAGCGGGAAGGAGATTTTCGTACCTGCCCCTATCTCTTTCGATAAAAGCGGATTCACGATCAAACCGCTCGATGAGGATCAGCGGAAGCAATTCAAGTTGAATTACGGTGTGTTCGTCGAGAAAGCCAGGCGCAACAGTCCCGCATGGGAAAGCGGTCTTCGGCCGGGAGACGTCATATTCGAAGCGATCAGGAAAGGAAAAAAGACGGAGTTGACTTCCGTGTCGGATTTCAGGAAATTCGCTTCAAATTTGTCGAAGGACGAATCGGTTCTGCTTCGCATCCAGCGCCCCGACGGCGAGGCGACGCTCATTCCGATGAAGGCGCCGATAGAATAACCGGCCGTTTCCGCAGCACGAGAGGACGATGTGCTATCCTCGCGGGCTGCAAGGTCGCAGACGTGAAGAGTGAAAAGCGAAGGGCCTGCCGCATCTGGAGCGACCAGCGGCGGGCCCTGCTTTTGAGATCGAGCGCAACATTGACATTCAAGGAAGTCTCGGCGAATCTCCACGTGAACATGCGTACGCGCTTGTCACTCCGTGGGATTTTCGCGGAAGTAAACGGATTGGCGCGGATCAGAGTTTTGGTGAATCCAAATCCAAGCGATTTGCAGATATAGAAGTCTGATAAATTCTTATCCGTGAATATCCGTATTAATCCGTGTCATCCGCGCACGTATTCACGTGTCATGCCCGAAATAAACCCGTACGGAGCGCCGATACATACTCTCGGACGACGTTGAATAGCTCTTCCAGGTGGATGAATTATTCACCTTGTACACCAGGCGGGGTGATGGTAAATTTTAACACTATGAAGCATTTCAAATCGTATCGGTCACGTGTTCAATGCGCCAGGATGATCCCGGTGCTCCTGCTGTCGCTTTTTTTCCTGATGGAAAACGCTCCAGCGCAGGTTGTCAGACAGACGAGCAAGTTTCTCATCGGGCGCGTCAAATATGGTGGAGGCGGGGACTGGTACAACGATCCCTCGTCCGAACTCAACATGCTGCGTTTCCTGAAGCTGCATACGAGTATCGATGTGGAGGTGAAGACCGAGGAATTCGTGGAAGTCGGCAGCGAACGGCTGTTTTCCTATCCATTCCTCTTCATGACCGGGCATGGAAGCATCAGCCTGACTGACCGCGAGGTTGCGAATCTCAGGAATTATCTTGAGAACGGCGGTTTCCTTTACGTGGATGACGACTACGGTTTCGACAAGTCGTTTCGGCGGGAGATCAAGAAAGTATTCCCCGAAAAACAACTGATCGAACTTCCTTTCGATCATCCTATGTACAAGGCGCATTTCACCTTCCCGAACGGATTGCCGAAAATTCATGAACACGACAACAAGCCACCGCAGGGCTTCGGCATATTTCACGAAGGACGACTGGTGCTCTTCTATACATACGAGAGCAACCTCGCCGACGGCTGGGCGGATGCGGACGTCCACAGTGATCCGGAAGAAACACGCGAAAAGGCGCTACAGATGGGACTCAACGTCATCGTGTACGCGCTGACGCAATAGAAAGGCATTGTCATGGCGGATACATCAAATCTCACCCAATACAAGCGCATACTTGCGGCGCTGCATCAGCTTCGCCACAACGAAGAACGGAACGCTACCCTGCGCGGCGTGCTACTCGCGGGTTCGGCGGTGATGCTCGTCGGCTTCGTCGCAAGCGCGATGGAGGCCCTTCTCTGGTTCGGCATCGAAGGCCGCACCGTATTGTTCGCGTTGTCGGTATGCGCCGCGCTTGGAGCGTTGGTGTTCCTCGCCGGTCCGGCGTTGCGGAATCGTTTCTCGCAGGCGAGGCGCAAGAGCGACGATACCGTAGCCTTGCAGGTGGGATCGCATTTCCCCGCGGTGCGCGATCGATTGCTGGACGCGCTGCAGGTATACAGGAGCATGCAATCCGATAATCGGCCCGCATTTTCGCCCGCGCTTGTGGATGCCGGTTTCCGTGACGTCGCGGACAGTTTCGACAGACTGGATCTCACCACCGTTGTCGACACGAAACCTCTTCGTACGGCATTGCGCATGTCGGTTGTCGTGCTGTTCGTCAGCCTGGCGTTCGCTCTGCTGCTTCCGGGATCGCTGTTTACCGCCGCGGGACGAATCATGCAATTCCGCACGGATTTCGCACCGCCCGCGCCCTTCGAATTTCGCGTGACGCCTGGCGATCTGGAAGCGGTGAAAGGAGAGCGTATCGAATTGGCCGCGATAACCACGTCGCCGTTACGGCAGGACATCACCTTCTATCTGCGCGAGGATACTCAGGACAATTTTGACCAGGTGGCGACAACACGCGACAGCAGCGGACGAGCACTGTATGTGATCGAGGGTCTGCGTCATCCCGTCGTCTATTACGCCGAAGCAGCGGGGTACCGGAGCAAGCAGTATCGTATCGATGTGGTGGATCGTCCATTCCTGCGTGGCCTTCGCGTTAAACTTACGTTCCCCTCCTACACCCGCATTCCTCCGAAATATCTGGACGAGAATGCAGGCGATGTGACAGGCCTGCCCGGCACGCGCGTTTCTTTGGAAATGCGCTTCAACAAGGATGTGCGCGAAGCCGCGCTGGTGTTCGCCGACAGCAATGAAATCGCCGCCAGGGTCAACGGTATGCAGGCCTCCGCAGTATTCCCGCTGCGCAAGGACGGCTCGTATCATGTGCGTCTGCGCGATACAGGCGGAATTCCTAACGCGAGTCCCATCGAATACCTGATCAAGGTGCTCAACGATGCCCCCCCGACCGCCGAGATTCTTGAACCGGGTGCCAACGTCAATATCGACGAAAGCATGCGGTTGCGTATGCAGATGAGGATTGGAGACGATTACGGGTTTTCCAAACTCGTGCTGAAGTACCGTCTCGCGGCTTCGCGCTACGAGCGTCCGCAGGAACAGTACATTGGCATCCCCATTCCGCTGCCATCGGCGCGGGAATTGGATATGCAGCTCCCCTATATCTGGAACCTCACCACCTTGAGCCTTGTCCCTGAAGACGTCGTCAGTTATTACATCGAGGTCTACGACAACGACAATGTGAACGGTCCGAAGGTGGGACGGAGCCAGGTGTACTCGCTGCGGCTGCCTTCGATCGAGGAGGTGTTTGCCAGGGCGGATTCCGAGCAGGATAAAGCAGTCGAAGATCTTCAGGAAACCGCGAAAGCGGCGCAGGAAGTGCAACGCGAGATGGAAAAACTGCAACAGGAACTCAAGCAGCAGAATGCGGAAAAGCTGAGCTGGCAGCAGCAGAAAAAGATGGAGGATCTGATGCAGCGCCAGGAGAAAATGATCAAGGACGTGCAGAAGGTCAACGAGCAAATGAGTGAGCTGAAGCAGGATATGCAGAAGCAAAATATCCTGTCCGAAGAGACGATGAAGAAGTATGAGGAACTCGACCAGCTCATGCGCGAAATTGATGCGCCGGAACTTCGTGAATCGATGAAGCGCATGAACGAACTGATGAAGCAGATGAGCCCCGAGCAAATGAAGGAAGCGCTGGAGAAATTCACGTTCAACGAGGAGAATTTCCGCAAAAGCCTCGACAGAACTATCGACCTGTTGAAACGGCTCCAGATCGAACAGAAGGTGGACGAGCTGACCAAGCGCTCGCAGGATCTGGCCGAGAAACAGGAGGACCTTGCCGAGCGCACCGAGCAGGCCGATCCAAAAGATCAAAAGGAGCTGGACCGACTTGCGGAAGAACAGCGGGAATTGAAGAAGGAAATGGAAGCGATGCAGCGCGAGATGGCGGAGCTGGAGAAGAAGATGACGGAATTTCCCCAGGAAATGCCCATGGACGAGATGCAGGAGGCGGAGTCCGAAATGAACCTTGCGCAAATGCAGCAGGAGATGAGCAACTCCGCCAGCATGTGTCAGGGCGGCAACTGCCAGGGCGCTTCGAAGCAGCAAAAGAAGACCGCCGAACAGCTTCGCAAAGTCCAGAAAAAAATGGAGAAGGTGAAGAAGAAGATGAACAGCGAGATGCAGAAAATGGTGCAGCGCGCGTTCCAGAAGGCCCTGAAAGAGACCCTCGAACTGTCGCAGCGCCAGGAGGATCTGAAAAATCGCGTCGCCAATCTTCCTGAAAATTCACCGCAGCACAGGGACGCTATGCGCGAGCAGTCACAGCTTATGGAGCAGTTGGATCAGACCGGCAACGAGCTGATGGAACTCGCAAAAAAAACCTTCGCTGTGAATCAGCAAATGGCTGAACATCTGGGCAAAGCCATGCAGCAGATGAAAAAATCTCTGCAGAGCATGCAGAATCGTGACAAACGCGCCGGCGGCGAGCAACAGGGCGGCGCCATGGCGGAACTCAACGAAGCGGCCAAGGAGATATCCAAAGGCATGCAGAAGTCGTCGCAGCAAGGCAGTTCTCAGGGTGGTTCAATGATGCAGCAACTTCGACAAGCCGCACAGCAGCAGATGAGCATCAATCAGGGCATGCCCTCTCCGCAGCCGGGTGGAATGTCGCAGCAGCAGGCGCAGCAGATGCAGCGATTGTTGGGACAACAGCAGGCCGTACAGAAATCGCTCGAGGAAATGAATAAGGAAGCCAGAAAAAGCGAGGAAGGAAAACGTCTGCTGGGTGATCTCGAACGCGTGGCGCAGGAAATGCAGGAAGTGGTGCACGACATGCAACAGAACAACGTCAATCCCAACACGCTGCAGAAACAGGAGCGCATACTGTCCCGCCTGCTCGACGCCTCGCGTTCCACGCGCGAACGCGATTGGGAAAAACAGCGCCGCTCGCGTACCGGACAGGACGTCGCGCGCCGCGGCCCCGGACAGATCGATCCTTCGCAGCTCGATCCGCAAACGGGCTTGCAGCGGGATCTCCAGAGGGCCGTCAACGAAGGGTACAGCCGCGATTACGAGGCGCTGATCCGTAAGTATTTCGAAAAAGTTACTGCGGAATGAACGAACCGGCAGAAATTGTTATCGGATCCATCAAACGCGGACCTCGATCGTTCAACAGACTGTTGACCGGCGACGCTGACTGTTCGAAGCTTCAAACCCTCCGCGTCGCGCATTCAAGGTAACGTTTCCCGCATCACCATAATTTCCATAGACCACCATGCACGTCATAGCTGATCTTACCGTTGTTCCCATTGGCGTTGGGCTTTCCGTTTCGAGGTATGTGGCTGCATGTGAACGCATTCTTCGCGATGCGGGTCTGACTATCCAGCTGCACGCATACGGCACCAATATCGAAGGCGAATGGGATGACGTTTTCGCCGCCATCAAGCGTTGCCAGGAAGTCGTGCACGAGATGGGCGCTCCACGTATTTCCTGCATCTTGAAATACGGCACGCGCACCGATCGCGACCAATCGATGGCGGACAAGGTCCGTTCGGTTGAGGAAAAACTCGCTGAATAAACGGACTGACGAACGCCCTGCTCACGCCGATCAATGTGCGTACGGAACGGTCCACGTCTACCAACCGCACTGAAGAGCATATCCTGGCTCGTTGGATTTTCTTCGCACGGATTAGGTTCTCACTCGTATCTTGCAGAATGAAAATTCCGCGTTTTCTTTTCCTGACAATCCTGTTTCTTGCACCGTGGGCGAATGCATCCGCACAGGAGACGTCTCTGCTGCGCGTGCTGCAGGCCGAACGTCTCGATGGCCGCCAGGTGGGCGACGTAAGCTTGCGCGAACTCGTCGGCAACGTGCGGTTGCAGCAGGATAATGTGTTCATTTCGTGTGATCGCGCGACGCAGAACCTTACGAATAATACTGTCGACCTCAACGGCGACGTTGTGATTCGTCAGGACACGCTGCTGCTCCGCACGCAACGAGGGAGCTACGACGCGAATACGAAAATCGCGTACTCGCAAGCTGGGGTGCATCTGTATGACGGACACGTCACGCTGAAAGCCGCCGTCGGCAGCTACGAAACAACCAGCCGGATCGCGGATTTCGTGAACGACGTCGTCATCGACGACACGGCGGCGACAATCTATTCGGGAATGATGCGCTATGATCGCAGGGGTGGTCTGATCGTCGCGACAAAGGATGTACGCATCCGTTTCAAGGATGAGGAAGCCGTCATCGTCGCGGACTCAGTGCGGCACTACCCGGACGAGAGACGCACACAATTCTATAACCACCCCGTGTTGTGGCAGATCGATACGAGCTTCATGCGGCGCGACGAGCAGGGCGTCATCGATTCGCTCGAACTCGACACGCTGAATATCGCGGCCGAGTATATGGAGGCGCTCCGCGATTCGTCCAACCGCTTCATCACCGAAGGCGACGTGCGCATGGTGCGGAAGGATTTCGCGTCACGCAGCGGCCGTGCGTTGTTCCTGCGTGCGGACAGTCTGATCATACTTCAGGATACGCCTATCCTCTGGAATGGAGAGAATCAGCTCACGGGAGATTCCATCGCCGCGCGGGTCAACGACGGCAATCTGACCGACCTGCACGTCCTCGGGAACGCCTTCAGCATTTCGCGGAGCAAGCCCTCGGAACAGGACACTCTGTACCCACCAGGTCGTTTCGATCAGACCAAGGGCCGCGATATCCACATGATATTCGAGGATAACAAGCCCGCGCATATCCGGATCGAGCAAACCGCGATCAGTCTGTATTACCTGTACGAGGATGACGCGTTGAACGGCGTCCGCCGTGAAAGCGGGGATCTTATCCTGCTGGATTTTACCGACGGCGACGCAAAGACGATAAAAACCATCGGCGGCGTGGAGGGCACATTCTATCCGGAGAAATATGTGACGGGGGTGGAATCGACCTACAATCTCGATGGATTTCTCTGGCGGGAAGACCGCCCGCGCATGTTGCCGTATCCGGAGGTACCGCGTATCGAAACTGCAAATTGAGGATGTAAAACGTGCACGGATGTTCGCGGATGCCGCGGATGTTCGCGGATTCAAAAGGATCCACTACCTTCATCGAATTACCGATCTCAGCGGAAATCCATCCACGTATACTCGCCTGCGCGGCGGCAGCAGTCTGATTCAGAGTGGTGACGAATGTTGTTGACCAAATTGTGCAGTCTCAGGTCATTGATGAAATACACTGATTAGCAGTGCGGATAAAGCGGCTCGCGACGACAAATTGCCGATTTAGAGGTCGTGGAGTCGGATATTCCGGATAGCACGCCTCCATTTACACGACCATTTGCGTTCGTACTCGGCGGAGGTGACATTTGAGGGCGAAACTTTTGACCGTACAGAGTCGTACCCTGCAACGGAATCACTTATTCACACTTGAGGTGCAGCCATGAAACAACGTCTTTACCGATCGCGCAGCGGAAAAATGATCGGAGGTGTCTGTACGGGACTCGGAGAATATTTCGACCTTGATCCCGTACTTATTCGGCTGCTGTTCGTCGTTTTTATCTTTCTCAACGGCATGGGCTTGCTCGCCTATATCATTCTCTGGATTGTCGTCCCCTGGCAACCGGAATTCATCATTCCTTCTTCGAGTTCCATCGAAACCGATCCACTTCAGTCCTCAGAATCCAATCCCGCCGACGCATCCTACTCCTCATCCGTACAGAAATCCAACGGCAAGCGCAGCACAGCCACCGGTTACATTCTCATCGGTATCGGCTTGCTGTTCCTGTTCGACAATTTCGTCCCGGAATTCAACTTCGGTGATTTCTGGCCAATCTTGTTGATCGCCATCGGGGCGGGCATTCTCTGGCATTCATCATCGCACAACACTCCCAGCGAGGTAGAACTATGAAATCCGGCAGAATCTTCTGGGGCGCGCTGTTCATTATCATCGGCGTGCTTGGCGTCCTTCACAATTTTTTCGGCATCTCGATTTGTTGGGGAACACTGTGGAAGCTTTGGCCGCTGCTCCTCGTGTTCCTCGGCATCAGCGTATTCCTCAAGGATACGAAAATGAAATGGGCGGTCGTCGCCGCCATTGGATTGCTCGCAGGTATCGTGCTGTTCTCTTCTGTGCAGCACGGCTGCGAAAGTGTGGGTCATCTCGTCCACAACAATTTCAACGATAACGACACCAGCACGACAATTTCCCAGACCTTGATCGAAAGTTGGTCCGATGCGGCCCCATACGCCAGTCTGCATTTTGAAGGCGGAGCGGGCCGCTTTACAATCGAAGACACGACATCCGATTACGTTAACGTCGAGGTGCATTCAAGCATCAGCAGCTACACGTTGCTCAGAGAACGCGTGGGGGATACGGACCAGTTTCGTGTGAGCATGGGGGATGGCTCGATTCACTGGGAAGGCGGGACTGCGAAGAACCGCGTCTCCATGCGTCTCAATCCAACTCCCATCTGGGACGTGCGTATTGAAGCCGGCGCGGCGAAGCTTGATTTCAATCTCAGGCCCTACCGTGTGCGGAGCCTGACTCTTGAAGCCGGCGCAGCGGATATCGACGTCCGGCTCGGCGATTTGTGCGACACATCGGATGTCCGCGTGGAGACAGGCGCATCCAGCGTCACACTACGGATCCCCTCCTCCACCGCCTGCGAACTTCGGACGGAATCGGCGTTGTCGTCCAAGAACTTCGAGGGATTTAATAAAATCGAATCAGGCCTCTATCGTACGTCAAATTTCAACGACGCTAAAAAGCGTATGACTATCCGGATCGAATCCGGTTTGTCCAAGCTGACCGTCGAACGGTATGAAGGGGACGCCTGGTAGCTCCTCCTTCACTGGAATGAGCCGCTAACTACATTGGGGCCGGCCCGGATTTCCGAGTCGGCCCCGAACATTAGCAGCGTTATTATCCGTGCGCATCTGCCAGAGGGCGCTGAAGTGTACCGTGCGTGTGGCGTTACAACGACAGCACGTACATCGCCAGTTTTTCAAGTTCTTCCTGGGGAAGATAGTTGTACCTCGGCATGAGGGCGCCGAAGCCTTCGGCGCGTTTCCGCAGACGCTGGTCGCGAGCCACCACCGCATCGGGATCGTTCAAATACTCCACCAGTGTTTCGACGGTGTAGTATTCATCCAGATCCCGAAGCTCGGGTCCGGTCGGCTGTCCCTCGGCCTCGGGTCCGTGACAAGTGACGCAGTTCCTGCTTAAAAACAGAGCCGCTCCCTGCTGCACGTCACGCGGCTGCGGCTCGGATTTGCTTGCGCACGCGGAAATCGTGAAGACAACGATGCATATCAGCAGAATTGTAGCTATGAACGCGGATTTCATGACTTGACGGCGATGCAGCTAATTTCCACGATTCCGTCTTTGGGCAAGCGCGCCACCTCGATCGCTGCGCGAGTGGGCGGATTTTCGCCGAAATATTTCGCGTACACTGCGTTCATGGCGGCAAAATCGTTCATATCCTTCAGATAGACCGTGCACGCCGTGACGTCGGAAAGCTCCGCACCGGCAGCGAGAAGGATGGCCGTCATGTTCCTGAGTACCTGTTCCGTCTGTTCGCTCACACCGCCGGGAACGAATTCCCCCGACGCTGGATCGAGCGCGAGCTGGCCGGAAACGAACACCAGGTTGCCGGCGACGTTTGCCTGACTATAAGGACCGAGCGCTTTCGGCGCGTCGTCCGTGTGGACAATTTCTCTGTGATAACTCATGTACTTCTCTCCGTTGACAAGGTGAACATCGGGATAGATCCCGGATCGTATAATGTACATAATGAGCGGGATTCTCCCCAATGGGGAAAGGATGAATGAGGAAAATTTGAAGCCGGTGCGATTGAATTTGCGCTTTCTTGCCGCGGAATCCGTGAAGCTCCTCGATACCTGAACACCGAAGCCGTGCTTTCATCACGGCAGGGACATGAAGATACAGAGCGGCGGTGGATCCACGCAATCCGTGCACGTCCCGCATTCGTGTGCATGAAGTTCGGGTACTCCGGCTGATCGCACCGCATTCGGAGACGGGCCATTCACCAGGGGAGTATCAGCGATCAGACCGTCAGCAGCGCCACGCAATCGACAGCGGCATCGGTGAAGCGAGCGAAGGCGAGTGAGGAAAACAATTCAGCGCGCGCGTAGCCGGTATTGGAAGCCGCGGTGAGAATATCGCCCGAGGTGAATGGTGTGAGACGGGTGCTCCTCAGGAAATGCGTCGGGATTTCTTCGTCGTCGTGAATACCAAGGATATTGAATTGCAGCGCATCATCGAGAAAATCATAAAAGCGCACCACGGTATTCGCGCCGCTGCGTCGGATATTCACGATGCGCTCGCGCTGCTCAAGTACGCGGGAATAGTTCAGGAGCTGAAGCAGCACTCTGCCACCCGGAGCAAGCAGGCCGTGCCAATGCAGGAGTACCGCATCGATTGCATTTCTCTCGATATGAGGCAATGAATTTCCCAGACAAAGCAGCAGGTCGGCGGGGTGCGTGTGTGCGGGGGGCAATGAGAGATAATCGCCATGAATGAATTCAGGTTGTACCTCGTGTGCGTCCGCGTTCCTTCGGGCTCTGGCGAGCATCTCCGTGGACACATCGATGCCGGTTACTTCCACTCCCAGACGCGCGAGCGCGATGCTGTGCAGGCCCGTTCCGCAGCCCATGTCGAACGCGCGTCGGGCGGGGAGCAGCGAGGACAGCAACTGCTCTTGCTGCTCCAGACGCTGCGCAAATTGCGTCATGTTGTCGTAGTCCTCGGCCAATGCGTTGTAGAATTCATCCGCGTGCAATGTGCTCATGTTCCGATCCTTCGATGTCTGTCTGTTCTGCGAAAGATACGAACAGAAACGAAGGAATAAACATGCCGGGCACGTTCGGGGCGCGTCGTATTGCATCATGGATAAATCGTACCCAGCGTCACTTCACCCATAGTCGTCGCGTCAAAACTCGATCGCACCCATGGTAAGATCGAATTTTGAGGCAACGAATACCTGTCAGCGGACCCAGGGTAAGATTTCTTTTTGAGGCAACGGGCGCGTCGCGTTAAACATCGTACATCGGTTGACACGCACCCGCGATGGTGATTATCTTGAGGGGATGAGTAACATGAAACCACTGTCGAAGATCGATAGCAAGATCATTCTCCCGTTGGCGGGCGCCTTCGCGGCTCTGCTTCTGTTCACCGGTGCGATGTACGTCTTTCTTGGCGAGACGGACGCGCGGCCACAGAAGATTCCGGAAGCGGTGGCAACTGCCGGCCCCGTAATGCCGCGGCTGCCGGATAATCCTGAAAAGCTCGGTTTGCTGGAATTCAACGGTCGCATCGGCCAGGGTACGCCCTTCGTCACCGCGTTGCTGGATGCCGGCATCGATCGCGTGGTGTGCGACACCATCCAGAAACATCTGGAGGCCGCGGGATTCAATTTCCGCCAATGCCTGCCCGGACAGGTCTTTACCGCGCATGTCGACACAGCCGGCGCTCTGCGCACGTTCCGCTACGAGGTGCACAGGCTGCTCAGCTTCTGGATCATGAGGGATGCCGGCGGCACCCTCAACGTCCGCCGTTGGGAAACACCGGTCCGGACGGAACTGGTCGCGGTTGAAGGAAGTGTGCGCACCTCCGTGTATCACACCATTCTCTCGTTGGGAGAAAAACCACAACTCGTCGCCGATTACGCGGACGTCCTGGGTTATGACATCGATTTCATTTTCGATCCACGCGTCGGCGACCGCTTCAGCATTCTTGTTGAAAAGAAGCTGCTCAACGGCGAAATCGTGGGGTACGGTCGCATTCTCGCGGCTTCGTACAATGGCGAAATCACCGGCGATGTTCGCGGGTATTCGTTCGCAGCGGACAGCACACTCGAGGGCTGGTTCGCTCCCGATGGCGAGAATCTGCAAAAGGCATTCATGCGCAGTCCGCTCAGCATTCTTCGCGTCACGAGCACGTTCGGCATGCGCATGCACCCCATTTCCGGCAGAAGAAAAATGCACACGGGCATCGACTATGGCGCACCTGCGGGAACGCCCGTCTGGTCCGTTGGTGCGGGTACAGTGGTGTTTAGCGGCTGGAAAGGCGGTTACGGCAAAACAATCGAGGTCAAGCACGCCGGCGGAGTAAAAACCCGTTACGGCCATCTCTCCCGCATAAGCGTCAAGGCGGGACAGGGCGTCCGGCAGCATCAGACCATCGGCGCCGTGGGCAGTACCGGTTTCTCCACGGGACCCCATCTCCACTTCGAATATCTCGTCGGTGGACAATTCATCCAACCCCGTAAAGTGAAAAACCCGTCCCTCAAACGGCTCCCCACAGACCGCATGCCGGCGTTCACCGAACACATGAAGAGCATCGACAGCCTCTGGACGTCGGCGCCGCGCGTGACGGCTCCCCGACCCAATCGCATGGCTATCGCCAGCGCCCGCTTCGCCGAAGCGACCGCGGATGGCGGGAAGCAATAGCATCACCCTGTTCGACCCTCAGCACCTGCGCTGTTCGCAGCCACCGGCCGGTGAACATGCACGATCCGCGGAAGCGACGTAACATTGCTTTTCGCTGTACGTAATCAATCCCTTCGTCAATGCCGCCTGCTCTGCTGCGATCGACAAGGCGAACGTTCTTCTCCATTCTGTCAAGGGTACGTTATGAAGTTCATGCCTTTTTCCGGTTTCATCGCTCTCCTCCCTCTCCTCGTCCAGGCCCAGGTTACGCCGGGCGATAATCTCGAGGTCAGCGGCATCCCCGTCATTCCGAAGGCGCTCGTTGAGCGCACCATGCAGTATCAGAACGTCCGCGGCGCTTCGGTGTCGGACTGGGATGCGACGGGCAAGGGCTTGTACATCGGCACGCGTTTCGGCAATACCGCGCAGGTGCATCACGTGGCCGGAGCGGGCGCCGCACGGCGTCAGATCACATTCTTCGAGGAACCTGTATCCGGCGTTTCCGTCGACAGGCGCAAAGGGAAGAACGGCTTCACCTTCACCCGCGACATCGGTGGAGGAGAATTCTACCAGATTTATTATTTCGATCAGAGTACGGGAACGGCCACGCTGCTCACCGACGGCAAGAGCCGCAATTCCGGCGCATACTGGACGAAAAGCGCGGACAAATTCACCTATTCCACCAACCGTCGCAACGGCAAGGACACCGACACCTGGATCATGGATCCCGACGCACCCGAAAAGACCTGGGCGCTTACCGAGCGCGAGGGGTCGTGGCATCCTTCCGCCTGGTCGCCCGACGGAAAGCAGCTCGTCGTGACGCAATACATCTCGGCGAACAAAAGCAATCCTTATATCGTCGACCTCGCCACGAAAGCCATGACTCCAATCTTCCGTGAAAATGACGGCGACGTTGCCTACAGCGACTTCAACTGGACGCCCGATGGCAAAACCATTTATTTCACTGCGGATATCGACCGCGAATTTCAGACGTTGTTCGCCTGGGACGTCAAAAAGAGTACCACACGTTGCGTGCTGCCGGACACCCGCTGGGATGTGACGAGCGTGTCCGTCTCCGACAACGGGGCATACATGGCCTACACGATGAACGAGGATGGCGTCAGCACGCTGCACCTGGTACGCCTGCCGTCGATGAAGCCGGTGCGCACCGATCCTCTGCCTGTCGGTCTCATCGGCGGCCTGGATTTCAGTCCCGACAGCCGCAAGCTCGCGCTCAGCATCAACGCCGCCGACAGTCCCACCGATGCGTGGGTCATTTCACTGCCCGGCGGCAGGCTTACGCGCTGGACCTTCAGCGAAGCGGGTGGACTGAACCTTGAGAATTTCGTGATACCCAGGCTCATCCATTATCCGACGTTCGATATGGCGGACGGCAAGCCTCGCCAGATACCGGCGTTTTTTTCCATGCCGAAAAATCCACGCGGCAAGGTGCCCGTCATCATCGATATTCACGGCGGTCCGGAAGGTCAATCCAGGCCTTCTTTTTCCTCGACGCATCAGTATTGGGTGAATGAACTTGGCTGCGCCGTGGTCAATCCCAACGTGCGCGGTTCGACAGGATACGGAAAAACGTACCTCGCTCTGGACAATGGCTTCAACCGCGAGCATTCCGTCCAGGATATAGGCGCGCTGCTGGATTGGATCGCCAAACAGCCGGGACTCGACAAGGATCGCGTAGCGGTGTACGGGGGATCGTACGGCGGTTATATGGTGCTCGCGGCCCTGACCACCTATCCCGATCGCATCAAGTGTGGCGTGGATGTGGTTGGCATTTCCAACTTCGTCACCTTTCTTGAGAACACGCAGAGCTACCGCCGCGATCTCCGACGCGTCGAGTACGGCGACGAACGCGATCCGGCCATGCGCGAATTCCAGCTGCGCATTTCTCCCACGACGAATGCCGGCAAGATCCGTTCGCCGCTATTCGTCGCCCAGGGCGAAAACGATCCTCGCGTCCCGGCAAGCGAAGCCCGGCAAATCGTGAAATCGGTGCAGGCCAACGGCGTCCCCGTCTGGACCATGTTCGCCAGGGACGAGGGCCACGGCTTCGGCAAGAAGAACAACCGCGACTACTTCACCTGGGCCACGATTCTTTTTTTCGAGAAGTTTCTGCTGAAGTGACCGGCCTGGCAGGACCGGTAAAAGGTAAAGGTAATGGTGAAGGGTAAAGGGTGAAGGGTGAAGGGTGAAGAGGTGAAATGGTGAAAAGGTAAGACGCGGTTTCACGACTTTTCCTTTCACGAATTTCCGGTTTTCAGGAAATCATCGATTTGACAAACATCGGACATGAATACTGAGCTGCAACTACTCCGCGCCGGTGAAAAAGTAATCGCCGATCGTTTTGGTATGGAAAGTGCTGTCGGAGACGTGTGGGACGATGTGCGGATTTTTCGCCTCGCGCTCATCGCACGCATTCAATGGCTGCTGAACGATCATCTGGAGCGTCTCATGCACATCTTGTATCTCGTGGACGTGGACGAGGCGCTCACGCGGCGTGTGTTCAGCGACTCTCCCCCGGCAAACATCGCGGCAACGCTGGCGGACCTTATCATCGAACGGCAACTCGAAAAAGTCCGCACCCGGGCGCAGCACAGGAATGATGGGGGAGCTATGTTGGATGCCGGCCCGCCGTAGCCATAGCACGGACTCAACGATCGAAAAGCATCGTACGCAGCGAAGGCGGGACTGATGAAATGAACGTTCCGATACAAACGCCATCCCCTGTTTCTGGATAAAAACCGGTGATAGTTTCTGTCCAAAAACAGGGGATCGCCATACTGCGGCTCACATGACGAACACGGCCGGTCGAAGCAAGTGACGAGAATATTCCGTCAATCTCGTAATTCCGCCTCGCCGAGAGATTTCGGTGTGGGCACTTTTTATTGAATCTGGCCGCGGATTTCGCCGCCAGGATTCACAGTCGTGTGCACGTTCACGTAGGTATTACCTGCGGTTATCGCGCTGACAAGGTCCTCGATCGAGGAGCCCAGCATCGGACCGACGATATTGGATGCGCTAATCGTACCTGTCGCAAGCACGCCATTCACAAGACCGTTGGGCACCGCGTTGGGCGGACCTGAGGGATAGAGCCATACGATAACCGGACCATTCAGTCCAACTGGTGCGAGATGGATATGCGCTACCGTCACATCGACGATGTTCGCCACGATGAGACTATAATCGATAGACATCCTGTCCTGGCTGACGCGGAATATCGCCTGACCGGTTGCCGATGTGCTCGTACCGCTCAGGTGGGCTGTGAACACCATGTTCTGCTTTTGCAAACCTCCGTTATCATGCGAGTCCATCGGCTCGGTCGAAGAAGGCTGATCGCTGCACGAGGCCATCGCCAGCATCACTGCGAGCGACAGCGCGAGTTGCGTGAATCGTTTCATATCTATTTCCTCCAAACTATGTTGACTGTGATTGTGGGTTTGCGCCGAAAGCTTGCGGCTTCGGGACGCGATATTTTCGTATGTCTCCGCTCCACATCCGCAGCACCTCAACCGCATATATACTTCGGAGCTTCCAGGTTCAACCATGGATGAGAATTATGTGTGGGGCGTGAGTGGAGCAAACTTACGGAGGGGTACAAGACTCGTCTGTGATTCAGGTCACACAATCCCTGGCAGTGTGTCGAGAATCATGCAAAACGCCATTTTTCAGGTCAAGTGCCGGGGGCAAAAGTAACGCCCCATCGTGACGCACCAACATCGCCGTGGGAGTCGATCGGTAGCGCGATGGAGCGCGGTGTTTGCGAAAACGCAACATGCAAACCCGTTCCAGGCAGACAGTATGCACGGAAGCTGCGGAGTTTTGATTTCGTACGCTACATCCGTGCAGGGTTCCATTCGTGATCGCTGTAGTGTGGAGGTTCGCTATGCGCCGACTCAAGCACCAACGAATCGCAAATCGCCCGCCTCTCCGGCGCCCACCAACGTCACAGCTTCGTTCTTTTCAGCAGTTGTGCGTTGATCGCCACCACAACCGTGCTCGCAGACATGAGCACCGCGCCCAGAGCCGGTGTCAGGAGAATACCCCATCCCGCGAGAACTCCAGCGGCCAGCGGTATGGCCACGATGTTGTAACCGGCGGCCCACCAGAGATTCTGGAGCATTTTCCGATAGGTGCCTCGGGACAGTGCGACAATCCTCGGGATGTCGCGAGGATCGGACCGTACGAGCACGATGTGTCCTGCTTCGACCGCGACGTCGGCGCCGGTCCCGATCGCAATTCCGATATCGGCGGTCGCGAGCGCGGGAGCATCGTTTACCCCATCACCCACCATCGCAACTTTTTTCCCTTTGCCTTGCAGTTCGCGCACCCTCGAGGCCTTATCTTCTGGAAGGACACGTGCAAACACGGTGTCGATACCCAACTCTGCTGCGACCGCATCCGCCACTGCCTGCGCATCTCCGGTTAGCATGGCCACTTCTATTCCTGCTTCGTGCAGCGAGCGTATAGCCTCGCGACTTTCCTCACGTATGGCGTCCGCGACGGCGAACACCGCCAGCGTCTTGCCGTCCCGGAGGAGGTAGATGGCGGCTTGCCCCCGACTTGCCGCAGCCTCGGCCGCCTTGCGAAGCTCATCCGGCACCTGCGTGTTTTCTGCTTCCAGGAGCGCGGGGCCACCGACGTGGTACGCAGTACCGTCAACGGATGCCGCGACACCCTTTCCTGTCAGGGAGCGGAATCCTTCCGCCTTCGGCACGTCGAGCCCTCTATCCTCGGCGGTTTTGACGATCCCCCGCGCAATGGGATGTTCGGACTCCGATTCCACGCCCGCTGCGATTCGCAGGGCCTCCTCTTCAGACTCTCCTTCGGCTACCGCCATTTCAACGACACGGAATTCCCCCAAGGTCAGCGTTCCTGTCTTGTCGAAAATCACGGTGTTCAGGTTCCGGGCTTCCTCCAATCCCCTTCGATCTCTCACGAGGAGGCCGTTCTTCGCGCCCAGGGTTGTGGAGATGGAGACGACCAGCGGCACCGCCAGGCCGAGGGCGTGTGGGCAAGCGATGACCAGGACAGTCACCATCCGGATAATGGAGAAGTCGATGGAGGCGCCGAGGAACTGCCAGACCGCCAGCGTAAGTCCCGCAGCTACGATGGCGACCCCGGTAAGGATACGGGCCGCACGGTCGGCGAGGTGCTGCGCCCTCGATTTGGATTTTTGCGCTTCGGACACGAGTCGCATGATTCCGGAGAGTTTGGTTTTTTCTCCGGTACCCGTGATTTCCACATGAAGGGCACCCTCGCCGTTGACGGTCGCGGCGATGACCTCGTCGCCCTCCTGCTTCTTCACCGGCACTGATTCCCCGGTGAGCATGGCCTCGTTGACCGCGCTCTCCCCTTTCCGCACCACCCCGTCCGCCGGTACGCTCTCGCCCGGGCGCACCAGCACGATGTCGCCGTCACGGAGTTCGCCTACAGGAACCGTCTCCTCACCCTTGTCCGTCATTCGGGTGGCGGTATCCGGGAGGAGCTTCGCAAGTTCCTTGAGCGCTCCCTGTGCCTGGGAGATCGAGCGCATTTCGATCCAATGACCCAGAAGCATGATGGTCACCAGTGTGGCCAGCTCCCACCAGAGCGCATTCGCCTCGATCAGTCCGAGCTGCACCACCCACGAGAAGATGAAGGCCACGGTGATGGCAAGGGAAATCAGCGTCATCATTCCCGGCAGTCGCGACTTCAATTCCCTCCACGCTCCCTTCAAAAAGACCAGGCCGCCGTAGAGGAAGACTGCCGTTCCGAGAACCGGAGTAATCCATATCGAACCGGAGAATTCCGGCGCATGATAGCCAAACAACAACTGGAGGTGTTCCGACCAAAACACCACCGGCAGAGAGAGAATAAACGAGAGCCAGAATTTGTCCCGGAACATCTGCGGACTGTGGCCCTCGTGTTGATCGTGACCCTTGTGATCCTCCGGTTGCTCGTGACCCTTGTGATCCTCCGGTTGCT
>CAYJMN010000014.1:43672-48053 GCA_964371045.1 uncultured Chromatiales bacterium | reverse complement strand
GACCCTTGTGATCCTCCGGTTGCTCGTGACCCTTGTGATCCTCCGGTTGCTCGTGACCCTTGTGATCCTCCGGTTGCTCGTGGCCTTCGTGATCCTTCGGTTGCTCGTGGCCCTCGTGATCCTCCGGCTGCTCGTGACCCTCGTGACCATCGGACACCTTTTCGTGCGCCTCATGCGTTCCGCGGTCGGTGTGCGGATTCGTGGAGTGGTCGTTGTGGCCGGGTGCGCTCTCGCTCATGGTGGGACTCCTTTTGCGATGAATTCCAGGATGGATGTCTGAAATTCGATTGGGGAATTCGTGTTCAACATCACTCCGAATCAATGATTGTGGCCTTCGTGGGATTCCATTTCCTTTTTGGAATTGGCATCGGTCTCCACGAGATCCATGCCGCAGGTCGGACAACTGCCCGCCTCGGCGTAGGTTTTCTCACCTTCGCATTTCATCGGACAGTAAAACGACGCTTGCTGCGCATCGTTCCGCATCTCCTGTTGCGTCTGTTCATTCTGTTGTTCCTGCTTGTCGCCGCCGCAAGCGCTTATGCAAAGCATCAATGCGCATGCAAGGATGGTTGTCGTTTTCATTGTATCTCCGATTGGTGTTATTACGTGAGAAGAATCTCATATATGCATGTAGTTTTTATAAGACTCTCCGGTGACGACATTCCGGCTCACTGAACTGAAAAACCGTTTTTCTTCAGATTCGCCACCGCCTCCTTGACGCTCACCTCTTTCAGCTTCATACCGCAAAGCGGACAGTCACCCTCCTCGTCGGAGATGACATTCCAGTCCATGGGATCCTGATAGACAAACCCATCTCCATTTACGTCCACCGCGGCGACGTCGACGGGAGACTGGCGCACCCTCACATCGCGTTTTTCGGCGCTTGAGTTTTCCTTATGATGCTTCTCGTGATGTCCGCAGCCCATCGCTTTCGTTGTGTTTGCCTTGATGTACTTCGCCGGATTTTTTTTGAATTTCGGAATGCAGCCGGCGCAGCAAAATGAATATGACGTATTCTTGTATGTCCATGTAACATCGGGATCGGCGGTCTCACCTGTAACGGGACAGAGACGCGCCTCGGTCGCAGTGGCTGGAGCTTTATCCGGGGTCTGCGCCCGCAGTACGGGAGCAAGCCAAACTAAAGAGACCAGCAGGGTCGTAAGGATAATCGTTGATCGCATGGCAGTAGCCCTCGTTTTTGTGTTTATGTAATTTGTCGGCATCATTTCACTTTGAAACCGTGGTCCTTGAGCTTCTTTACCACTTCGTCCGTACCGACTTTTTCCATTACCATGTTGCATTTGGGACATGTTCCTTCCTCGTCCGCGATCACGTTCCAATCCATCTGGCATTGATAAACGTGTTCGTCCTTGTTCTTGTCGATCATGGCGACGTCCACCGGATCGCTGCGAACCCATTCATCATTGCTCATCATGTCGCGTTGGGTGGATTCCATCTGTTCACCGTTTGTGGTGTTATTTTTGGTATTCATGTGCTCTTGTGAAGCATCGTCCTTTGTTCCACAAGCGGCAATGAACGTTGCGCCGAGAATCAGCGTTGCGAGTAACTTTGAGTATCTCATGATATTGATTCCTTGTTGTGATGTATGGTATGCGCACTGAATCTGTGTTGAATTGTCGAATGCGACAATTCGTTCGTTGACGATTTTTGTGTTTTCCGTTCCTTCCGCGGCTCGCGTTTCCGCCGGAACGGATGCACTGAAAGGAGGGATAGCGGATCCCATCATTACACTTGCTTTGATTCGCGACGCAAACGGGACCGTCGTGACACCCCAGCCGATCTGCACCGGCGGTCGCGTAAAGGTCACGACCTTGTTCTCGAGAATAAAACGAATGAGAGTAGCGAACATGACGACAAGTCCACATTGATGAAAGAGCGTAGGTACGTCAGGATCAGCAAGACGCGCAGGTGCTCCGGAACGGGCATAGCGATGCCGTTCCGGTCAATTGGATCGCCGGGAATCAGATGAGGAAGGAAGAAATGAGGATGGGAATGGTTGAGCTGTTGGTCACGCCAGGTGGACCCTGGGAAGCGGCGAGGAGCAACTCAACCGGGACATCAGGAAGCGATGGAGGGATCACTTCAGCGATGGTGCCTGAATTCGGAAGATCCACGACACCGCTGGTTTTTACCGTGAACGTCGTCGGCGTGTTCACGATACTGCTGTTGACTTCGTCCCTGCAGGTAGGGCAGGCTTGCATTTCATCCCCGCAGCAGGAACTGTTTTTGTTGTCTACGGCGATGGTGGAATAGCGCGCCGAGCCTTCGCAATAGTGCGTCTCTACCGAAACTCCGGTAATCGAGAGCATCAGCAATAGGCTCAGGGCGATGTGTTTAATCGAGCGCATAAAATATAATTACGGTGAAATGATTTGAGATGCAAGGGAAAAATGGCGCCGGACTGAAGCAACCGGTGGGAATGCGCGCTGAGTGCTTCGCATGCTTCGTTTCATTGCCGGAAACGTGGTTCCGCGCCTATCGCTCACACAAATCCATGCTTGGGAAAAAGAACAATCAACACTGCAATCGTCGCAATGCGCTGTAAACCTACCAGTGTGGTGAGTGCAATCCGCGCGGATTAAAAATGGTGGGAATAAAGGCGAGGCCACGGAGCGATTTCCGCTGCCGTGGCCTCATCGACAATTCCGATACCCTGAATCAACCGCCGGCGTGGCGCCGCCTGGAAGTTGCCGGAGATGTCAGAAAAGATTGCTTTCCTCTTTCCTCCGGCTTCGACGTGTCATCACGGTGATAACAACACCGTCATCGTGATGGTTTTGCATGCGTTGAACGTAACCGCGAGCGACTTCGGCTGAAACCCTGCTTTGCTGACCAGGACGTTGTATGTCGCCGGAGAGCACAGGTGTCCTGCCTGGTATCCCCCGTCGTGACCTGTGGTCCCGGTCGCGATGACGTTGTTGTTCAAGCTGATCGTTACCGTCGCATCCGCGATTTTGACGCTATGCTGCGTGGAATCCACGACGACAATCGCGAGCGCCGCCGTACAGCAAGTGTCCGGTGGATTCGGGAAAAGCGCCAGGGAAATTGTGCGTGATTCATTGCACCCAAGGGAAAAATTGATCTGCCGCGCAACATATGTATGGCTGACGACATGCAGGTTATAGTCGCCTTCACACAACGCATCGATATGCGCGAGCCCCTGCTGGTCCGTCTGAATGCTTTCGATCAGCGTATTTGAGCGGAAAAGCTTGAGAACGGTACCTGCAACGGGAGCGTTGGTCAGGGAGTCGGTGATGAGGACGGTGATGTTTCCATGGCAGCACGTGTCCTGGCTATGCGTCGTGGGAGTCATGCGCACGTCGAGGAACGTGCTGTCGCAGAAATGTACTCCTGCGTCGCGCTCGATGGTCTGGTAGCCCGGCATGCTGATCCGTACACGATACTGCCCGGCGATGACGTTGTCGAACGACGTACGTCCATTGGAATCCGTCGCCGTGGTCGTCACGTGGTGGGTATTCCGCAGGAGCCTTACTTCGGCGCCGGAGATAGCATTCAACGAGACGATGTCGCGTACCAGAAGCCGGATGCTACCGCAGGCGCTGTCCACGTGCGTCATTGGCAGCATGATCATCGGGCCCTCATTGTCGAGATTCACGTAATTCTTGGTGAATTCCTTGAAATCTTCGTGTGTGACCCGAATCAGCACCGGTTGATTCAGCGGAACATTTGTCAGCAGAAACGTACCGAGGTCATCGGAAACGTCGGAGGCGATGAGTTCAGACGAGGAGTTCAATACTTCTACATTGGCGTTCGGGATCACGAATCCCTGTTCATCCACCGCCAATCCCTGAATGTCGCCATTCATCGCGGGTGAAACTACAGGTTCATCCTTGCATCCCTGGAACACGACGAGAACGACGAAAGCGATTGGTGTAATCCGGCGAAATATCTTCATGCCAAACCTCATGCGTTTTAGATGAATTTGATCCTCGCACTCGAGCATGGATCTTGGGTAAGGTAGGAATGACATATTCCGATTGGCGGAAGTTACAATCGTGTGTGATGCGCCCGAGCCGGTTTGTTGCCTTTTCACGAGAAGTTGGCGGTTCATATATCGCTGCGGCTAGCCCGGATTCAAGGAAAGTGGGCGATTCATGTATCGCCACAGTTGGCGGCTTTTTTAAAAAAAGGAGGGCGATTCATGTATCGCCGCGGTTGGGGGCTTTTTTAAAGAAAGTGGGCGATTCATGTATCGCCGCAGTTGGCGGCTTTTTTAAAAAAAGGAGGGCGATTCATGTATCGCCGCGGTTGGGGGCTTTTTTAAAGAAAGTGGGCGATTCATGTATCGCCGCGGATGGCTCCGCTTTACGACAAGTGGGCGATTCATGTATCGCCGCGG
>CAYJMN010000014.1:0-43572 GCA_964371045.1 uncultured Chromatiales bacterium | reverse complement strand
ATCGCCGCGGATGGCTCCGCTTTACGACAAGTGGGCGATTCATGTATCGCCGCGGTTTGGGGCCTTTTAAAGAAAAGTGGGCGATTCATGTATCGCCCACTACCCTCCCGAGCCGACCACGATCCTGCGCCTCCGTGTAATCCTCCTCGTATCGTCCGGCATATTCGGCTTCCCCCCGATGCAACAACCTGTGTGCGTCTTCGGATCTCGGTAACATCATGCGTATCGCTGTGCAGACATATCCTCCAACCTCCCTTCGTGTTTAGGGCTCGGGGTACGATGTATTATTAAGGCAATGGGGGAGGCATATCTTTTTGAATCCTATCCGACGCATCATTTGTGTCCGTCGATTAGCGGCTCCGACAACGCGTCAATAACCCTTTGCAATCTCGCACGCATCTTGCGCACCTCGATGGCCTGCCACGCGCGAAGGAAGGGAATGTATTTCGCCTCGCGCCTTTCCACGATCTGATCGAGGAGCAGCGTGATCACTTCCCGGTTGATAGTGAGCAGGGACTCGGGATCCCACTCGGCGGGTTGCGTGCTGAACGCGTCGAGGTGAAGCAGGAGTTCGCGAGCGCGGGTCCTCTTCTCTATCTCCCAGCCACGAGGAGTGTAGACGAGCATCGGCAATCTGTAGCTGTATTCAATATCAAGGAAGCCGCGAACGATCATCCAGTCAACACGGGCCAGAATTTCATCCTCCTTCAGCGAGTTGTAATAGCCATAAACCGGACAACTGTCGTACCCGAGTTCGAGAAGACGCTTTATTCGCGAACCCTTGAGGATTTTCACGAGCATCGTGCGTCCGCCTGTCGCAATGAGCATATCGGCGCCACGCAAGATGGCCTCGATTTCCTCGAACGGCAGAGCCACGACGCCAAGCGGTTTGAGTTGATACGGAACGAGACGCACATTTCTGCTCATGGGAATTGCTCCGAGACATGGAAGGACTGCACCAAAGTGCTCACGGATGCGTGGCTTCGAATTCACAATGGTTTGAGGAATGAAGCATCCATGAGCCGAGGAAGATACCTCGACACAAAATTATGCATTTGATCGGTATGACCAATGGACATCCAGCCGCACAAAGATAATCGATGTCGTCTTTGATGGTGGCGTATTCGATCACCTTTGTCGTATTCCCCGAATGGTTCTCAGTTCTCCTGATGAACGGGCTTTCTTCAGACGCTGTCGCTTCCATAAAATAAATAACGCAACGTCTCGATCCCGGATCGCAGAGTGCGATGCGTCTCACAGCCGGGGCAAAATCAAATTATACAGATTGGTTTGTGGTCCTCCCGTGCAATCCCGACACTTGATTTTGATATTGACGCCCAAAGTGTATATTACCGCCACTATCCGTCGACTGAAATACAGTAACAGCACATTCTTCCGCGTAGCACCGTCGAAAGCATTGACACCTACCGCAAATATCCGTCATGCACGCGCCTGTATTCTGTGAGGCTCGCGTCTCCGCAGTCAGGGCAAACGGAAGAGGTAATCATCAAGAATGAGCCCTCCGGAAATCCTCCGCTCTCCATGTACCGTCCTTCCATGTTCACCCTGAACCACAGGCCGAACCATGCGACACTCCACCTTTTCGCTCGCGACAATCGTGTTCTTCGCACTCTTCCTTCATCCTCTGACCCGAATGGCATCACAGGATTTTCCCACGATACTTGCAAAGATGCAGCAGCTCCGAAACCATACGCAGCAGCAAACTTCGCAGCTTCTGGTCCTGCTGAAGGATATACGTGGATCCGCGCATTCGGGAAAACAGTTCGCGCGTATTGCGATCTCGGGCGCAGTCGCGAGAGAAAGTGAAAACCTCTCGGCCCGAATCATCGCCCAGCTCCCGCTGAATACTGAACATCCCGTCCTGGAGGAGCACGATGAGTGGTTTCGCATCCGGCTGAGTGACGGACGGGAAGGCTGGATCGACCGATTATCCATACAACTTATAAACCAGACTGAAGAGACCTCCCCGACGATATCCCCCGCAAACGAGCGAACGCAATTTGGTATGCGGACAATCGCGCAGTCTCTTCTCTCCCAGATCAACAGAGATGCAGGCACCGCCGCCGCTTCGCTCGAAAATGCACATCAGGCATTTGCCACTCTCCCGCAGGCTGATCAGGAGCGCAATCGCACAGCTTTTGATGAACTCTCCGGCCATGCCGGTAAAATCAGGGAATACGCTATTTACGCGAATCACTACTTCGAAAAAATCGCACGTGATATTCCTCCGCCCTCCGAAACGACCAGGTACCCCGGTCCTGTCCAGGCACAGATAACAGTGCAAGGAGGAAATTCATCCTACACGTCGCAAAGCGAGAATAGCGTCAGCGCCCACAACCTCCGTTTTGACGGCGGTATGGATATATCGGCGAAGAGCAAACTCACGGCACATCTTGGTCGGCGAAGTGAAATTATTCAATCAGCATACACCACGAACGACGTTAGGTTCGGCTATCAATATGCGGCTTCGAATACAACGAATATTTCGACGTTCGCATCGCTTAACTCTTTTGCCGACGACGCATTTACACGAAATGACTTCACACGCACGGGAGCGGGTGCGATGCTCAACACTACGCTGGGATCTACCGGCTTGTTCATGGCGGATGTCAAATATGATGGAAAATCTTATGACGATACAACAGGAAATGCCTATCAGGGAGGGCACCTCACGTCGACCCTACGCCTCAACAGTGGCGAGGATTCAGACTGGCTGCTCGGTCTCGCTGGTTCAATGCAGAGCAGCGATGTGTATTACCTTGATTTCAACCGGATAATTCCTTCAATACAGTTTCGCAGTCGCGATGTAGACGGCAGCACATCGGCACGCGCTGAATTCGAATCGATGGGATACAACAAGGATGCAGGGGTCAATAACTATCAACGCGGCCAGCTGGATATTGGCTGGATTAGCGGGACGACGCAGCGACAACTGCTCGCGATCGCGAAATTCTTTCCAAACAATACCGGTCAGAATTACCTCCGTCTCGGTGGGAGCACCCACACGGCCAGTGGTGGCGCTCAAACATGGGACCGATCCCTGTACTCCGTCGTATATGTGTATTTCCTGGAAAAAGACGCCGATCAGACGGATTACATGGACATCCGCTCCGACCGCTCCAGTACCAGCAAAACCTTTTATTGGGATCTCAATATGTTCTCCCGAGTGTGGAGCGATTTGAGCGAAAACTCCCGCCGCGATCATTTACTCGACCTGCTTGGGCGACTCGGCTGGACTATCTCAGGTGTACAGGTGGGGCCGATTTTCGGATTACACCTCCGCATGCGCAAAGGTGAGGAATTCCTCAAGCGTGACGGGAACAGTCTCTCGGCGGGAGCCGAAGCCCGCGGGATGATCGATCTCGGCTTTGGTTCTGTAAATTTGTCGCTTCGCTACGAAAAGGATGTCGTCTACGCAAGCAACTTTGTTATTGATGGTTTCGGGAATGTGACAAGCACGGGCGTGGGCGTGCGTAATCCGAGTACATTGCAATTCATCGGGGACCTACGCGTTCCGCTCACCGCCGACCTTGAATTCACTCTCACGATCGACACATACAATGTGAATCTCGATCTCAGTCCGGAAAACAGTATCAACCCGATCCCGAGCCGCTCGCGCATGAATATTCTTGCCGGCGTGGGATATCGCTTTTCCGTTCAACCGTGACGATTGCGAAATTTTTAAACGTATCGCTCGCTTTAGAAAAGATCTACCGGAGAAGAAATGGAATCCACGCGGAAATTCGCTCTCTCATTACTTCTCGCCATCCCGATACTCCTCGTGTTGAGCGCTCAAGCCCACGGTCAAGGGCTGACGGCGGAAAAATCTATACTGGATAACGGGAAAGACGCCAGCCAGCGTTCATCATCCTGGTGGTTCAATTCAGGCAGCACAGCGGTATCATTGATCACAGCTCCGGGACCTGCGTTGTGGAAGATTCCATCCACCGGCAATCTCTATGCCGCTGTTGATGTTCCGCCGAATATCGTCGTCGGCCAGCTCTTGACGGGAATCAATATTGACGAATACAACCGTGGCTGTCCTCAAACCGTATTTTTCGAAGCCCCGAACCACGCCTATACGATTCAATCGATCGCCTCAGGCGGGCGAACCAGCGTTGCAGCCGTGAGTGCCCTCCAAGGCCCCAATGGATGTGAGTCAAGCAAAGAGAACTATTCCGCTTCCATAGAATACGGCCGCAGAAGACTCGGCATCAGTATCGCGAACCCGGAGGGAAAAATCCTTCTCGGTCGAGCGACGACCGTTGTGCTCAATGTTCCACCCGGCTATCCTGTCGCGAACCTCCGCATCGATTTCGGCGCAAAGGTCTTGCTCAATGGTACGACAAAAAGTGTGTTTACCGCGCCGGCGGATTTCCCGCTCGGGCCTTTCCCTCTGAATATCGCCGTGGTATATCCGGGCGACTATCAGAGCTTGACCGTCCGCATCGAAGGAGTTGCCACAGAAGGAACATTCCTCAGCTCGAATCCGATGTTCGCATCCGGAAATGGGCTGCAGTCCGTGGGCTCCATCGTGACCGGCACCAACAATTTTTCCGTCATGAAGCCACCATTAGGTGAACTTGTGGTGACCAAGCGTGCAAGCGCCGCAACAGTCCGTTATCGCACCCCGGTTACATACACCTACACGGTGAGGAACAACACTCCCACCCCTGTGAGCGAGGTGAACCTCTGGGACAACAAACTCGGCGAAATCCGACGCATCCCAACCCTTGCGAGTGGTTCGCAGATCGAAGTGAGTTCGAATCCGGCCGAACTGACATCTACTACTGAAAACTATGCCATGGCTACAGGCAGGGACCCATTCGGAAATGTGGTCAAGGGAGAAAGCGCGGTAGTGAAGGTGACGGTTATCGATCCCGCGCTCGAACTCAACGTCTGGGATAACGCCGTGGCCAAACCTGGGGTGGATTTTCAACTTAATTATACCGTGCGAAATCGCGGGGACGTTACGCTTAATAGTATTACACTTTCCGATGCCGCGGACGCATGGACCCAGGCACTCGGGATACAACTGGAACCCGGACAAGAATTTACATTTACCCGCACGATACGCGTCACATCGAGCACTACCTCACGCAGAGGCGCCGCCACCGCAGCAGTGCCAGCCGACGGTGGCACCGTCAGCGCCGAAGACGCAAACGAGATCGAACTTCGACTGCCGGAGCTTGAGGTGTCCATCACCGCGGACAAGAAGGCGGTGAGCCCTGGTGAGAATGTCACATACACCATCACGGTATCAAATTCCGGAGATGTCGAACTCTATAATGTCGACGTCACGGATGATAAATTCGGCAATATTGCCAAGATCGGAATCCTGACCGCCAAAAATTCTCAATCCTTTACGCAGTCCGAAATAGTGCAACGTACGGTGACGCACAACGTAACGGCAAACGCGCAGGATCAATGGAATGCCACACTTACGAAGACCGCGCAAATCACTGTCGACGTCATTTATCCATTTCTCTCCGTCAAAGTTTATGCAAACGGATCACCTTCCACCATCAAAGTCAGCAAAGGAGAGAAGGTAGCTTTTACTTTCAGTGTGACAAACTCCGGCGACTGCCCCATTACCGTCACGAGCGTCATGCTTGAAAGCCAGGATGTCGGTGGCGGGAGCGATATCGAAGTGGCATCGGGCAGCTCGATGAATCTCAAGGGTGTGGAAATAACCGTCGACGAATCCAGGTTGTACAAATTTACCGTATCCGGCAAGGATCCGAACGGCAAAACACATTCATGGTCCGACCAGGTGGAAGTGCAGGTATCGGAAGGCTTGCTCAAGGATCTACGAGGTCTTATCGCCAATGCAAAAGCCCTGATCAATGAAATCGAGCGGTTGAAGACCCGCTTCGATGCTGTGTATAACGAGTATTATACACGCCTCGGCATGCATATCAACCGCGGTACCGATCCCTGCGGGGATCCGGGCCTTTCTGCGCTGTTGACGGAGGCGGCAAGTATTCATGCACGAATCAAGGATCTGGTAAACCAGCTTCAGGCCATCCTCAAAGAGCCGCTTATTGCCGCTGCTGGCGGTGTTGAAGTGATGGACATTATCGACTTCGCAACGCACGCGGAACGTACCGAACCCGAGGTCAACAGGAAACTTGAGGAAATGCGGAAAAAGTGGTCCTCGCTCGGCTGTGGCGAATCACCTCGCGGAAAAGCCGATTTGGTGCAGGTACAGGTGAACGTAGTCGATCAAACCGGGAAAGCTGTTGGACGAGCATCGGTATCCTGCGGAACGGGACAGTTGACGACACAATCGGATGGCAGTTGCGTCTTTACTATTCCGCTTGACAAGAATGATTACGTCACGGCAACGGCAGCCTCCGACATTATTCCAGGATATACCGTGACAGGCGCAACGACCGTTGTGTATACTGGCGGCGGAAACGTCGAACTTCTTATCACACTGAATACATCGACACAACCGCCAACAACAATTACAGGAACGGTGCTCGATGTCAACGGTAAGCCCCTCGCAAATGCAAGCGTCAGCGCACTCGGAGTGGAGGTCAGCACCTCGAGCGATGGTACGTATAGTATCAGTGGAACGGCTGAATTGGAGAAAATGATATCCATAACCGCGACGGTACAGACGCAGAGTGGCGAACGCAAGAGCAGCGGGATCACAGTCCTCTTCAAGGGCTCTCCTTCGATCGCGGCACCGGCTATAGTGATCAGCGAAGTAGAGCAGGCTTTCGAGGTCACCCTTTCGGGCACCGTGGTTGATGCCAAGGGTAATGGGTTGTCCGGAGCCACGGTTTCCTGTGGCGGTTTTACAACAGTAACCGGAGCCGACGGGAGCTTTAGCGGACTCGGTCCCATCAGTACAACATCGGGCAAATCCTTGCAGGTCAACGCGAGTGTTGGTCTGAAGGATGGCGGCAGCACGAGTGGGTCCGCGGTGGTCACTCCTTCGTCCGCCGGTACTATCGCGACACAGATCGTGATCGGTGGCGCTGTAACGGAGGAGCCCTTCACTATCAGCGGGCGCGTGCAGGATGGCAACGGGAAAGGATTGTCCGGTGCCACGGTAGAGATCGCAGGGCAGTGGTCCGGTGCATCCGAAGGTGACGGCAGCTTCACCTCCGCATCAATCAGCGTTCCTGTTGGCACTACCCTCACTCTTACCGCTTCGATAAAGGCAACGGATGGAAAAATCTACTCGGGTTCGGCCACGGTAACCTATGGCGGCGGGCGCACCGTTTCAGTCGGCGGGATCAGTATTCAGGGAATAGCAATGATCGACGATGGCAAATCCGTAACCGCAGTGACCGTCACCACGGATCGTGCGTCCATCAAGGTCGGTGAAACCGCTTACTGTTCGGCGGTCGCAACATTCGATGACGGCAGTACGGGCGAGATCACAACCATCGCGACTTGGACCGGCGCGGAAAATGGAAAATTCACCGCCTTGTCGCCGGGCGAATTCACCGTGAGCGCCTCATGGAAGGGCAGTAGCGGTTCCGTCACGATCAAGGTATCCTGTGCAGACGGCACCGACTGGGACGAAAAACTTCTGAAGTGCACAAGTCTCGAATCCGCCATTGAAGAGACCAAACCGGATGATGAAGACTTATGTGATATTAAGCTCGCGAACGCCGATGAGAAGGAGTTTGAAAAATCAATCGCTCTGGGGAACACGATTCTGGAAGAAGGCCGAACGATGTTCCAATTTTTTATGAAGAAGGTCGCCGATCAAAATTCCCGCGTCTGCGAAAACACCGCATTGGCCTCGGCCTACGCAGGTATACGACGTTTGGACGAACAATATAGCGCCCTCAATGATCGCGTCGCCGTCCTTGCATCCTCCATTCTCTGGCGTTATGGAATCTGTCCCGAGCCCGAATATGAACAACTGAGAAATTCGATCGGAACCATTATTGCCGGTTTCGCCGCCAAGCACCATGAACAGTTTGCCACCCTGGAGGGATGGCTAGATCAGATGCAAACCGAGTTGCAGCGTTATGGCTGCGATGCGCAGGAAGTTGAAGAACTGGGCAATACGATCGCCGGGAATACGAAAGATCCGAACCTGACGGGCGACGACGGCAGGCGGGAAATCTGCGGTGACGGTCTCGATAACGACGGCGATGGTCTGTACGATGAGGATTGTGACCAACAGGGCAATTTCAACGTGGCGATTATCCTCTATGATTCAGGTGAAGCGAAAGACGATGTATTCGGACTTTCGGTCAGCAGCCAGGGGGCGCTCGGAAACACGCCGGCGGGTGGAGCGCGCACCTATTCGCTGCGTCTCCCTCCGGGCGCGTATGTCGCCACGGTGACGGTCATTGTAGCTCCGGATGACGCGGGTACATTTACCATCAAGATAATGGACGGTGAAACGGTGCTCGTCAATTTATCCGACAAGCCTGTTCAGGGCGCGATCGTTTCCATCCCATTCACCGTTTCGGGCAAGGGCGGCACCTCCACCTTTGCTCCAGTCGAACAGGATTACGAAACGGTGTTCTTCAATGAAAAGGAGGTTTCACGTGAGCGTCTGAATATACCGGACGATGAACGGCGGCAATCCGCACCCGATCGCGACCATTTGCCGCCCTCACAACGGTAGCCACATTAGCGCGGTTTGCGTAGAGACGTTGCAGGCAACATGATGGGGGGCAACGTCTCTACGATCGTTTCCACCACATAAAAGAATCCGGGGAGCGGTCAATTCTCCGTTGCGTCCGGCGTCGGCGGCGCCACGGGTTGTTCGCCGTTGCGAATCCTTTTCAGGTATTTTTCGGTGAAGTCAATCTTCAATTCGATGAAGAGCGGCAAATGGTCGGACATCTGCCACGTTCGCCATTCCCTGGTGAAGTACTTTTTCCGATCATCCGGCGTCGCGGGCCATTTATTGTTACGCTTGCCCAGTGGGAAGTATGTCTCCGCCTCGTTCTCGGCGTACACCGCCTTGTAGTAGTTGAAGACCCCGGCGTTCTTTTCGCTCAACCCGAGTTCCAATTCGTCCTTGCGAACCAGAAACGCGATCTGGTCGTAGTGTTTGTCCATACCCATGTTGCTCGCCCATCGGAGAGCGTTATTATCCATCGTCAGGTCGGCAGGGAGGATGAATTTGTGCTTCTTCAGCGCCTTCATGGTATCGTCGCTCGTGCTGACGACGTTCATGTCACCGAGAAGGATATAGTTCTGTCCGTCCTCGTCAGCCCGTTTTTTCAGGAATTTGGCGACGGCGTCGATCTCCGCCACGCGCCGTTTGTACCCCTCGCCCGAAGTGTCCCCGTAATACAGATGGACGGTACACAAGTTGAACTTGAACCAGCCGGACTGAAACCGTACCAGGAACGGTGTGCGTGCGAATTGTTCCGTCTCGTTTACCTGTGCGGATTTCGGCAGGACGAGTTCCCCGGCGATGTGTTTGAACTGCACCTTGTTCGAGTCGAAGACGAACACCATCCGTTCACCGTTACCTGAGACGCCCTCAGTCGTGTCGGTCGCTATGTACTTCCACGATGGACCGAGCAGGTTCATCACCTTTTCAAACGGACGCATGTCCTCATTCACCTCCTGAAGGGCGACAAGATCAAACGCCGATATCACCTCGGCGATGTAGTGAAACGATTCGGCCAGTCGCGGTCCCTGGTGGAATTTGTTTGAGTCGAAATCGCGGATGTTCCAGGTAGCCAGAAGCAAGGTATCGGAGGCCGTCCGCCGCGGAATCTCCTTGACAATCGCCTTCCGGAGCGTGGACAGGTGGTCAATGACCCGCTCACGATCAGCGGATTTCCAACTCTTGAGTTGCCAGTACATGGGCATGGTTATCTCCAAATTTTTGAGGTCTTTTCCTGTAATCGGTTTTCTAAGCGTCGAAGCGGTTGACATGCTCGACCGCCTCGCGAAATTCATTCGACTCTCCAACTCACCTTCCGGTGCCGTTGCGAGAACTTGTAGTCACTCGAACCACCACGGTCTGAGGCAGCTCCCGGTTCGACGTGTTTCGTACCAACTTTACTCGACGCACGGTAGGCGAGCAAGGGACGTGGCAAGCTTGTGACCTTACCGACGATACCCGACTCGGTATCCAGCCCTTTGGAGACCTGCCACGTCTGCTAAATGCAGGAAGCAACGGATTTGCCCTTACAAGTCGCGCATCCGCTCACTTCATATTCCTGGCCGCCGTAAGCGCCTGGGCCGGAGTTCCCATTGCAATTTGCTGGGATGCACCGGTAGACGACTCTTTCCCGGCAGCTTGCGACGCCGCTGCCCGAAGCAGATTTTTATCGACTTCGTTGGACAACCAACGTGCGCCGCCAATTCCAACCAACACTGCGCCAACGAGGGAGGCAAGTGAAAGCCCGACATTTTCGGGTGAAGTGTTTGCTTTCAGCGCTTCGGTCGTACCCATCACGAAATATGAACTGAGCGGGCCATACAGGCCCCATGAGACGATCGCAGCAATGGCTCCGAGCAGAATATTGCCCAGATACCCCGGTCGAAGAACTGTGTTGCCCCCGTCGACCTTTTCGTTCTTTGGTTTCAGAAAACCATTGTCCGTCATGATTGCGTTGACAACGCCGCCAATTGCTCCCGCGACACCAACTACAAAGAGCATCAGCCACATGGATGAAAGCATTTTTTCCTCCGAATGATTAATAAGACAAATTCCGATATATACACATCACCATCGCAGCAGCCTGGCGGCTCTTGGGGAACTCCGAACACGGGTGGCGGCAGGCTCGTCAGAGCTGTACACAAGCGGCTGTCTGGCGGCATTGACATGTTGGCACCGGTGGAGCACGCGCTCCACGTATACGCTTCGTTAAGCGAGACTGCCCGATACCGCAGCGAGGGATAACGCTGTGCGCCGCCGTCGCGGCCGGCTTCGCTGAACGGTGCGATCAAGCCCCGCTCTTGCTTGGAGTTCACGGATTGTCTACTTCGCAATATTTGGATAGCGGGTAGCAAGATACGATGATGACGCAGGCAAGTCAAGCGGCCGTCAATTGTTACGTTGCGCTTGAATGGCCGCTCCCCCATGGAGAGCCGGTGGATGGGGCAACGCAGTATCAGCTTGAATTGGCGGAGGACTATCACACCAGTACCAGACAATTCGAGCTTTTTGAATCACACCCGTACAAACAGAGAGGCTGGTTTTCCGCGACCTCCCTTGCGCTTGATCCCTGGTTACGATTGAACAGGGACTACTTTATCCGTCTGCGCCCGGCATGATGTTGTTCCGGCTGCGATGTTGACTCGCGACGTTCCTTGCAGAAAACCGTGCGGCGATCACCACTCATGAAGCGTCAAGAAACGCCGCATCTTCGACGCACTTCAAATATTCCGCCGTGGCCTCGGCAACGTCCAGATGGCCCAGTGTCAGGGCGGTATCCAGCACCTCGAGTTTCGCGCGGCACCCGAGGGCGCGGGCGACGTTCTCTTCGATGTTGTGCGATTTGAGCAGTTGCGTCGCGACAGTCGCCATGACGGAACAGACGGTCGCCGTAGCGCACAGTATCCTCCAGGAGGGCGCGGCCAGTTCCAGCACGCTGCTAAGCCACGCGGTAAACGATTGTCCTCCAACAGCCGGGGCAGCCGTCAAGGCGGCAGCGAGGGTCCCGGCCACAATCGTGGTATTGAGAAGCCGTCGCTTTCGAGGCCGCGCCACCGTCAGAAATTTTGTCATCGCTCGCCGCTTCTGTCTTATCCGGTCAAGAAGCTCTTCGATCGGTTCCGTGTCTGCCATGTTCGCACCTCATCATGATTGAATATTGGTTGATCTGAATGTCGATTGATCCGTCAGGACGAGATGGCAGGATAGTCTCCGCTGCGCACGCGTCCGGATTCCCCGGCGGGCGGATTTTTAATTCCTGAGTGCTCATCGAATCGTGCATCAACGCACGCCGGTTGGCACAAATCCTGCACATAGATGACCGTATACCGAAAGCTGCATCTCAGCTGATTGCGAATATCGGCAATTCTCAATTTAATATGTCACGTTACAAGACAATTCAGACAAAGTCAAGGCTGACTATGCCTGGCGGGCGTGGTTATATTATCGAGGTGTGATCGCCGATGCAGATTCTTTCCCACTGCGAGTCCGCGATCTGAGTGTGAATACGTGCGCGGATTCACACGGATTATTGCGGATGTACGCGGATAAGAGTTTTTGAAACCCGGATACGAGAGACTTCAGGATTTGGGGACAGAAAATTTCTTCTCCGTGCATATCCGTGTTCATCCGTGTAATCAGCGCACGTATCCACACCATCCACGTGTCGTGCCCGAAAGGGACCGACCCGAAGCGCTGGTAGGCACACTCAGGATGACGAATTTGGTTGACGCTGCTGAGACCAACCTGATGTCATCCATGATATAAACCGTCGCGCAGCGAAGTTTACCCGACTCAGGGTGACGAGGTTTTTTTAACTAAATTATCCAACCTGATGTCATCCACGAAATGGACCGCTGCGCGATGCTGGTAATCACGCAACGTACAATCCCGTGTAACATCTCCGATATTCCCGTTGTTGTACCTGCCTTCGCTTTCGCCCGCGCTACGTTGGGAGAGTCATTTGGTGTACCGCGCGTCCTTGATGAGGAGGCGCTCGACGGGGATACCGTTGACAAGATGGGATTCAACGATTTCCTCGACGTCGTCCACCGTGACGCCGCCGTACCAGATTTCGTCGGGATAGACAACCACCGAGGGACCGAATTCGCAGGCGTCGAGGCAGCCGCTTTTATTGGCGCGATGCGTGAGGAGAAGACCGCGCTTCTTCAGTTCCTCATTGAATTTCGCGCGGATAGCTTCAGAATTGCCGCGCGCGCAGCATCCGCGTGGATGACCTTCGTCGCGAAGATTTTCGCAGACAAACAGGTGCCTTTTGTAGCGCGTCATTGTATGCTCACTTTCCTTGTGTTCATGAACGCATCACCCCGGAGGCCAATGCATGGAGCGGCCACCAAGCAGATGCAAGTGCAGATGCCAAACCGATTGCCCTCCCTCGTCGCCGCAATTCATGACCAGGCGGTAGCCGCGGTCGAGTCCGAGCGTGCGCGCCAATTTTTGCGCGGTCAGAACCATGTGTCCGACAAGACGTTCGTGCTCGTCACTCAGGTCGTCGATTGTCCGTAGAGCTTCGCGCGGCACGATCAACACATGCACCGGTGCCTGCGGATCGGCATCGTGGAAGGCCACGACGAGTTCGTCTTCATGGATAATATTCGCGGGAATTTCCCGCGCAATGATTTTGGAGAATACCGATCTACTCATATCGTAAAGTAGCATCATCAGGATCAGGAGACAACGCGCCGGACGGTGGACGCCGTCATAGTATCGGATGCGGAAAACCCGGAAGCGGATACTCAAAAAAGTACATCAGACCGGTGATGGCCTACACTCCCCTGATCCTCTCCCACAACACTTCCATCATCGTTCCGATTTCTTTCACTTTGAAATCCAGGAACTGAGCATTAGAACGATCCGCTGAACCGGGAGGCATCTCAAGAAGTCGGAAACTGAAGGGATACTCAAGTGTCCTCGGATGTCCCATGCCGAAATTGTTCGCGGGAATCGCACTGTCGTATTCCCCAAAGCGCAAATCGTGAAACACCAGTCCCCTCTCGTCGCGGGAAACGGTGTACCACCCATCGCTGAACCAGCGGAGTTCGCGCACGGCGCGGTCGTCTTCCAGGCCCGCAAGCAGCTGCTCGTTGCGCGTCACCCGCCAGAACTTCACGTCGCGGGTGTTGTCGAACACCGAATAATAGCCGATCCAGTAGCCGCCCGCGTCTTCCGCGACGGCGCGCCAAAGCAAACTGTTGAAGGGTGTCGGCGTGGTGGTGATGCGTGTGTATGCGATGCTCTGCCCATCGAGCGCCCTGGTGAACGCCGGCATGGTCCCGAATTTCAACGCAAGCGTCACCGCCACATACGCGCTGCCGATGATGATTCCCGCGGCGTTGCGGAACAGCTTCGCCCTCGTCTCACCAGGGAACAGCGACGCTATCACTCCGATAAGCAGGGGAACAGTAAACAGCGGATCAATGATGAACAGATTGTTGAACGACACGCGATAATCGGAGAACGGTTCGAACACTCCTGTCCCGTACGTGGTGAAACAGTCCAATAATACGTGTGTACCCAACACGAGAAAGACGAACCACGCCGCCCTCTCAACAGTCACCGCGCGTCGATGCATGCGATGGATGAGCCACCCGAGCAGCGGGGCAAGCACGAGTATCAGCAACAGGCTGTGCGAAATCCCCCGATGCCACGACAGTTTCGATACCGTATCCATCAGCGGAAATGCGAGCATGTCAAGGTCGGGCAGCAAACCGCCGAGCACACCCCACAATGCCGCCTTGTTCCCCAGGTCCCGATGAAGCGTGGCCTGTCCGATCGCCGCGCCGAGTGTCATCTGTGTGAATTGATCCATAGTCGTAGTATGTCGGCTGAGATCTGAACGCAGAGAATATGGAGTCCTGTTCTCCTGCTTTTTCACCTCACTCCGGAGATCCGGAATCGTCCGAGACTGTATGCTTTTCGCTCATGGCTCCGCTGAAATCTTGCTCCTGACATAGCAGTACACGCCGAACGCGCGGACGGCCTGCGACTGCGGATGCACGGTACCGACTTCGTCCACGCCGTAACCGTCCTCGCCGCCATTGGGATTCCAGCCGTTGCGGATGCCATGATCGGATGTCCGGTGCAGCGTGACGCGCGCCTTGCCGTGATTGTTTGTCCATACATGTTCGAGCATTCTGGAAATTTTTTCAGGAATATCCGGTAGTTCTTCCGGGGCGATCATCCAGGCATCGAGCACGAAGTGGACAAAGGCGCCGTTGCCGTCCATCTGCAACTGATAACAGTGCTCGGCATCGATCCAGCCGGTGGCGGGATCCATGATGCGTCGGGCGGAGGCGACGACGATATCCTTGTATTTTTTATCCTTCGTGACTCTAAACAGCGCCGCGCCGATGCTGCAATACGACGCTCCTTCCCACGGGAGCTGTTTTCCGAAGGCTGCCGGGCCGCGAGCGCCTTCCCAGCGTCCGCCGCCCTTGTAGAGCATTTTCTCAATCCCCGGTGTGCCGACGTCGCCGTTCCATACCTTGAGCGCGTCGTCTAGATACTCCCGTTTTCCGGTGGCTTCATACAGCCAGCAAGCCACCGTAACCATCTGGTTCATGTTGCTGTTGGTGAATATCTGATCGCGCACGTCCGAATCCGGCGGCCAATTGTACCAGCTCCAGTAGCCCTCGTGCTTCGAGAGACGGCCCTGCATGCGTGCTTCCACATACCGGACTTCCGCATCTTCTACAAACGCCTTGTTCTTTCTTCCGGTAAAATCCCACCAGTACATCTCGGCAAGGCATGCCCAGGCCCGGTCGTCCACCCAAGTGCCGTTGAACAGGTCCTGCATGGGATGCGCTTCTGTATGGAAGCGGAGGAGAGCGCTGTCGCCCGTCACCGCGAAAAGATGCGCGTCCCCGATGGCACCGTTGGCTCCTTCCCATCCCGCGGTGTACACCTTGTGAAACAACGCGTCGATGGCGTAGGCCCTCTGGAGCCATGGATCGTCGGGTGTGTACGTCGATCGGAGTTCGTCTCTGGTTCTGGGATCGCGATCCGCTCCGCCGATCGAATCGAACACGCCCGACAGATACAGCGCCACGATGATGGCGACACCGATTCCCGTATACAGCACCACCGTGCCGATGTGTTGTCCCGGTACCTGCTCCTTCTTGTTTGCCGTGCCTTTCATAGTCAACCTGTTCCATGTGGGCTGGATTTCCTCAATATCTCCAATCCACAGGAAAAAAACACGCGAAAAACAAAGGACGGACAGGAGATTGACGAATGACGATTGTCGATTGACGATTTGTGGATGCCTGAAAGGTGTTGACTTTTCAGTGTAAACCTGTTGTCATCTTCGCGCCCATGTTTCAGTGTTCGTCCGGGTCAAAAAGTTGGGAAGAGAGCACCATGTGAGCCTCAAACTCTGATGATTGTCGATCGTACATCGTCAATCGATGGTTGCGCCTCGCCACCTACCGCATCAGCACCATCTTCCTCGCCTCCACACCGCGCGGGGTTTCGAGGCGATAGAAGTACACACCAGGTGAGAAGCCCGTCGCATTCCACTTGGCGATATGATCACCAGGCGGGAGGAAGCCATCAATGAGTGTGGCGCGTTCTTGTCCGAGAATATCATATATGCGAAGCGTCGTATACCCCGAACTCGAGAGTGTGAACGGGATCGAAGTGATACGCGTATGCGCCGGACCGGATGATCCGATCGGATTGGGAAAGTTCTGCGACAGATAAATGTTTGACGGCGAATGCGGAGCGTCCCTCACTGCGACGACGCCTCCGGTGCTCGTGTGGATTATGGTCCCGCCGTCCCCCACGATCGTTCCGAAATCACTACCAATGAAGCAGACAGAATACAATTCCTGCATGATTGCGCCGGAGTCATTCATTGGACGCTCAAATCCTGCGCCGGTTTGCTCCACCCACCGATCGCCACCATCCGTTGTCCGGATGATGAGGCCTTCGCCGACAGCAACAGCCGTACGTGCATCGATGCATGTCACGGCATTCAAATCGCGCACACCCCACCCGATGCTCTTGTTGATAAACGTTGTGCCTCCATCCGTTGTTTTGAATATCACGCCGCCATTGCCCACGATATATCCCGTTGTGGAATCGATGAATGACACACCACGAAAAACAGCACCGCGACCGGAAGGCCCGAGATCTTTCTGCTGCCAGGTAGTTCCGCCGTTCGTCGTGATGTATATTCGCGCTTTATCGCCGACAATACATCCGTTTCGGAGAGAGGAAAACGACACTCCAAAGAAGTCTCCTTCACCGGCGAACTGCGACGACCATGTCATACCATTCACTGATCGATAAACCTGACCCCAATATCCCACCGCCGTTGCGGTTACAGGATCAATTTGCTGGACAGCGTTGAACCGTGTGATTGCCGCACTCAGTTGCTGTGTCCACGTCAATCCTCCGTCCGTCGTGTGGAGGATGATCCCTTTATCACCGACTGCCGTTCCCGATGACTCATTCACGAGCGATACACCATACAGTAGGTGATCCGGTACCAAGAGCGCTGATGTCCAGTTCGCGCCTGCATCTGTGGTACGCAGAACGAGACCCTCCCGCCCTCCGGTACTCACCGAGGAGCATCCGACCGCGACGCCAAGCGTTTTGTTCGGAAAGGAAACGGAGTACAACCCCCAATTGATCGCACCAGATTGCCGTTCCCACGTCAGCCCTCCGTCACCGCTGTACAACAGTGTTCCGTTGGTTCCAACCGTGCACGCGTGATCGGGATGAATAACCGAAACGCCATGCAGGAAGTCCGTGCAATTGCTGGATTGAAGTGTCCATTGGTCTCCTCCATCCGTTGTCTTGAGGATGAGTCCGTATTCTCCGACGATATAACCGGTGCTGCTATCGACGAAGTCGACGTTCCAGAATGCGTCGTTGGTAAACGGTCTCTCCTTCACCCAAGTGTCCCCGCCATCGGTTGTTCTCACAATAGTTCCATTGGTGCCGACGGCGATTGCTGTGTTTTTGCTGACGAGTGTACCAGAATAGAAAAAACGTGCTCCCGTCGACTTCGGTATCCAGGTCTCACCGGCGTCGGTGGTGAAAAACACATTTCCATCTCCCTCCACGATCAATCCCGTGACAGAATCGCAAAAGGAAATGGAAGCCAGCCATTTAGAGGACGGGCATACCCGTGCTTCCCAAGATCGTCCGCCATCACAGGTTTTGAGCAGTGTCCTTGTTCCGACGGCGAATCCATTATACTGGTCGGCAAAAGCAACATCAGATAGAGAGAAGGGACCCCCTCCGTACAGACGCGTCTCCCAACTGACACCGCGGTCCGTTGATCGGAGGATTGCTCCATTCGGTGCGACGGCTGTGACAGTGTTCGCATCCGACCAACAGACCTTGAACAGCGTTTGCAGACAACCGCTGGCTTGCATGGTCCAGTGCCGTCCGCCATCCGTAGTTCGGAGGATCGTTCCACCCGCCCCGACGGCAACCCCCGTCTCTGCATCGATGAAATCAACTCCGTGAAGATGGTTTCCTTGCGGCAGGGGATTCTGCCAATACCAACCCGATTGCGCCTGGGCGGTTGCACCGCTTAACATCAAAGCGAGGAAGAGGACTGAAGAAACGAGAGCGAGATGATTCATGTGCGCTCCGGGTTTTAACGGGATCGGCTTCGTACTCCTGGGAACCATGTGTGACGCGAAGGAATGAAGAAAGGTGTGACGTGTTGCACGTTCCACCAGCCCCGGTTTCCTGATTGCTCTGGTAATGGGTTTCTGAATGATCGATTGGTGAACGTGATACCGCCATTCATGTCCGTATATCGTTATCTCCAGAGTTGTTTATCTATAAAGTTTATGGAAAAGACTCTGGAATGTCAATATACGAGCAAATTTTCTTCGTACGAGGGAACACGTGCATGAACATAGGGTTTGCACGACGCAGCGACCTGGTTAATGGGCAATGGAAGGGCATGATTCTCGATTATTGTACCCATAAAGAATGGTCAAAGCCCTCACCTTTCAGGTGAAAGCTTGAGCAAGTGCTAGGAGATATACAGGCTGCGGGGGTCGTTTATTCTAGCGTATCTGGATATGACAGGTGCCGCACACGGTTCATCGGGATACACAACATCATCTGGGACCATGACTGCATAAACATACGGAATTACACTGCATCAGCGTCATGGTGAGTTCGAACACTCTGCTGATATTTTCGATAGAATGATCTAGTTTGGAAGTGCATTATCCGTTTGGTGTTGGTCTTATGAGGAACTCATGGATACAATCGTCATCGTCGTTGTTGTTGCCATTACTCTTATCACCACCTATATACTCCTGCTACGGCGATCGGGCGGTTCTGATTTTTGGGGGATTGCAGGTCGAAATCCGGATGCAGCTTACGAGTTTTTCAAGATTGAATCATGCTGGCACGTTGTCACCGATCCAGCTAATTTTCGGAAGACCCTCCTCCCTGAAGGCAGTTGGGCAGGACCGTTCCGGTTGGTAGTCCCTTCCCTCGGTAACGCAGTGGTCCATATATATGGTCGAGACTACGAATATCTTGAATCGGAGCAACGATTCATCGCCATATACGACAAGCATATGAGCAGCGAGACAGGAGTATCGACGGATATTGATTTTATTTACATACTGAAGGTATTCATAAGCTCGGTTGGTACGGAAGATACTGATGCACTTGTTGATCAGATACGAGGTCTTGGCTTATCTGAACGCACATATCAAGATTATGGCCCCACGAGCGGTCTACCCGATTTTGACACAGGTTTCCACTTCACATTGAGATCAACAAGCAATCCGAAGCACCTGATCGAAGTCCTTGATAAGGGAGGGCAGATACTCCAGGCTGGTATTCAGGTATTTGGAAACGATCACGACGATCTTAAGCGGAGATTGACGGAGGTCCTTACTGAAGCATATGGCCAAGGCGTCTCGATTTCAATTCCAATGACGGAAACATCGAACTATACTGGTAACATCAATATTGCATACCTATCCGACTGCAAGATCCCGGGTGCGCAATCTCTTACTGTCCGGGTGGGCAACAAACGGTTTTGGAATACTTAAAATCCATCGCTTGGAAGCCGGCATATTGCTTTGAAGGCAGACATTTCACAGGTAGATTCTCAACGAGACCAATTCATGTTGCTGAATCATAACAAAATTACAACCAATCGGAGATATAATGTCGGAGAGAATTACGAGGATCTTAACAGTTGTTGTGTTTTCCGGTTTCATGTTTCTCTCGCTGAGGAGTTGCGTTAGTGTGCCAACGAAAATCAATCAAGACGCTTATGCCATAACTACATATGTGACGGGGCAGACCGATTACCTATGGATCGCCTCCGCGAACAAGATTCTTGTGCCTGTATAACATCGTCGTCTATACATCCTCGTAACCGGGTAGCCCCTGCATAGGCATTGCTGTCTAGCCAGTCTTGGATTGTGCACGACGCAGTGGAACCACTACAGCAACGCATACGGTTCGGACCGCCATCATCCCCGAATTCCTTGCGCTGCGCTGTGTGCATGCTCTTGAACCATACCCGGGGATACAACTTTTTATCGCGAATGATATGGAGATCGTTCGTCATTTGCATGATTCTGAACGGGATTATCATATTATTTTTTCACCCGTACTCTGACCATGCGGTCACCGCGAAAATCAACGGTGAAGAATCTTGCCTCTGCGAAGCAATGACCATGCCGAAAATATCGAAGAGGCTTGGGCAAACGATGGCACCCCTGCGCTGCAACCGCGTCGATGAGCGCTCAATTTACCGGTTCTGCATGATTGCTGTAGCCGTTTCCTTCCGCACCGTACCGACATGGACCGATGAAGCCAATGCTATTCTGACCGTTCAAAAACCAAGTCAAGAGGCCAAGCTCTGGCCCGATAGAAGCGTCCGCGTGTGAAAACTTCGCTCAATGGTGGTTCCGTTGGTACGTGTTACTATACGACACCGTGACGAAATAGTGGAGTGCCAAGATCATATTTTGGACTCAGTTTGGTGAAGCGTAGGCCTGGCTTATCATATAGACCCAAATTTTCCGGTCCTACCAGTTCAAGAAGACCTTGGGCTCCTGCTCTTTGCCCACCTGCGAACCTGACTACTTGTAAAACAATTTCCTCAACGTACTGCGCATTCTCATTATCTGAAGATTCTTTGCCTTGTATCGGTCTTGTGTCAGTCCCACTTACGCTATGAGAGCCCTCCAAGTGCTGTCGATACACGTCGAACGCAAAACGCCTTGGGTAGAAAGAGAGTATCAAATCCGCCATAGGGAGTAGACCATACTGCTCAGCAGGTTGACCGCGTTCATCTACCGCAATGAAAATGCTCGTCGCCTCTTCTCCGGATAGAAATTCGATTATGCCTGGCACAAATATCTCCTGCTTAGCACACAATGGAAATCTACTTCTTAGCTGATCCAAGCTATTGAACAAGACTGTCAATTTGTTTGCTTGTTTTTTAAGCCGATGCACACCGATGAACATGCGATGGAAAAACTCTTCTGGCGTGATGTTGCCAGGATGATAGTATAAAAAATCTAATCGATTCCTCTCTATCAGACTCTGCAACGTAACCCTTGAATCCGGAAATTCCGTTTTTAGAATATTGTCCATTGTCTTTCTTGTCATCCTTTCGTCATCTCGAAGCGAGATCACTAAGGCGGCTTCATCTTCTTCGACGGAGTTGACTAGGCGGTGAAGCAAGTGCAGATATCCAAAGTGACTCTTGTGCCCTCCTCTAGATCCAATAAAGGCTGTGCAGCGTCCCTCAGGGAATCCATGTTCCAAGACTCCAGTCAAATTAGGTCGTGTTTGTGCAAAACTAGGGTCCTTGGTTGGACCACGCCTCTTGTATAGAGAAAGATAGTAATGAATTGAGGGATATATGAATATTCCCCCTTCACTACGATAGGGGTGACTTCGTCTGAGCATATCATCTCTTTCCTGTTCGCTATTGCTCGGAGTAGAAGGCTTCTCATAAATCTTCAACTGTTGCTTTCCCCAAACATGACTCTGATATCGAGACTTGATAACTTCAATAGTCCTTAAATAATAGTCGCTATTATTGCTATAGTCGAGTCGCACTACTATATCGCAGGCGTACTCCCAGATCTCATGAGCACTTCCCGCAGATGCAGAATCGAGGACAAATATCACTAGCTTGCTGCCAGAGGAAGTGGCTTCAATAAACTTCGTGAAAAATTCATCCTTTTTGTCGTCTGTTGCAATATTAAGACTGTCAATAACAAGAATATCTGGCTGAACCATTCGAGCTTCGCCATCTGATCGAGGACGGAAAAGCCGCCTCAGTCGTCCGTTTGCAGAATCGGAGATTTGAGACCCAGTTAACACATTTGTGAGTACTGTGATGGCGATCTCAACTATGTCATTTAGTTTATCGCCATGCCTTTCCTTCCATTCCTTCCTTATCTCGTCTTTCCCCCATACAGCTACCCGATTGATATCATGTTTATCCGGGCGTTCTGAGTCCTCATTAAAATCCACGATATGCTTTTCCACATCTTCGTATCCATAGCGCCGGGCATTATCTATTATTCGGGGCGCCTCTTGATCGGCAGATATGTACAATGAGAATAAAGAATTAGGGTTTACCTCTCCTTCATTTCTAGCGAGACGATAGCATATTTCCATTGCGAGCGTAGTCTTGCCGCTTCCCGGTGGCCCAGCGAGCAGCATCGTAAGCGGCTTGCTTCCTTCATTTGGTAACAACAACCCTCCTTTGAAGAGTTGGTCAAACCAAGCGATGGAATCCTTGTCCTCACGTCCACCGATTTGCAGTTTTGCGGGTTTGAATTCTGCCACCCCTTCTGCCAGTGAACACCAGAACGCTTGAGAAACGTTTGTTCTGTAGATCGTTGTCTTCGTTTCCATAATACTGCTCAATGAATTAGTTTTTCAGAAGATGTTTGTGCCGCATAACGCCTGAATTCACTGGCCTGCGCACCTTTACGCGCAGGTCCGGTGGAATGATGGGGTGGTCCTGGTCTTCCGGAACAAGCTTTATTCTTCCTGTGCTGCTTTCGGTAGCTGTCCTTCCGGGTGGGATAGCAACCACGCGACCATCGGCGCCTTCTCTCGACGTGTAACCATTTGGAATTGCCACAACGCGGCTATACCGACCTTCACGTGAGGTACCGCTTGGAGGTATGGCACAAACTCTTCCTTCACTACCTTCTCGCTCGTCGTCTGAGCATCCTTTTAGCCCGGCAATCCCAGCAAGGACATGTTGTCTTCTGAGTCCTCGATTGCCCTCGTCACGGCGGAACGGCCTCAAAAACGCATACGGTGTCGAGCGACACCAACAATGAAATCCTTGCGTTGCGCTGTGTGTATGCTCACGAACGATTCCTGGCGAGGACGGTAGACAATAGTTTAAGTGTGCATTATACGGTTTACGTTCTTGGATCGCAAGAAGCAGGATGCGCGAATCGTGTTATTTTTCGCTGTCGCAATTCGCTACGGAGCAGTTCGAGCGTACGCCTGCTACACCCGTGTGTCCTGAGGTTTACTCCCGTGGACATAGAACACACAGGATTCACGTAACATCTATCACCAGCCCGCTTCCCTCCCGCCCATGTCCCCCGGTTCACGTCGGTCGTGAACAAGCGCGCGGTGTTTCGTCGGCTCTCAGAGCTGGATTATTCTTTTGCCCGGGCACCATGTGTGAGTGGCAGGAGCAACAACACGTCAGTTCCGGCTGGTAGCGCAGCCTATGGCAGCTGAATTTCGGCCGAGAGGGTGTCAAGTACTCCGGTTCTGAAATCCACGAATCCAATGGCCGCAACCGTGTCCGGCGCGGTGCCACCGGGCCTGGTTACTTTGGCGGTGACTGCGGCCGTGAACGGCGCTGAAAGGAAGAGTGTCAACCGGATACTCACCGTGCCGTCCTGACTGCTAAATTCATCGGCACTTACGCAGCTGCCGGGCGAGGTTGTATCGGCGGCAATGATACATACCGGCGCACCAGGCAAGGGAGCCCCCGCTTCGGTAACGCGCACCCGCATGATCGCATCGACCGAACTGTCGACGCAGCAATCCCGTTCCATGCAGCCGAAGATGCAGAGCGCCGCGAGCAGGCAGATGACGAGGACTTTCATACGCGCACAGCGATGTCGATGGAGCGCTGGCCGGAGCAGCAGTACATGTGGTACCCGGACAGAGAGGCCTCGAATTGTGGCTACAAACACTACCGCATAAGCAGCATTTTCCTTGTCTCGAATCCCCGAGGGGTTTCGAGACGATAGAAGTACATGCCTGAGGGCAGCTGTTCCGCATTGAAGGTGACCGAATGGGTACCCCTTTCCTGCATGCCTTCCACCAGCACCGCGACATCGCGGCCATGGCTGTCGAAGACGCGCAGACGGATGTATTCGTCCGAGGGCAGCGTGTACTCGATCACGGTGGATGGATTAAAGGGATTCGGGCGGTTTTGCTTTAATGTTGAGCCTCCCGCATGCACGAGAGGTTCGAGACAGTCGTCCGTCGCAATCACATTGCCGTCTCCCGCGGTGAAGGAAATGGCGCCGCGGTTGAGTGTGGATCTGATTGTGTCGATATGGAGTATCGACCAGCCGAAGCTGCCTGCGCCGTGCTGCCTTTCCAACACACCTTCAATCTGAAGGTTGAGGAGTACCCCCTCTTCGGTTTCCAGCGCAGTGCCGGTCGCCGAGATTTCGACGGTTTCGTCATTGATGTTCCGCACCGTCGCAGCCGTCCAGCCCAGTTCAGTGAGCGTGCCGGGTGTACTCACCCCGTTTATGCGCAGCATTGCCGGATCATAGTGTATCAGCAGTGCATATTCCGAGAGCCCCACGCCCGCCGCGCCACCGAGGCGCAGCGGAATATTGCGCTGCTCGCCGGACCGGACAAAACTGTACTCCGGGAATGACAGCTCCACATGTCTGCTGAAAGGCTCAAGGTACAACCGCGTCGTGCACTTGACCGTGTCCTCTTTCTCCAAAGCAACCAACACATCGAAGTCGACCCAGCCCTGCCTGCTGATGCTGCCTGGCTGCACCCTCCACTCAAGACTGCCTGAGCTGCCTGGAGACAGATCCAGCGGATCCAGGAATTTTGCGGCAGCTTCACCAGCGGCCAACGTCATATTTCCCGGCAGTATCAGCTTGCCGCGCACGTTGTATGCCTGCCCTGGTCCGGTGTTGGATATCTGTGCTCGTACCCGAAGTTCCGAAAGATCGGTCCATCCCGTTCTGTCGTTGAAGTGCAGTGTATCCGACGGCTCGATTCGACAAGCAACGTCGAGCTCCGGTCTGTACAGTGCCGTGATATGCACACAGGACGCGCAATGAGCCAACGGGACACCATCTGTAAATACGTCCACACGGACACCCGCATTCGTCGGCTGCGCGCGCAGGTATTCTGCTATGAGGTAATATGTGACCTCCACCGAGCTGTGCGGGGCAATAGTGCCCGGATCTTCCGGTTTAGGACCTGTTGGTAAGATTCCATCCGTTGTCCTGATCTGCAGCCGGACGTTCGTGTACAGGACGTCCGTCGGATTCGTTATCGTCGCCTTCAGCTGGAAGGGATTATTGATGTACTTGCGACTCTTCTGGTCAGCAAAGAGCGTATCGATCGTCACGCAATGAATACTCAGGGCAGAATCAGAAGCGGTCCCACCTGTGGAGTCAGGCAGGCACTGTGCGCCCAGTGGGAAGCGCGGACAGGCCGGCAGCAACACAGCGACGATGAGGATTGTGATATACAGTTGCCTCATGATACTTCTCCTGATTGATATGACACCGCGGTTATTTACTTAAATGATGACACTGATTTCCTGTTATATAAAACACCGTCATGCCACCGCTACAGCTACTCTCCGGACGAACGACTCGAATTAAAGCACGTAGCTATCTGGACGAGTCAGTATTCCTTTCCATGGGGACAGTAAAAACTACCAAAAAATATCAACCATGCTGTTCGTTGCCTACCGCATCAGCACCATCTTCCGCGTCTCCAAACCGCGCGGGGTTTCGAGACGATAGAAGTACATGCCTGAGGGCAGCTGTTCCGCATTGAAGGTGACCGAATGGGTACCCCTTTCCTGCATGCCTTCCACCAGCACCGCGACATCGCGCCCGTGGCTGTCGAAGACGCGCAGACGGATGTGCTCCTTTTCCGGAAGCGTATACTCGATCAGCGTCGTCGGATTAAAGGGATTCGGGCGGTTTTGCTTTAATGTGGAGCCTCCCGCATGCACGAGAGGTTCGAGACAATCGTCCGTCACAATCACATTGCCGTCGCCGACACTGAAGGATATGGCGCCGAGGTTGAGTGTGGATCTCATGGTGTCGATATCCAGCACCGACCAGCCGAAGCTGCCTGCGCCGAGCTGCCGTTCCAACACACCTTCAACCTGAAGGTTGAGGAGCACTCCCTCTTCGGTTTCAAGCGTACCGCCTTTCGCCGAGATTTCGACGGTTTCGTCATTGATGTTCCGCACCGTCGTAGCCGTCCAGCCCAGTTCAGTGAGCGTGCCGGTTGTGCTCACCCCGTTGATGCGCAGCATTGCCGGATGATAGTGTATCAGCAGTGCATATTCCGAGAGCCCCACGCCCGCCGCGCCACCGAGGTGCAGCGGAATATTGCGCTGCTCACCGGACCGGACAAAACTGTACTCAGGGAACGACGCGTACACATGATGGCTGAACGCCTCGAGGTAGAGCCTCGTCCGGCATCTGACAGGTTGTCCATTTTCCGAAGTAACCAGCACCTCGAACTCGACCCAGCCCGGACTGCCGATGCCGATATGCCCTGGCATTACCTTCCAGACAAGACTGTCGGATCCGTTCGGAGGAATATCCTGCGGATCAAGAGATTTGGTTGCGACTTCTCCCGCCTGCAGCGCCATATTCCCCGGGAGCAGAGCCGTCCCCCGTACACGGTAGGCCGTTTCCTGTCCGCGATTGCCGATAACTGCCTTTAGACGAAGCTCCGGCAGCCCGGTCCAGCCCGTCCTCTCGTTGTAACGCAGTGTATCGGACGGCTCGATTTTGCAGGCGACCTCGATCGCCGGTAGAGGAATGGCGGTGAGATGCACACTAGAGCAGCACTCCACGGTGACATGGTTGTCCGCAGTTACAAGAACACAGATCTTCGCATCCGTCGCTTCCTTATGCGGCATTGCGACGAGGTCCCAAGTCACCTGTAGCGAGGTATGCGGGGCAATATCGCCGAGTATGTCAGGATTGTTACCAACAACCTTGATTCCGCCCGTGAAGCTTATCGCCACCGCCTCGACGTCGCTGTAGGCGACGTCGGTCGTGTTCGTTATCGTCGCCTTTAACTGGAAGGGATTGTTGAGGTACCCTCCGTTCGTCTGGTCGGCGAAGAGCGTATCAACCGTTTCGCAGCGTACGGTCAATACGGAATCCGCGACACGTTTGATTACGGGTCTTTGTTGTGCGTTTGTATTCATCGAGAGACAATGGAAAACTGGTCCCAGAACACAAACGATGATAGCTTCAATAACATACTTTTTCATATCACACCTCCAGGCTGAACGGGCACGCGAATATACATGTTATACGGCAATATTATCCTGTTATTTCCGATCACTTCAGGCCTCCGCGCAGTCGTGTGTCGCGCCTTGCATCTGTATCACCGCGTAAAACTGCCTGCGGGGTCTATTATTGCTTCAACAGGAACATGTGAATTTAATTCACAAGAGTCAAGTGCCTACCTCAAAAATCAACGCATCAGCACCATCTTCCGCGTCTCGAAGCCGCGCGGCGTTTCAAGGCGATAGAAATACACGCCGGACGGCAGATTCTCGGCGACGAAGGTGACCGAATGCTCACCTTGTTCTTTCATGCCTGCCTCCAGAACCGCGACGTCGCGGCCGTGCCTGTCGAAGACGCGCAGGCGAATGTATTCGTCCACGGGGAGCGTGTACGCGATCACGGTGGATGGATTGAAGGGATTCGGACGATTTTGCCGCAAGCCATACGCGGCGGTGGCGTCCAGCGGCTCCAGGCATTCGTCCGTCACGACAACGAGACCAGCCGTCGCCGTGTACGAGATGGCGCCGCGGTTGAGCGTGGAGGCGACGGTATCAATCCGTATCGCCGTCTCACCGAAGGCGCCTGTACCCTGCGTGCGTCCGAGGATCCCTTCCACCTGAAGTTTCAGCAGCACCCCCGCTTCCGCGGCGAGCGGCGCGCCGGTGGTGTAATCCGTGATTTCGATCACACCTTCGCCGCGTTGCCTCATGCTCGCACCGACCCAGCCAGCGCCCGTGAGCGTCCCCTCGGTACTCACACCGCGCACAAAGAGCAAGGATGGATCGAATTCCACACGCAGCACATATTCCGAAAGCCGCGCCACCACGGTGCGATCGACGAACAATGGAATACTCCGCTTTTCCCGATAACGCAGCAGGGTGTACTCCGGGAATGAGAAGGCGACATGCCGCTTCGCTCCCTGTACATAGAGGCGCACGACGCACTCCACCGAACTTCCGTTCTCCGCGCCCGCGACGCCGCGGAAATCACGCCAACCGGATGCGTCGCTACGCATGGGACGGAAGCGCCAGCGCAGGCTGTCCCTCCCACCGGGGGCGAGATCGGAGGGGCTGAGTACTTTGATCGCGCTTTCGCCGGGTGACAAGGTCATCGCCTCGGGGAGCAGAACGTAGGCCCGGACACCGCGCGCGATCGACTGTCCGGAATTATCGATATGCATGGTCAGAAGCACCTCCGGCGGTTCGTATTCTCCGGTCTCCTGGTTGAAGAACAGCGTATCCGACGGTTCAATGACGCAGAGAGTCGCGAGCGACGGCATCGGACAGACGGGAAGATGCACGAAGGAGCGGCATTCGAGCGGCGCGTGATTCTCCGCGGTGATGACGATGGTGATCCGCGCATCAACCGCCTTTGCTTGCGGAAGCGCCTGGACATTCCAGAGGAATTCCACCGACGTGTTCGCATTGATGTCGCCGAGTTCCCGCACCGGTTCGCCGACCACTTGAAGAAGATTTCCTTGTACGATGATGGTCGCGCTCACCCTCTCCGCCGCGGCTTCACCCACGTTCGTCAGCGTGAACTTGACAGGGAATGGATTGTCGAGATAGTCGCCGGTCTGTTCATCCACGTACAGCGAATCGAGCGTCCAGCAGGAAAGCGCAAGTCCGGCACCCGTGCTCCGCTCGATGAAGACCGTCGCGCAGCAGTAATCCGAAAATCCGGACGAGTCCGACACGCGGACGCAAATGTCGTGTGTTCCGTCCAGCGGCCGCACCGCCGCCTGCAGGCGCCAGGTGAGATCGACGGATTCGCCTGTGCCGAGAGCGGGGACGAGGCGTTCGGCGGACTCTCCGGAAGCAAGCAGCACCGTGGCGGGCGGTTCCACCAGCGCGCGTATCGCATGGCCGACGGAGCTGCCGGTATTCGTGATGCGCGCGGTGTACAGCAACGGATCGGGCTGATAGCGTTTGTCGCGAAAGAGCACCGAATCCGGCGCGGCGCAACTGATCGTGTACGCCGGTTGACGCGTGGCGGGAACGAACACCGGAACGCCGCATTCGGCGACGACGATCTGGCGGCCGAGTCCACCGCGACCCAGCACTTGGAAGGCGAGCGTGTCCCATCCGGCCGTGGCGCGGGGAAGAACGCGCACGCTCCATTCCTCGCGACGGCTGTCGTTGACCCGCATGGTCCCGAGCGAACGCAGCGTGCTCCCCACGGGCGTGAGCAGCGTCTGTCCCACGAGCATGATCTGGCAATCTTCGGCCCAGGTCTCGCCCGTGTTCACCGCCGTTGTGCCGATGGTCAGTGGATTGGGAATGTAGTCGTTGCTTGCGGGATCGAACACCGGAGCGGCGCTTTCCATCGTGCATGTAAGCTCAAATCGCGGCATGCGCACGCGCTGCACCCAGATCGGATAGTAGCACCAGACGGGATCCGTATCGTCGCCCTGAATGTTGACCCACACCGTGTCGTAGCCGTCGGTGTCGCGCGGATGCATGCGCACGCGGAACGAGCCCGAGGCCATGTCGCCCGCGGGCAGGAGGTCGGCGAGCAGCTGTGATCCCGAGGAGATAATGGTGAAGCGCGTATCCTGCAGCAACTGCGCGCGCACGTCGCGCGTGGCGGCGGTACCCGTATTGCGCACCCGCACGCCGATGTCGAATTCCTCGGGCTCGTAATACTGCTCGCGGAAGTAGATGGTATCCGGCGCGCCGATTTCGCAGGCGATGCCGGTGGTGAGCGCCGGATCCACGTTCAAGCGGGCCTGGCAGTAAAGCACGGCATGGTTGTCGGCTTCGATCCGGAGGGTGAGGGAAACAGGCTTCGCGCTTGATTGTTCGAGCACTTCCAGTGTCCACTGCGCCGTGGCGGTACCGCCGCGCGGGATGTCGCGAGGGGTGAGGTACTGCTGGTTCGCGACTGGTGCGAGAAGACGCAGCACCTTTTGATCCGTAATCAGCGTCACGCGCACGTTGCGGGCTTTGGTGCTGCCGCTGTTCGGCACCGAGACCGTGATCGTGAAGGGATTGGGCTCGTACCGTTTCAGGATTTCGTTCCAGCCCAGCGAATCCGGAAGAGCGACGCTGCAATGGAGTATGGGATAGACCGCTGCTTCGACACGAACGATGCGTTCGCAGACAATGGTCGGCATATTGTCCGATTCGATGGTAATGCGGACTGTAACATCTTCTGTCGTTTCCTTGCCCAGCGCTTTCAGCGTCCACTGCGCCGTCGCGCGTTCTCCCGGAGGGATAGTCTCGGGAGCAACGGCCTGAACTTTTTGCGTCGGCGCGATAAGGGAAAACACTGTTTCGTCCGTCGTAATTGTCGCGCGTACATTTCTGACCGGGATGTTGCTCGCGTTGTGCACGGTAATGGCGACGGGAAAAGGATTCAAATCGTATTTCTTTTCGGTTTCGCTCCAACGAAGGAGATCCGGCGCGTCGATTTGGCACGTCATGAAAGGACTTCCCGCCGAATCGATGGCGATGAAAATCTCGCATTCGGTGTAGAGCACATCCCCGACCAAGATATTGAAGCGGACAATGAAACTCCGGAGATCCTTGTAGTTCGACAACTCGAGCGTCCACTTCGCCGACCCGGACCCGCCCGGATTCAGCGTATCCGGTGTAAGGGGTTGCGTCAGTTCGGCGGGGTTGCTCAGACTCACGAATCTCCGGTCGACCACCAGCGACGCCCAAACGACGCCGATCTCCTTGTTTCCGGAATTCGTCACGGTAACGGAGACGTCGAACATCGTTGGCTCGTAGCCCTTCTTCTGTTCGCTCCACCTCAATGCGGCGGGACCCGTCGCGCTGCATGACAACGTTACAAAGCGCGCACGGACCAGCACGGAGCCGTAGTGCGTCACCGCCATGAGGCAGTGAGCGTCGAACGTCCATTGCAGTATCTCCACCGCCGTGCGGGAGGTGAACTCAGGGTCCTTCGAGCGGAAGTGGAGTTTGAACAGCATCCCGCCGGTCGTATTGAGTTCGACATCTTCCTCGAGCCGAATGAGTATGCCCGCGGGGGTGCGTTGGAAGCTGAATGCTTTTCCCGCCAACAGTGTGCCGTCGGTGGTGACCGTAATAAATTCCAGCAGGCTCTCGTCGTAGGCGATGGAAATATAGCATTTGCTGAATGTTTGGTTGACGGGGGTTTCGAGAAGCACGGGCAAATAGAAGTCGGTTTTCGCAGGCACCTCGGCATTGCCGATGCGCAGGTCCACCTTTGTGAACATTTGCGGCAGGTAAGGCGCGGTGTAGCGTGCGGTGCGCGTCACCGTACCGCCGCAGTAATTCTTGAGCGTGAGTTCGACCACGCGCTCCGTTCCATCGGGACAGCCCGTTTCATACTCAAGATAACAGTAGGGAAAAGACCAGCCGAGAATACCTGTGCGTATCGCGGAGTAGATCGCGGCCAGGTCGGCGCCCGTCGCGCTCTGAAAGTGTTGGCCTCCCGTGAGCGATGCGAGTGTGGGGAGATTCTTGTCGGATGCCGAGCCCAATCCGATTGTGAATACTCTGATCGAATCTGCAAGGGCAAGTTGCACGACGGAGTTGAGGGTGTGAATCTTGCTCGCGTTATTTGCGCCGTCGGACAGTACGATGATCGCACGGCAGGTGTTTTTCGCCGACTTGAGCAATTCCTGTATCGCGACCGCGACGCCGTCCCACATCGCCGTTACGCCCGCGCTCGCGAGGTTGTTGATCCCGGCGAGTAAGGTGTCTTTGTCCGACGTCATCGGCACGTCCAATGTGACGTCACTGCCAAAACTCACGATAGCGGCTTCGTCGCAGGGCTGGCCGTCGGGATTCATTTCATTGATGAACGCATTTGCGCCGGTTTTCATGTTGATGAAGCGCTGTCCCGCCATGCTTCCGGATCGATCCAGCACCAGCACCGCCGACACGCAGCAATCGGGCTCTTCGAAGCAATGCAGTGTCGCGGTGGTCATCAATTTGCCGTTCTCATACACTTCGAAATTCTGCAGTTGGAAGTCGTTCTTGTTCACACCGCTGCAGCCAACTTTGAAGTATATCCGTACCCTCGGATACGTGACTTCGAGACTTTTAATCTCGAGCGACGGTTGCGCTACGAGCGATTGAACGGCAATGAACAAAAAGAGGAAGGCGTAGCAACAGCGTTTCATAGCACACCTGCGACAAGATCGGCGAAGCAAATCGGATACCAGCGAATCATAGAGAATTCCGATATAAATATCAAATCAAATCACGACGCAACGGACCGGAACTTCACGCAACGGATCACGGGATCTTCATTCCCCCTCATCGGAAGCCATCGACAAGCGCTGACGCCAGCCCCCAACCGTACCGCTCATTCGGACCGCCAGACGAGACCCGGGAAGGGAATCAGCGGGACACGGACAGGTTTGCCGTCCTCGCCTGGTGTGCGTCTTCGTTCGAAAGAGGAATAGCTCGCAAATGGAGGGCGTCGCCACTGTGACCTTCACACATCGAGACAGGCGAGAGCGCTTTCCACTAAGAAAACAACACGCCAGCAGGCCCCAAGTTACACTTTGGTGTGATTTATTTTCACCGGAAGTTCACTATTTCAATCGGTGCCGTTTCTCGCATCTCTGCGATAACGAAATCCAACGCGCAATTCCGTCAACAATCACGCGACGACCCGTCGCTGGTAAATTTGCTTGGTTTTGGTGCGCGTCCGAGAATGTGGCATTGCATCAGGTGGACGTGAATACGTGCGCGGATGAACACGGATCAAGACGGATTTTCACGGATAAGAGTTTTTGTAACCCGGATACGAGAGACTTCAGGATTTGGCGACAGAAAATTTCTTCTCCGTGCATATCCGTGTTCATCCGTGTGATCCGCGCACGTATTCGCGTGGATCCGCCTTCACACAGCAGAGGGACGTCTCGAAGGTCGAATACTCGCCGCGGCGAGGTGACGGTGTTTTTTGGCCTCTGGATCAACCTCTATCGACAAAGTTGTCATAAGCCCGCCGCGACGGGCAGCGAAAGAGTGCGTCCAGCTTGAAATGCCGATGTCAATAGAGCAGCGCTTTCAGAGTTTCGTGACTTTCAGATGGTGCACCGATTCGTCTATCAACTGCTTCAGAACACCGACATCCACATCGGCGAGACGCTTGATATACAAACAGGATTTGCCGGTCTTGTATTTACCGAGCCGGCTCATCAATTCCGCGTAACGCTCGAATCCCATCATGATATACAGGGTGATGTTCTGCTTGCGCGGCGAAAATCCCGTGAGGAACCAGTCGCCCTCGCGACCGCTTTCGTACACATAATGGTACGTCCCGAATCCAACAATACTGTCTCCCCACAGCGCGGGCTCGGCCGTGGTGGCTTGCGACATCATCTCCACGATGCGCGAACAGTCTTCGCGACGCCCCGGATCGGAAATGGCCTCGATAAATGCGTGGACGTCGTCCTTCCGCGGGTTGGTTTTCAGTTCAGCCATGCTATCTCCTTTATGATCAATTTCTACACGTACTCAATGTATTGTGAACCAGGTTCGGCACCCGCACTCTTCGTCTACGCGGACGAAGGATTGTGGCGCAGGGCGTTACCGCTCCTGGATGCGTGTGCGGATAGCGGGTCAGCGTACAGCCGTCGCCTCCACGTCGATCAACATGACGGCGAACGTCGCAATGATGAGCAGCCTTGCTTCAAACATCATACCACCTTCGCATGGTGACGCGGAAATATAGCTCGCCTGCGTTTTTGTTCCTTCTCTTCGCCGAATCATCCGGGTAAGGGCGGTGACCCCGATGTTCATCGGGCATTGGACGCAATTCCTGCAGGGAGTATCTTTTCTCTTCCGGTTTCATCACTGTGCTCGGGTGTAATGACGGTACGCGGATACGACATGCTGCTTGTGGGATTACTAATCCTCATCGCCGGGGAGGTGCTGTCGCAGGAGCCATTCACGCAAACCGGCGTCGCATCGTATTACGGCGCGGACTTTCATGGAAAAAAAACTTCGAGCGGCGAACCCTACAACATGTGGGCCCTCACCGCCGCGCACAAAACCATACCGTTGCAGACCCTCGTACGCGTAACGAATCTTGCAACCAATCTCAGTGTGCTTGTGAGGATCAACGACCACGGTCCCCATTTGAAGGGCCGCATCATCGATCTCTCGCGCGGGGCCGCAGCGAAAATCGGGATGATCAAGTCCGGTACCGCCAAAGTGAAGGTCGAGGTGGTGGAAGAGGACCCGCGTCCCGACTTCGCCAAGGATAAAGGCAATACCGAATTCTACACCGTGAACATGGAGCGCACGCGTCTCAGCGGTTACGGCGTGCAAGTCGCGTCCTTCGAGAACATGTCCAATCTCGTCCACTACATGGACCGCCTCAAGGCTGCCGGCGTCACGGACGCGCATGTGCAGATGGCCACGGTCTCGGGAAAAATGGTCCACCGCCTCGTCCTCGGGGGCTACGAGAGCGAAGACGCCGCTGAATGGAAATTGAAATCCCTGCGCGAAAAAGGGATGGACGGGTTCGTGTTTCGGATTCCGTGAGAATTTCCCGCATAAAGCACAGGAAGCACATAACGATGAGGAGGATGCCGCCCTCTGTGCTTCAGAGAGAGTGCGCACAGATCGACAACATGAAATCATTCCTGAGAGAATACACGTTCGGAGTCCCATGCGCAACGTTATTTACTTTCTCATACTCTCGGCCACGGTTCTGATCGATCCTTTCGCGGAGGCGCAAGCGCAGTCTATGCTGTGGCGCATCGACGTTCCGGGAGTGGAGTCGCCGTCGTGGGTGTTCGGTACCATGCACGCACGCTGTTCGCAGGATATAAGGCTGTCGGACGAGTTGCTCCAGGCGCTGAATCAGGCGGATCAGCTTGCGCTGGAGCTTGACCTCGACGATCCGGGACTGGCGGTGGGCGTCGCGAAATATGCTTTTATGCCGAACGATACGTCCCTCAAGACGCTGCTCGCTCCCGGTGAGTATGACACGCTGTCCTCTTATCTGCGCGACTCGGTTTCAATAACGATACCGAATATCGAGTCACTGCGGCCGCTGTTCCTTGTCGGTTTGCTGGTAGGCAAGGCGCTTGGCTGCACGCCCGTCGCGTACGAGGATCGCCTGATGGCGATGGCGAGCGCAAAGGAAAAGGAGATCATCGGTATCGAAACCGTGGAGGAACAGTTCGCGGCTTTTTCTACGATTCCGTTGCGTGAGCAGGCGCGCATGGTTCTTGAGATGATCCGCAGTATGGACAAGACGCGCCAGGAATTCGTGAAACTCGACAAGGCGTACACCAACGGTGATATCGACGCTCTTCTGACGCTGGCGAAGGAAAGTGACGTGGAGTGCGGTCGATACGATGACGCGTTGCTGTCGGATCGCAATCACCGCTGGATTCCGCGGATACTTTCAACGGCACGCTCGCGGTCGACCGTCTTCGCGGTCGGAGCAGGACATCTGGCCGGTGAAGAGGGCGTGCTGTCCCTGCTGCGGGTAGAAGGATGCACCGTGACTGCCGTGGATCAAACGTCGGAGACGGGCGCGCGTTAAAAACATTGACGGTCTGACGAATTTTTCCGACATTTGCTGGTTGTTGGTGTTTTTTCAGTCCAAACCTTCGAAGGATACATTATGACCAAACTGCTTCTCGTTGCGGCTCTGTCCATGGCATTTTTTATGCCACAACAAGTGGACGCGCAAGCACGGCGCATCGTGTTATTCGAGCATTTCACCAATGCGAGCTGCGGCCCCTGCGCGTCGCAAAATCCGCTGTTCAAGACCAACATCCTTTCAAAAAACAAGGGCAACTTCATACACATCGCCTACCACACCGTGTGGCCGGGGATCGATCCAATGAATGCCGCCAACAAAACAGACGTCGCGACGCGCGTGTTGTACTACAGCGTGACCGGCGTACCCGATATGGTTATGCTCGGCGGCCAGTATCGTGGGGGTCCTGCCGGTGTGACGCAGGACATTCTCGACCGTGCTTCCGCCAACAGCAGTCCTCTCCGCATTCGTGTGCGCGAAAACACCAACGGTACAACCCGTCACGTGGATGTGGACGTCACGACGCTGGGTCAGGTTGCCACCGCTGGCCTTCGGATTCGGGGTGCCGTCGTCGAGAGCGACATCAGTTACGCCACCGCGCCGGGATCGAACGGCGAGAAGGATTTCGAAAATGTGTTCCGCCGCTTCATCAACACTCCGGCCGGGGAGGCCTTCACTCCCGCCGCGCTGGGTCAGACGGCATCCCTCAGCTTCGAGTACGAACTCGAAGCCGCGTGGGACGCCTCCAAGATTTTCACGGTGGTGTGGATCCAGCTTGATGGTACGAAGGAAGTCGTGAACGCTTCCGCCGCATTCATTCCCGCCATCGAACTTGTCACTGAAAGCGAGTCGTTCACCAAGGGCGCGCCCCAGACCGCCGACGCCTTCCAGCTCTCCGTGCAGAATATCGGCACCGTCGATCAGAACGTGCGGCTGAGCTTCACTCCGACGCAAGCCGTTGACTGGACATCGACATTCAGCGTAGACGGCACGCCGGCCACGGGCGATGTGGACCTTCTTGTTCCCGCCAACGGCAGCGTCCCCCTGAGCATCGATGTCACCCCCGGGAACAGCGCCGGAGTCGGTGAGTACGCCGTGTCCATGATCACGGTGGACGATCCCGAACTCACGCCGCAACACGCGATCGTGAACACTATTTCCAACGTCACCGATCTGCTGATCCATAACGACAGTCCCTGGGGTGCGGATGATGGCACCCGGACGGTGGATTACGAATCGGCGTATTTCAACGGTTTGAAGGCTACGGGCAGCGGCACGATCGCCGCGACCAGCACAACGCTGTTCCAGCGCGGTTGGAATCTCGGTGTGCTCAACGACGTGAAGTACGTGTTTTACAATGCCGGTTGGGCCTTTCCCGCTCTCTCCGTGGATCTCGCCGCCTCGTTCATTACCCTGCTCAACAGCGGTGGAAACCTGTTCATCGCGGGGCAGGATGTCGGCTGGGACGTCTTCGATCCCGCCGGGCATGGCTCATCCGCCTCTCGCGCGTTCTATCGCAACTACCTCTTCTCCAATTACACCAGCGACGGAACGGCAACGGACGTGAATGTCTCCTTTGTCGCTACCGACCCGTTGTACGGACGGCTTGGTTCCCTGCACTTGATCAATGTGTACGGAACCAACGCGCAAGGCGTACCCCTGTTCTATCCCGACAATATCCGTCCCACTCCCGAAGGCGTCACAATCGCATACTACGGCGGCGATGCCTCCGCCGGTGCTATGATCCGCGGATCGAAGAATAATTTCAAGACGGTGACCACGGCCTTCGCGATGGAGCAGGTCGTGGATCCCGCAGTGCGCGACGAACTCATGAAGCTCACCTGGCAATGGTTCCACGGCATCATCAGTTCCGTTGACTTCGACGGCGCCGTCGCCAGGTTGACGATGGGTCAGAATTACCCGAATCCCGTTTCAGGTGTTTCTGTCATTCCCATACAGCCAGCCAATCGTGACCGCAAACTCCAGGTATACGACATGACAGGACGGCTGGCGCAGGAGCACAATATCGCATCGGGCACAGAACAGATCCGCATCGACACCGCCGATCTTCGTCCGGGCGTGTACAACTATCGGCTCATTGAAGCCGGGCGCGTCGTCGGTTCCAACGTCATGCAGGTTGTCCGCTGATCGTCCTTCCGGTACAACACGGCAATCAACGAACAGAGGGGTCGCACTGCTGCGGCCCCTCTTTCGTTTCGCCGGGCAGGCAACCACGCAGCTCACAGGGAGGATAAGCAAACCACAACTCACAGAGTACATTTCAACAATCCGTGCATATCGCATCCCTGCGCATTCTGCATCCCGGATGTTTTTGCTCAACTGACATCCATAAAAGCACCGTTAAAAAACCTTTGCGTCTATGGACTGTGCTTCAATTTTCTTCTCCGCAAACCGCACGGAATTGGTCTTAAGCCGTTCTCTCCGTAATTTCGTGTGTCATGGGTTCACACCATCGCCCACGCTCATTCACACTCGTAAGCCAACCGCATGGAACTCAAGAACCTCATTTTTCTTTTCGTCCTCCTGCTTTTTCTCGGCGTGTTTGCCTGGAGCGCACGCAAGGTCCTCGGCTACCTCAGAATAGGAAAGCCGGAGAACCGCTTCGATCATTTCGACAAACGCATTTCCAACGTCCTCGCCATCGCCTTGGGACAAACGAAAATCCTGCGCGATCCCATCGCGGGACCAGTACATGCAGGGATTTTCTGGGGATTCGTGATTCTGCTTTTCTCGGTTCTGGAGTCCATCGGCGAGGGACTGATTCCCGGATTTTCGTTTTCATTTCTGGGTCCGGTGTACAACGCCATAGCGATTTCATCGGATGTGATTTCCGTCGTCGTGCTGCTCGCCGTACTGGTCGCGCTGTTCCGCAGGTACATCGCGGGTCCGGACCGGCTGCGCTCGCTCGACCGGCACTCGCAAACGGATGCTACGCTGATTCTCTGCACCATCGCATTCATCATGATTTCGATGCTCCTGCAAAACTCTACGCGCATCTCACTGGGCGAAGGCGCGAATTACGCAGGGAATTGGCGTCCGATCAGTCTCGCTCTTTCCGGAATGTTCGGCCCCGGAGACACGACGTGGACCGTCTTCGAAATTTCATGGTGGGTGCATATCGTTCTCGTCCTCGGCTTCCTGAATTTCCTGCCGTACTCCAAGCACTTCCACGTGATCACATCCATTCCCAATGTGTATTTCAGCAATCGGGGTATTCACAGGGAAGGCGACGGCGCTCTCAAGCCATTGAATCTCGAGGACGAAACAGCGGAGCGATTTGGCGCTTCGGATGTGGAGGACCTCACCTGGAAGCAGCTTTTCGACAGCTACACCTGCACGCACTGCGGCCGCTGCACATCGGTCTGCCCGGCCAACGTCACCGGCAAGCTGCTCTCGCCAAAAAAAATCATCGTGGACACGCGTACCCGTTTCGAAGAGAAAGCCCCGCTGCTCACCGCTGGTGTGACCGATGCGCCGGAGATGCGGAAGCAGCTTCTGCACGATTTCATCAGTCCACAGGAGTTGTGGGCCTGCACCACCTGCCGCGCCTGCGTGCAGGAATGTCCCGTCATGATCGAGCACGTGGATCAAATCGTGGACATGCGCCGCAATCTGGTATTGACGGAAGGCGAATTTCCCGAGCAGCTGCAGCTGCTGTACCGCAATCTGGAGAACAACTTCGCCCCGTGGCAGTTCAGTTCCGACGATCGCGCTAAGTGGGCCGAAGGACTCGAGATACCCGAGTTGTCGCAGCTTGGCGACGCGAAGGACGTCGACTATCTGTTCTGGGTAGGCTGCGCCGGTTCGTACGACGCGCGTTACAAAAAGGTGAGCGTCGCGTTCTCGCAAATCATGAAGAGGGCGGGCTTGCGCTTCGCGATTCTCGGTCGCGAGGAAAAGTGCAATGGCGATCCCGCACGCCGCACCGGCAACGAGTACCTGGCGCAGACGCTCATGCAGGCCAACATCGAGCGTCTCAATTCCTACAACGTCAAAAAAATCGTGACTGCCTGTCCGCATTGTCTGCATTCGCTGAAAAACGAGTTCCCGCAGTTCGGCGGCGAGTATCAGGTGATCCATCATTCCGAACTGATCAGCGAGTTGCTTGATCTCGGCATCATTCAGCTGGAAACGCCACTCGACGGTTCAGTCACCTTTCACGATAGCTGTTATCTCGGCAGATATAACGACATTTACGAACAGCCGCGTCAGGCGCTGCTGCACATTCCCGGCGCAGAGACGGTCGAGATGCCGCGCAATCGCGACAAGGGTTTCTGTTGCGGCGCGGGCGGCGGACAGATGTTCATGGAAGAGACCGAAGGCAAGCGCGTCAACATCGAGCGCACCGAAGAGGCCCTCGCGAGCGGAGCGGGGACCATCGCCTCGGCGTGTCCGTTCTGTATGACGATGATGACGGACGGCGTCAAGGAAAAAGGGAAACAAGAGGAAGTAGCGGTGAAGGATATTGCAGAACTCGTTTACGAAGCGATGAGGAAATGAAACACACACAACACCCCGGAGCGCTCGCCCTGTCGCTCGCGCTCGTTCTGATGCTCGTCCTCGCCGCCTGCCGGCAGAGCGACGATCACGCTCCCGTCGACAAGGATGGAACCGCGACCAGCGATAAAAGTCAGGTTCAACCCGGTGATTCGAAATCCGTTGACCTGGGCCGCTGGCACGACATGACCTGGGAGGATTTCGATAGACTCTTCGCGACCTTTGCGAAAACCGATCCGCCCGTGGTTCGCGACTATGGAATCTGCGATTCGATTACGTGCATTTTCCCTTCGGGTGATAAAACAGCCAAACCGGAAATTCTCATCTGCGATCTGAACCAGGCGTTCCCCGCCGCCGACGCTTTCAAGCTCCTCGGCATAGAAACAGGCCGCGTCATCAGTTCTGAAGCCGGATGGGTCAACCTTGGCGCGCTCGACGGTCGCTATTCATCCCTCAAATACAAAACAACCGGCGTCGGCGCCGAAAACACACGGCAACTCCTCGTGCAGTTCAAGCGCTAAGCGAGTTCGCGGATCGCGTTTTTTTTACGAGGTTTGCACCCCTCCGATGCGATACGGACACAGCGTACCGTACGCTTTGCGCATCGCGTAGCGCATCGCGTCAAGGATGCGCAAGCTTCACCGCGAACGTACGTGTCGCGGTGAAGCGCATGGCGGAACCCGCACGTGCACGCTCATGTCAGCCGCGCGAAGTCGGATACATCGCAATGCGAGATTACTGCGTCACCCTTCACCCCGCGCTCTGCGCTCCGCGCTCCGCATTATCCACGGAACGTTGTTACGCAGAAACGCAATTACCTCACTCGTGAACTCCGTGGCGCCATTTTCTTTCAAATGCCCCGTGTCGTAATAATACGAGGGATTTCGATAGATATCCTGTCGTGTGGTATCATACACCATCAGATGAACGCCTTCCCCCGTAAATTGCCTGATTCGATTCTCGAATGTTGTATTGTGCGGCTGGAAGAGAGGCGGGACGAATAGCACTAATGTGATATTATGCTTTTTACATAGCGTGATTATATTCTTGAATGCTGCGATTTTAACCTGCGATTCATCTTCAACTTTATAATGGGACCAGGTGCTGTCGAACGTCCACTCCACATCTTCCCTCTGAAAGGTCAGAGTCATCGAGCCGCAATCACGTATCGTATCCAATTCGGAAAAGTGTTTCCGTCGAATATCGAGACTGCGATAAAACATTCTGTGCAGGACGAATAATCTGGACATTACTGCGCTTTTCTCCTGACGCCGTATCAACTCCTGCATTATATAATCATACGTTACCAGGGGATACAATCTGTCCGAGCGGAATGTGATCAACTCGTTCCTGAGCAGCTCAATAGGATCGTCCATTCCGAGCAACAGAACCTTGGGAGCTTTGTTGAATTTCACCAGGGATCTCAATAGAAATTCGTGGAACTCCACATCCGAACCCGGATACGACAGATTATATGCCGTCAACCCCGTCTCTTCCTGAATCCGACCGGCAATGACGGTTCTCGCGCCTCTCGACGAACCGATAATTATCACATCCTTGTCGATGCCGCCATTGATGAGCTGTTCGAGTCTTGTGTCCACTTCCGTTTCGGGCAAATACTGTATAACGAGAAGAAACACCTTGTCCAAGACAAAGAACGCCAGACCAAAAAGGAGTACCCGTGTGAGGAATTTCTTCATGTCAAAATTGAAAATAGATGAATTCCTGGGCCTGGCCTGAGAACAGAAACGCCGCGGCGAGGAGCGCGAAATACAGGCTCCATCGAATCGCGATATGCCGCCCGACGCCGATGTGAGCGATGGCATAGGGCTGCTCCCGACCGAACCACTCGATGATCATGAATATGACCACGAGAATGAGAATGGTCAGCGCCTTGACCTTGGTCGGGAAATGCGGGATAGTGAAAAGTGATGACGACAGGATCGTTGAAAAGTAGCTAATGGCGTGATCGATGTTCCGGGCTCGGAAAATGATCAACCCGGCGACGACGAGCATGAAGGTGAACACCATCTTGCCAGCGTCCCTCACCGTTGGAAGCATTCTCCCCCTTGCCACGATTTCCATGTGCTTCCTGTTCGTTCCTGTGATCACCAGCGGAATGAAGTAGATCGCGTTCAATGCTCCCCAGATGACGAAGGTCCACTCCGCTCCGTGCCAGAAACCGCTCACGACAAAGACTATCACCGAGTTCCTTACCACGCCCCAGGCGCCGCCCTTGCTTCCGCCCAAGGGGATATAGAGATAATCGCGGAACCAGGTCGAAAGTGAAATATGCCATCGCCGCCAGAATTCCGCGATATCCCTGGAAAAAAATGGGTATGCGAAATTCTGCATGAGAGACACTCCGAACAGTCTCGACGTTCCAATTGCGATGTCCGAATATCCCGAGAAGTCCCCATAGACCTGGAAGGCGAAGAACATCGCACCCAGTACAAGCGTGCTTCCCGACAGCTCGGCGGAATTGCCGAAAATCATACTCACGAATTCGGCGCAGTTGTCTGCGATGACGACTTTTTTAATCAGGCCCCATAATATCTGACGCATCCCGTCCACTGCCCTGGAGTAGTCGAACGTCCTCGCCGTGTAGAATTGCGGCAACAGCCGAGTCGCGCGTTCGATCGGTCCCGCGACCAGTTGCGGAAAAAAACTGACGAACGCCATAAAGGCAACGAAGTCTTTTGTCGGCGCCAGTTTTCGTCTGTACACATCGATCGAGTAGCTCAGTGTCTGAAACGTATAGAAGCTGATACCTACCGGCAAAACGATATTCAGGGAGGATGCCTCAAGGGGCATACCGAACACGGAAAATGCGGCGATGAAATTGTCGAGGAAGAAATTGTAGTATTTGAAAAAACCCAGGAATCCCAGATTCAGCAGGATGCTCGTCCACAGCAGCAATTTTCTTTTTATTGGATTCTTCTGCTCCCCGAGAGCTATTCCCACAGTGTAATCGATGAGCGTACTGAACAGTATCAGCGACAGAAATCTCCAGTCCCACCAGCCGTAGAACAGATAACTTGATACAACGATAAGCAGATTCTGCGCTCTGAGACGCTTGCCGACCACGAACCAGTGGAGGAAAAATACCACCGGCAGGAAAACTGCGAAATCTATTGAATTAAACAGCATAGCGGTGGGCGGGAAGTGTCGAGCTTCGTGCGAAAAGCGGTGAGCTTATGGCGTACAGCATCGCGCGGGGTCCTGTGGCTTAGTGCGGAAAATAATGAGCATACCAGCGCTGCGCACCGGTCCATTTCATGGATGACAGCAGGTTGCCGGGCCGCGCCAGCGAAGCTCGTCACCCTGAGGGCCGCCGCGGGAAAAGGAATCGATTTCGCACATGGCGAACTC
>CAYJMN010000013.1:0-86307 GCA_964371045.1 uncultured Chromatiales bacterium | reverse complement strand
GCACGGTGATCATGGTGTCGCCGCGGCAGAACGCCGAGCCGAGTACAACCTCGATTGCGACCGACCACGTCCCGCTCGCATCCCAGCGCACCGCGATTTCACGGCTTCCCTCTCCAGCGACGATAAATCCACCGGTGACAGACCACTTGTAGAGCGCTGAACCCGCATCCTGCACGGTGTAACGCACTTCCTGGCCCTCACAGAGGGTGACTGGACCCGTAATAATTGGCTGTGGATTATCAGTCACGTGAACATCCAGGGTATCGGAAAAACTTCTGCATCCATCGACACTCAAGCCTTCGCACCAATACCGCCCCTCCGCCCCTACTCGAATTACGCGAGTGGTGGCGCCTGTATTCCATTTGAGGGAGGGCATGTTCGTGCCCGCGTCCAGCGTGAGGCTGTCACCAGTACACAGCACAGTCGGCCCGCTCGCCATAATCTTCAGAGGTGGACGCGGGAACACCGTAACCCGCACCGAATCGGTGTATACACAACCATCCTGATCTATCACCCGGAGGTAATACCAGATCGAAGTATCGGGATTCGCCATAGGAGTCAGAATATCAATGCTGCTAAGTCCGGTTGCCGGCGACCACCGGACGGCATACGGTCCTCTTCCACCTCGCGCGCTGCCTGAGAGCGGTACCGGCTCGCCGGGACACATGGTCTGGTCTGGACCCGCATCAGCGGAGAGACTGGAAATGAACACACTGACGGTATCCTTTGCTGTACAACCAGTTCCATTCGTGGCTGTCACGACATACGTCATGTCACGCGGAGGCCGCACAGAAGGCGTTGGGCTAAAGGGATTGTCCAGTCCGGCCGATGGCTCCCAAGTATAGAAAACGGGGCTGTGCGACCACTGCGCATCGCGGCCGATCGTTACCCGCTCTCCGGGACATATCAGCACGTTGGGGCCGGCATCGAGTGTGATCCAGGAAACGACGAGACGGACGGAATCCACCGCTTCACAGCCGTTGCGATCACGTACGCGAACAATATAGGTGGTGGTAACGTCGGGTTTCGCCAACGGATGCGCGACATTGGTATTTGTCAGTCCCATGGGAGGGGACCATTCATAACTGTAAGGTGAATTCCCCCCTGTCGCGTCACCGCCAATGGCGACGACTGTTCCCCTGCAGAAGAGCGAGTCCTTGCCGGCATCGATACGTACATCGCTCACTTCCACTGTAACGGTATCGTACGCCACGCAGCCAATCGCGCTTGTGACTTTGACGACCCAGGTTGAAGTACTGGTGGGAGATGCGGTCGGGGTTGCGATCGCAGGATTGCTCAACCCTGCCGGAGGGGTCCATTCGTAACGATAGGGTGCGGTACCGCCAGTTGCCGGCACTCCGATAATAATGGAGTTCCCAATGCACATCGTGGTGTCGGGCCCGGCATCCGCGATTGGGAGATCGTCGAGCAGCACTCTTATTTCTTTCGTCGCTTTGCAACCGGTCAGTGTGTCGGTAACACTGAATCGAAACAGACCGTTAACAGCCGGCAGTAGCGCGAGAATGCTGTCGCCCAACGCAAACCCTTCCCATTCATAAAGGTACGAACCCGTTCCACCCCGGATAATGGCCGGGAGCACGAGATCAGCTCCAACACAGAGGAGCGTATCGTCGGGAATGGAAATAGTCAGCGGAGCGACTTCCCAGATGTACACCGTATCACGCACGAGGCCGGTATTGCAGAAATCCGGGATGTAGAGAATGACCATTTCGCCGTTATCGGGAATCGAGTCATTCAGCGCGTTGACCGGGATCAGCATGCTGGTCTGCCCGGCCTGGAAGGTTACCGTTTGGGTGATCGGCGTGTAGTCGGATCCCGCGGTCGCATTTCCCAGGAGCTGGAAGGTGACGGTCAAAGCTTTATTAATCTCGCCAGACCGCAGGATTTCGAACATTCCCGGCAAACAGCCGGTTTCGTAAGCATCGCGCAAGGCACGAACCACGAATCCATCACCAGCATCGAAACTGCCTTTCTTGAGGAATACTCCGCTGTCCCACACATTATCCTGAACGTCCGTTATGGCAAGCTTGAGTCTGTAGGTTTCACAAGGCGTAACCAGCGACATTGCTTTGAGTACGCGAGTGAAACCATCGTACTGCACAGTCGCACCGCCGGCGTTGTCGACATAGAGATGTGTATTCAATAAATGATTGACGTTATTGATCGCTACAGGCAAGGCGCTGCCAGGAAGCAGTGCTATATTATTTTTCCCCGTGATTCCTGGTCCGCTTATGAAGAACGCGAATATATCGTTGAATGGAGAACCGACATACTCCTCATACTCCTCGGAGGCAAACACGTATTCAAAACTCACAGTATCCTGATACGGCACGAAATCGAATTCGAGAACGGATGCGTCGAACGTAATGCGGTTGATGAGAGCGTTGAGGTCAGGGTCGCCTGCCGAAAATGCAGGGAAACTGGCATCATCGACATCGTTTGGCCCCACAGCCACTCCAACCCAGCCGGTGGTGAGGAGAATCCCTTCATTTACCCCGATATTGCTTGCCGTACCGTCAAAATACCCCATGGCGCGCGGCCACCCCTTGCGTACGATATTGCTGACCTTTGCTCCCTCGCCGATGAAGTGTTTGCGCACCAGTTCCTCGAGGGGAATGTCCTCCCGGACTACCAACTGCGCATCGGCCTGGTATCCGGACACCAGCATGATCACAAATAGAATCACAGCACCCAAACGGCTGCCATTCAGCATGCTTCCGAGACAAGGTTGACACGACGACGTAACAAATTTCATTCAATACCTCAACCTTGAAAATAGCGTTTCCGACAATGCCATGCCATGCTGAAATCGGGTAGCATCGCGATCGTAGAAGGCGCAGACTCGCCGTTCCCACTATCGGACCAGATGAGGCGCACGGTTCCACCGGACACTTATTTTTTCCTCCATGTGAAACCTTGGATACACCATCGCGTACACCAAATCGTTGTTAAAAAAACGAATTCTCTTCGATAGAACACTGCAGGAGGCCCCCATGTTACGGTCTGGAACTATTCTGATGTTGTTGCTTGGCATGTTTCTCCTCTCCATTACAGCGAGCGCCCGTGAAATCAACCCCCCGCTGTCCGTAGAGCGCCAGAGTACAATCGAAAAAAACATCGTGGCCGGTCTTGACCACAAATCGTTCGAAGTGCAATGCGATTACATCCAACTCATTATTGATCTCAAGCGCGCGTATCCGAAATACAATTTCGATTACGCGATTATTCCGTTGATGGACAAGCTGAAAAACGAAAGCAATCCATCCATCCGCATCATTGCCGCGCTTGCTCTGTACGAATTCCAGGATTCGCGCATGAGCAAGTTCGCTGTCAAGCGGACGGCATTGCTCGATAAGACGGAACGTGTCGCGCGCCACTGCAAAACCCTGATACGGAAGTGGGATGACCGTGCCGAACGCCCCGTGTATGTCGCGCAGGTCGTGTATCCTTTCTGAGTTCCTCTCTCGCTTGGACCTGCGCCATCGGCACCGGTCGCAAAGACAAGAAAAAGACCACCCGCAGGTGGTCTTTTTCGTATAGTTGTCACGGAACTCCAGGCGTGCGACTCTCCAGGAAACTCGTTGCACACTTGAAAAGGGATGCAGGCGCGAGCAACGCTTAGTGCACTAACACCCCTCGTACAGCATGATCCGTTGTGCTGATCAGTCTTAAAAAGTACAATCCGTGCAGAAATCGATCGGCTGTAGGTATAAATCGGATTATATTGTCCTGTTCGCTTACCGGCCCTTCGTGCAGCACTACAACTTCACGGCCAAGCGCGTCATAGATGCTTAGCCGTACGAATTCGCCGGAAGGATTGTCGATGCGTATGCAAGCTACGCTGTTCATCGAAACCGGTTGCGGCCATACCGGTCCCAGCCCGAAGGTTACAGGTGTGGCGTCATCTTGCACGGAAACAGTACCAGTGATCCTGTAAATTACAGCCACGTCCTTGGGAAGATTGGGACTCGTTTCGGCGATGGTAAGAACGGTGACGAAGAGACCGATTGGAAGTTCTGTTGTAGAGGGTTGGACGGCGATACGAGCGGCACGGTCTCCAGCAACTGGATCGGCGATAAGCCAGGTAGCGGAGCTTTGAGCTGTCCAGGGCATGGACGCTGCCCCGCCTGTCCAAAGTTCGACGTATTGAGGCTCCGGGAGGGCGGCATGTGGCACGGCTTCGAAGTACAAATGCAGTGGCGTGAAAAGCAGGCCGCGTGATGGATTCGAAAGCACATGCACCCGATGCTCGCATCCGGCTGTACTACCTTGCTCGAGGCTGTTCCAGGTCCAGGAAATGGGATATGATCCGTAATCGGATAAAGCGGAGTTTGTCCTGAGCGTCCACCACTGAATTGCGCTTTGACCCGGATTGAGCGTGCCGTAACTGCGCGTGGCGCTGCCGCTCACAAGTTCGAATGCAGATGGCAAGACGATACTCGCGGCACAATTAGTGAGTGCGACAGTGCCAGCGTTGGTCGCTGTGTAAGAGATCTCGAACGGCTCGGGCAGCAGCATTTCGTACTCCGCATCGAAGTATAGGGAGTCGTGGCCCGCGACGAGGCAGCGGGTGGTGAGTTCCCGCGGCCAGGCTTCCACAACGATGCTGACGTTGCAGATTTTCCATACACTCTGTTCCACCGAGCGATAGCGGATAACGATATCCTGTGTCTCATCGATGTCACCATGAAGCGCGACGAGCGGCCACTCGAAGATTGCACCCATGTCGCTTTCGATGCGCGATAGATTTTGTTGAGCGGAGTGCCCTGGCGCCAAACACAAACGCGTTGCTTCCGTAAGAACAAGCTCCGCTTCGATCGCGGTTTCGTGTGTATCGAGAATGTTTTGAAGCGTCATACGGACTGGAACGAGAGCAGGTTTGTAGGTAACGCTGCTCCGATCAAAGCGGACCGAATCGGGGGCCGCTATCGCGCAGTGTAACCCGTCGATACCCGGGATATACAGGTCATGAGTGCATACCGAGAGCACACTGTCCTCCGTACCGTATGCTGTGACCTCGAAGTGCGCGGTGCGCAGCTCTCGTTGTACAAGAGCACGGAGATCCCAATGTCTGTTCATGATGTCGTCAGGAAAGAGCGTACCGCCGGGCTGCGAGAGCGGATCGAGTGGGATAACGCCAGCTTCCGGGGATATCGTGAGATCTATGCGTTCAACAGTCTCTGGATTCATACTGATGTTGCGGTGCGTGGTTTGAAGCTGCACCGTTTCCTTCGCTTCAATGGAGTGTGCGGTCAAGGTAACCGGGGCACCGATGTCACAGACCTGAGGGATAAACTCATCGAGTGGCCCAAGACGAAAGATCAGATACTCACCGGACAGATTTGCCTCATTGATCGGATAGTCACAGCCGCCCGCTGGAAAATCAGGATTATAATACCACATGAACTCCGCCTCGCCGAAGATTTGCTGGATTCCGGGATTGAGAGCATACATTTCATCTGTAAATTGCTGGCAGTAAAGAATGGAACCACGACATCCGGTTGATTCATTCGAACACCCCTTCTCTTTTACCCAGCCGATGCTGCCGGGAGTCCCACCGCTTTTGCCGTTTGCGATGGTAATCTGTGTATTGAGGTCTGCAAGCTTCGGGAGGTTGCTTTCCCGTATATTCAGATCGATTCCCGTTGCATAAACTTCCCATCCCGATCCGGGTCCGGTCACATATCGATACCTGGTGAACGTATCTTCGAAGGTCGCGATGGTACCCTGATACCTCATATTGTCGCTCCATGCAATTATATACAGATATTTGCCGGCGATTTTTATGTTGATGCTGTATCTTTCCGGGCCATAATACGGAAACTGGCCGGAAGAAGGCAACGATCCCCCGTGGGCGCTGACATCCCAGATGCGACTGGAGAATATCTCGTCAGAATACCGATTTATCACCCCTCCGAATAGAGATCCGTTGAATATCCCGTTCACATCGCCAAATCCAAACATATACGCGTTGTCACAGGTAATCGTAACCTCGAAGTCCTGCTGCCCATTGACTGGAATTGTCATTCCGGTCAGCAACAGGAGCGTGATTATCCACATCCTGGTTGAAATCAGACCAATCTTGCGGGGAAGCTGATCCATACCAATCTACCTCAGGAATTCGATCCTCTCTGTTCGCATCCTCTGCTTTCTCTCTGAACTTCATACATGGATCGCCTCGGCCCTTTACCTCCGCATCACCTTTTTGATAACAACGGTCTCGCCATACCATGCCTGAATGAACAGCGGACCGGACGCCCAGCCCTGCAGTGAAACCGTGAGGTCGAGGCCCGTGTCCATGGCGTGGCCAGTGAACACCGTCTCGCTGCGGCCGAGGACGTCAGTGAGAACGACGCGCAGCGGTTCCAGACCTACCTCCTTCAGCTGTATGTGAAGGAAGTCGTCAGCCGGATCGGGATAGGCCAGGAGTTGGAAGCTCGCGGCGGAAGGTGGTGAACCTGCGTCGAGCACCGTCACGGAAAAGAGATCGGACAGTGCAGTGCATCCGTTGGCGTCCGCAACCTCTACAGTGTATCCGCCAGGAAGCGCTACACGAATCGACTGTGCAACCGCTCCCGGCAGCAGCATCCCGTCGCGGTACCAGCGGTAGGATAGCCCACTTCCCGAGGCGATAAGCGAATCGCCGGATCGCTGTATAAACGGTTTCGGCACCGCCGGCCAGGTGGTGACGACAATGGAATCACGTCCGACGCAGTTCCAGCCGTTCCATACGGTGACAATATAATTTCCGGCTGTCTTCGCGATAATGGTCTGTTTATCGGAACCCGTGTTCCACAAATAACGCGTAAAGCCGGCACCCGCATTGAGCTCTACTGAGTCGCCTTCGCACATCGGCAAGAATCCGATCGCGGCGATCGAGGGAGCGGGATTTGGATGCACCACGACCTGCACCGTATCCGACATGCCGGTATTGCCCTCGGCGCTCTTGACGACGCAGTAGTATGAACCGCTGCTCGTCACTGTCAGACGGCGGCTCACACTGCCGGTATTCCAGCGATAGGAGGCATACCCGGTACCGGCATCGAGACTCACCGAGCCCCCTTCGCAGAATGTGAGCGGACCGTTCGCCGTAAGGCCAATTGAGAATGTGGCGGTCGGGATCCTCGAGAGATGCACCTGCCGCTCGCAAATGGATACCTCGTTTCCGGAGTTCAGGGTGACGGTGATGCTGTAATCGCGATCCCGCAGGGACGGCGCATGCCGCAGCATCCAGCTCGCCGATGAACTTTGGCCCGGATTCAACACGGGGATGGTCAAGGTTTTTGTCGCGTTGAGCGGTGTATCCGGCGCTGCGAATGCCAGGTCGGCGGCAAACGAAATCGTCGCCAGCACGGTATCCGTAGGAAGTTGCCCGTTGTTCCTCGCCGTGACCGTGACCTCGAAGGGCATTGGATCGTACGCCGCCGCCATCGTGTCGACCAGTATGACCGGGACGCTCAAATCGCAGCTTAGTTCACTGTCGGTTCCGGGAATGTAAACCTTATAACAGCAGTCCAATGTCTTGAAATTGTCAAACATTATATCAATGCAGATCATGGAGCTGTCCGCGTTTGCCTGCGGTTTCGCAAGCAACTGCCAGGCGGCCTCGCCGAAACCGTTGAGCGGAATATCCACTGGTGATCCAGCCTGCTCAACTGCCTGCGGTGAGATGAGCAGGAATACCGACGTATCGACTGTAATTCGGAAACGCGAGTTGATCGCGGCCAGGTCGCCGGTGTTATAGGCCCTCGCCTTGACGATCATGGGATTCGGTAAATACGAGCCGGTTCCTCTGTCCCAGTTGAGCGAGCGGGGACCGTCCATATCGCAACTTACCCAGGGCGACGGGGAATAGGGATAGACGCAGATTTCACCGGATTTTGCTGTCGGCAAAAAACATCCCTGGGCAAAAGCGAGATTGAGGAGATCGACCTGACAACAGGTGGTATCCACGGGATTGATCGCCCGGAAATTCAGATCCATCAGCAGGCCGCTACCATTGATCAGCTTCCTGTCCGTTGTTTGCACCAACAATCCATTCGGGACGGGGGTGATTGTGACTGGTGTCCCGGCGAGGAGTGATGTCGTCGGAATGGTCGCATTTCGCAGATCCAGGCAAGCCGGATCGTACGAAACAATGAACGACAACGGATAAAACATCTGATTCGACAGCGGCGTGATCAGCTGAAGAGGCACGGTAACATCCAGGCCCCCTCTGATCGTCGCATCGCCCACTTCGAACTGGAGGGGCGAGAAGGTTGTTGAATCCAGCGGCGCACGGAAGGTTTTCGTCTTCGAATCGTTCCCCCCGCAAAAGTTCCTCAGCTGCAGCTCGACGGTCCGCAGAGCACCATCCGCGCACTGCGATACATACGTAAGCTCACATTCCTGAAACGCGTTGAAAAAGATTGAGGCAGCTTCCTGATAGATGGCTGCGAGCTGACCCGCGTTCGGTGTTTGATAATACTTACCGCCCGTCAACTGCGCGATGAGTTCGAGTTCAACGGAGTTTATCGAAGATCCCAAGCCGACAGTGATAATACGGATGTGATGGCGATTCGCGAGGGCAATTATTTCCGAAGGCTGCCTTGACGAGGAGTTGTCGCCGCCGTCCGTCAGGACAATAACTCCGCGGCACTGATTCACACCGTTGTTGATCAACTGCAACAATCCTGCGTAAATACCATCCCACACTGCTGTCACCCCGCCGGCAGGAAGCGCATCCACAGCGCTAGAAAGCGCAGGTTTGTTATTCGTCATTTGCTGCATTATCGTCACGACACTCGAGAACCACAGGATGGCGGCCTCGTCGTGGACGCCATCCATCAGGTCGATGAAGGCATGCCCAGCCTCCTTCGCGCCTACAGTGCCTGGACCGGCCATAGATCCTGAGGCATCGAATACCAATGAGACGGACATGGCGCATCGAATCGTCGGATCGGGACACGAGAGGGTAAAGTTCGTGATCTCGATCCCGTTCTCATATATGTGGAAATCCTGTTTCGCCATGTTGTAGGCGGGAGCCCCGTCGCAGCCGACGGAGAGGAAGAGTTCGACGGTAGGCCAGTTCACATTAACGCGCTTGAACGTGAGGTTGGGCTGTGCTTCGATAACACCGTTTGTAACAAACAACGCTACAAACAAGAGCATCATCCATTTAACGTCCAACGGAAGTTTGTCCCGTAATGTCATGACTCTCTCCTCCAGAAAAAGGTACGGCCGCAGATTTATAGGGAACTCTCTGTTACAATGTAGTGTGGGTTTTGGTTTGGACATCCATTACATAGGAACCGCCCTGCGCACTTTTATTACTGTATCTGGCGGTAAAATAGCTTTTTTTGTTCAAAGCGACCAATCCTCCATTACTAATGAACCACCATTCGAGCCTTCGTCGCAGCGCTCTCGAAATGCGCGGAGGTTCGGGTTCTTACGATATATTGTGGTTGGTCCATCAAGGAACAACACATGAGAAGGGAAAATGTTACACTACCATTGAAACTGCCCGAAAATATCCGGTGACCTCAACGAGCAGAGTGATCCGGCGCAAAGCGACAGGAAATCGCAAAACATCCCCCTCTGCCGTGCTGACCGCCTGGCCACCCTGCCGGAAAATCCCTTTCGCTGGGGAAAGTTGATCTAACCTTGCTATGATGTGGTGAACTGTCATACGCTCCCCCGTCATTCCTGCCCGATCGATGTCATGTCAACCGCGCTCGGCGCTTCGCGGTCCGTTCTCGGCGCTCGACGCTATGCTGTAAAAAAGGCCAGCAAGTTTCGGATCATCAGCGCCGTGGCGCCCCATATTGTTTCGCCGTCCCAGGTGTAGAAAAACACCTCACGCTCTTTTCCCTCGAGTACCATGGAACGCCGCACGGTATTTTGTTCCTGAGCGAAAAAACACAAGGGCACACTGAACAGACGCGCGACTTCGGCGGGATTGGGCTGGAACCGGGTTCCACCGGCGATGATACCGACCACGGGCGTGATGATAAAGCCCGAAGGGGTCCAGATGTCGTCGTGACAGCCAAGCACATCCACGTTCTCCGAATCGAGACCAATTTCCTCCCAAGCTTCACGCAGGGCTGCGGCTTCAATCGTTTCCCCCATATCGATGCTGCCTCCCGGAAAGGCGATTTGTCCCTGATGATGCGGGAGATCGTTGTTGCGGCGCGTGAGCAAAAGCTGCCACTCACCATCGATTTCCATGAGAGGTACCAGCACGGAGGCCCGCCTGAAATCCGCCATGTCCAAACGGACACGTGCATGGGCGATGAGTCTGCCTCGGATTTCCGCCGCAGTCAGCGTGCAGGGTTCGTGGATGACGGAGCTGCTCATGGCGCCTGCACGATATCGAAGGAAATATCCAACGCTTTCACCGAGTGGGTCAATCCGCCGATCGAAATCATGTCCACACCGGTCTCCGCGATGGAACGCACGGTGTGCTCGTTCACATTGCCCGACGCTTCAATCTTGATCCCGGATTTCCTGGCTCTGATCAGTTTGACCGCGGTGACCATCTCGTCCAGCGAAAAATTGTCGAGCATGATAACGTCCACGCGCTCGCAGTCCAGGGCTTCAATTACGTCGTTGAGGGAGGCGGTCTCGACCTCGATGCGGATCGGACTGCCCACAACGATATGCGCGGTGACAAGTTCAACCGCCGATCGCAGCCCACCCGCCGCGGCGATGTGGTTGTCCTTGATCAGCACCATATCGTCGAGACCGAAGCGATGGTTGGTACCGCGTCCCTGCTTCACGGCGAGTTTGTCGAACATGCGTAAACCGGGGACGGTTTTCCGCGTGTCCATGATGCTCACGCCGGTTCCCTCCACCAATTTGATGAATGAAGCGGTCGCGGTGGCGATGCCCGACATGCGCTGCATAAAATTCAAGGCTGTGCGCTCGGCCGTAAGCATCGATGCGATGGAGCCATGCACCATGGCGATGGTCGAGCCGCGTAACACCGGCATGCCGTCCGTGAGATTCGCTTCGATGACGAGCTTTTCGTCCACGAGATGGAGCACGGTCGCAGCCACTTCGAGACCCGAAAGCACGCCGTTCGCCTTCGCGAGGAATTTCCCGCTCCCCGGCAGATCAGGCGGAACGGTGCATTGCGTTGTGATGTCGCCGGTTCCGACGTCCTCGCGTAGCGCCATTTCGATGCGCTGAAGCATTGCGCTGTCGTGAATGATGGAGAGATTCATATCCGCCCGCTCTTTTTATATTCGAAATAGGAATGGAGATCGAGGCCACGTTCGAGATCCCGGTGTTTCCTGTATTGCTCGACATAGTGGAGATAATGCTTCCCTGGCACACGCAGGCGGTCCCGTTCCTCCCTGTTCAGTTCGCGTACGATCGTGGCTGGTACACCCGCGGCCAACGATCCGGCCGGGACTTCAAAACCTTCGCGCACCACGGCGCCGGCGGCTACCAACACCTCATTGTGGATCAGCGCATTATCCAGCACCACCGCACCCATGCCGATGAGACAGGCATCTTCAATCGTACAGCCATGCAGGATGGCCCCATGCCCTACCGTCACATCGGCGCCGATGATGAGAGGATACTCTTTCCAGGTTTCATGGAGCGTGCAATTGTCCTGAATATTGCTGCGCGCACCGATGGTGACGCGATGCACGTCGCCTCGGATGACCGTCCCGAACCAGATGCTCACATCCTCGGCGATATGTACATCGCCAATGATGGTGACGTCGTCGGTGATGAATGCCGAGGGATGGATCTCCGGATAACGTCCTTCACAGGGATAAATCATACCTTCTCCTGTACTCTCATATTACGCACGCGGCGGTTTCCAACCGCGCCGCTTCCACTTCATTAGTTCGATACGCACGCTGCCGATCAGCACATGCATTTTGGCGATGATGGGTATCGAGGCCGCGTCGTCGCTAAACCAACCTTCGAATCCGCCGGTAAGCCCGAAGATGCCGGTGAATCCGGTTTCACCGTCGAGTTTCACCGTCCTGATATCGTAGTCTATCGCATCGATGTCCACCTCACCTCTATCGACGCCGAATGAAATTTTGGTGATGGCCTTGCTGCGATACATCAGCACAGGTACACGCTTCGTGCATTTCGCGTGGGCGAACGCGCGTGCATAGAAGAGCAACGACAATCCGTCCTGCCAGCGTTTGCCCTCCAGATCGAGCGTATCGCGCTTTTCCGTGCCCGCATGATGTTCGATATACTCGTTGATGTACACCACGTCGAGTTGAGGTTTGTAGATGTACTCGATGTGCTTGAACGCGGAGTCCTCGACGATGTACTCCTTGTTTCTGAAACCGACGGAAGCGAGCGAGTCGCCGATGCGCGTCCGGAACAGCGTGTTGAGTGTGACGAACGGGACGCCGCGGTAGGTACGAACCAATCCCTCTGCGCTTATCCGTATGCCTTCATGTGTGCTGTCCACCACAGTCACTCGGGACGTGATGCTGCCCAGCGCGATGCCAAGGTAACTGACTTCGTAGGTCAATTCCTCGCCTTGCTGGAACATCGCCATGTTGGGACTGCAATCGTATTGCCTGCGCTCCTGAGTGGACGCCGTCGATGCCAGGAGGCACAGATAAAGCAGACCGCATGCGCCCCGGAAAAAGAGAACGTGGTTCCTTCCGGAACCACGTTCGTATATTTGCGTCCGCCGATACACGTTTACCCGCTTAGCGGAGACCCGCGATCTTTCGGGCTTCAGGAAAGAGCGTCATCGCCTTGCGGAACTGCGGATCCACATCGAGAGTGACGCGGAACTGTCCTTCGTTGCCGTACAGCGTCCGTGCCACCTGGGCCTTGAGCTGCGCCTTCATCCAGTCCTTGTCCTGATCGAATTGTTTTTGCTCAAACACGACGCTCTTCGATGAACCGTAGTCGATGAAATCCTTCATCATGCTCTCGGGGATGTCGAAGTCGCGAACGAACTGCGCCGCGGTGGAATTCTCGAACTTCTTGCGCAGGGAGGCGCCGTTCTTATCCATATAAATCGTCATGAACTCAAAGATATGGACACGCATTTTCGCGGCATACGTCGCAAGATTCTCGTATTTCACGATATAGTCGGGTGTAATCCCGCCCCCGCCGTACACGGTGCGACCACCGCTGGTCTTGTGTTTCGGTCTCGTCGAATCAGCTTCTTCAACATGTTCGACATTCTCTCCGTCCTCTTCGTTGCGCTCATAGGCGTCGCGATAGTATTCCTCATCCTCGCCGTCCTTGTACGGGCGCTGAATGATGCGTCCGCTGGGTGTATAATACCGGGCTGTGGTGAGGCGGAACGCGGAACCGTCCTGCAAGTCGAACTGGCGCTGGACGAGCCCTTTTCCGAAGGACGTTTCACCAACGATGAGACCGCGGTCCTGATCCTGGACGGCGCCTGCGACAATTTCGCTGGCGGAGGCGCTGCCGTTGTTGATCAGAATGATCAAGGGAACTTCCTGGAACTCTCCTCCGCCCGTAGCGACGAAATTCTCGTCGAAATCGGCGCGGCGACCCTTGGTATACACGATTTTCTGGCCCTTTTTAAGGAATTCATTCGCCATGCGGAAAGACTGCTCGAGGTAGCCGCCCGGATTGGAGCGTAGATCGAGGATCATGTTCTTCATTCCCTTCCCCTTCATCTCGAGGAGCGCGGCGATGAATTCGTCGTAGGTATTGGCCGCGAAGCGATTGATGCTCATGTAGCCGGTTCCGTCCTCCGTCAGGAAATAGGTATTCACGCTGTAGAGGGGGATCTTGTCGCGGGTGATTGTGAAGGTAATCGGCTCGTTCACGCCGGAGCGGATGACACCGACTTCGACCTTCGTGCCCTTCTCCCCGCGAAGTTTTTTCTGCACGTCCTCATTCTGCAGTTTCACGCTGCTTTCATCACCGATCTCGACGATCTTGTCGCCCGCGAGAATCCCTACCTTCTCGCTCGGACCTCCGTAGATCACATTCGCGACGGTGATGGTATCGTTGACGATACGGAATTCAATTCCTACGCCTTCGAAGCTTCCCTTGAAATCCTCCTGCACCTTTTCGAGCTGCTTGGGGCTGATATACACGCTGTGCGGATCAAGCGACTTCAGCATGCCCTCGATGGCGTGCGTAACCAGATCGGAGACCTTGACATCATCCACATAATACTTCTGGGCGTAATTGAGCACATCCTTGAACTTGTTGAATTGCTCGTAGATGTTGTCCTCGGAGATCGCACGGATTTGAGTTCCCATGAAAATACCGAAGACCAGAAGCAGAAATACGCTGGCGACGGAGAACTTTTTACGTAACATGTGGTGGCCTCTATGATCAAAGTTTGAAGGCGAATTGAAATTTAATCCTGCCGAACATTGAATTCTAGCGAATCCTGTGCTTTAAATCAATGCGAGAAGGAGTGCCCAAAACGGAATCGTCCAGTCTGCTTAAATGTCTGAATCGAAGAAATCGTTCCAGTTCCTTCTATCCTTGCTTGCGAACGATGCGGAATCCGATGTCGATACCGCGGAACGCCGGCCGTAGCATGGAACGGAACGAGGCTCGGTGACCGTAATGATAGACGAACCACGAACCGCCGCGGCATACCTTCTCCTGTCCCGAATCCGGACCTTTCGGATTATCGTTAACGCCTAGGGAATAATAGTCCGGCTTGTACCAGTCCCAACACCATTCAAACACGTTGCCATGCATATCATGCAAGCCCCAGGCATTCGCCGCGAGCAAGGCTACATCTTTCGTCGCTCCACCCGCGTTACCCGAACTCCATGAACCGCGGTTCAGGTCATCCAGTGTGTTCCCGGTATTGTAGAGAGTCGTTGTGCCGGCCCGGCAGGCGTACTCCCATTCGGCTTCCGTGGGTAGCCGATAGCCGTTCGCATTGAAATCGCATGCGACCGTATTGGGGATGCCACTGTAGCAGGACTGGCGCCCTTCCTTCTCGGATAGCTTGTTGCAGAACTCGATGGCTTCGATCCAGTTGAGGTTCTCGACCGGCCGGTTGTCTCCTTTTGCGCTGCTCGGATTGCCGCCCGCGACATCCATATACTGTTTCTGCGTAATTTCGGTCTTGCTCATCATGAATGCATTCAGCGTGACGCTGCGCGAGGGCTGTTCGTTGTTTTCGAACGTGCCGGCCGCATCGCCCATGACGAAACTCCCTGCCGGGACGGCAAGCATAATGATGGGACTGGAAGCGTCCTCGTCGTCGCCGCACGCAGTCAGTATACTCAGGCATGCGAGGGTGGGAATCAATAGTGACAAGAGCAATATAGGAACGCTTTGGGAGAGTCGAATTTTCATTGGATAGTCCTGTTCTGATTTCACACGTCGATACGACAATATACGGATGCAGCACGTCTCTTTTGAATCATCGCACGGCTTCCCACTCTTCGGAGGAGGATGCGTTGCGGAAAATCACCGCGAGCGCGTTCCGCGTCCACCCCCAAATGATGTGCAGATACCCGTATTTCCTGAAGCGTCGCGGCGATTCGTACACAACGACGTCCTTGAGCATCACGATACGGCCATGCTTGCGTACGCGGCGGAAAAGATCGTAATCCTCTCCGGCGACCATCCCGCGATTGTATCCGCCCACGCGTTCGAACATCTCCCTTGTCACCGCCTGGCACTCGCCGCGTCCCATACCCTCGCCGATAGCGTTGAGAAAGCGCACATAGGCATTATGCAGAACATGGAAAACGCGGTCGGAGGCACGCTCCTCTTCCGGAAACACCTGCACTTCGGCGGTCGCACCCGACACTCCCGGAATCGCGAGGGCTTCGCGCAGCGCGGAAAAAAACACTTCTAAATCATTTACGCGCACATCCGCGTTCAAAAACACGAACAGGTTTCCCTTCGCGGAGGCGGCTCCGAGGTTCCGTCCTTCGGCGATGGTTTGCCGACGTTTCTCGCCATGCCGCACCACGATCGCACCCCATTGTACCGCTATTTCCGCTGTACCGTCGCTGCTCCCTCCATCGCTGATGATGACCTCCACGTCATGACGCTCGAGCAGCGCCCTGTCGAACTGCTCGAGAAACGACGGGAGGAGTTTTTCTTCCTGATATGCGGGAATGATAAGGCTAAGCAAGTGATGTACGATTTCAGATTTACGATTTACGATTTACGATTTACGATTTACGATTGTTGACTTACGATTTTGAGGAGGCGTAAAGGTCAACGGGCAAAGGATGAACATCGGGAATTTCTGGCGTTGGAATGATCGGACATATCTGTTCGAATAATTCCGCTACGAGACATGTACGTTTCCCACTTCATATTTCATAAAACCGGGACTTAATTCGTAATTGACATTTCGTGCTTCTAGAAATAAAATCCATACGCCACATAATTCGGAGAGATGCGGATGGCGGGTGCGGGGAAGCGGATAAAATTCAGGATTTCCTTCACCGTATGCATCAACCAACTGTCGCCGGGGATGATTTTCGTCATATCGTAATCGAGCGCGATGATGAGATTTCTCTCCGTGTTTTGGTACACTTCCATATTGCGCACGCTTACACCAACGGCGAGAGCGAGCCAGTCGGGCCAATACGGTTTCAGGCTCCTGGGCAGGAGACCTTCGACATGTACGCCCATCCAATAGGTTTGTCCTTCGTAATCGTCGATGGCATTGCCTTTGTGCTCGCCGTTGCGCATGGCTTTCGATGGCCAGTACGAAAATTTGGGTTGGAGATGCTCCACGCCGGGTACGTACTCCTGCAACACCGGCCAAAAAGCGCCGGCCACGTCGGCATAGGCGTCGCCGGGGCTAAAGCCCCAGCCGGTCGCGAAGCCGTCCTCAAACTCTACGTACAACTCGAACAGCGCACCCATGGCGAATCCTCCCCATACCGAAGCGGTTCTGGAAAATCCGGACCATTCCAGCGATTTCCGACCCAGGAAGGAACCGAACGCGCCGCCAAAAAAGTGTCCGGCCTTGTCCACATTCAGCGCATACGCCGGATCGTCGGTAATATGGAAACTCGTGCGTTGATCGCTCCACCAGGCATTCGCCTGATAGATGTGGATGCCCGTGACGAGAGCGCCGAGCGTTCCGCCCACGATGGCGACCCGGTCCCACTGCACATCGGTGCGGTCAGGATCATAGCCCTCGAAAGGCGGCGGTACCGCGTCCACCTGCTCTATATCGGAGTCGCCGGTCTCCATTGAATCAACCGAGTCACGAGCAATGCCGGGATCGGCAACGGGGTGCATCTGCGTGAGGGAATCCGTCACTGCTTGCGCCGATGCGAAACGGGGCTGATTGATGAACAGCAGAGCGAATAAAAGAAAAGCGAGGGGGAGTCGGCGAGGCATGAATTGATCCGGTTGCACAGAATATCAAAGTAAGATAGGGGTATGTGCAGCGGGGAACAAGGCGAGGGAGGATTTACGATTTACGATTTACGATTTACGATTTACGATTTTCGATTTTCGATTTTCGATTTTCGAATTGTAGATTTGCGATTTGTCCAAGCTCGTCATCCTGAGGGCCGCCGCGGTGTGAGTTTCTATGCTTCAACGAGTTTACGTCGGCGGCGTCTCGAAGGATGATTCGTTCCGCAACGCACGAGGTGACTTGGTACTTCCCCGATGTCATACGAATTGTGCTCACCAGCTCTGCGCACCGGTCCATTTCGTGGATGACATCTTTCCACGTGTGCAGAGTCCGGATTGCGGGCCCTGAGCGAAGCCGAAGGGCCGGTGGTTTCGGCTACGCTCAACCACCGGACGCCCACCCCCTGAGCGTAGTCGTCCTTCGACACGCCACCGGGTGATGCTCAATCTAAGAAACCGAATTTGTTGCGCGGTGGCGGCTCAGCAGGCTGCGTTCGTGCTTCTACGGGTTGAGCAAGTAAGGACTCTTCCATCTCTTAAGCAGGACGATTAACGATCCGATTATCGATTACATCCTCTCCCCGCTCCCTACTTGGAGGAGGCCGGGGGAGAGGGCGCAATTCACCGCAACACCACCGTTCTGCCGATGCTCGCACTGCGGCTGATGAGGAGCAAGCGGTACATGCCGGGAGGGATGCGCGTGCCGTTGGCGGCGGTGAGATCCCAGGTCAGGACGGCGTTGCTCACGCGCTCGAAACGGTGCAGCTCGCGGCCGAGCAGATCGGTGACGAGCAGTTGTGCTGCGCCTTCAAATGTGGAGTTTGTGTAGATGCTCAGGCTCGTGCTCGCGGGATTGGGCCATGCGGTAAGCGCTGGGATACCTGGTGTATTCGAGAGCGCGATCTGCACGATGTCGGAGTACGACTCGGTACCGTCGTAATCGAGCTGTCGGAGGCGGTACGCGAGACGGGTGCCTCCGGTCAGATCGGAAGCCGTGTTGTCGGTGTACTCGTAGTCCGCGCCCTGCCCTTCCGATGCGAGCGCGGAAATGAACGCCAGATCGTCCCAACCGGTTCTGACGTCGACCGCTTGCCGCTGCACGGTGAAGCCAGCGTTCTGCACTTCGTTCTCAGTGCGCCAGCGCAAGTGGACCTGATTGCCGGGCAACAACGCGGCGGTGAATGACCTGAAATCGACGGGCCAGTAGTCCACACCATTGATATGGGCATGGTACAAGTAGAAAATGTACCCGCCAAAATGTGGCCCGCTCATATAATAGGGCCCGATTCCTTCGGCATAGCGGAGGTCGTCGGCATAAAATCTTTCCAGCCATTGTCTCCGCGGCCGCACGATATTGACGTAGAGTTCACCGACCACGCCGCTCGGCCAGGAGGTGACCTGCCATTCCCAGAATCCGAACTGCTCTCCGCATCGCACATATTGGGTGTCTGATGCGACGGAAAGATTCAGTTCCTCGTATTCGGTGGAGTCGGGACAGTTGGTCGGATTCTGCGTGCCGTTATAACCGTACACGACGCCCGTCGCGCTGTCTACACGGAGAGTCCCACCGTCCTTGAACACGAAATACCGCCTCCCGTTGGAAAACAGCGAATCCCCGACGATACGCCGCTCGCTGTATCCTGAAAACTGTTCACCTTGCGGTGTCCACTGGTAGATGCGGTATAGCCAGATATTTCCCCTGTGCAGGGGATAATACGACAGATCGGTGGCGGTGGGCTGGGCATACGTTGTCGCGGCGAACAACAGCAACATTGTAGTGACAATACCTTTTTTCATCAACATCCTCCACCATCCTCAAAGATTGGGCTGCGTCCGCCATTATAAGGCGGTATTATACGAAATGCTTCGATGCACAGCATGAAAAATAATCGCCCGCACACTACTTGCTGGTCGATTTTTCCTGTTTGGCGCGCCTGGGGCGGACAGAATCAGTGCACCCCGCGCCTAGCAATCGACACATGCATGAGTGTTTTGTTACAAACGGGATCGGGGACCGCAGTCCGCTGAGTGAGGAATCCCCGATGCATCGAACCTTTTTACACTCGATTTTGCAGACATCACGGCAACTCAGCACGCACAATCCGAAAAAAAAATCCCCCGTCGTGATGACGAGGGATTCTTTCGATTGCGTGATCCGAAGTTACCAGTCGGTAACTTCTTGTCCGAATCTGTTGAGTTTACCGTTGATGTGCTTTGAACGGTCGATGATGTTGCGGTTTACGTCCACCACGTCGGCATGACATGTGGAGCATGTCGGGACTTGCGGATGGGTGCCACCGGGGAGCGGATCGCCGGTGGTTGCGTCGCCGTGGCAGCTTCCGCATTTCGCCTGTTGCGTACCTTTCCATGCAACGGTGGCATTGTTGCCGTTGGTGAAGTTGCCGTGGCAATACACGTTCGAACAACTGCCGGTAGCGGGATCGTAACCGGGTGCGCCGACGACGCCTTTGGTCTGGATCGATGCGAAAACGTTGTTGAGCTGTACCTCGGCCCTGCCGGGTGTTGTTTTATCGATGTGGGTCGGATCTTCGTAATTGGCCGGCAGGTCGTGGCAATTCGAACACGGAATGGTGACGGATGCCCCGGGACCGCCTTCCAAATGCACCGCGTGGCTGTTGTACCATTGCGGATAGATTTTTTTCGTCTGCCAGTCTCCATGACACGTGTAGCATGCCTCGGGACCGCCGTCAGCGGCGACGTGACAACCGCTACCGCTGCAAGACTGTCCGGCCAGAGCACCTGAGTAATCGGTGCCATGACAGCTTCTGCAGCCGGTAATATCCCAGCCGAGCCGGTTTTGTATATCGAGTCCATGGAAATTCGTCGAACCGACAAGGGTATACCCTTTGCCATGGACACCGAAAAGATCGGGCTCTCCTGGCAGATCAGCGGCGTCCTTCAATTCGCTTGAACAACTCGCCACGAGCACGCCCACGACAAGAACCGTAATTCTGAAAAACTTCAGGGTGTTCATTTGTCACCTCCTGCCGCTTCTGCTGTGGAATGACATGCGGCGCAGATGGGATCCTCTCCGTCGATGTTGTGGCACGTTGCACAGCTCTCGATATCCATTTCCGCAAGTTTGCCGTGACGGTTCATCGCCTTACCGCCGCCAACTGTCGCGAAACCCGCGAACTGATGCGACTGCGGTACGATGCGCACGCCTGTCGCGTCGTATCCGTTGGAATGGCAGGGCTGACAGAAACTTTCCTGCTCGTGACAGGTCTCGCAGCGACTGGATTTCGCACGCGCCTCGAAGCCATGCGTGTAGCGATACGTAAGCGGATGGGCTCTCTGTACTGTAAGCACCTCGGGCCTGTCCGTTTTCTCGCCTCGGGGCGATCCTTCGATATAGAAGCGATCAGGCTCAACACCCAACGGTACGTTGTTGGATGGGCTGTGACATTCCTGGCAAAAGCTCTGGGAATGGCAACTCGAACACTCGCGTGACGCTTCGCCGTTCATCGCGAGTTTTCCATGGTTCGCTGTAAAATCGGCCGTCAGGTGATTCTGCGGATAGAGTCCGGCGAGAGTGGTATGACAGGATTCGCAGCGTCTACCCGCGGAAATGACTCTGCCCAGATCCTCATTGCCGCGTTTGATAAGCGTGGTCGCGTCCGCGTCGTTGTGGCAGCGCGAGCAGATGTCCATCGAAGGAAGAGCGGAAGTTTCTTCGGCGACGATTCCGCCATGACAGACACCGCACACCATGTTCATTTCAACATGCTGCTTGTGCGAAAAGATCAGCCGGCGATCTTTTACCTGGAGGACGGACGCGCTCAGGTCTGCGTTTTCATTCAGCGACCAGTAGCCGCGAATATCGGCTTCTTCGTGACAGTCCGAGCACACCGAGGGCGCGGGCAGGAGATTGTCTCCGGCCGCTTCACTAGTCGCCGCGCCATGGCAGGCGGTGCATTCGGCCAGATCCTTGTGAGTTTTGTGTGAAAAAACCACGCTCCCATCGCCGGCGACGACACCGGAAGGAGAAGTGGTGAGGATTGCTCCGACGACGGCGGTGCACAGAATCAGGGCGACAAGGAGATACATTTTTTTCATGGCTGTTACTCCTGTCCCCCGAGTCCGAGCACATCCGAGAACCAGTAGCTGACCCTCGCGAACGCACGCATATCGGATTTGTAAATTTTATTCGTCATGTACTGTCCCTGCACATCGAAGGACAGTGTTTTTACCGGCCGCACGGTGGCGCCGAGCACACCTACCCATGTGGAGGCCTTGTCGAGATTTTCACCAAGCGCATAGCTGCTGTACATCGCGCCGAGGTGCGGTACGAGCATGCCCTGCATGAGGGGATACGAGAACTGAAGGTTGAAGCCATCGAGATCGCCGTCGTAGCTGACATCCTTGGTGTACATGACGGACGCATACTTGTTGGCGGCACCGAGGGAAACCCGGAGGGCGCTCTCGTCGTCGTACATCACGGTGGACACGCGACCGAGCAGGGTTAATCTGGGAAGCACCCGATAATCGACGCCGAGGGAAATTTCCTGATTCGCTTCCGTTTCAAGCAGGGCGAAATAGGAATTGTAGGCCAAAACGGGTTCCCGGTGGGCGAAATTCGCGCTCAGGCCAAGATCGGGCATGACCTGATACGTCGCGGCCACTTCGGCGCGTGCCGCGCGTTCGAAGTTGAAATCGTAGTCGAAACGGCCGAACAACCATATCCGCTCGCTGGCGTGAGCGACGTTGAGGCTGCCGTATTGATTCGCACGGGAGCCGTAATCGATCAGCGCCGGGATGAGATTCATCTGCTCATCGGGCCGCCAGGAATAGAATCGCTCGGTTTCACGGTGGCGATTCATGTAGCTGAGGCCGATTTTGGTGTCCTCAATCATATACAGAAGCACCTGGGCGCCGAGCTGCCAATTGTCGTCAATATTGTGGAAGAAATCCGGCTTCTGCCCGGCAGGGGTCAGACCGCCACCATAGGCCATCACTTCAACGCCATCCGCGGGACGCAGATTGAGCGCCGCTCCGTCGATGCTGCCGTAATTGACACCGGCAAACACGGCCTGACGGCCGACTTTCACATCGACCATGTCAAAAACATTTTTGACGCGCAGGTAAGCGTTGAAAAGTCTGAGCATGGGATCGTCGTGCATCTCGTTCGAGAAATCCGTCGAACCCTGGAGATACGTATGGAAGGACACATCGGCTGTGCCGAAGTTGAACTGGATATTTTCGTAGGCACGCATTTGTGAGGTCGAAGTGCCGTCGATATCCTGTCGTTCCCACCCGTAGGCTGATGTCACAAGCCGGCCGGTGATCGTCTGCGCCTGCAGCGATACGCCGAACACAACTGTAAGCACCAGAAGGTTGTACACAAGTTTCATGCGCTATCCCCCTCTTGCCTGTTATGAAATACGAAAAAAAACAATCGACACCGCGTTCTTCCTGATCTGGAACAGCGCGGCGTCTGAACGCGGGAAACGGTTAGTTTGCTGCTAAAACGAAATACCGGGTGAGCAAGCCCACCCGGTACCGGGATTCAATGTCTGTCAGCCTTTCTTGCCTTGATGCTCAATGATTTTCCAATTTTCCTTGAATTTCATCGGCTTGCAGGTCGGGCTCTTTTCGTTGTGACACGTTTTGCAGAGCTTCTCGGCACTGCCGTCCGCGACCTTCGGGAGCTTCAAACCGGCCTTCACGCCATCTTCTACGCTTTTCGAATGTTTGGTCTTGAATTCACTACCGGCGCCATGGCAGGATTCACAACCAACGCCTTCAGCTGCGAATTTCTTGTCGGTCACATGGCATCCCAAGCACTCATCGGTTTCAGCGGCCTTGGTGCTGAAGCCTTTCTCTTTTGCGATTTTGTCGGCTTCGGCGGTTTGGAGTGTTTTGAACGCCTTCGCATGGGGCGTGCCCTCCCAAACCTTGTATGCCTCGCCGCCCATTTTTACGTTGCTGTGGCATGCTTTACAGCTCTTGGCGCCGACATTTTCAGGACCCTTGTCAAATGTGAAGGCCTGAACGGCGACGAACACAAGGGCCAGAGTGAGGATGGAGAGTACTGTTTTCATTGAAACCTCGAGATTGAAGTTGGTGCGTGTATCGGTTATTGTTGAAGGGCTCGGTTCGATCGGCAAATTAGTCACAGGCTTGTTTCACGCTGTCTCCCGGGAGCAAGTTCCCGGATCGTTGCCGCTATTAATACTTGCTAGTGTGAAAAATAACTCCTTTCACTGAAAACTGCAAGCTTCGTCACTGCAGAAATATTTCGACTGAACGTTGCGCGAACGTGACGAGCGGTCCCCAAAACAATCCGAAGAAGATGTTGGGAACGATGAAAAGAAGGGTGATCACGACAACCGCCGGTTTGAAGTGCAGCGGACTGTCGTCGCCGTTCGAGGGTTCGCGAAGGTACATATTTCGCATGACGCGAGCGTAATAATACAGCGAAATCGCGCTATTGACGACACCGATGATCGCCAACCAGAAGTACTGCCCATCCATGACTGCAGAAAACAGCATCCATTTGCCGATAAATCCGGCGAGCGGGGGCAATCCCGTGAGAGAAACCAGACACACCGAAAATCCCGCGGCGATCAACGGAGCACGCCTGGCGAGGCCGTTGTAGTCGTCGATGTGCTCGCTGCCGATCTTGTCGGCCACGACCATCACGGCGTAAAACGCGCCGAGATTCATGAAATAATACACAATGAAGTACATGAGCATCGAGGCGATACCGAGATCGCTCATCACGACCAGGCCCATCATGATGTAGCCGGCGTGCGCTATGCTTGAATACGCAAGCATGCGTTTGAGATTGTCCTGCCAGATCGCGACGAGGTTGCCGAGCGTCATCGTGAGCACCGAAAGAATGGCGATGAGGAGATTCCAGTCGAGATACGGCAGACTGGTCCAATAGCCCGGATCGATAACCGCGTCGAAAAAGGTGACGTAGAAAAACCGGATCATCATAGCGAAACCGGCCGCCTTGCTCGCGACGGCAAGAAATGCGGTGACGGGAATAGGCGCGCCTTCGTACACGTCGGGCGTCCAGAAATGGAAGGGAACGGCTGAAATCTTGTAGCCGAATCCCGCCGTGATCATGATGATCGATACGATAAGGATGGTGTAGCCGCCTGCGTTGTGCGCAACGCCGCCGGACGAAAGGGTCGCATGAATCGTGTTCATGTCCAAAGCGCCTGTAAGCCCGTACAACAACGAGATACCGTACAGCATGATGCCACTGGATGCCCCACCGAAGAGCACGTACTTCAACGCCGCTTCGCCGGAACGTCTGTGCCTTTTACTGAATCCCGCCAGCACGTAAGAAGGGATGCTCACAAGCTCCACCGCCATGTACAGCAGCAGCAGATTTGAGGCGCCGGTCATGAGAACCATGCCAACCGTGGTGGCCGCGATGAAGCAGAAGAATTCACCGATGCCGCCCTGTCGTCGCAGTTCTTCCGACTGCAGCGAAAATACGATGATGACGATGCCGGTGGCGAGAATCAAAAATTTGAAGAAGATGGAAAATGGATCCACGACGTACATCGTATCGAAGAGCATTCGGGGCTCGCTGCTGCCTAAGGCCACCTGCAGCATGGCGAGTACGAAACCGAGCAACACCACCAGCCCCGTGGTTGTACCCGAATACTCACGGCCCTTTCGACCCAGGACGAACTCTACGACCATGGCGGCCACGAACGTCAGGGCCAGAGTGATCTCGGGCCAGATCTGCGGGATGCTTGAGAAGATAATATCGATCATGAGAAGTGCTCTCGCTGTATGCTCGTTCGGTGTTCGATCAGAAGGAATTCATCAGCGCCGGTACGGCGTTGCGATTCACGATTTCCACGAGGTGTCCGAGCGATATGGACATCCAATTCAACGCGGGAGAGGGATACACGCCCAATGCGATGATGATGAGGGCAAGCGGCAGCAGCATGAATATTTCGCGGCCGGTGACGTCGGGCATCACATCGTTCCATTTCTCCGGCAGCGTGCCCATGAATACACGCTGGAAAGTCCAGAGCATATAACCCGCACCCAGGACGATGCCGAGCGTCGATAGAATGGTCCAGAGTTTGTTTGTCTGGAAGGCGCCGAGGAAAACGAAGGCCTCGCTCACGAATCCGCTCATCGAGGGCAATCCGATGGCCGCAAAAAAGGCGATCACAGTGAAAAACGAGTACATGGGCATCTTGTTGTACAGCCCGCCGAACTCGTTGAGTCCACGCGTATGAGCGCGATCGTAGATGACGCCCACCAAAAGGAAGAGCATGGCGGTGATCGTTCCATGATTGAACATCTGGAACACCGCGCCGGTCATGCCTTGCACATTCAGGGCCGCCATTCCGAGCAACACGTAGCCCATATGCGAAATGGAAGAGTAGGCGATCAGCTTCTTGAAATCTGTTTGCGCCATGGCGCACAGGGCCCCGTACACGATGTTCACGAAGCCCAGCACCATCATCGGTATCTGGAAGTACACGGCCATTTCCGGGAAAATCGGGAAACTGATGCGCAGCAAACCATACGTACCCATTTTCAGCAACACACCAGCCAGAATCACGGAGATTGCCGTTGGAGCTTCGACGTGCGCGTCAGGAAGCCAGGTGTGGAACGGGAAAATGGGGACTTTGATGGCGAATCCGATAAACAATCCGATAAAGGCCAGCATGCGCGCAGTGCTGCCAAGGGTTGCGAAAACACCTTGCGTCACGTTGAGCGGATCCATCATCGCGATCATGTTGAAGGTGTGCACACCTGTGTTCGGATCCACCGTGCTGAAATACAATCCGATCATCACCAAAAGGAGCAGCACCGAGCCGGCGAGCGTGTAGATGAAGAACTTGATAGCCGCGTATTCGCGCCTGGGGCCACCCCAGATGCCGATCAGGAAATACATGGGTAGCAGCATCAGTTCCCAGAACACGTAGAACAGGAACATGTCGATCGCGCAAAACACACCCATCATGCCGGTATCCAGCAGCAGGAACATCACGAAATATCCCTTCACGGATTTCGTAATGCTGAATGAAGAGAACGTCGCGATAAAACTGATCAGTGCGGTCAGCAGCACCATGGGCATCGAGAGTCCGTCAATACCGAGAAAATACTCGATACGGATTTCGCCGAACCACGGCGTCTCGGGAATCACGATCCAGGGCAGCCGCTCTACGAACTGCATGGTCGCCACTTCGTTGATCCCGGGTTTGGTGATGTCGAACAGCATCCAGATGACGATGGCCAGCACGACCTGGAGACCTGTAACGATCACAGCGGTTGTCTGAATGCTGCGCGTCCTCTCCTTTGGAAGGAGAAGCACGACGATCATGCCGATAACCGGCAGGAACGTGATCAGTGTCAGGATGGGGAATTGCATCAATCCTCCGGCAGTAAGCTCGTATAAAGATTCGATTTCGATTGCTGATTAACGGAAAACATAAAACAGTACAACCACGCCGACGAGCACGAAAGCGAGGTACGTTTGTATGCGTCCGGTTTGTGTTTTTTTGAACATGATGCCGAAAAAGCCGACAACGTATGCGGTCATGTTCACCGCTCCGTCCACCACCCACTTGTCGAACAATCCGCTGATATGCGATTGTACGCGGGTAAGGGAGGCTGCGCCGTTTACCGCACCGTCGACGATGTTCATATCGAACCAGTTCAACACGCGCGCGACAAGGTGGACGAACGGCACCACAACCCATTTTTCATATATTTCGTCGAAATACCACTTGTTCATCAGGAATGTATGAAGAGGCCGGAATCGCTCGACCAGGCGGTCGGGATCGACAAGCTTGCGGCGATACATGGCGAAAGCGAACAGAATGCCCAGCGAGGCGACAAGTACCGACGTCAGCATTGCCGGGAGGTGCGATTCATGCACCGCATGCTCCAGCGTCTCCTGCGCGGGGTTGGCGTGCATCTCCCGCGACTGCCAAATGGCATGATCAGCCGTTGCCTGCTGCTGTGCGACCGCATGCTGTTCACTTGCCGGCTCGTGCGAAAACTTGTACCACTCCCCTGCCGTCACGGTGACCGGCGCCTTGAAGGACTGGACAAACCAACCTGTCGGTCCGGAAATCGGATTCCACGCATAGAAGAACCACAGCGACAGCGATGCGAGAATAATCAAGGGAAGCTTCATCGTCATGGGAGATTCCTGGATGTGCGCGAACACGTCCGGACGCTTCGATTCGCCGAGGAACGTAAGAATGACGAGCCGGAACATATAGAACGCGGTCATTGCCGCGACGAGGAAACCGACCCAAGGAATGATCGCAGCGATGTCCCCGCGCAGTCCGCCAAACGCCCATGCGCCCGCGAGAATTTCGTCCTTGCTCAGGAAGCCCGAAAACAGAGGCACACCCGAAATGGCAAGTGTCGCGATCAGAAATGTGTAGAATGTGACCGGCATTTTCTTTCCCAGCCCGCCCATGTTGCGGATGTCCTGCGGATCGGTGTCGTGGTCGTGCACTTGATGCAAACCGTGATGCATGGCATGGATGACGGAACCTGAGCCCAAGAACAGGCAGGCTTTGAACATCGCATGGGTAACGAGATGGAAAAATCCGGCTGTGTAAGCACCGACACCCAGTGCGAGTATCATGTACCCAAGCTGGCTGACGGTGGAATAGGCCAGGACTTTCTTGATGTCGTTTTGCACCAGCGCGATCGTGGCGGCCACGAACGCGGTGATGGTTCCTATCACCGCGATCACGATCAGCGCTTCGCCTGAAAGCATTGGGAACACGCGGGCCACGAGGTACACGCCGGCGGCGACCATCGTGGCTGCATGAATCAGCGCGCTGACGGGCGTCGGGCCTTCCATCGCGTCGGGGAGCCAGGTATGCAGCGGGAACTGCGCGCTTTTACCGATAGCGCCCATGAAAATCAGGATGCCGGCGGCGGTGAGCCACCATTCGGAGCCAAACGGCAAATTTCCCGCGGATATAGCCGCGAAAATCTGGTCAAAGCGAAACGTGCCGTAGCTGGTGAACAACACCATGATTCCGATCCACATACCGATATCACCAACGCGGTTGACGAGAAACGCCTTTGTGCCTGCATAGCCTGGTTTGGGTTTTTCATACCAGAAACCGATAAGCAGATAGGAACTTAACCCGACCAGTTCCCAGGCGGCGTACATCAACAGCAGATTGTTGGTGAGTACGATACCAAGCATGGAGAAGGCGAATACGCCTAAATACGCGAAATACCGTGAGTACTTGGCATCTCCGTGCATGTACCCGATCGAGAATAGATGCACCAGCGCGGTGATCAGCATCACCACCACGAGCATGACCGATGCAAGCTTGTCGATCATGATGCCGAGTTCTATGCGCAGCGGCATCTCGACGCCGAAGATGTTCATCGTGGTGTGCAAATCCACCCAGGGGAAATTCAGCTGTACCGGGGCTTCCGGAAATCCCGGTATCGCCGCTCCCGGCGGCATGGTGAACATTCCTATCATCACCACAAACGCCAGCGCGAGGCCAATGAACATGAGACCGGTGGCGATGGCGTCTCCCTGCCGCGGCAGGCGCTTTCCGGTCGAAAGCAGCAGCACGAAGGACGCCAGTGGTATGAACAGGACGACCAGTGATAAGGTGAGCAGTGTTTGTGGCGTCATGGCAATATGCGCTGTGTTCTGAATGTCATAGCTTCGTTCCTCCTCGTTTAGACACCGAGGATGGAAATGAGTACGTTATCGGGTGCGCGACGCGCGGTCTTGCCAGTGGCTTTCAGGCGCGTGGCGTCAACACCTTTTCCGGTCAAATAGAGTACGATCGCCTCTGCCCGGATCACCGCGAGGCGCTGGAGCGATTCACTCGCCCGACCTTCGAGCGTAACGGTGATCTCGATCGTCACGCCCGGATTGTCGTTCAGGAGTTGGAGCAACGGAGCGAAGGCCGCGCCGACGTCGCCCAGAAGCGCTGCGCCATCCTCGGAGAAACTCACACCCGATAGTGGAGCGGTTTGTCCGACACGCGGCTCGGGAAGGATAGGGAGCACATCGGGACAGCCATCGTCATCTCTGTAGCCATTGACAATCTCGGGCTTGCCCGGACAGCGGTCCGCCGCGTCGCGAATCCCATCCCCGTCGCTGTCGGAGGTCAGTGAGTTGGAGCCCTGCAGCACTTCGTCGCCATCGTTGACTCCGTCTCCATCGGTGTCGGATTTCAGAGGGTCGGTGTGGTACGTATTGATTTCGGCGCCGTCGTCCAATCCATCACCGTCGGTATCTCGCAAGACAGGCGAAGTGCTCAGTTCAAGTTCTTTCGCGTCGGAAAGGCCGTCCCGATCGGTGTCGGCCTGACGCGGATCCGTTTTGTGGATGGACACTTCAGCGAGATCATCAAGTCCGTCGGAATCGGTGTCCAGTCGAAGGGGTGAACTTAAATACTTGTGCACTTCGTCACCGTCGTTCAGCCCGTCGTTGTCGGTGTCCGTGTCGAAAGGATCGGTACCGTGGGCAAGCTCTTCCCCATCCTTGAGCCCATCGCCATCGGTATCCGGATTACCGGGATCGGTTTTTTTGGCGACTTCTTCAGCATCCGTCAACCCGTCCTCGTCGGTATCGGTTTTGAGGGGATCGGTCCGATGAACCATGATTTCCTCCCAATCCGTCACCCCGTCGCCGTCCGTATCCGGGTTGAGAGGATCGGTGCCGATGCTTGCTTCACGCGTATCCGAAATTCCGTCGCCGTCGCGATCGCTGTGCCCGAACAGGTAGACCTGGATACCAAGCGAAATGCTGCCCCAGCTGTCGGGATTCTCCGTGGATTTGGTTCTGTCCACACGTCCTGCGGTATTGAAATGCTCCTGCACCACCTCGCCGAAACCATCCATCATGTCGTTGCCTTCGCCGAGCAGGAAGCGGTAACTCACATCGAGATTGAGGGCGATTTCATCGGTAAGCAGAAGGTCGAAACCAAAACCGACAGGAATGATCGGCAGCGTATTCGCGTCCGCGGAAAGAGTCGATGGCGCGCTGACCGGGATTCCATCGACATCAACTGTGAAAGGCACGCGACCAAGGGTCACGTTCAACAGCGGGTTGCCATCGTCCAGGATGCGTTCGATGTTGGAATTCTCATAGCGCATCATTCCAAAGCCGCTGGAGATATACGCGTTCAACCTGCTGCGCGGAAAGAGATTGAATACAGCGCGCGCCTCGCCGTAGATCAGGCGATCCGTTTCCATGATCTGTCTGCGCATCACGGGATCGTTTGCGTAGGTCGAGAAATCGCCCGCGGGGTATTCCGTCAATCCGAGCAGACGCGGATCGCGGTAGAATTGTCGGGTGTAAGCGTCCTTGAATTGGTCGCGGAGCCGCCTGTTGTAGACGTATTTGCCGAAACCGCCGTCGAGCTGTACCGCCACTTCGGGCAGCAAGAAATACTTTGCGTGGAATTGCGCTCCGCCGCCGAAATTCTGGTCCGTAAATTCACCGAAATACTTCGTCACGCTGCCGCCGGCGCCAAGCACGAGCATATTCTCTGGCGACCAGGAATACGTGATTTTCTGTGCCTGCATTTCCGGACCTACTGCGAGAGCAATAAGCGCGGCGAACAGCACAGGATTCACGAAACGGCGATATGACGAAACGTCGGTCATTCTCTCAGCGTGTTGATGCGGTCTGCTTCCACCGTGTTGTTCGTCTTGTAAATGTGGAGGACGATGGCGAGCGCCACCGCGGCCTCCGCCGCGGCAAGGATGATGACGAACAACGCCACGACATGTCCCTGCAAGCTGAATCCATTAAAATAGGAAAACGCGATAAAGTTGATATTCGCGGAATTCAGGATCAGCTCGATTCCCATAAGCATGAGCACGGCATTGCGCCTGACGGTGAGCGCCAGAACGCCCAGGGAAAACAGCACAGCGCTGACGATGAGGTAATGCGTCAAACCGATAGTCATCAGTTCCATGGTCCCTCCTCACGACGCGCGATGAATGCGGCGCCCATGATTGCTGCGAGCAAAAGGATGCCCACGACTTCGAACGGCATAATGAAGGTGGTAAGCAGCAGCTCGCCTATTTCCAGCGTTGTGCCTTGAATGTCGGGCATCGTGGAGCTACTCGGCCAGGTGGCGCGCGTAAACACATGCGTCAGGGTGCCGAGCACGATACCGACGACGATCAGCGCTGGAATCGTCTTGAGTGTTCCGCTTTGCACCTCGACGTCTGTGGCTTTCCTGGTGAGCATCACACCAAAGACCATAAGGATCAGAATGCCGCCGATATAGACCATTATTTGCGCTACGGCGACAAAATCGGCGTTGAGCAGCACGTACAGCCCCGCCACGCCGAGAAACGTGAAGAGCAGCGAGAACGCCGCGTGGATAACGCTTCGCGAAAAGACGACCACAAAGCCGGAGACGACGGCCAGCGCGGCGAAGACGTAGAAAAGTATTGCGATTTCCATGTGTGTGTATCCGTTGATTCGCCGATGAGGTTTCTACTCGGACGCCGCGGGCGTATCGGGAGCTGCGGCGGCCGCATCCTGCTTCGCCTTTGCTTCCGCCGCCGCCTTCTTTTTCGCTTCCTGCTCGATGCGCAGTTTTTCCGCGTTCTCCTTTTTTTCCGCCACAGCCGCGGGGGACATGGTCGAGAAACGGTACACGAGATCTTCACGTTTGTATTCGGCGAATTCGAAAACATCCGTCATCTCGATGCACTCGGTCGGACAAGGCGGAACGCACAATCCGCAATAGCAGCATTTGGCGATGTCGATGTCGAACTGCGTCACCCACAGCCGCTTGCGGTTACCGGTCGAAGTCTCGCCGAGGTCCTCCTCGGCAAGCGCTTTCACAGTTTCAATGGTAATACAGTTGACCGGACAAGCCTTGGCGCACTGATCGCAGCCGATGCAATCGTCCATGTTCACGTAGAGCCTGTTGCGTACGCGTTCGGGCAGCACATGCTTCACGTTGGGGTACTGAATGGTCACGTTCCTGACGAACAGATGCCCCCAGGTGATGCGCATTCCCACCAGAGCCGTGGCGATGCCATCGTATATGTCTTTGAAATATCCGCCCATGTCCGAATGCCTTTACTTGAGGACGATAACAAGAAAACCGACGATCAGCGCGATGCCGAAGGAAAAAGGAATCAGCACTTTCCAGCACATGTACATCAGCTGATCGACGCGAAGCCGCGGCAGCGTCCACCGCACCCAGATCATCACGAACACAAAGAACAGCCCCTTGAACGCCAACCAGCCGAACTGCTCGACGGGGACCAGCCAGGAAACTCCAACCAGATCGCCAAAATAGCCGCCGAACGGACTGTGCCAGCCGCCGAAGAACAGCACGGCGGTCACCGCCGACACCAGAAACATATTGGCGTATTCCGACATGAAGAACATCGCGAATTTCATGCCGCTGTATTCGGTGTGATACCCTGACACAAGCTCGGATTCAGCTTCGGGGATGTCGAATGGTGTGCGGTTGGTTTCCGCGAGCGAGGAGAGGTAATAAATAACGAAGGTCGCGAGGAACAGCGGCAGGAAGAGCAGGTTCGCCCAGGAAGCGGAGAGCACTTCCCCGCCGGCGAGCACGACGTCGCCTTTCGGCCCGCCGAACACCATCCAGTTCCAGATCGGGCCACCTTGCGCTGTAACGATATCCTGAAGATTGAGGCTGCCGACGAACATCACGATGATGACGAACGCCATCGCCGCGGGAACTTCGTAGCTGACGATCTGCGCGACAGCGCGCATGGCGCCGAACAGGCTGTACTTGTTGTTGGACGCCCATCCAGCCATCATGATGGCCGCGACGTTCAGTGAACCGATGGCCAGCAGATAGAACAGTCCGAGATTGAGATCCGCCCCGACGTACAGACTACTGAACGGGATCACGGCGAATGCCGCGTACGCGCTCATGAAGGACAGGTACGGCGCAAGGTTGAAGAGCGGCTTGTCCGCATTCTTCGGCGTGATGTCCTCTTTCTGAAGAAGTTTTAATACATCGGCGATCGGCTGAATTATTCCCCACGGACCCGTGCGCATGGGACCGAGCCGATCCTGCATCCAGGCCGATATCTTGACCTCGCCCAGAATGGCAAGCAACGCATACGCGATCAGGAATACCAGCGGCAGCGCACAGTACAGGAGGAGTGAGAGATAATTATCGCCGAGCAAAGATTGGAGCAATGGTTCCATAAGTGCCAGTTGTTCAAGTGTTGCGTCTGTTACCTGTCAATTTCACCGAGGACGATATCCACGCTTCCGAGAATCGCGACGATATCGGCTATCAAATGGCCGTGAGAAATTTCGTCCATCACGGAGAGATTCACGAAACTCGGACCGCGCGCTTTTACCCGGAAGGGATTCGCGCTGCCGTCGCTGATGATGTAGTAGCCGAGTTCACCGCGCGGATTCTCGACTCGCGTATAGATTTCACCTTTGGGTGGTCGGATTTTTTTGGGAATCGCAGATGTGACGTCTCCTTCAGGGAAGCTCTCCAGTGCCTGCTCGATGATGAGGCAGCTCTGCTCGAGTTCCCGGACGCGCACCATGTGCCTGTCCCAGCAATCCCCCACCGTACCGACTTCGCCCGTACCGACAACCACATCCCATTTGAAGCGGTCGTAGATGCAGTACGGATCGTCGCGGCGGAGATCCCAATTCACGCCTGAGCCTCGCAGCATGGGACCGGAGCAGCCATAGCTGACGGCGACGTCGGCCGGAAGTATACCGATATTGGCGGTGCGCTCGATGAAAATTTTATTGTAGTTAAGGAGCTTGTTCACTTCCACCACGGTGGGACGGAAGATCTTGATAAAGGCCGCGACATCCTTTACAAAACCGTCATGCACGTCGTGCGACACACCTCCGACCCACATGTAATTGTATAGCAGGCGCGCGCCGCAGGTCCGTTCGAAAATGTCGAGGATGTATTCCCGATCACGGAAACAGTAGAGAAACGGCGTGAATGCGCCAATGTCCATTCCGAACGTTCCAATAGCTACGAGATGCGAAGCGATGCGCTGCAGCTCGGCCATGACGATGCGGATGTACTCCACGCGATCGGGGACCTGAATGCCCATAAGACGCTCGACAGCCAGGACGTAGCCGTGATTATTGTTCATCGCGGCGAGGTAGTCCATACGGTCCGTGTACGGGATGACCTGCGGGTAGGTCATGGCCTCCGCGTGCTTTTCGAAGCAGCGATGGAGATACCCCATTTGTGGAATGACCTTGACGACCATTTCTCCGTCAAGAACGAGTTCGAGCCGCAGCACGCCGTGCGTCGAAGGGTGCTGGGGTCCCATGTTGAGCACCATCTCGTCGGTGGTGAGCCGGCCCGAGGCGATGTCTTCCTGAAGTGATTGCAGCGTGTGATTCATATCCGCCAGTCTCAGTACGGGACTTTCATGCCGTTATAAAATTCGGGGACTTCGTATTTTTTTTGGAGCGGGTGCCCCTCCCAGTCCTCGGGAAGAAGAATGCGACGATGATCGCGATGGCCTTCGAATACGACACCGATCAAATCGTATGCTTCCCGCTCGTGCCAATCCGCCGTGCGCCACACTTTCTCCACGGTCTGGACCGCGGGTGCGTCAATTGGAACGATCACTTTAAGCGTAAGCTTTTGACGGAGCGTCATACTGTCGAGATGGTAAACGACGCCGAGTGTGCCGTCGTTGTAATCGACCCCGCTCAGACACATGAGATAGTCAAAAAGCAGCGATGGATCGTCTCTTAATTGCAGCGCGATAGCCGTAATCGCCGCGGCGGGAACGATGATGCAGGGCGCCGCTTCATCAAGCAGTAATTCATGCTCTGGAAAAAGCGCCGTCAGGTGTGCGTGAATCTCTGTTGCCGTCATTGGTGTGTTCGTCGCGTGTTGTGTGTTTGCTTCAACGATGGTCAAATGTCCAGGAACAGTCTCAGGAATTCTGTATTTGCTTGCTTTTCACGGTCGAAAACGTGCGGACTTTCTCCTGCAGGCGCATCCAGCCCTCGAGAAGGGCTTCGGGACGGGGCGGACAACCGGGGATGTACACATCGACCGGAACGACGCGATCCACGCCTTTGAGCACATGGTAACCGTGTTCCCAATAGGGTCCACCGCAGTTGGAGCAGCTGCCCATTGAGACGACATACCGCGGTTCGGCCATTTGCTCGTAGAGGCGTTTGAGGCGGGAGGCCATTTTAAGCGTCACCGTACCGGCCACGATCATCACATCGCACTGGCGGGGGCTGGGCCTGGGCAACACACCGAAGCGCATGATGTCGTTGTGCGAGGCGCTGGCGGCCATCATCTCGATGGCGCAGCACGCGAGACCGAAGGACATCTGCCAGAGCGAGCAGAGGCGGGCCCAGTTCAGAACGCCTTCCACCGATGTGATGACGATATTGCCGTTATCGAATTGTTTGCTGAGAAGTCCCATACTGATGTCCTTTCGTTACTCCGTTGTGGCTGCCGTGTTCAACTGGCTGGAGGCGCCGCTCCGCACCGGGACTCGATCGACGATATCGTCGAGTTTGGGTACCCGCGGCTCGGGGCGCACCCATTCCAGATCACCTTTGGCCCACAGGTAAAAATCGGCGAGAAAAAGAATGATGATGAACAACGCTCCGGCCACATAGGCGAACATCCCCAATTTCTGATAAATCAGAGCCCAGGGAAACAGAACCACGAGTTCGACATCGAACAGAATGAAGATCAGCGCGACAACGTAAAAACGGATGTTGAATCTCATCCATTGGGGACCGATAGGATCCTCCCCGCACTCGTAAGGAAGCAGTTTTTCGTCCGTAGGATTGTGCGGCCGGATGATTTTCGCCACCAGCAGTCCGGCGGCGACGAACACCAATCCGAGAATGATGAAGATCAGGGCTTTGCCAAATTCGGTGAGCATGTGATATCGACAGATGTTGCTATAGACAACGAAATCGGAACAAGCTAAGAAAAAAAACAGCACAAATCAAAAAATGCCGATAATGCAATCTGATACCCTGATTACAGGATCAGGGAAAACCGTTCCAGGGCCGCCTGCGGCTGGCTGCCGTTGAACGGCGGATACTCATCAACCAAAAGTAGTGAATACGCCCGTAATCGCCCATTATAGATGAACCAGGTCCGTATCCAGACGTACTGGCCTGTCGTCATCTTTCCGATTGCCAGCACGGTCAGAAATGTCGCCGCATGCATGAAAAAAAACAGGAACGCGTACCCGGCCGCGAAAAAAAAATGTGGCAACAGGAGGAGCGGACGCAGCAGTACGGTAATCCGCGACATGCGTTCCGGCGCTTCGATAACGACACCGATTCCACGTCTTTTTTCCGCATCGCCCGTGAACGGTGGATACATGTCCGTCAGCAGCAGTTGATAAGACGCGAGCGTCGCGGTAAAACGGAAATATCCTTCAAGAAAATCCCACAGGATTTGCGGATGCCGGCCGAGAATAAGGATGGAGAGCCATGCTGCGAAATACACGAGCGTCATGACAAGCGTATAGGCGATGCCACAAAGATACAGCGGCATCAACAACACCGGTCGCAGCAGAAGGATGATGCGGGAGGAGCGCTCTGGTCGTGGAATGTTAAACACCGCGGGGTACATGCCGGGGCTCGTGGTTATGGCATCATGATGGAGACGGATACGATGCTTATCGTAAAGATATGCAACCCAATGCTACGAAAGGATTTTCAAAGTTGAAACATTGTTTTTTCCGGTTTCACCAGATAACTTTCCGGGGGATTTGACGCGAACCGATCGCCGCTGAGCTTCCGCACGCCCCAAGTACATCCGTCGCGTGCTCAAAACACCGCCGGAGCGATACGGCGTGCGATTCATCGGTGTGGCACAGGGCCTTCGCATGGAAATTCGCCACGATCCCTACCCTTGCGATACAGGTCCCGCTCTCCCGGCGTTTCCCTCGCGTCGTATTCCGTACAGGATACGCAATCCCTTCCGCTTCCCGTGTCCGGGATGGTGTGAACGATTTCACCGGGGAATATCCGAATCCACATTTCGCGGTACAGGCATGAAAAAAATCGAAGCGATTATCCGACCGTTCAAACTTGACGACGTCCGCGACGGACTTCAGGACATCGGCATTCACGGTATGACCATCACCGAAGTGCGCGGGTTCGGAAGGCAGAAAGGGCACACCGAAACGTATCGGGGGGCGGAATACCAGATCGATACGCTGCCCAAGTTGAAAATCGAAATCGTCGTGGCCGATCACCTCGCCGAGCCCGTCATCGATACCATCATCAAATTCGCCGCCACCGGCCAGGTTGGCGACGGCAAGATTTTCGTCATCCCTGTCGAAGACGCCATCCGCATCCGCACCGAGGAAAGCGGCGACGACGCGCTGTGAGACGCCAGGTCTCGAGATGCAGAAATCTGAGTTCGTGCGTCAAGAGGTCACCCGGTAAGCGAGACTGAAGCTCAACAATGGTATCGAGTGACCACGTGCGGCTCCCGAAATATAAAAATGGGGTTCCACTCGCGATGAGATAGTACAATTCTCAATCAGGATTTGGCTGCCCGATCTTTACCTTTTTTTCCCGATTCCTGACGATGCACGACATCATGGCAGCTTGAGCAAAGCGTGATGAGGTTGTCGTATGTATTCAGGCCTCCTGAAACATGCGCGCTCACATGGTGCAGCTCTAGATGCCGAGGATCGGATGGATTCCAATCATCGTGACTCCATTGACATTTCGTACAGGAGTAACCATCTCTACGCATGGCCGATCTGCGTATCTCATCCGGAATTACTCTATCGTGCTCGGGGCTCTGTCTATTCGATTCCAGCACATACATCCCAACCGGTAGGTCAGGCCTGCCGGTACTTTGGGTAGCAACCGCCCAACCATGTTCAGATCGAAGTTCTCTGACACGTCTGGCCCATTCTGTACGATTTCCGCAGACGTACCTGAGTTCCTCTCCGGAAATTGGCCTTCCGATATTCTCAAGCATGTATTTGATAATCTTGTCTTTCGAAGAACCATGCTCCCTCCGAATTGAATTCGCCAGGTTCCAGCGATGTGCCGCATCCCGGTCTTGAGCTTCATCAAGCAAGACATACTGATCGGGTTTGATTTCAAGAAATTCAACCGGAACCGTCTCACCGGACCCAAAAAACTCCCTCATGCTTACGCCGGTTGCGATACTCCAACCATGCTCAACACGCAATTCTCGCACCCTACGTGGATAGTCCTGAATACTGGAAACGACGTGCAATTCATCTCCATCGATTACGGTCCGGGGATACTCGCGCAAATAATGCAGTATTCTGCTCCTGGCGGAAGAGGCCAAATCTGCGGGGATAAGCGATTTTCCCAGTTTTCGCAACTCAAGAACAACAGGCACAAGGCACCGAACCTTTCGCCGGAGATCCGCGGAGTGCAGCTCAGCTTCAAAATTTCTGATGAGGAGTTGCAGTTCTTGTCGGATTGTTTCTGACGATACCATGGTATACTCCACTGCTTATTTCCGCATGAACGAGAAGATTTTCCGATTCAGTGCGGCCCTGACAGAAGTTTCACATCTTGCATGACGAGGATTTTCCTTCATGCGGTGTGGAGCGTCTTCAACAAAGCTCCCTCTCGTTCAACATTCTTTTGCGGGGTCACTTTCCCGAATTCCGTATTTATTACAAGCATCGTGGATTTCATGCAACGAGAATGGCCATTCTAAAAGCAGCCATGAACAATTAGTTTTTTGGGGCGCCTGATTTGAACATGAACCGCCATTGCGGGCATATCCTGTTTATGCAGTCTGTATCCGAGGCTTTGAAAGTGCAACAGGTTCGAACCGCTTTCCAGGGTATCGTCTCAGGCTATTCCCTGGCACGCATCGAACTTGATCGCTACGCTCGGATGATTCGGTCCATCGCAGCTATTTGTCCGCATGTGTGAGGAGAAGATACACTACATCCGCTATTCTTGCGGCAAGCAATGGCGGGACAGCATTGCCTATTTGTCGAGCCACCTCGATTTTCGATCCCGTGAATCTGAAATCATCGGGGAACGATTGCAATCTCGCCGCTTCACGGTGAGTGATGGGACGGTGTTGCACCGGATGAAGATATCGACCCTTCTCAGGTTTATAAAACTCGGTCCTGATTGTAAACGACGGCCTATCCCACCAAAGCCGTCCAAATAAATCGGTTCCCCCCTTCGTTTTTCGAACCCAGCACTCAGGAGTGATTTCCGGAGCGAGTCGCTGAAGATCGAAACGATTCATGCCTTCTTTTGCTACGGTTTTATATCGGGCGACACTCTTGGCTGTAGGTGTGCGACCGAAGTGGAGGTCAAGCGGCGGTGGTGCGTCGCGAATTTCGGTACCCTCAGGCTTTGGCAGATCCTCGATCGCATCCCTCACGGTTTGCCAAGGCCGGGCATCCTGAGTGTATCCGGACCCGTTGAGGAATGCATACTGGACCGCGGATCGTGAAGGATCATAATGCGTCTTTTTGGGCGGGAAGACGAGTTTGGGATCGATACGTTTGCTGCCGACGATAAATGCCCGCCGACGGTTCTGTGGAACACCGTAATCCGCCGCGCTCAACACACCCTGGTGAGTCATGAAACCCATTTCGGCTGCTGCGTTGAGGATTTCTCCGTGTTCGGCGGAACCGATTAATTGCGGAACATTTTCCATCACGAACACCGTGGCATTCGATTTCTCGATAATATCCAGAAACGGTCGCCAAAGTTGTTTCCTGGGATCATCATCACGATTCTTGTTCAGCAAACTGAATCCCTGGCACGGGGGACCTCCAATAACGACATCAGCTTCCGGTATTTCGTATATCGGGTCATTCAGAACATCCACGACATCTCCCTGGATGCAATGGGCGCCGAAATTGGCATTATAGGTGGCGACGCTTTCCTTGTTGAAGTCATTTGCCCAAACCGACTCAAAAACATGCCCAAAACGCTCGCTGAAGCCGAGGCTCATCCCTCCAGCTCCCGAAAAGGCGTCGATCAATCTGAAACGAATCCGTTTTCGTTTTAGCGCGCCTGATTTCCTGGCTTCATAGATCCGCATTTCTTCCTTCACGAAATTGCCCATTCAGCTCCTATAACGGTTGCGTTGGTGTACGAAGAACGAAGATAATATTAGGCAGGTTACGACTTGTGTGCAACTTCAATAACCCGTTGCATACCCTTTCTCGTCCGCCTGTTTCTGGTTTTTTGAAATACTATTCGCCTCACATGCGAACATAAAGCGATACGAGCCTACGGATAGTGTACGCATGATTTTATGCTTCATGGCGTATATGCGCATCGTTCCTGGATAACGCCATAAGGGAAATGGTGGCGCATCAAGAAGGAAGCGTTGGGCACTCTCCACACAGCTTTACGCTCCCCGTTCCAGCCCGTATTTCTTGATTTTCGAATAGAGATGGCTGCGCTGAATGCCAAGTTCGTCTGCGGTGCGGCTGACGTTCCATTCGTAGCGTTCGAGCTGACGCTGGAGGAAAAGCTTCTCCGCCTTATCCTTGAATTCCTGAAAACTCAGGTCCATCGGGAGCGCGTCGTCGGAGGGAGAGACGGTTCCGAGAACATAGTGCCCGACATCGGCGGCGGTGATCCGGTTGGAGACCATGATGACGAGACGCTCGACGGCATTGCGCAGCTCCCGCACGTTGCCGGGCCATTGCATTCCGCGGAGCCGTTCCATCGCCGCGTCTTCGATGACGCGCGCCGGCAGTTTGTTTTTTCTACATGATTCCGTGAGGAAATGCCTGACAAGGTCGGGAATGTCTTCGCGTCTGTCTCGCAGCGGCGGAACGTGAATGGGAATGACATTGAGTCGATGGAAAAGGTCCTCGCGGAAGCGATTCTCCCTGATCTCCGACATCAGATCCTTGTTGGTCGCGGCGAGCACGCGTACGTCGACGTGGATTTTGCGGCTCCCGCCCACGCGCTCGAAGGTCCCCTCTTCAAGAATGCGAAGCACCTTCGCCTGCGCCGAGGGACTCATGTCGCCGATTTCGTCGAGAAAAAGGATACCTCCGTCAGCCTGTTCGAATTTTCCGAGCCGCTGAGCGGTCGCGCCGGTGAAGGATCCCTTTTCGTGACCGAACAATTCGGATTCGATAAGCTCGTGAGGTATCGCGGCGCAGTTCACCTCCACCATTTCTTTCTCCGCGCGGGCGCTCTGATGATGGATAGCCCGCGCCACAAGTTCCTTGCCCGTTCCGTTTTCTCCGGTGATGAGCACGAATGCCTCCGTCGGCGCGACCCGAGCGATCGTGTTCTGCATTTCGCGCATGACGCGGGAGGTACCGATGATCTCACCAGTCGGCTCGATCTGCTCGCGCATCTCCCTGTTCTCCCGCATGAGAGCTGTCTGCTTGATCGCGTTGCGGATCGTGATGAGGATTTTCTCCCTGTCCGGCGGTTTAGTCAGAAAATCGAACGCCCCTCTGCGCGTGGCTTCCACCGCCGTTTCGATGCTGCCGTGACCGGTGAGAAGGATCACGGGCAATCCGGGCACATCTTTCCGCAGCCGTTCGAGCGTTTCCATGCCGTCCATCCCCGACATTTTTATATCCAGGATCACGGCATCCGGAATCTTGTGGCGCACACGTTCAAGTGCAAGCAGCCCGCTCTCGGCGTCATCGACCTCGAAGCCCTCGTACTCGAGGGTCATGCGCAAGGTGTCGCGAATACTCTGTTCGTCGTCAACGATGAGGATGGTTGGCATGGTCATTGTCGTTCATCTCAAGCAAAAAAACATCGGATGGACGTACGGCGCGGTGCCGTTGAAGTTGCATCGCAAAGATAATACCGAGCCGGTTAACCTGGATATCGCGATCGTCGCGTGAGCCCTCCAGCTTGAACACTTCTTCCATCAGTTCAAACATATCTCCGAGCATATCAGCCAGGTCGGGTGCATTGAGCACACATTGCATCCAGGCGGAGCCGAAAAAATGAGGCAGCTTGTCACGATCCAGAGACGGTGGTGAATTGGGCAACAGCACACCGGGAAGATTGGCCAGCCGCTGCTTGAAATCGGATTCCGTTTCGGTTGAAACAGGGACGGTTATGCCCCATCCAACGAGCGGCAGCATCGCCGGGAAGCGATGATAGGGGAGAGTCGCCCAGGCAAGACCGAGCAGCGCATGATACGGATTTCCATCGGAGAGATATACCGCCCTCTCGTAGATGGCATCAAGCCGCGACAGGTCTCCGGTGAGCGTTCGCGGTTCCGGCGGAGGAAGCTCGGTTATGAAATCGCGCAGATCATAGATCAACGCGAGTATATCAGGGAGCACCAGACGTCGAATCGCCCTCCAGCAGGAATACACGATACCGGGCTCCGATAGTTCGGTTACACCCGCGTTCTCACAGTATTGCGCGTGTCCGACATCGGTGCCTGAAACATCCTGCGCCTCCATCGCACCTATCGGCAGAAGCATTGCGGCGAGGCACGGAGCTATCCATTTCGCGATAGGAGCGCAGGGTGGCAGGGGATTTCCGGATATCGGCAGCCCCGTCATCAGGTCTGGATCACGCCCGGGTTGAACTGCTTCATCTCCGGGTTGCGCTCCGCCGCCTCAATGCAGGTGGAAATCACCCCACGCGTATCGACCGGATCGATGATGCCGTCCACCCAGATTCTGGCAGCCGCGTAATACGGACTGGTCTGTTCGTCGTAACTCTTCTGGATCACGTTCAGCAAATCCTGCTGCTCCTGCTCGCTGATCTCGCGGCCCGTGTGCTTCATTTGCGACAACCGGATTTCGAGCAACGTTTTGGACGCCTGCGACCCGCCCATCACGGCGATCTGCGCGGTGGGCCATGCGAAGATGAAGCGCGGATCGTATGCCTTGCCGCACATGGCGTAATTGCCTGCGCCGTAACTGTTTCCGATGACAATAGTGATCTTGGGTACCACGCTGTTCGCCACGACGTTCACCATTTTCGCACCGTCTTTGATGATGCCGCCATGTTCCGCACGACTACCGACCATGAAGCCGGAGACATCCTGCAGAAACACCAGCGGAATCTTTTTCTGGTTGCAGTTCATGATGAACCTCGTGGCCTTATCCGCGCTATCGCTGTAGATCACGCCGCCGATCTGCATTTCCCCTTTGCCGTCGCGCACGATGGTGCGCTGATTCGCGACGATGCCGACCGCCCAGCCATCGATGCGCGCGTAGGCGCAGATCAGCGTTTTTCCGAAGTCCGCCTTGTACTCCACATATTCCTGATCGTCCACGATACAGCGGATTACCTCCCGCATGTCGTAGGGACGAGATCTGTCTCGCGGAATGATCTTGTACGCATCCGCAGGATCGGCCGCCGGTGCGACTGAAGGGATGCGGCTGAAGCCGGCGCCAGGTCTGGCCCCGAGCTTCGAAACGATGTCCCGGATCGTCGTGAGGCAGGTTGGATCGTCGGGCATGCGATAATCGGTGACGCCGCTGATGGTGCTGTGCACCTCCGCGCCGCCGAGTTTTTCGTTGTCGATTTCTTCGCCTATCGCCGATTTGACTAGATGCGATCCCGCGAGGAAGACCGAGCCCGTTCCCTCCACGATCAAGGCCTCATCGCTCATGATCGGAAGGTACGCGCCTCCCGCCACGCAGTATCCCATAATAGCCGAGATCTGTGGAATGCCCATCGAGGACATGATGGCGTTGTTCCGGAATATCCTCCCGAAGTGCTCCTTGTCCGGAAAGATTTCATCCTGGAGCGGAAGGAACACGCCTGCGGAATCGACGAGATATATGATCGGCAGATGGTTCTCCATGGCGATTTCCTGCGCGCGGAGATTTTTCTTCGCGGTAATCGGAAACCAGGCGCCGGCCTTCACGGTTGCGTCATTCGCCACGAGAACGCACAATCGTCCATGCACCTTTCCCAGTCCAAAAACCGTACCGGCCGCCGGAGCCCCACCGTATTCGCCGTACATTTCGAACGCACTGAACAACCCGATCTCAAGAAAGGGCGTGTCCGGATCGAGAAGCGCGTCGATTCTCTCCCGCGCGGTCATTTTCCCGCGTGCATGGTGCTTTTCGACCGCGTGTTTTCCTCCGCCGAGATGGATGTGCTGTTCACGGGCATGAAGGATACGAAGCAGATTCTTCATGGCGTCTTCATTGACATGCGCGTTCTCGTTATTTCGCGCGTCGCGCTGGTCCTGCATGGAAAGCCCCTGATATGAAACGTCAATGAAGATACTTCCTGCATGATCGGTGTACAAACCCGTGGAGAACTACGATGTACGATTGACGGTTTCCGTAACTGGTCATTCGTCAATCGATACATCGTACGTAGAACGAATGCATGTTGCCTGTGCTGTGCATTTACCGTATTTTTTTGGGGAAGATTGCCGGATTTTCACTGCGAGCAAGCTGGAACAACATGAACATCAACAAGGACGTCCCTATACTCAGCGTCAGGGACCTCACAGTTTCTTTCGACACACATGAAGGCCGCGCCGATGCGGTGCAAAATGCCACGTTTGATTTGCACCACGGCGAGACGCTCGGCATCGTGGGAGAATCGGGGTGCGGGAAAACCGTCACCGCTCTGGCGATCCTGCGGCTCATACAGTCACCGGGCTTCATACGCTCGGGTGAAATCATGTTCAACGGGAACAATCTGCTCGACCTGAGCGAGCGGCAGATGCGGTCGATGCGGGGCAGCAAGATATCCATGGTGTTTCAGGAATCGATGACCTCGCTGAATCCCGTCTTCACCGTCGGCGACCAGCTGCTTGAGGTACTGTTGTTTCACGAACGCGCCACCTGGGATGAATCGTACGAACGCTGTCACGATTTACTCATTCGTGTCGGCATTCAGGATCCGGATACCGTGATGCTCTCGTATCCGCACCAATTGTCCGGAGGGATGCGGCAGCGTGTCCTGATCGCCATGGCTCTCGTTGGAAATCCTACGATTCTGATCGCCGACGAACCTACGACAGCCATCGACGTCACCGCGCAGGCGCAAGTCCTCCGCCTGATCAACGACCTGAAAGTGGAATTCGGGATGTCCGTCCTCCTCATTACGCACGATCTGGGAGTCGTGGCGCAGACGTGCGACAGGGTCGCCATCATGTATGCCTCGCGCATCGTCGAGTCAGGAAGCGTGCGGGATATCTTCTACAATCCGAAACACCCTTACACTATAGGTTTGCTCAATTCCATGCCCTCGATGCACAACCGCGGCGAACGACTTACCATCATCCCCGGTCAGGTGCCGCGTCCAACAATGTATCCGGCGGGGTGCAATTTTCATTCACGTTGCGACCTCGCGTCAGAAACCTGCATCCAACACGAACCGGAATTGAGACCAATCGCCGCCGGCCAGCATGTCGCCTGCTGGAACTGGAATTCCGCATCAGCTCCCATCAGACGAGCCGACACGAGCAAATCCTGATCCGTCGCGGCAATTCGGTGGTACCGGTTGTTTTATTTTTCGAAAATCCGTAACCTGTAGAGATGATATGGCGTTTCTTCTTTATGGACACCGATCTCAGAACGACGACGCTCTCTCTAGCTCACACAAACTACATCCATCCATTGAGGTTTCCATGAGGATCCTGCTCCTGTCATTGGTTCTCTTCCTGAGTGTCCTTCAGACAAACCAGCTCTCCGCACAGCAGCAACACAACGACGATGAGGGAATCGCAATACGCCTTCCTGAAGAGTCTTTCGTACTCACTCAGAAACTGGTTCAGGAAAGACAGTCGCTCTCGAAGGCGCACTCCGCCTTCCGCAGCTTCGTGTTTGAAAACCGCGACTGGACATTTCAATACGACGAATTACGGCGCACTCCTCATCGCGCGTGGGGTTCGGGAATCCCCATCGATGGCTTCAGTTCTATATCACTCGTCAACGCACCGCAAGCCGGACGTGCGTTTCTGCAGCGCAACGCAGGGGTCATGAATCTCGACCCCGCATCGCTCCGCCTGCTCTACTCGGAGATCATAAACGGCAAGGCTTACCAAAAATACATCCAGACCTACAAGGGCATCGATGTACTGCAGAGCTATGTCGATCTCCGCATTTCTTCGCAGGGACGCGTGTTCATGTTCGGATCCGATTTTCATCCCGATCTCGACGTGAACACCTCACCGACACTGGCCTTGCAAGCCGCGCGGGAATTCGCCAAGGCCGGCCTGCCCTACGTGGAAAGCAACGAACATATCAGCGACCGGGGACTCTTCATTCTTCCCGTTCGCTTAAGCGACCGCATCGAATACAAACTCGTGTACCGCTTCGAGGTCCGCAACGGTATCAAGGAATTATGGGACACATACGTAGACGCGCACGAGGGCAACATCGTCTGGCGCAAGAACCTGATCCCTCATTTCAATGGCGTGCAAAACGGTGGTCCGGATGCAGTGACAAATGTAGTGAACGGAAGAATTCTTATTTCCATTTTCACTGAAAGCTATGTTGAAGCCCCTGTCACGGTACCCCTCAAGAACGCGTATGTCTGGGTTGCAGGCAAGATGGCCATCACCGACAACGACGGACGCTTCACCGCGGATCTCGGCGCGTCCACCACGGGACAGCTGATCACAAGACTCACGGGTCCTTATGCGAGAGTACGCCGCGCCGATACGACACGTGTATCTGGCGGCAGCCCAGCGAACGCACTACAGAGCATGACTGTCGCGGCCGGACAGGACGTGGAGATCACCTGGTCGGATGCCAACTCGGGTGCGTCCGAGCGCAACACCTTTTACCACATGAATCTCGTTCGCGACTTCTCACGTGGCCTCGATCCGGGTCAGGCGAACCGCCATCTGGACGAGCAGATTCCCGGTATCGTTGAAATCAACAGCGAGTGCAACGCCTTCTTCGACGGCACTGGGGTGAATTTCTTCAAATCGAGTCTCTCGTGCGGCAACACGGGTGAGATTTCCTCGGTGATCCATCATGAATTCGGACATGGCATTCATATCTGGCTGACGAACAACCTGATTGGCCAGCCCCCGATGAACGGTGCGCTCAAGGAAGCCATCGCCGACATGACCACCAACTTCCTCCGCGACGATCCCCGTATCGGAGTCGGCTTCCTGAAAAACGGTGCCGGCGGTGGGATTATCCGCAATTCCTTCAATACGAAGCGTTATCCTGAGAACGTCGTCAACGAGGTTCATGACGATGGCCTGATCCTGACCGGTGCGGTGTGGGACGTTCGCAGGGCGATCGGACTCGAACAAACCAGAAAGCTGTATCACGCGGCTATGTACGGTACTCCGGATGCCGTCTCACTGGGCGTCGGCCTCGCGGATTATTTCGTGGAATTCCTGGTGGCCGACGACGATGACGGCGATCTGGCCAACGGGACACCGAACTCCGAAGCCATTATTACCGCATTCAATGCCCATGGTATCCCGGGTTCCGCCATCCTGATCGTTCACGTCGGTGTGCCGGATCAGGGGAGCGTGTCTACGCCGTACGACATCACGGGAACCGCGCGCGTCGGCAATGAGATCAACGCGGAACTTATGAACATCACGCAGGTCGATATCGCTTACAGCGTGGATAATTGGAACAACACCCTCCGGTTCGTCGCGGATTACAATCCCGTCACGAAGGCCTTCAGCGGACAGTTTCCTCCTCAACCTGCCGGCACCATCGTACGATATTATATCGAAGCTTTCGACAATTTCCGCTCTTCGGCGAAAGAACCGATGAATGCTCCGTCTTCGAGCTTCCTCTTCCTCGTCGGTTTTGAACAGAAATTCTTCCATGATGGCGAAGCCGTCGATGGCTGGGCTGTAACAGGCGACGCCGCAACCGGTGAATGGATTCGCGAAGAACCGATCGGAACCTGGAATACGGCGTTCGGTTCACCCCCGGACGTACCCTATGTGCAGCCGAACCAGGACAATACTCCGGGTGCTGGCAAGATCAGATGCTGGGTCACCGGGAACGCCACACGCGGTTCAGGCTTGGGTACCAATGATATCGACGATGGCGAGACCTATCTCACGTCGCGTATGTACGACGTCTCCGGTATGTCGAACCCCGTACTTCGCTACTATCGCTGGTATACGAACAATGCAGGCGCCGAACCGAATTCGGATTACTGGACGGTTAGCATCGCCGAGGTTGGTAACAACTGGGAAATCCTTGAGCGCACCATGGTGACAGACGCATCCTGGCAGCCGCGGGTGTACGTCCTCAAGGATGTCGTAAATCTGACCTCCACATTGCGCGTTCAATTCATCGCGGCGGATGCCGAACCCGGATCACTCGTCGAGGCGGCTATGGACGATTTCGAGATCCTCGACGTCAACCAGGCACTCGTGGGCGTTTCTCCCTCCGATGCGATGCCGCTTGATGTGATGCTTGAGCAGAATTACCCCAATCCTTTCAATCCATCGACAATGATCAGCTATCAACTCCCCGTGTCGAGCGCTGTCGAACTCCGGATTTTCAACGCACTCGGCGCAGAGGTCGCGACGCTGAATCAGGGAGTACGTGAAGCAGGGAGGCACACTGTCGCATTCGACGCCGCCGGACTTCCCTCCGGGATCTATCTCTACGAGTTGCGTACAATGGGTCAAAGGATCTCGCGGAGGATGATGCTTTCGCGCTGACAGACTGTCGCTCTCCACGTATGACACCCGGAGCATTCACGCTTCGGGTGTTTTTTTATCAAGGGGGATGAAGAGGAAAGGATGAAGAATGAATTGTGAAAAGGGATCGGCACGCCGGATCGATCAGCGCCCTCACCCTGGTACCGTTTTGTACCTCGACCGTGATTCATTAGCTTGGGAGAATGAATAAGCCAATAACGTTTCAGTTAACTATATGGCTCCTCATGCTCACCGCGCTCGGCTCTTGCGGAAACAATGAGGAGCGGCAATCCACAGAGAAGACACAAATGTTCATCGCGCCGAAAAAGCGACCCGCGTTTGACGGCGCCGCCGCTATGGAGCACCTCATCACGCAGGTCTCGTTCGGGCCTCGCGTACCGGGCAGCCCCGCGCACACCGCCTGTCGGGATTTTTTCGTTGCCCATTTTTCCGCGCTCGGGTGGGAGACCTCCCTGCAATCCTTTTCCATGCCGGGGTATGAAGGGGTGACCCTCGAACTGCACAATGTGATCGCACGCTACCATCCCGAACGTACGACGCGCGTGCTTTTGGCGGCGCATTGGGATTCCCGCCCCTTCGCCGATATGGAAAGCGGCGCAGCGGAGAAAAAATTGCCCATCCCGGGTGCCAACGATGGAGCGAGCGGTGTGGCCGTGCTCCTTCACCTCGCGGAAATTCTCAGCCAACATACCACGTCCGTCGGTGTGGATATCGTGCTGTTCGACGGCGAGGACTACGGCAAGGACGGCGAAGAAAGCATGTTCTGTCTTGGATCCAAATACTACGCGGCCTCATTGGGTACGGAAACACGCCCGATGTTCGGCGTGTTGCTCGATCTGGTCGGGGACAAGGATGCCGTGTTTCCGAGGGAGGGACATTCGGACATGTACGCCCGCGATATCGTCGATCTTTTCTGGGGCCAGGCCGCCGCGCTTGGATTGAAGCAATTTTCGAACGAGCGTCACAATCCGATCATTGACGATCACCTGCCGCTGAACACCACGGCCGGGATCAAGACCATCAACATCATCGACGCATCGCTCGTCGGACAGGCAACGTCGAATGAGCGGAGAAGGTACTGGCATACATTGCGGGATACGCCGGAACAGTGTTCCCCCGAGACGCTTCAGGCGGTGGGGACGCTGCTCCTGCACATACTTTTCGGACTCCAGGCAAGCTGATACAGCACGATCATGACAACACCGGAATATATCAAATTGCGCTTCCCTCGCGGCGAGAACGACGAGGTACTGCAGAGCGTACTCGTAAATTTCGAGCCTCTCGGGTTTCTCGAAGAAGAAGACGCATGGGAGGCGTATTTTGACTGCGCCGCCTGGGACGAAACGATCGCGAAGCTGTTTCAGGAAGCTGTTGTACGCAACGATTTGACGATAACCTATGATATCGAGCGTTTCCACAAAGAGAACTGGAACAAGGAGTGGGAAGACAGTATCACACCCGTGCGCGTTTCGGATCGTATCGTCATAACGCCATCCTGGCATCCCGTACCAACCGTCGACAACGAGATCGTTCTTGTCATCGATCCGAAGATGTCGTTCGGTACCGGCTTTCACGCCACGACCCGACTAATGCTTCGGTTGATGGAGCGCGTGACGCATGCGGGAGACAGGGTTCTGGACGTGGGAACGGGCACTGGTGTACTTGCGATCGCGGCAATCAAGCTCGGTGCGACTTCCGCCGAAGGGATGGATATCGATGAGTGGTCGATGGAGAACGCGCTCGAGAATTGCGTTCGCAACCAAACCGTGAATGAGGTACGCATTCATCACGGCTCGCTCGAAACCGTGCATGGACCCTATGAACTCGTGCTCTCGAACATCACACGCAACGATAATATCGACATGCTTCCCGCGATCGCAGGAATGCTCGTGCCAGGCGGCCGGGTCGTACTTTCCGGATTTTACACCGCCGACCGCGGTGAAATTTTGGCCGCCATGTCACTGAACGACATCGCCCACGATATGGAATTGAATGAAGATGAGTGGCATGCAATCAGCGGAGTGAAGCAGCGATTATGAAAATAGCCGCCATCGATATCGGCACGAATACCATCCTGATGCTGATCTCGGAGATCGATCCGGTCGGGGCCCTTACCGTACTCAGCGACGAGCAGCGCATCGCGCGGGTTGGAAAAGGCGTAGGTAAAACCGGTGCGATCGCCTGGGAGTCGTTCAGCAGAAGCGAGGAGTATCTCACGCACTACCTTGAAAAAGCCCGATCCTTCGGTGCGGACGTCATTCGCGCGACGGGCACCAGTGCGCTCCGTGACGCGCACAATCGGGATGATTATCTCGGTTATATGCAGCAGCGCATCGGGCTCGACATTGAAATTCTCGACGGGTCCGAGGAAGCGCTCCTGACATACGGAGGCGCGATATCCGGTTTTACGGACAGGAAGGGGCGGTTCGCCGTGCTGGACATCGGCGGCGGTTCCACAGAACTGACGGTCGGCAAGGGATTTCATATCGGCGATCGCCGCAGTCTCGATATCGGATGCGTGCGCCTGACCGAGAAATTCCTCCATCACTCCCCTCCCACGCCCACCGAAATCGAAGCGATCATCTCGCATATCGATAGCGCGATTGACGCATTCCCACGATTCGACCCATCAAATACAACCTTCGTCGGCGTTGCCGGCACGGTCACCACGCTCGCGGCCGTGGAGTGCGGGCTGAAGGCGTATGACGGTGAAGCTGTCGCGGGATTCCGTTTGACTGCTGAAATGATCGATGCGCGACTCGAGCAATTTCGTCTCATGACCAGAGACGAATTGCAGCATGTGCTGAGTATCGATCCAGGACGCGCGGACATCATTTTTTCAGGCGTCCTCATTCTTTCACGTTTGATGAAGAAACGGTCGCTGCCCGCAATCGTTGTTTCGGAGCGTGGGCTCCGCTATGGGATCGCACTCCGGGAGTGGGAGCGATCTCTCGAACGTTCGAGCATATCCTGAACGACGTTGGCGAAGATTTCAGCGCCGGCCAGGACCGCGGTCGCATCCGTGAACGCGCCGAAAGAGAAGCGCACGCTGGCCTTCGCCGTCATTTCATCGTGTCCAAGAGCGCGCAGAACATGCGATGCTTCGACGCTCCCCGCAGTGCACGCCGAGCCCGCGGAAACAGCGCAGCCCCGCAAATCGAGATCCATCAGCAGCATTGTTCCGTCAATCGGATACATCGACGCCGGCAGCGACACATTGACGATATTGGGCAGACCCTCGTCGTTTCCATTGACGATAATTCCAGGCAGATCCTGAACGATACGGGTCAGGAGAATCCGTCGTAACGAACGCCAACGCTCCGCACGTTCATCCATCTCCGCGATAGCCAACCGCGCCGCCTCCCCGAATCCCACGATTCCGGTCACGTTCTCCGTCCCTCCTCTTCGTCCCCTCTCCTGTGCGCCGCCCTTCATGAAAGGCATCATATCGATCCCGCGACGAACAAACAGCGCTCCGATTCCTTTGGGCCCGTGGATCTTGTGCGCCGAGATCGCGGCGAGATCGACGCGGATCTCGTGAAGATCGATCGGGAGTTTCCCCGCGCTTTGCACCATGTCCGTGAAGAAGATGCCCGGGTGACCGACCAACGTTGCTGAAACCTCGGTGAGATCGAGAATGCCGCCGGTTTCGTTGTTGGCGTGCATCAGCGCGACGAGCACAGTATCCGGACGCAGCGCGGCGAGCACGGCATCGGCGGGGGGTACGGCCGCGGCGTCTATATCGACATACGTGACGTCATATTCCGTTTTACCGTGTATCGGCTGAAGCACCGCTTGATGTTCCGCCGCGGAAGTGACGATGTGAGGAATTCGACCGCTACCGGCGTCACGTGAAGCGAATGCGATAGCGGCGTTGTCGCTTTCCGTCCCACCGCTCGTAAAGATGATTTCCGAAGGCAGTACGCCGATCAGGGCCGCAACATGTTCCCTGGCGCGTTCGACCGCGATGCGCGCCTCCCTGCCGAAACTATGCACGCTGGAGGGATTGCCGTAGCGCACGGACAACCATGGAAGCATTGCGTCGAGGACCCTCGGATCGAGCTGCGTCGTCGAGGCATTGTCGAGATAGATATGTTCATGCGGTGGCGTCACGCAGACATCATTCCTCGGGTGGTACGATGGAAACGTCAGCCGTATGAATGAATTCCGACTCACCCGCGCTATTTTCCACTATCAGGGAACCGTCAGGAGCGATATCCATCGCGCGCACACGCCGACAACCTCCGTGCTCGACGAGTTCGATCATCGCTCCGAGCATTCGGGATTGACGTTTCCAGCGCATGATAATCGGCGGATTTCCCTCGAGCGTCCATAAGGCGTACAGATCGTCCAGAACGCGACAGAGCGAAAACAATACGTCGTCGATTTCAAACAATCGTCCCGCTTCAAGTGCGAGCGCTGTCGGAGGAAGGCGATATTCACCTTCGAAGGTCGTCTGATTGATATTGATCCCGATACCGATCACCACCCAGGCGCGGTCGGCGAGCATGCCTGACTCGACCAGGATACCGGAAACCTTGCCTTCACCGATCATGATGTCGTTAGGCCATTTCACATGGGATTCCACAGCGGCGAGGGTGTTGAGCGTCTCCGCGACGGCACAGCCGGCTAGCAGCGGAAGTCCGCCCCAATCATCGGGAGTACGCCGAGGATACAGCAGGAATGATGCGAGGAGGTTCACTCCAGGCTGCGCGTTCCAACGCCGATCCAGGCGACCCCTGCCCGCAGTCTGATAATCGGCCGTTATGACCGTACCTTCATCCGGCATTTCTCGTGCGAGTGATTTCGCATGGAGATTCGTCGAATCTATCGTCTCAAAATGAATGCGTCGTTTTCCGAACATCGGTTCTCCGGCAGTGATGGAATAATCTACGACTCGCTTCTTCCCTGCGCAAGATCGCCTTCTTCCAAGGCTTCACACTCCTCGTCGGCGATATACGACTCACTCCAGGCGCCCATCTTAGGACTGAGTGTCGAGCGCGCTCCGGAACAGGATGGTGCTAAAAATTTGTCGGGAGGCATCGTCACAGACGTTTCAGTCCGGGGATTCTTCATGCATGAACAGCGGGACGCATGGAATGATGAAACCGCGCATGTCAATGTGGACAGTCTGTTCACTGACCACTCGTCGCGCCGCGGCAGCTGTTCAGACGACAAATCGTCAATCGTGTATTCTGTTTTTTTTTCAGATATGGCGATCATGCAGGCGTTGTCGCTCCCCGAACCGCTTCCCGCGCCCATCCTTACAAATTGTGCGGGACACAACTTATCCGGTCCTGAAAGGACATCGCGGAGAGAGACCACCGTTTTTACCTTGATTTTGTCACGGAAATTGAAGTAGTTTCTACCTATCGGAAAGTTTCTACAAGTTCCATCCCGGATGGAGTTTTTTCGCGCTGATACCCACAAACAGACAACACATTTGGCTACGGCTGTTACTATTTCAACTTCGAGGTATTGTATGAAGAGAGCTGTCACCTTCTTCCTTCCGCTGCTTATACTGCTGGCTCTCCAGGCCAAGGCGCAGCCGTTCGGCGCGGTCATCTACGTCGGCAGCAATTGCGCCGACGTTCTGATGTTCGATCTCACGAACACCAATTTTTCCAAGGTGGAGTTTTATCGAGGCGCCAAGCTGATTGGCACCACGATGCTGAATGCCTCCGACGGAGGGGTCATCACGGATTACGGCCTTAACAAAGGGACGCAGTATCAGTATCAATTCCGCGCGTACAGAACGGCGGGAGGGTTTCTCGACGGCGACCTGATCAGCGGTACATTTCTTGGCGCGGATTTGCAGGGCATCCTGACGCGCGGTGATACCATCAACATCTCCACTGATATTGTGGATACCATCTACGTGTATCCCGGCGGGAATCTGCATTGGGGTCCGAGCGCGAACGTCTCATGGATTCTCGGTACCGCGGGTACCTTATCCGGCATCAAGGTGTTTGGCAGCGCCGATCCGGGCACCGTCCCTCACGGACAGTTCAGCGCCTCCGGCGGCATCCTGAACGACATCAATATCCAGTGTTGGGGGAAGGTGGGTCCCCTCAAGAACTTCACGTTTTACGGTTCGGACGTTGAAATCTACGGAGACGAGGAAACCCTGCTGGACGTTGTCAAATTCGATTGGGTCACGGCAAGCGGACGCAACGATTATGCGTACATGCGTCACTACGGGAATAACATCACAGCCACACGCTGCCTCCTCATACACGAGGCGCAAGTCTGGGGTGCCAAATTAGCGGATGCGTGCAACCTCGAAGGTGATGCGACGATTGTCGGCAGCCACATCACGAATACGACGATCAACAAAGGTCAGATCACCATCCGTCCCGCGGGCGAACTCACTACGGTGCGCCACAACCACATCATCGAAGGCGGTCTCACGATATCGAACCATACGGTGGTGGAATTCAACACATTCGATCCACTCGCCACGGTCAACATTTCTCCATCAGCGGGTGGTTTCGATCCCTCGGATATCCAGAATGTCCGCATCAATTACAACCACTTCACGAGAAACGCCAGCAATCAAGTCGGCAACATCGCGAACTTCCAGGCCGACACCATCGACGGCACGCTTAATTATTGGGGTCAATGCCAGGGTCCCACCCCCGGCGAACGCGGCACCATGGGTAAGGTTCGCCTCGATCCTTTCCTCCGTGTTCCCTATCCGGAGTCAAGCTACTGGATGAATCTGGAGGCCAGCAAAACCAAGGTGATCGCGAATGACGAAGATTCCATTGTATTCAACGGACACTTCCGCAATGTGCTGACCAGCGTAGACAGCGCCGGCGTTGTTCTCAACTATTACGTTATAGTCCAGGGAGACACGTTGTACAGCGGCCAACTCGTCTCCGACGCCGATGGCCGAGTGCACCTGGCCATCAAGATGCCTATGAAATACTCACAGGTAACAGGTTTCGCGGTATACTTCATCTCATCGTTGCAGTGCATCGAGAAATCGTATTTCATGAATATCGAAAAACAGACCGGCCCCGATCTCGAAGTATATCAGGTTGATCTGTACCAAACGCTGGGGCCCACATCCACACTCGTCGCCAACAAGGGCTTCGCAGTGGAGGCTACCATCATCACCAGCGAGGCGATCGCCACACCGTTCAAGGTCGTGCTTGAGGTAAATGGGAATAAATACGACAAGTTCTATGTCAAGGACAAGGACTTCATCGGCATCGACTTCACGTACGCACCCCAGCTCATGGAAATCGGGATGCCGAGGCTTCAGCCGATTATTCTCGTGTTCTACGTTAACGAACTCGGATTGAATCCCGGCACGGCCGAGATCAGCGTCACGATCGATCCGGCGGAACCCGGTCTCAACCGCGGACGCATCCTCGAAGCCAACGAATTCAACAATACCACAGCGGCATTCGCGACCGTCAAATCCACCTCATTCGGCAACGAAGGCAACGAGGATCTGACAGTATTCGTGCAAGCCTTCGACAATTACAACGTCGGACCGATGGCTCGTGTCAGTTCGTGGGCGGATAGCGCAGCGACCTTCATGCTGAAGACCTGGCCATTGAAAGCCGGGCAGGTTGCATTCACCACGGATCCAACGATCGCCAACTACAGCTATATTTATAGCGACACTCTGCGGCAGGAAACGTTCCAGTACTACCTGAAGAAATCCTACAAGGAAATGCGCCGCGCGAATCCGGCCTTCGACCGCTACGTGCTTGCTGTGCAGCCAGACTGGTTCACCTTCCACCTCCACAAAATGGATTTCAACCACCGCGTTTCACAAACGCTTTCCTGGTCGGGTATCTGGGATCTGATGGTCGCCAGTACGGATCACTATAAGCACGTTGTGCATACACTGGGCCACTCCTTCGGTCTGCGGCGAGCGGACATGGATCCCGACAACGTCGATCAAAAAGAGCAGTATATCGACAATTTCATCGGGGCCGATGTGTACAATGGCATCGATATCTACGATGGACGTGTTATCCACGCCAACATGGAAAACGTGGCTTCACGACGCATGAAGGCAAAGTGCTTCATGGGCGGCAGCCAGACACCGTCCCCCAACTTCGATTACTTCCTTTGGATCAGCGAACTGGAATACGGCAAACTGCGCACCGCTGTGGAGAATTTCACTTCCGGCAAGGCGAGTTTGAAAAAGGGCGTCACTCCCAAGGCGGTGTTCATCGAGGGCAGCATCGACAGCACGTCGCGCGACTTTACGTTCGGCCCTTGGATGCGGCTGGATAACGCCACGCTTTCGCCCATGGTCGATGAATCGTATGCGACGCATACCTTCAAGGTGCTCGACAACGGCGACCAGGAAATCGCGCGCTATCTTTACCGTCCGACCTTCCGCGCCCTCGGGCTCGATGAAGTTGACGGTCTTTCCGATGAAGATCCCAAGATGGAAACCGAGCACTTCGCCTTCGTCGTGCCCTGCCCCGATAACGCACGCAAGGTCGTCGTGGAATATGCGGGCAACGTTGTCGCGGAGCGCATACTCTCAACGAACAAACCTGTCGTGAACATCGAGTTCCCCAAAAGCGGAGCTGACGTGAAATCGGAGCATTTCCTTGCCAGCTGGAGCGCGACCGATCCCGACGGTGATACGCAATTCTGGTACACGGCCTGGCTCAGCACCGACAACGGTTCGACCTGGAACGTGATCACCTACGAGTCCGAGGAGATGCAGGATTCCATTTTCGCGAACAAAGGGCGGACAGGTTACAAGCTCCGCGTGGTAGCGAATGATGGTATAAACACCTCCGACGCGGTTGAAGTGGACTTCAGCGTCATGACGTCGACGAATAATATTCCGAATCCCGCGGCCTTCGCTTTGCGTCAGAACTATCCCAACCCGTTCAATCCCACGACGACGCTGACGTTCACACTTCCCGTGGCCGACCATGCAAGTCTGATAGTCTATGATGCTCTCGGACGGCCGGCCGCGACTGTTGTCGATGGCGTCCGATCAGCCGGAACACATCACGTCACCTTCAATGCGGACGGTCTTTCCAGCGGCACGTACATGGCGGTTCTCCGCTCCGGTACGCAGACCGCAACCATTCGTATGACGCTGGCCCGCTAATCCGAGCCATAACGTAAACAGCGCAACGCCGCCCCTCATCAGGGCGGCGTTGTTATTTTCATGAACAATACGTGGACGGATAATCCGGATTGTACGGAAGGGTGCGGAGATAGGTCTTATCGATCCGGAATGAATTCCGTGATGCGTCGCGGTCAGGATGAGGTAGAGCGTGTACGCGACATAGTAACCAAACAACGCGGCGCCTTCCATCCGGCCTATTCCCCCACCAGTGAAAAAAACAGGCAGACACGCAAACGCCACTGCCATCATGACCGGGATATCGAACATCAGCAGGGATCCCTGGACCCCGATTCCTGCGGGTGCAAGAATGCCTGCGACTCCCGGCACTCCCACGATGTTGAACATGTAGCTGCCCACGACATTGCCGACGGCGATATCGCGCTGACCACGGATCGCGGCGACCATGAACGTCACCAATTCCGGTAATGACGTATCCACCGCAACTGGCGTCAACCCGATGATGATTTCACTGAATCGGAGAAGCTTGGTGAACGCGACCGCGCCATCAAGAAACCGGCGGGATCCCGACACCAGAAACACGAGCCCGCCGAGAACCAGACCCACACTCAACGCCCATAGGAATTTCGCCTTCGGCGTCTCGCCGTACTCCTGTTCGATTTCATTGTTTTTTTTTCGAGATATTCATTCCGGCCCTGGTACATCAGAGACCAGATGTACAGAATAAGACACAGAATGAGCAAAAGTCTGTCGATCAATCCGAGGAACCATCGAGGGAAATCTAAAAAGGGGGATGGGAAGCAGGATCATAAGTGGTACATCAAATCGCACCAACGATTGCGACACGACCAAAGGAACAATGACCGCCGGGAGGCCAGGAATCACAAGTACGTTGAAGATGTTGCTTCCGATGACGTTACCCATTGCACGACCCGCCTGACCTGCCGCGCTTTGACGCTCACGGCAAGTTCGGGAGCACGTGTTACGAAGGCTTCGACAGTCAATCCAATTACCAGGGGAGAGATTCCACAGCGGCAGCAAAGCGAGCGGTGCCTCGTACCAACGTTCCCGCGCCACCTACCAGAAACACCAGCCAGGGAAAAAAGCGAGAATTTCAATCATGGTTGCTTGCTTGCGTTATTTGACTCAATGTGATCGCACTTTTCCGGCTCCAGGTATCCATTAGCCACTCTGATCAACAGGCGATCGACGATCCGACCGATGGCGCTCATAAGTAATCACAGTATCGGCTCAATAAAACTGTTCACCGGTGAAGATCTGGTCCTACTCTGTCATTGATGTATCGTATCCACTCTGGTCGTCTTTGTCCGGTACCCGATGCATGAACTATTTTCTACGCTTCGGTTTATCGTCACCTTCTATCAACCCGCGAAGAAATTTGTATGCGCCGATAATATCAATCTGTGGACCAGTATACTGCTCTATCCGCCTGGTTCCCATGACGGGTGAGTATCCGCCATGCAAGCCTTGCATCCGCTGCGCTTCGTACATCCATGAAGGCAGGAATTCTTCGAATTTCATGACATCGTCGAGATGAAAGCTCAGAGGCGGGAGCGAGTCTTTCACAAAACCGGATCCTGCCAACATCTCGCGCAGCACCATATCCTTGTACTCGGGGTGTTCGTGCAGCAATTGCGTCAACTCCCCCCAGGCCTGTTCCGGGGTCCAGTCGTTTTCAAGAACATTCTTCGGAAGCTTCCATTGCGGTCTAGGTTTCACGGTATCGCTGTTGTCGGGGAGAATTGGCTCTATAACAACCACTTCCCTCTTTGGGTCGGCGGCAGGTACCGGTGCGGCTGCAGGCAAGGGCCTGATATTCCGCAGGGTCGAGGGCACGCGATCCGCCTGCGCTTGCGTACGATGCGGTTCCCTCTCCGGAGATACCATCAGATTGATTTCGAGTGTCGTGTGAACAGCTTCAGGCTGTTGAAGATGAGTCATGTAGGCCACAGCCAAGGCCGCGATATGCAGCGATAACGCAACAATTGCAGCGGTGCGTCGATCAGCGCGCAGGGACATTGGTCACCACGGTTGACGTCGATGGCGGACAAACTATCATACGGTGCCGAACAACCTGTCCCCGGCATCACCGAGTCCGGGAAGGATATACCCGCGGTCGTTCAATCCCCTGTCAAGCGCCGCGCAGAAAATGGAGAGATCTGGCTGCTCCTTATGCACAGCTTCGACGCCTTGAGGCGCCGCGACCAGAACCAGGAGGGTAATGCGGCGTGCTCCTGCCTTATGAAGCGTCCGGATAGCCCGTACCGCGCTGCCGCCGGTTGCGAGCATCGGATCAAGAAGGAAAACTTCAGCTTCATTCAAGCTCCGGGGGAATTTCTCATAGTACGAAAGCGCTTCCAGCGTCGATTCATCGCGATACAGTCCGATATGGCCCACGCTCGATTCGGGTAAAACATCGTGAACGCCGTCGAGCATGCCGAGGCCGGCGCGAAGAATCGGAACCAGAATGACGGGTCGCGCGGGCGCACAACCGTCGGTGGATTCCAGCGGCGTCGAGACCGTGACGGAGCGTGTTTCAAGGTCTGCCGTCGCATCCAGGACGAGAACGCGCGCGATGCGCCGCACTGCTTCGCGAAACTGCCTTGGGGCTGTGTCCGCGTCGCGCAGAATGGTCATATCCATGGCGACGAGCGGGTGATCAGAAATGTGGAGATTGGGTGGAACGATCGGTTTGTCCATGGCCTGAACATACGGTACTTCCGGTCCATCGGCAAGACGGGACGTATTTTTGCGCTCCCATTCTGCGCGTGTCATTGTTATCGCGAGAGTCCATGAGTACTCTGATTCAGATGCATCATTTCGCGCGATAGCCGGATGAAACATACCGGCCCAAGGTGTTCGAAACTGAAAATTCCACCGTACCGGAGCGACCATCGTGCGTTTGCCGTGACTGTCCCACATCGGCGTCAATATTAATGCTTCCATCGGAATGCGCCAGGCACTATTTTTGGAAATGGTCAATCGAGGAATAGCCCACGACAGGGAACTGATGATCCGTGAGAAGCGAAGGGTTGCATTGACCTCGGTCCTCGCGGCGGTCGTACTCACAGGACTCAAACTTGCGGTAGGACTGTGGACCGGCTCGCTCGGCATCCTGTCCGAAGCGCTTCATTCAGGACTCGATCTGATCGCGGCCGTCGTCACGCTCCTGGCGGTGCGGATTTCCGATCGGCCACCGGACAGCGACCATCAATTCGGACACGGGAAGATTGAAAATCTGTCTGCGCTGTTCGAAACGTTGCTGCTGTTCGTCACCTGCACCTGGATCCTCTATGAAGCTTGGGACCGGCTCTCGACAGGCGCGGTGCACATCGATCTGAATTTCTATGCGTTCGCGGTCGTGGTGGTCTCCATCGTCGTGGATTTCACGCGTTCACGCGCACTGATGCGCATCGCGAATAAATATGACAGCCAGGCGCTCGAAGCGGACGCGCTGCATTTCCGAACTGATATCTACAGCTCCGCCGTCGTGCTGGTCGGTCTCAGTTCCGTTGCGATCGGTTTGCCGGAAGCGGATGCCATCGCGGCCGGTATTGTCGCACTCATCGTCATCGGGATCAGCATACGTCTCGGGCGCCGCACCATCGACGGACTTCTCGACCGCGTTCCTGAAGGAGTCGAGGAAAGCGTCCGCCAAACCGTGCTCGAAGTGGACGGCGTGGAAAGCATCCGGTTGCTGCGTCTCAGATCGTCAGGCGGCGAAATTTTCATCAACCTCGTCATCGGCATACAGCGAACGACGTGGTTTGATAAGGCGCACAGCATTGTGGACAATGTAGAGGAGGCGCTACGAACACTGCTCCCTCGCAGCGACGTCATCGTGCATTCGGAACCCGTCGTCGGTGTTCGCGAAAAACTCTCCGATCACATCGAATGGCTGGTGCGGCAGAGCGACCTCGCGGCCCATAACGTGCAGATCCTCTGGATTGAAGATGGGTATGTCCTCGATTTTGACATCGAGTATCCGCAAGGGACAAGTTTCACCGATGCCCACGCGCAGGCCACCGCCGTCGAGGATCGCATTCGGACAGCCCTACCCATGGTACGGGACGTCCATATTCATCTTGAGGAAGAATCGGTGTCCGCGATTCCGGGAACTGACGTAACCGATACGGAGAAAGAACTCGTGGCAGGAGTCTCAAGAATATTTCAGAGCCGTGGGACCTCTGTACTGAAACATGAGATCAGATGCTATCTCACACAAGACGGATTGAAATTCAGCGCGAGCGTACAATTACCAGCCTCGCTGACGCTCGCGGAGATGCACAGTATCGTCGATGGGTTTGAGAGAGACATCAAGGCGCTGGACAGCAGGATTCATACCGTCTTCCTGCATGCGGAGCCTGCGGACCAGGCATGATTACGCCGAGACGACCCGCGCATATTTTCCTCTGAAATACAAAAGCGGATTTGCATCGTCACGCAGGGTGCGCATGTCGATGACCTCCGCGAGAAAGATCGTGTGATCTCCCCCATCATACATGGCCGTCACGCGTACGTCCAGATAGGCGAGCGAACCTTCGATCACCGGACAGCCGCTGTCCGCTTCCCAGACCTTTGCGTGATTGAAGCGCTCGGCGGGCGGCGCCCCCGCGAATACCGTCGAAAGAAGCTGCTGATCGTCGGCGAGGATGTTCACCACGAACACGCCGCTGGAAGCGATGGCATCGTGCGAGGTCGTGTCCTTCGCGATGTTGATCTGGATCAGCATTGGCTTGAGAGACACAGAGGTGAATGAATTTATCGTGAGTCCGATGTACTGTCCTTCATGTCGCGTGGTTACAATCGTCACTCCGGTGACGAATGCTCCAAGAACCTGACGAAAACGAACACTGTGTTCGGCCATAAAAGGTATTCCAGGGTGGTGTAGAACGAAGGCGGCGGGCAGATTGAAGGTGCTCTGCCGCCCGATCATTACAGAACACCGAAATACGAAAAAAAGCGCCCCGACTTGTTGATCGGGGCGCATACCGTTTTCAGCTACGTAAGGATCAGAGGTCGAACTTGATTCCCTGCGCGAGCGGCAATGTGATGCCGTAGTTGATCGTGTTCGTCTGCCGCCTCATATATGCTTTCCATGCATCGGAACCTGATTCGCGGCCTCCGCCGGTTTCTTTTTCTCCGCCGAAAGCGCCGCCGATTTCCGCGCCGGATGTACCGATATTGACGTTCGCGATACCGCAGTCCGATCCCCAATGGGAAAGGAAGGTCTCGGCCTCCTGGAGATTGTCCGTGAATATCGCCGACGAGAGCCCCTGCACCACGTTGTTCTGAATCGCGATGGCGGTGTTGACATCACCGCCGTACTTGATCAGATACAGAATCGGCGCGAAAGTTTCTTCCTGCACGATGTGATAGTGATTTTCCGCTTCTACGATGGCGGGACGCACGTAACAGCCGGATTTGTACCCTTCGCCGCTGAGTACGTCGCCGCCGTAGATAACCGTCGCGCCTTCCTTGCGAGCCATGTCCAGTGCTTTGACGAACATCTCCACCGCGGCCGTGTCGATAAGCGGTCCTACGTGGTTGCTCTCGTCGAGCGGCGTACCGATGCGCAGCGATCCATACGCCTTCACCATCGAGTCCTTCACCGTATCGTAGATGCTCTCATGGATGATGAGGCGGCGTGTGCTTGTGCAGCGCTGACCAGCCGTTCCCACAGCGCCGAAAACCATTGCCGGGACAGCCATTTTGAGATTGGCGTGCGGGGTGAGGATGATCGCGTTGTTACCTCCCAGTTCGAGGATCGCGCGACCGAACCGCCGCGAAACAACCTCGTTCGCATGGCGGCCGACACTCGTGGAACCGGTTACCGAGACGAGAGGAATACGTTTGTCGCTAAGCATGCGTTCACCGATCATGGACCCTTTTCCCACAACGAGGCAGAACAACCCTTCCGGAAGATTGTTTTCCTTCAACACCTCTCCGATAATGTTCTGGCAGGCGATGGCGGTAAGGGGGACTTTCGAGCTGGGCTTCCATAGATTCACGTCGCCGCACACGGCCGCGAGCATGGCGTTCCACGACCACACCGCGACCGGGAAATTGAACGCCGAAATCGTTAGCACCACTCCGAGCGGATGATATTGGTCGTACATCCGGTGTTTCTCGCGCTCGGAGTGCATCGTGAAGCCGTAGAGCTGCCTCGACTGTCCGACCGCGAAATCGCAAATGTCGATCATTTCCTGCACTTCGCCGTAACCTTCCTGCAGGGATTTGCCCATTTCGAAGGACACCAGCTTACCGAGGGCGTCCTTGTACTCACGCAATTTCATTCCGACGAGACGCACGATTTCTCCGCGTTTCGGGGCGGGTATGGTACGCCACCACCGAAAAGCTTCCACCGCGCGCAGCATCACGCGTTCGTAGTCGGCTTCCGTCGCCTGAAACACTCCGGCGATAAACTCTCCGGTCGCCGGTGAATATACTTTGATTTCTCCACCGTCGGTGGATTCCAGCCATTCCTGACCGGTTGATGCGCCGTAATTGACTTCCTTGATTCCCAGAGTCTTGAGAAATTCCATGAGAACACCTCACCTTGACATGTTGGTCGTTGATTGGATGGGTTGTATGCGGGATAGTATTTCCGCGAGAGAAATGGTGCGCATTTCATCTTCAATACGCACCTGGATATCCGAAAAGAGGTCGAGAAACCACGAATTTATCGCGGTCGAAAATTCCGTTCTCCCGTTGTCTCCTCTCGCAATATCGAGATGAAAAGCTTTTTTTGTTTCGACGGCGCAGTACACTTCCTGGAGATGAATATCACCGGGTGATTTCGCGAGCGTGAAGCCGCCCGTGCTTCCCCTGCTGCCGCGCACGATCCCTCCGCGCGTGAGCATGGACAAAATATTCCGCAATCGCGCCGGATGGATGCCGGTCGCCCGCGATAGTGTGTCGCTTGATTGCGGTACATCCTTCGCTTCCGCCAGCAGACAGAGCGTTTGAATCGCGGTCGATAGTTTGGTTGAAGCAGACATCGGGACGAATTGTTACAGATCCTGTAACAAATTTCGCCTTTCTCGGGAAAGAAAGCAAACGTCCCTGGTTTATGCATGCAGGCGGATAATTATTGCTCTGTGAGCGACGCATGTCCCTGCTTATGACATCCACACGGGGAGACTTACCTGGGCTCTCCATAAACATCCTCGCCCATGAGGTCGAGAGCATGGAAGATTACGAGTCACAGGTCATGGAGGTAGACAAAGTAGCGGAAGTTTTTTTGGTCTTCAGGTGTCAATCAGGTGTATCGCATGCGCGCTGTGTTTCCATCCCGGGGATTTCGTGATACCTGACCACCGAAACCGTTTTCTGATCGAGACCGGGGTACGATTTTCCAGGGCGGAGCTGGATCGGTATTCATCGCGGCCCCATGCAAAAAACCTACGAGTCCTCTGTTGTTTTTTGCACCCTGTTTCAATCCCTCTGGCGGACGGTTACAACATCACGGCCAGCAGTTCTTCCATCGTCTTCAGAAGCACCGCATGGTCGACCGGTTTGGAGAAATATCGATTGCATCCAGCGCTCAGACAACGCTCCCGATCCGAACCGAAAGCGTGCGCCGTGACCGCGATCACAGGCACCTTGGTGAAGCGTGGAATGCGCCGCATTTCACTTACGAAGTCGAGGCCGCTCTCTTCCCCACCGAGCGATACGTCCGCGATGATGATATTTACATCCCTGCTCATAAGCACATCGTGCGCCTCGGCCACATTTTCCGCCGTGTACACATTGTAGTATTTTTTCAGTGTGATGCGCATGAACTGCCGCGTATCCGCATCATCTTCGATGACGAGGAGATTAGGCAGTTTTCGGTCCTCGTTGCTCTGGGGAACGCTCGTGGCGATGAACTGCTTCCGTTGCGACGGAGTACCGTCCGCCGGAGTTTCTATGGAAACGACGATGTGCTCGGGAAGCGTGAGCGTAAAAATGGATCCGACACCCCTCGCGCTTTTGATGGTGATGCGGCCACCGATCTGCTCAAGATATCGGCGGACAAGCGCGAGTCCCAGGCCAACACCTTCAAGCGCATGTCCGCTGCCGTCGGATGCCGCGGAGGAACCGAGGAACATCTTGCTTTGATAATCCTCGGAAATACCAACACCTGTATCCTCGACGTCGATCGCAATCTCACCCGTATCCCGTTGATACAGGCGGACTTCGATATATCCTTTTCGAGTGAATTTGATCGCGTTGTCGATGAGGCTTTCGATACTTTTTGTCAGGAATCCCTCGTCGGCGCGAACACGTGCATCTCCGATCTGATTATCGAATGTCAGAGCGAGCGTCTTGCTTTCCGCCAGCGGCCGTGCATCGCCGACGCGCTCATCGATGATGCGTCGAAGCGAGATTTCCGTCTCATGAAATTCAATCGTACCGGTCTGCAATCGCGAAATGTCGAGAATGATATCTATCGATTTCGTCAATTTATCCGCGGATTCAAAAACGAAACCGAAGTATTTTTCCTGCTCCTTACCCATCATGGGTTTCAGTTCGGCCGAGATGTGCTTGAGATAACCTATCATGATGTACAGGGGCGTGCGGATGCCGTGAGAGATGTTCGCGATGAAGGCATCCTTCAGTTTGTCCGCCGCTTCCACGGAATCCTTCGCTGAAATAAGCGATTGCTCGATTTTCTTCCTCTCCGAGATATCGCTCTTGATGGCGACGAAATAATTAATATTGCCGAAATCGTCCTTGACCGGTGTGATCGTCTGCTCCTCGTAATACGTCGATCCATCCTTTCGACGATTGATCAACTCGCCCTGCCAGGCACGGCCGGAAAGGACGGTCTGCCACATCTCGGTATAGATCTCATCCACTTGTTCATCCGCTCGCTGAATGCGGAGATCGTTGCCGACTGCGTCATCCATCGTGTATCCGGTCATCTGCGTAAACGCCGCATTCACCCAGATAATAGTGCCTTCAATATCGGTAATGACGATCGAATTCGCGGCGGTTTCAAGAGCGGTGCTTTGCAGATGGAGTTGGGACTCGGCCTTTTTTCTGTCCGTGATCTCGCGGATGATTGTGACGGTCTGGTCAATTCCACTGGGCGCGATGCGGGCCTCGAAATATCTCGTCCCGACATGGAACGGTATCGAGTACTCCCGAATCTGGACCTCACCGCTTTCCTGTGCGTTGTTAAACGATTGCTCGAATTGCGCCATTAGACTCCATGCATACTGCTCGCGGGTCATCTCCGATTTCAATTCACCTGGTGGAATGAGCAGGACAGGATCGGGAGAATATATCCCGCTTCCATCGCGCAACAGCATCAGATCAGGCAACGCGCTGAGTACCGCACGCTGGCGCGATTCGCTTTCGCGCAAGGCCTCCTCCACCCGCCGACGCTCCTCTATCTCTTCATTGAGTTCCTTGGTACGCTCGCTGACCCGCTGTTCAAGCGTCATGTTCGCGTCCTCGAGTTCATCATACGCCTTTTTCAGATTGCCGACCATCTGATTGAACGAGAAGGCGAGATGGCCGACTTCGTCCTGGGATGACACGTGGGCTCGTTTCACAAAATCACCGCCCGCGATTTGCTCGACGGTTTCCACCATGTTGCGCAGGGGATTCGTGATCACGGTGGCGACAGAGATGACGGTCGCCACCCCTATAAGGAAAATGATGAGACTGATAAATGCGATGGTTGTTTGGCTTTCTCCCACGCTGCTGTCTACCTGCCGCATCGAAAGCCCGAGAAAGACGGTACCGAGCCTGGTGTCGTTATGCATTATCGCCACTGCGGATTTGCAGATATCCTCCATTGGAGAAAACGCGTCAGCTGTTGCTCGATAATTGGCACGTTGCGCAACAGCCTCGTGGAGGGACCTGATCAATTTTCCCTTACTGTCAAAGATGAGGATATAAGACAGCAGCGAATCTTCACGAGCCATCCTGATGGCGAAATCCAATGTGGATTCGTTGTTGAGCACGCTGTCGCGTGCGATGTATCGGGAGGTGGAGGTGGCGAGAATTTCGGCGCGAGCCTCCATGCTCTCCTGCGCTTGCTGCTTTAGTCGGGACGGAAAAAAAATGAAAATGAATATCGAAACCGTCCAGAACAACAGAGATATGACCGCCGTCAGTTTGGCCCTTATGGATAAATTGGCAAACAAGTTCATTCTTCTCCTCGATGTGGTCAATCTCAACTCGCACTGGTCACCGCCGCCAGGCGACAGTCAGGCGTTCAGGCGGATATCAGGCAGCCAGGTGGGTTCAGCGATTCTGCCGTGCAAGCTCGATCTGTCGCACAAGATTGAGTCGCAGCAATTCGAGTCTCTCGGACTCCTCGCGCAGCGACTCCTGTCCCCCGCGAATGACCTGCAGTTTCGTCGCGATACGCTGTTCCAGAGAGGGGACGATATTCGCTTTCAATACGATGATCAGTTCTTTTTTGTCGATAGTGGTCTCTTCATATCCGAAGAGATAACGCAGTCCGAAGACCCACCAGGGAAGGTCCTTGAGAAACGGGACGCCGCGTCGTGACGTCTTCACCTCGTTGGAAACCAGTCCACCGACCACGGTCTCCTCTCCATCGATGAGAATGACGGAAGTCGTTGCGATGGTCTTGTTGATGATCGTCGAAATGGCGTCCGGTTGCGCGGTGCTGCGCTCCGCAGTAATAGCAAGATGCACAAATTCCATGGAATCCTGAACAAGTACGACTGGCTTCACCTCAATAATTGTACCCGTGCTGAAAAATTTCTCCGTAGTGTTGCCGGCAAAATCCTTCTGTTTGATCGAGATATCCTGTCCCACCTGAATGCGACCTGTTTCGCCTGATCGGACAGTGATGTTTGGACTGGAAATCAATTCACCGAGATTTTCGGATTGAAAGGCTTTCATTGCGGCGAGCAATTCAACCGTTCCGTTGCCGATCGCGAGCGTCGTGATGAGGCCTGTCTCGATCGCCGTCTCACCCTCGCCGGCATCCGGATCGAAGCTGGTGGTTCCGCTGGCGGAGGATAGCACTCCAATCCTGGCGGAAGGAGTCGTGTTGGTGAGAAACCAGTCGAGTCCCAGTCGCTCCAGTTCGCTGCGATTCGCTTCAAAAAAGACGGCGCTGATCTGAACTTCCCTTGTCTGTACCGCTGCCGCGGATGCGAGCGCATCAGTTTCAGCCTTGCCCGCTTGCTTGGAGAGTGCATAGACGCGGGTAATATCTTCGGTTTCGATATACCAATGGCCCGTTGCTTTAAGAATGAGTTCGAACGCATCGAACCAGTGCATATGGGTAATATTGATCCCGATCTTATCCTTGCTTTCCCCATCGTAGATGATGGGTTTTCCGCGGAATCGTTTGTTGGCGGTATTGAAAATCTCGATGGCCTGGGTGAACGTCGTCACCGCATCTATCGAGATAAGCTCCTCGGGAGCTGTATATTCGCGTACCGGCAGCCTCTCCTGCGCCAGAAGCAGCGGCGAGAGACAAACGAGCAGCAGAAGCGGGAGTATCAAACGCACTTTCATGAGAGTCCTCATTTCCTTTTTGAACCGATGTTCTGAGACTCAAGCCGCAGCGTCAGAATATAACGCTCGATCATCCCTCCCTTGTTGAGGAGGAACAGCACTTGACGTCGTTCGGGCATGATTTTCGAGACGTAGCCGAGATACACTTCGTCGCCTTCGCTGAGCATCACAAGTTGGTTTCCCTGGTCGCTGATGAAAGCTTTCCCCTTCATAATGGCCAGAAGGGTCGATTGTTCGACATTCGGGAGTTCAAAGGTATTCGGTGGGATCTCCGGCGTGATCAGCGAGCGGAAGGGATCGTGACTGAACGGCTGGAATACAGTATTTGCGAGAGTCCGCGAAACAAGAGAATCTGTGAACGGCTCTTGATCCGAATAATACGCCAACAGGTCCACATCGAATTGAACGGTATGCTCGATACGACCCATGTCATCGTTGACCTTGTGCACTTCCCGTATGTCGACATTCACCAGTTTCATGAGCCGGGGCCCAAATTCGAGATACTGCACCAGACGTCCGAAGCTGTGGAACGGCCCCTGCCCCGCCAAGTGGTAGCGAATGTAACCGCAACCGCTCTGGTCCACCTGTTCCTCGGTAAACACATTCAGATCGAGTTCAGGAGTATTCGTCAGAATTTCGTTGAGATACTGATTCGTCCTGCTCGCGATTTCTTCGGTTGGCAAAGTTTTGGGTCGCTGCCTCCAGGATGCGTTCAACAGTTCCACACGATCCTGAACGGATACAAGACGGTCAAAGAGATCGTCCGGGTCGCCGAGCTGGCTTACGAGCGCTTCGCGTTCAGCATGAAGCTCTTCAAGTCGGGGTTCTTGTTCGAAGTAAATGTACCCAAATCCCCCAGCGGCGGCCAGCACGACGAGAATCGCGAGGATGATGGTATTTCGGATGGCGTAAGGCATAGCACCTTCCTACTTTTTCGTTGAGGGCTTGGCGCCCGGTTTCGCGGGCGCAGCCGTTTTCGGAGTATTCGGCGGGCTTGATGCTTCACCGATCACGGAGCGGACTGAATCGTGCCAGACAGCGGCACGTGATCCCGCGTACGGATACAAACTGTCGATTCGTAACTCCACATCGTAGCGAAACAGCTTGTTTTTCCCTATTTCCTGAACTGTGATTTCACGCAGCCTCGTTTTTCCAATCATGTTTGAAAATGACGGTATCCCGGACCGTTGCGTCGCATACCCAATCACGGCCATGCCTCCACCTTTCTCGAATTTCATTTCACTCACCCAGATGTTACCGAGCTGCGCGGCGCCGCCCGCGAGTGTATCGAGCGTCTCGGACCATACCTCGGAATTGACCAACAGCGTATCGAGTGTCGTGGTCGCTGTACGGATGGCCTGGGACCGGGCATCGAGTTCATTGATCTGGTCGATGATTTGCTGTTGTTCGCTGAGCTGCTGTCTGTCGAAGCGCAGCGAAGATTCGAAGCTGTCGATCTCCTCATCCCGCTGAAGCACCATAACGGTGATCACCGTCACGAGAACAAACAGGCAAAGTAGCAGCAAATAACCATGCCAGGCGAGTTTGAAAATCTTCTGCTCTTCGCGGATGGATTGCGGTGTGACATCGAGCCGGTAAAAATGATCGTTTTTCGGCTGTAACGCCTCCCAGGCCAGCGAAATCGGAATGGTGTAGCTGTTCATTTCCTGCAGCAGCGCCTTGTCATCGGAATGTCCGATGCGCAAGCGACGCAGGGAATGAAACACCACGCTGGGATTATTCTCGAGAATTTCCTCTTTCAGGCCGATTTCTTCCGCCTTGCCGCTTAACACCACACGATCAGGATTGACGTACCCCGCGTTTTCAGCCGAGAGTTCGATGCGATTGTACAGCGTCGAAACAAGATGCGCATCGTGCGCGCCCTGCTGGATGGGTGGCGCTATGTGTTCGATGTCGTGTCCGCGCATCACGTAAAAACGCGTCACGTCATCGTCCACATGAATAACATGCATCAACTCGTCAGGCTTCGCCGGATAATGCACCCTCACCATGTTGATGAGTGCGATATCGTTGCTGGTGACGAAATCGATGCGCGTCATCCGCTTCTCATTCCCCTGGGGCGACACGCATATCTCTATCAGCGGAGATTCCTCGATGCTTGCAATGGCCAGAGCATGTTTTGGGCCAGCCTTTGCAAGTGCGATCGACCGCTTCGGGAGCTGAATATTCAGTGTTTTCTGCAAGTCCTCAACGATGCGGTTCCTGATCCTTGATTGCGTATCCTTTTTGTCGACAGCCAGGAGAATCGTACGGATGAAGGGAACCTCGAAGGAGAGAGCGAACGAGGCCTGCGGTTGGTAATGCGTGCCGATAAAATCGCGGATCGAGGAAAAGTCGATATCATGCCCACCCTCGCCATCGCCGCCGCCACCGCCGCCGCCAGCCGATTGCTCGAATGGGTTATCGGTTTTCGGAGATTCATCGTCGACGCTGCTGGTGAATTGCTTCACCGGCAAAGGCATGGAAGCGAGATCCATGAGGTTAAGCTTGAGACCGGTACGCCCGACGACCGCCAGACGAAGCATGGCGCCTTCGATAGAGATCCCGATGCAGATTTGTTGCGGTCGTTGCTGTTTATTCATACGCGATCCAGGTCATGCCGCCTATCAGGCCACTTGCTTGCTGATCAGTTGGCGAATACGTTTTTTATTATTTGCGTGATTCACTGCTTCGTCCACACTTATCAGGCTCTTCGTGTAGAGGCGGAAGAGATCCTGCTCCATGGTGATCATCCCGAGAGCGCCGCCTTCAGTGATCATCTGGTAAATTTCTCCGGTGTTTCCATTCTTGATGGCCGCACGCACCGATGGCGTTACAATCAGCACTTCCTTCGCGAGCGCACGCTTGTGATCCAGTGTAGGAATCAATTTCTGCGAAATGACAAGCCGCAGCACGTCGCCCAGACGGTTTCTCACACGATCCTGCTCCAATGGCGGCACCTCGCCGATGATGCGATCGATGCTCTCCACGGCGGACGAGGTGTGCAGGGTAGAAAAGACTTTGTGCCCGGAATCCGTGATCTCCAACGCCGACATGATCGTTTCGGGATCGCGCATTTCGCCGATCATAACGATATCCGGATCCTGACGCAGCGCCTGAACGGTTCCGTCCTTGAATGAAAGTACATCGCGCCCGACCTCCCGGTGTCGAATTACGGAGCGCGCCGGGGTATGCACGTACTCGATGGGTGATCCGATGATAATGATATGGGAATCGACGGAATTGTTGTTGGCGTCGATAATCGCGTCCAGCGTCGTGCTTTTTCCCGAACCGGTGATCCCCGTAACCAGGATCAAGCCTTCCTTCGTATGCTGGAGGTTCACGATGTTCGTGATGTTCGGGTGGAAATTATACGAGGAGTATGGACGGATATTCGCCGTGATGGCTCGCATATTCATACCGACAGCGTCAAGGTCGAAATATGCGGTTCCGCGATACCGCACCATCTCGTCTCCAAGCGAGGTTTGATACGAAAAATCAAGACTGCGATGCTCAAGCAGAACTTCCCGTTGGCGAGGAAGGACGAGAGATTGGATGAGAACGTCGGCGAAGGGAGATTCAAGGCGTGGGAGCCTCGGCTGAGGACGCTTGCTGCCGTGTACGCGGAACCATATTTCGCCTCGCGTCCCGAAACTGCCGAGGTCAATATCCGATGCCTCGACGCTGCGCATGTACTCGAGGATGCGTTCGTAGAAATACCGCAACACCTGAATGGCTTTGTCATCCAGCGTTTCGAGCTTCTTCGCGATGTATGCCTGTCGCTCCGTCCCGAAATAATGTCCAGGCATTTCTCGGACGACGAATTCCATGACCTTCATCGCATTCGAGATCACCTTTTCGGGTATGACTGGTTCGTCCCCTCCCTTGCGGGCGGCGTCGGTTCTGGAGATGATCCGTTGAGCGTTATCGACGCTGGCGTCACTCATGGGCAGGCATGATCGTGGACGTGGTACAGACTCAATATGGAATCACATCGAAAAGTAAGGCAATTCGATGTATTTTCAAAGGATACACGCTATGAATATACGATGTTTTCAAGGGTTTTGGAATATCGTCTCATAAAAAACTTTAAGAAAACTCGTCGGAACTCATTGTTCATACATGGAAAGAACCTGGGGACGCAACACCTCGCCAGGCCAGAACTGTTTCGTCAAATCAGTGGTGACCGGGCGGTACCGCACATCCACGTTACCGTTGATGTCGATGTCGCCCTTTACCGTCGCACTTCCGACCAATGAGACGCTTCCAGTGCTTGTAAAGCTGCCGTTTGCCAGGATTTGAGCCTCGATATGGACATTACCGACACAATCCACGTTTCCTGTGGTGTACAGTCCGAGATTGTTGCCGCTGGGATCCTTCGCAAGGATCTGAGTATTTCCTTTCAGTGTGATATTCCCCTCGACGATGAAAACACCATACCCTTCGATGGTACCGCTCAGGGTGAGATCGCCTTTGATGTACCAAATCTCAGGGGCCTCCTTCGTACCGAGATGCGTATTCCCTGACAGGGTGACGCTGCTGTACGAGGTTCTGGTAGCCAGATCCTTGAATTTCGTCGGATCGATGACCGGAAGAGGTATTGGAGCGCGCTGAAAATGTACGGGACCACCGTCAGGAACGTTAGGATCGAACGTTTCGTCCGCATTCTTCTCGGGAGTGGAATTCATCGCACCGCTGTACGTCCCGTAGCCCTCGACCTTATTGTTGCCCTGAACGTCCATGTTCTGATTGGTGTGTACATTCGCATTCCATGCCGGATTGCCGTCGTCCTGCACGGAAGTGCTTCCTGAAAGGCTCAGTGTCTTGTCGGACATGAGCGCATAACGCATCGCCGGAGGAACGGATTCGGTGTTGGGAATCTGGACGACGCTCCGCACCGTCACCATTTGTCCGTTGACCTGACCTGAGGCTGTGATCAGACGGGCAGCGTTTATTCCCTCGTCCGGTCCATTCGGATAGCGGCTGCGCGTGGGAGCGACGTCGACGCGCAACTGTCCCGCGGCAACGCCGGTCATGGCATATCCCGCACTCCAATTGGAATCCTTTGCGAGTTCCATCACCGCCAATTCAAATCCGCTCATCGCGAGATCGTGCGCCTGCGAACGCTCGAACGCGGTCGAAGCATTGTCGAGACTCCGAACGTTCGACTGCTGAAGTTGCAATCCAGCCAGGCCGAACACGATCCCGACTCCGACGACAAGAAGCATCAACATTTTGCCCATGAGTATTCTCTCTTTCGATTACCTGAATATGCATTAAAAATTGGGAGGCAATACGCGCTTGTGCCAAAAGGCTCCCACTTCGCTGCCGCATTCCTGCATCTGTTTGTTTATTGAAGTATCCTGCACAGCCTTCGTCGGATCTATGGTCGATAGCCACATGGCAACTCCGCGTACGAGTGAAAGGTTGGTCACCGCGTTGCCGAGTGAATCCGTGCCGGCGAGCTGCAGGATGGCGGTCCCCATGGACCACTGGACCGGTTTCTGTCCCGGAGTTACTTGTCTGCGAATCAGTTGTATTCCGGCGCTCGATTTAGACATGAAATATTCCACGGTGTCGACCACGCCGTTATTGTCGAGATCGGAGAGGAACGAGATCGCGCTCGATGTGAGCTTGGTTATTTTCGTGGAGCCTGGAACGCGATAGCCAATTCGATTGAGATCGCGTTCGATTTGCAGGCCGAGATCGGCTACCGTTGTCTGAGCGATTTCATTCAGCACGGTGTCTCTCGTCTCATCCTGAAGATTTAGCGCTATGACGGAGAGCATAAGCAACACAATGCCGCCAATTACAAATGAGCCGAGAAGATCCAGCGTACCGCCCATGAAATCACCTCAATGGCTTCGATAATAGTACAAACGAATATTGTCGCGCATCATTGGGTGCGATACAATAACCTCAACGCGTTTGGTCCGCGTGCGGACGTTCACCGGTTGATCAGGCGCGTGAGGACGCACGTATCTGACCTGGCAGCGTAAGGAATAATCTCCTGCACGAGGCGTGGCGACTGTCGTTGTATAATTATTAAAATCATCCACATCGTTGAAATTGGGATAGTGTTCCCATGAACCCGGACCGAGGCTCCACGGTGCCGTGAACTGCGTACTGTCGGCCTTTGGATTCGTTGCCGTGGCGGCGTCGTACGTCCTGCTCGCTATTTCGTTGATGATCGTCTGCCCCACGGACGTCGCCGTCAGGGTGTACTCGGCATTCGAGGTCTGCTCACCGGAGGTAAGTACCGCGCGATTCACGTTCAGTACCAGCAGCGACAGCAGAAGCGTCGCCCCAAGTACCAGCATCATTTGAACTCCGCCCATTGCATAGCCTCCGTCTGGAAAAACTATTCCGTAACGTCAGATTGATTATTCGTAGTACTTGTAAATCTCGACATCCAAGAGTCCAAGATTGCCGAGCACCATGGCAAGCGTCTGGTAGCTGTACTTGACATCGGGAGTACCATTGACGTGAACGTTCGTTACCTTGGATGGATCGGAGTTGCCGACCCAGATGGTGCCCGAAATGGAGGGAGTGCCGGTGCCGCCAAGTTCTATTTTCACATCGCCCGAGAGAGAAAGGATAATCCCCTCCCACTTTACTTTTCCTTTCATGATCAGTTGTCCATCCACCACCAGGATACCGGCTCCGCTGATGACGCCCGACCACTCAAGATTGCCAGGCACGTAGACGATCTCGGGAATCGCAAGCGTCCCGAACACTGCGTTGGAGGCGTAATTTCCGGCGGGCAGGGTAATCGTTGCATGCGCTTTATAAAATGCCTGCAGCGCGACCAGATCCGTCACACCGAATTGTCCGACACTGGGCGTACCACCTGTTCCAAGGACGCGATCGGTGACCTCATTCAGCGTGAGCTGCTCCTTGACATCGTCCGCCGCCTTGCTCGTCTGGACACCGATGCCATTGACCGCCGGGGCGCTACCGAGAGTGCCGTCAATATTCCAGTCGCGCCCATCGATCGTCCAGCTTTTTCCGCTGTTGGTAAACGAGACCGAATCACCGAACACCGTAAGCGCGCTCTCCACATTCGGGAAAATCGAGCTGAGCTTGGCTTCGACGAGAATATTGTGCTGCACGCCATTGATGACGCCCTGCGATTGGATTCGCACCGAATCGAGACCGAGATCCGTGATGCTCACGGTTACCGTTCCGCCGGCTAAGGAAAAATTCGTAAATCCGGTGCGCCAGGTTTTTTGTCTTTTAAGCTTACTCACAGCCATGTTGACACCGCTTCGGGCAATATTCAGGGATTGCTCCTGTTCGAACAGCGTCGCGGTGGTTTCGTTCGAATAATTCCACATGCCCATGAAGCCGAAAAGCGAGATGGACAGGAGGAGCGAGGAGAGCGCTACGATAATGAATGATTGTTGGCCCATTGCATCCTCCGTTATTTTAGATTTTTGGGTGTAACCGTGAATTCCGACTGCGAGTACTGGCAGCCGTCCTCGGATGTCATCTTGCTCTTCACCTTCATCCCTACGGTTATTGCGCGGACATCCGCAGGCGCCGTAGTTTCGACAAGAGTGCTTTTATCTCCAAGCCGATAGTACTTGAAACCGAAACTGACGAGACCAAGATCCGCGCCGCGCGTGTTCTGGCCGTTGACGACGCGATAGAGGTAACCGCCTTCAGCTGTCGTCAGTGTCTGCATGTCATTCCCGTCGGCAAAAATATATGCTATCGTATCCAGCGTACCATCGTTTTCGAGATCCGACCTGAAAACGAACTCACGCGACGTCGCGCTGAGCACTTTCAGTGTATCGCAACCGAACCCGACTTTGAGCAGGTCATGCCGCAGCGTCATTGTGACGTCGGTGAGGTCGCCTTGCTGGGTAATCTTGTTTACCGATTGTATCTGCGAGTTCTGCCGTTCGCCCGCAAAAAAGGCGAAGTTCAGAATGATCATACCCGCGATGATCACTGAACCGATAATGTCGAGATGATTGCTCATTAGTATGTCGCCAGATAGTTCATACGGAGGGTGTCTTGTGAAAACTGGTTGCTGATCTTGAGCGATACACGTTTTGAAAACGTGAAGTAGTTTGTCGCGATATTCGGGTTCGTCTCCGAAACGTACTCCACCGTCACATCCACTCTGTATCCCCAGGTATCCCACAGGCATCGCGGGGTGGATGAGGTCGGCGTCACGCCTGTGGCAGGACTGCGAAACACGGAACGATGAAAATCATCCAGATCGCTCATGTTGGGATAAACTTCGCCGCTCCCCGGACCGCAGGATGAAAAATCGGAGGCCTTCCGTATCCATTTTCCGGCAGCCACATTCGCATCGAACGGCTTTTGCGACATCTCCTCGAAGAGCGAACGCCCGATCGCCACGGCTTTCTGTGTGTACTCGTTGGTATCGAGCACGTCTTCATTCTGGAAATTCAGAGCCCGGAAATTGAGCATCACTACCCCGAGGAGCATGAATGCCCCGATCGTCAACATCATTTGTCCTGAATTCATTCTGTGACCTCTTATCTGAGCCTGAAAAACCGCATCCTTTGGCAATGGTACTGACTGTAATATACAATGTGCGTGTCGGCGCAGCCTTTCATCGGCATTAATTCCACATTACAGTTTGTTCAGATTCATGACAGCTCGCTGCGTTGATTATCCGACACGGCTATTACTCATCCGACATGGTTGCGGCGATGACCTCGGCAACAGATGTCTCGCCTGCCTTGACGCGCTCGCGAGCCGAGGCCCGCAGCGTCAGCATGCCTTCGGAAATGGCGATAACGCGCACCTTCTCCTCGTTAATCTCTTCGCCGGATTCGAAAATCGCCTGTCGAACGGCTTTCGAGAAAAACAGCGCTTCATGGATCGCCGCGCGTCCCTTGTAGCCTTTGACGCAGGCAGTGCAGCCAAGGGGTTCGTAGAACGTTGTATTCCGGATTTCCTCTTCCGTGAAACCAACGGCCTTGAGTTCCAAAGTGTTCGGATTCTCCACCGCGCGTTTGCACTTCGTACATAGCCGACGAACCAGACGCTGGGCGACGACAAGGTTGATCGCGTATGCGATGAGAAAGGTTTCGATACCCATCTTGAACAGACGGGTAACCGCGCTGGGAGCGTCGTTTGTATGAAGCGTCGAAAAGGTCAAGTGACCCGTGTTCGCCAGTTTGATCGCGACGTCGGCTGTCGCTTTGTCGCGCATCTCGCCTACCATGACGATATCGGGATCGTGTCGAAGTATTGAGCGAATGGCCTGGTCAAAATTCACCTTGTGATTGATTTTGATCTGTCGGGCGCCATCAATCACATATTCGACGGGATCCTCAACTGTCAGCACGTTGACTTGCGGTGTAATCACCGAATACAGCGCCGCTACCAGTGTGGTGCTTTTACCGCTTCCGGTCGGGCCGGTGAGAATCACCATGCCCTGAGGTTTCGAAATCGCTGTTTTGAACCACTCAAGCGCCTTTGGCTGGAAACCGATCTTGGCGACGTCCTTGATCACCTTGCGACTGTCGAGTACACGTATAACGATGCTCTCGAATTTTTGAGCGTATTCCGCTCCAGAAATGGGGAGAACCGAAACTCGGAACCTGATGACGGTATTGTCGATCGTGCGCTGGATGAAGCCGTCCTGCGCCGCTTCACGTTCGAAGCGGTCGATGTTCATGCTTCGGTCCTTCACTACCGCGAGAACGGCCTCGGGCCGCGTCCCGTCCACGCGATTCCACAACTGCAGTTTACCGTCGGTGCGGAAGTGGAATTCCGTCGCGAGTTTCGTAGTAGGGAAGATGTGGATATCGCTCACCCCCTGCCGGACCGCCTCGATAAGACAACCCTCAAAAAGGTTGACGAGCATGCTCTTGTTGATTTCGGCATCGAGTTCCGCTTCGTCTATACCGGATTCGGAGTCGGACTCCTGCATCTCGTCGCCCATTTCCTTGAGGCTTTCAAGGAAGATGTTGTCGCCTCGCAGCATGTTGTCAAGGTGCGTCTGCAGACTCTGGATGTCGGCGTAGTAAACCTCGTATTTCAGCGCGCGGAAAAGATTCGCGATGCGCGGGATATCGCGATGAATCGGCACCGCGGAGACGAGAATGAGCTTGTCGGGAGTGCGCGCGTCGAATTGCATCGGCAGCGTCTTCGCCTTGAAGAGCATGGCACGCTGCTCCGGATTCAGCGTATCGACGAGCTGCTTCATGACGTTGATTCTCCGCTCCGTCATCGCTTCGTCCACTTTCAGCGTCTTGAAGGCGTAGATGCGCGCAACTTCGGAGAACACCATGTGGTGGTCGAGTTTGAAGTCTTCGACGAGAATTTCCGCGAGACTGCGGTGGCGATTGCCGACCTCGCGCTCCTTTGCCAGTAGGGCTTTCGAAATCGTTTCGCGATCTACGATGCCCTTGTGCAGGAGCGCTATGCCGACTTTATCGACTTTGCGTTCGAGCAATGAAGCTGCGGCATCCATGTATGAAATTCCTTACGCGTTCGATGAGAAAACCACTTACTGCGACCAGCATCAGATAATCACCGATACCACCCATGCCCGGCGCGTTCTTTGGCTTGATCACGGCTGTTTCGGAGGAAACGATGGTGATGGCGGTCATGACGATCATAATGATGAGCGCGACCCAGAGCTGCATGAAATCGACGACCGATTTCAGTTTGTACGTCGTTTCACGCTCGTAATAATTCGCCAGCTGAAGCGCGGTTTCGCGCACCATGCCCGTTTCGGCGCCGGCATGAAATCGCGATAATGCCGTTTTCGTAAACACCCCCGCGGCTTCAAACGATTCGTGCAGACCCTTTCCGTGCTTGAGCATCATGGGTATGGTGATCGTTTTGATCTGATTCTCGAAATATTTATTTCCCGTCGCCTCCGCCGCGGTTTTGATGATGTCGATGTTTTCGCCCGAACCGCTGTACATGCTGTAAAACACGCGACAGAATACCTCGATGGCGGTTTTGTGAATAAGGGCGCCCATCACCGGGATCCGCAACGAGACTTTGTCAACCCACTCTTTTCCCCGGGGATTTTTAAACAGCATGACGACGCCTGCGACCATCGCGATTATGGCCATGACAAACCACATGATGTGTGCTACAAGCCAATCGGACATCTCAAGCGTCGCCTCCGTCATTGGAGGGAGTTCGATGCCGTACTTGAGGAACATGCGTGCGGTTTCGGGAAAAATGTATGCAACGTAAAAAATGACGGCCAAAAGAAGCAGCACAAGCGTGATCATCGGCATGAGCATCGCGCTTTTCATGCTTTTCTTGAATTCAAGACGGCGCTCTAAAAACTTGGCCGTTGATTCGTACATCTCGGCCATGGCGCCGCTCTTGGACGCGAGACCGAGCATCTTGGCCGTGAATTTTCCGAAAATATTCTCGTACTTCAGGAACACGCGCTCGCTCTCCGCACCCTTGCGCAAATCGGCGTTGATGTCCTTCAACGTCTCCCGAAGCATCTTGTTGTCGATATCGTTCGAAAGCAGATTCAACACTTCGTTGAATGGGAGCTTCTCCCTGAGAAGATCCGCGCTCAACCGAACAAAGGTGATAACGTCCGCGATAGGAGGCTTGCCAAGGTTCAGACTGACCTTCTTTCGTACATACACGACCTTATAGCCCATGCCGGTCAATGCATTCATGACCTCGCTTTTCGCATAGGCCTTCTGTTCGCCTTCCAGTACCTTGTCTCCCTTCAGCGCCTTGTACACATACACAACGCGCTTCTCGAGCTTGTCCAGCTTAAATGACTTGCCCTTGGACATATCCAGAATTTTCTTTTTCGCCTCGCCAGCATTGCCCGCGGTTATCGTTCCCTGAACGATTTTCCCTGATGGTACAACCCCCTGAAATCGGAAATCGGCCATGACTGAGTTCCTTCTTTAACTTGCTTCCTCGTTGTCTTCATCCGCTGCGTGAAGTTCCGCTTCGCAGGGATTTACACTGAACAATTTAGGGCGCCAACCTTAACAGACGCTTAATCTGACATTACAAGCATGAAAGAATAGCGCGATCGTGGAACGTGTCACCATGTGCGGATCAAAAGACGGCTGAGCGGCGACACTGGTATGGTGCTACGGGAATGTACTTCGCACCTGGTCTTTCGTCCGGGAAGAACAACACCGCTGTACAAGCGCGCATCCATCACATGCAGGATGAAGCTGCGGACGCCCGCCGCGGCGTCGGATAGGGTGAAGCTGTCGTGCGTCGCGCTGTGCGGCTCGTTACCAGTTTTCGTAGGAGACCGCGAGACGGTCTTCCTTTGTGGCGGTCATGTCTAGTGAGACAACGACCATGCTCTTTGGATTCCTCAAGGACGAACCCGCTACCTCAAACGTCGCCTGAGACGCTTTTGTAATCTCATACTTGCCGTTGATGTTCTCCGTCTCGGTCGACGATCCTCCTTTGCTTATGCCGCAATCCTGCATGCTGATGTTGACGAACGTGTGGTTTGCACCACCGAGCATCACTGGCTTGCGATAATAGCCCTCCGCGGCCGATGCGATACGGAGACAATCCTGCGTGATGGCATCTTTTGCCGCCTGCTCGCTGTTCGAACCGAAAATGTTGGTACCCACTACGACGGCGATACCGACAACCAGAACACCTGCCACGATGAGTAGAAGCTGTAGTGTACCCATGCCTGTTTTCCTGTCACCTCGTCGAAACGTTTCAGATATGCGTTTTTTTCAATCCATCCTTGGAGCTTCCGCAGGAAACCGATTGCAAGATGTACCTGCTACCTTTCACCAAGCTGAATCAAACATTACAAGTATGAAAGACCGGGACAGCCATTCGAGTACCAACAGACCGTTCTTCAATACAAACAAACACAGCCTTGAGGAACCACCCCGGGCGATCCCTCCCGGTATGTGTGCAGGGCACCCGTCGCTAACTGACAGGAGCCGTGTTTCGTGCTTGCAGGTGATGGGAGATCAGAACCTTACGTTCAACGCCCCGATGAGGTTCAGGCCGGGACTTGCGATTCCGGATGAGTATGACCGATATCGCCGATCGGTGATGTTTTCGATTCCGAACGTCAATGCAAGAGCATCGGAGAAACGATATCTTGCCTTGAGATTCAGCGTGTACCATGCCGGACTGTATGGTTTCCCCGACGAATCTTTCGCATAGAGGTAGTCCTTTGCCTGTTCTTCCGGAGCGAGATCGTCGTATGCCACCGGGCCATTGTAGACGGCAGATACTTCGAGCGCGAGTCCCTGCCCCGCCCACATGACACGGGTCAGCCCAAACCATGGTGCCGCGTCTCTCAAAGGCGCCGAGCTGCCGTCGTCAAGCTCCTCCACTCCCTTCTGATAGTTGAAATGCGATTCCAGCCCAAATCCTGAGAGCAGCCGCAGTTCGACATCGGCCTGAATACCGGACACTTCGGCGAATGCCGCGTTTTGCATGGCTTGCACCCGACTCATCTCACCGTCGTAGAGGAGGCTGTCCTTCCCTTTGAAACTGAAATCGCGAAGAACGAGCGCGTCGTCAAGCAGTGTGTAATACCCTGTCAGATGCACTTTCAGTCGTTCGGAGATCGTTTTGCGCACACTCAGCTCTGCGTTGTACGCATATTCGCTTGCGAGGTCGGGATTGGGAACAACCACCCGGCCGGGAGTGGCGTCGAAGATCTTGCCCATGTCGTCGACATTCGGTGCGCGAAATCCCGTCGAAACATTGCCCGCTATATGCCAATCCAGGCCAGGTGAATAGACAATACCAAGGCTGCCATTCAATGCCGCATTCTCTATCGAAATATCTGTGAATGGGAACGCATAAAAAGTCGTATCGAATGCTGCGCCAAGCGTCACAATATTGTAGCGCGCTCCGCCGTGAAACTGAAAATCCTCGGCCAGTTCGCGTCGATAATTCGTGAAAACCGCCCAGGAATTCCATACCGCTCTGCCTGGATAGCGGCTGGAGCCAGTGGTGGATACTCCGCTTGCGATGTCTTCCTCTTCGCCAACGGATTCAGAAGTGTTATGGATAATTTCCATACCGTAATGCAAGAGATCGACATCCGATAGATTTTTCTCCGCATCGATATTCATCGAAAGGGCGTCGACGCTTTCCGTTTTGTTGAACCGGGTCCTCTTGCCAAAGTCGCGATCATGCCGGCTTTCCCCGAATACCTGATATGCGGCGGTGGCCGTCAACTTATCATAGATTCCGCCGCCATTGCTGTGCCGCACATTGAGCGCGTGCATCATCCATACCTGTGGACCGTAATACCATTCCGCCGACCGCGGATCGTCTCCACGATATCTGACAAGCCGGTCGTAACGCGGGTAATCGCTGGTCGTGGAATAGTGGGCGCCGTAATTGATATCCCAGGCGTCGTCCGGTCTGTAGCGGATTTTCTGCATCAGGCTGATCTGGTGATATCCGCTCGGTTTTTGTACCAGCGGATCCGGATTCGAGAGCACCGTGTCGCGTCCCTCGATCCTTGCCGCATACTCCGGACGCAGATAGTCGTCGGGGCCGTTGCCACCCATACGCAGATCTCCAAAATCGGAGTATGTGACTCCGCTGATGAGGGCCCATCGTTTCAGCCCGATATGCAGATCGAGATGACCGGTTTTCTCGGAGTTCGCGGAAGAGCCGCGGAACGTGACATTGGTCATCGTCAACGGAGCGTCTCCATTCGAAAAAGCAGGAATGAGAGTGGAAAAACTCATCACTCCTCCGATGGCATCACTCCCGTACATCACCGAGCCGGGGCCGAACACGATCTCGGTCCGCTCCAGCGAAAAGGGATCGAGCGAGATCACGTTTTGCAGATTTCCGCGACGGAAGATGGATGTATTCATCCGTACGCCATCCACCGCGAGAAGCACCTTGTTGCCGCAGAAACCCCGTATCATCGGACTTCCGCCTCCGAGCTGACTTTTCTGAACGAATATCTCGCCGCTCACGGCAAGCAGATCTGCGGAGGTCTGCACATTCTGCATCGCGGCATCGGAGCGGGTCAGCGTAATCATGCGCGCGGGTACTTCGTCGCGGTTCTGTTTCCATCTCGTGGCGGAAACCACAATTTCGTTCATTGCAAAATGCGTTTGCCTGAGGAACAGCACCGGCGCCGCCGCAAGCTGTTCGTGCGAAAAAACCTCGCGAACATAGCCGATCATCTCCACATGGATGCTGTCCGCGTTCGTGAATGGTGCGATGTCGACCCGTCCCTTCGCATCTGTCACCGAGGAAATTCTCGGCTCCCTGCTGTACAACGCCGCCTGCTCGAGCGGTTCATGCGTCACCGCATCCCTGATGCAAAGCACTTGCGCGTGAAGCGGAGCGGCGCAGATCAGCGCGGTCAATAAAAGAAAAAGGCGCTTCATTCTGTTCGTAACTGTAAAACAACTCTCCGACGTCATGGCCGAGGAATATTCATACATGAAATTTCGTTGCTCTTGAGACCTGATTCTCGCAGTTCTGGTACTGCACTACCGACGGTGTTCCTGCCCTCCGTAACACGCTAATATCACGGTTTCCGGAAGAATAAGCAATGATATTTATTCGGATGCTGATTTCGGATGTTGATCCAGTCATCGATTTGTGCCACGCCAGGCAAACGTCGTCACCCCGCCGCGGCGAAACTGCGACCTGGGTGTGACATTGGAGAGAATGTAAATAAATAACGTCACCCTGAGTCGGGTAAACTTCGCTGCGCTCCGGTTTATATCGAGTGTGACATTTGAGGTGATGTTAAAAAATACCGTCATCCTGAGTCAAGTAACCAGCGCTGCGCGACGGGTTATATTGAGTGTGACATGTACTTGGGGTGGCGTAAACCAGCACCGTCACCCTGAGCGCAACGACCGCGGCACAGCGTGAGCTTGAAGCACCGCCGTTCACGGTCGTGGAGTCGAAGGGCGGCATCCGAATTATTCAAGCTTTGCAGATCCGTACCGCCTGATGTCATGAGCAGCGCAGTGCCCGCCTCAAAATGTGGGGTAGATGTACGGACGTTCACGGGCACCCCGCTACTGCGGGGAAGAGCGGCAGCCGGTCTTCTGCGGTGTTCATAAGTACCGTCCCATTCATGTCATGAGCAGCGGAGTGCCCGCAGCAAGATGTGTGATGGATGTACGGACGTTCACGGGCATCCCTCTACTGCGGGAAAGGAGTGGCGTTCGGCTTCCTCGGTATTCGCAAGTCCAGATCCCACGTTGTCACGAACAGCGCGGCGAGAGAGGCGCAGGGGGATGAGGAAAAACGAGTTCCTCAGCCCGCAGGGCGATACTTCCGTAATCCCCTCACGTAAGTGTGGGGTTCACGCGCCCAGCACCGCACCCTCTCTCAGTCCCGCAGGGACGGCACTTCCCTTTTCCTCGCTGCGGCGAGCCTTGGACCTGCGATCAGCCTGGGGCTGACACCGGCTGATGTTGAATCTGGAAACTGAGCTTATTTAGCGGTGGCGGCTCAGGAGGCGCACGTCCGGGCTTTTACGAGTCTAGCCAGTTCGGACTCCTCGATGTCATGAGCAGCGAAGCACCGCGGTAATAATTGAGTTCGAAGAAAAATGGTATTGCGGTGCGGAGTCGAAGTGTGGCGTTCGTCCTTCTCAGTGTTCACAGGTCTGGAGCATCACACGTCATAAGCAGTGCAACGACCGCAGTACAACGTGAGCTTGAGGCACCGGCGTTCACGGTCGTGTCCGCCTTAGGCGGAGAAGGGCCGCGATCGTTGCGCTCAGGGTGACGATACTTTGTTACATTTTACCCATGTCACACTCGATATAAACCGGTGCGTCAGCCTGAGTGTGCCCACCAGCACCGTACGCCGGTCCATTTCAAGGATGAC
>CAYJMN010000012.1:0-88173 GCA_964371045.1 uncultured Chromatiales bacterium | reverse complement strand
TGTGCGGAGCTTGACCTGGAATTCAGGTGTTTGGGATAACCAGCACCAACCGACCCGGCTACGAAGTCTAAAAAAATTTCTTATCCGTGTTCATCCGCAAGAATCCGTGAAAATCCGCGCACGTATTCATCCGCGTTCATCCGCAATAATCCGCGAAAATCCGCGCACGTATTCATCCGCGTTCATCCGCAATAATCCGCGAAAATCCGCGCACGTATTCAGCTGCGTACGTATTAGGGAAAAATCCTGCGGCGGAGACGACGGACTCCCATGTACACAGTTTGAATTATCAGGATATTCTTCTACATTGCCGACTATTGAGTCCGTAACCGTCTCCGCCTGTTCTTTTTCTGTCCACCTCCACGGTGTGTTCATGAAGCTTGAGCCAGGCAACCGCAATCAGCATTTCACTTCCGCACAATAGCAGCGGGGACGCTTGCGTTATAGTGATCATTCTGAACGAGAGAATAATATCGACCTTAAACAACGGAACAGGACATGACACAGACCAGCACCTATCGCTTTCCCTTCGGCCAGCCGGTGAAGGATGTCGTTCAGAAAGACCGCAGCCCGAAAAAGGTCTTCGTTCTCGGTGTGTACGCCAGCGCCGTGCATGCGAAATGGCTGGATGCGAAGGACAAACTCCTCGTGCGCGCAATCCGCGCAAGCGCCAAACCCGATACCAGCGACTGATGGCGCCACCATAGCGGATGAAGCCGCGAGACCCGCATCATCGGCCAACGCCGTGCAGCACATCGAGTATGTGTCTATACGTTCGGTCAAAGTCTCGTTTGACAAAGCCTGGCTGGCGGACGAGACCGATGTGGATCGCTACCTGATTGAGATAAAGAAAGCCATTATGGCGGAAATCAGACAAGGCAAAAGGATGCAGATTTTAGGAAGCACGAATTGGCATGAATGAACACGAAATCGCGAAACTGATCCAGCAAGGTGAGACCCTGTCGCTAGAATTCAAAAGCGACCGCAAGCGGCTGTCGGATGCCGATCTCATTGCCGCGGTTGTTTCCTTAGCCAACACCGAGGGCGGTCAGCTGCTGCTCGGGGTTGAGGATGACGGCAAGGTGACCGGGTTGCACGAGTCGCATCAGAATATCTCCACCCTGCCCGCTCTCATTGCCAACCGAACCAATCCCGCCTTGTCCGTCCGAGCCCGGAAACTCACGGTTTCTGGTCACGATATCGTACAAATCGAGGTTCCTAAATCTCGCCAGATTGTGGCGACGTCTGATGGAGCATCGTATCGCCGCAAAATCAAGTTCGATGGTTCGCCGGAAGCGCTTCCTTTCTATCCGCATGAGTTTATCCAGAGGCAGTCGTCTCTGGGGCAGGTCGATCCCTCGGCAATATTACTCGACGAGCTGACTGCCGAGCAATTTGACCCCCTTCAGCGATTGCGTATGCGCAATGCCATCAAGAAATATGGCGGCGACAATTCCTTGCACGCGCTGTCGGATGATGAACTCGATGCGGCACTTGGTCTTTGCCGAGTTGTCCATGGTGTTCGCAAACCAACCGTTGCCGGATTGCTGTTGCTGGGCACCGAAGAATTGCTGCGCACCCACCTGCCTGCTCACGAGGCGGCCTTTCAAGTCTTGAGAGGCACCGATGTCCAGGTGAATGAATTCTATCGCACCCCTCTCATCGAATCTTTCGAGGAGATTGAAAAACAGTTCAAGCCCTGGATTATTGAAGAGGAGATAGAGGTCGGTCTGTTTCGGGTACCTGTACCGAACTACGATCGTCGTGCCTTTCGAGAGGCATTGGTGAATGCACTGGTCCATCGCGATTTCAGCCGTCTGGGCGCGATTCATGTGAAAATCAGCGATGACGGACTCTCCATTTCCAATCCCGGTGGATTTGTCGAGGGGGTGACACTGGATAATCTGCTGGTCGCAGACCCTCGCTCGCGAAATCCGCTTCTTGCCGATGTCATCAAACGGATAGGACTGGCCGAACGGACGGGGCGCGGTATCGACCGCATCTATGAAGGCATGCTGCGTTACGGCCGTCCGGCACCGGACTACTCCCTGTCCAATGACTACACCGTACATCTCCTTCTTGCGAACGTCGCTGCTGATCTGGACTTCCTGAAAATGGTGGTTGAGCAGGATGAGAAACTCGGGGATATGCCCATTGATTCCCTGATCATTCTCTCCCGACTGCGTGAAGGACGCCGACTTACCACCGCTGACCTGGCTCCGTCCGTTCAGAAGCCGGAGACTAGTGTGCGGTCCTCACTGGAAAAACTGGTCGAAACCGGCTTTCTGGAACCCTACGGCACCGGACGGGGGCGAACCTATACCCTCAGCGCCACCCTGTACCGTAAGGCAGGGAAGAAATCGGAATACATCCGCCAAGCCGGATTCGCCCCCATCCAGCAGGAACAGATGGTGCTCAACTACATCGACAAGCACGGAAGCATAAAGCGAGCGGATGTCATGGATCTGTGCCGACTGACGAAAGACCAGGCTGCAAAACTGCTGACACGGTTGGCGTATGAAAGCAAAATTTACAAGCATGGTGAACGAAGGGGGTCGTATTATGACTTCAACCCATAAGTTATGCGCCCGGCTCATACGTTATGAGCCGGCTCATAACTGGCTCATAAGTTCAGCACATGCGTGTGTAGAAGTGTGCGTAGAATATCCGGATAATATATGCGCCGCATGCAAGTGCTCGTATTAATGGACAATTGATAATTGATAATGGCCAATGGAGAATGGACAATGGATAATATTGAAGACACGGCAATGAGGAATAGCGGCATGGAGATTGATAAGTCAAATTGTCCATTGTCCATTATCCATTATCCATTATCCATTATCCATTATCCATTAACGATTAACCCAGGAGCAGCTCATGCAACAGACCAGCACCTATCGCTTTCCCTTCGGCCAGCCGGTAAAGGATGTCGTTCAAAAAGACCGCAGCCCGAAAAAGGTCTTCGTTCTCGGTGTGTACGCTAGCGCCGTGCATGCCGAGTGGCGGGATGCGAAGGGCAAATTGCTGGTGCTCGCCCTCGCGGTGGCAAGCGAGCCGGAGATATTCTGGGACGGGAGTGGGACCGAAGCGATCATTAAACGCATCAAAGTACCGAAGGGCGTGGGAGTGCTGCATCCCTCAAGAAGGAATCTCAACGGCCCCTCGGCCGAGGCGCTGGACGATCGCATTCTCGCTCCCCTCGGTCTCAACCGTAAGGATGTGTGGCTGTGTGATCTCGTGCCGCAAAGCCGCCGCAATGCCGGACAGGCCAGTGCCATCAAGCGTGCTTATCAACGATACGTCGACAAGGGACTGCTGCCCGCCGCAACCGTGCCGACACTCGAACCCATCGACGACGAGCGCCGCAACGCCATTCTGCGTGAGCTACGGCAGTCCAAGGCGGAGCAGATCATTCTGTTGGGTGACGAACCCATACAGCAGTTTCTCACATATTTCGTCCCCGGCTGGAGCACGCTCGCGGCCTTCACCAAAAAGCATCCCTACGGTAGCAGCGTTCCCGTCATCATTGAAGGCCGGGAATACGAGGTCCGCCCATTCGCGCATCCACGGCAAATCGCCAAGCTGGGCGTGAGTAGCCCCAAGTGGTTTAATGCGCATGAAGCATGGATGAAAAGTGTGCGTAAATAACCTATCAGAAAACGGAGTTCATCATGCAACAGGACATGCATTTTTATGGGTTAGGCTTTCTTGCGATGGCCGCCGGTTTGAAAAAGGATGATGCGTTCACCATCGCCTACGCATCGCAATATGTTGACGATTCGATCGAGAGCGATCCAATGAACTGCACGGACTTCATGTTCGATCCTGTTCGTACCGCGCATAATGGGCTTGGAGCTGTGAAATGGACCGTCCAACGAAAAATTCATATGCCTTTCCATTTTCTACCCAAAGGATTCCTCACGTCTCAACCTGATGCGTTCATCACCGAGCCGAATTCACCTCTCGCCAATCAGGTTATCGATCGTGCACTCTCTGAATCAGATCAAGCAGACAGAATGATCGCCCTTGGCATTGCCATGCATACGTATGCGGATACGTGGGCGCATTCCGGTTTTGTCGGTAAGGACGATGAACTGAATGATGCCTCCGGTATCAAGTATAAAGAAAGATCGGATTGGATTGATCCCGTTGCGGAGAATGTAGTTCTGGATATCCTGCCCAAAATTGGTCATGCACAGACGGGACATTACCCTGATCTTCCTTGGCTTGAATGGAAATACAAACAGGATTCTACAGGCAAGATCAAGCAGCGAAAGAATTTCGACCTCTTCCTCGATGCAGCAGAGAATATTCATGCGAAATTCTCTGGCATGCCAGAGGCAACTGAAAAAAAACTAGCCTGGGACAAAATCAAGCCCGATGTAGCAGATACAATTGCAATTTCCGATCCACGTCTCGAGATTCGAATTCGTGGCTGGAAGGAGGCGTACTTCAAACACTTCGGACTGGTTCAAAAATTCACCTACCATCATCTGATATGGAGGAATGAAGCATTTGATCAGAGGTTCCAGGGTAAAACGGATTGGGATACGATGACACATGACGATTTTCTGGCGACAGTGTTTAAGACCAGGAAGGATTTCTGGACGTCTCGCTGGGTGAAGTTCCATAAAATGGCTCAGAAACAGAGGAACTATATTCTTGATGAACTATTTTGAGACTGGAAACGGCACAACAATCATGTTGTCCAAAAATTACCCTTACGTTCGTATTATCTGTATGAGAGAATTCACCAATATTTCAAACTGAACTTTTCTTCATACTTTGCAGCACCACATGACCGACCTCTTCTTTTCCGCACCAATCCTCAACTCACCCTACGAGTACCCGCGGCGGCATTGGGAACTCGATGAAGCGGGACAACCGACGCAGCGCATTCTCGAGCATCGGAGGAGGGCGGAGTTTATTACGCCGATTCCGAAACCGAAAAAGCGCAAGGCGAAGACGCAAGAAGAAATGGTGTTCGATGAGGGTAAGGGACTGTCGACGAAAGAGCAGCAGTACGATCTGACGGAGACGATCAACCGCATTCGTGGGTATGTGGATGAATGGCGCTCGCTGCCGGAAGATAAATGGGGCGTGACGCCGGAAACCGCGCGGCTGCTGAGGCACTGGAGGAAGCATCAGTTCAGCGGCTACCGGCCGTTCTTCTGCCAGATTGAGGCCGCAGAGACGATCATTTGGCTTACGGAGGTGGCACCGGGCACGAAGCAGGGGAAGGAGACGCTGAACCTGCTCAAGGCGGCCAACCTCAACGCCAATCCCGAGCTGGAACGCCTCGCTCTCAAACTCGCCACCGGCGCGGGCAAGACCACGGTCATGGCCATGATTATCGCGTGGCAGACGGTCAACGCCGTGCGTCGGCCGGGGAGCAAGATGTTCACGCGCGGCTTTCTGGTGGTCACGCCAGGCATCACCATACGCGACCGCCTCCGCGTGCTGCTGCCTAACGATACCGAGAGCTATTATGCGAACCGCGAGCTCGTGCCCAACGACATGATCGAGGATATCCGCCGCGCGAAAATCGTGATCACGAATTTCCATGCATTCAAGCTGCGGGAACGCATCGATATCTCGAAAGGCGGTCGCATGCTGCTCAAGGGCCGCAGGGGACAGGACCTGCAGACCACCGAAACCGAGGGGCAGATGATTCAGCGCGTAATGCCGGATCTTATGGGCATGAAAAACATTCTCGTGCTCAACGACGAAGCCCATCACTGCTATCGCGAAAAACCCGATGCCGATGAAGAGGACCTGAAGGGCGACGAGAGAAAGGAAGCCGAGGCCAACAACGAAGCTGCGCGGCTGTGGATTTCCGGACTCGAAGCTGTAAACCGCAAGCTCGGCCTCACCCGCGTGGTCGATCTCTCCGCGACGCCGTTTTTCCTGCGCGGCTCGGGCTACGCCGAAGGGACGCTTTTCCCGTGGACGATGAGCGACTTCTCGCTTATGGACGCCATCGAATGCGGCATCGTCAAGCTGCCACGCGTGCCGGTGGCTGAGAATATTCCCGGCAGCGACATGCCGATGTTCCGCAATCTCTGGGACAACATCGGGAAGGATATGCCTAAAAAGGGGAGAGGGAAAGGCGGCGAGCTAGATCCCCTCAAGCTACCGACACGCCTGCTCACCGCAATGGAGGCGCTGTACGGTCACTACGAAAAAACCTACAACGCCTGGGCTGAAGCGGGCATCTCCGTGCCGCCATGCTTTATCGTGGTTTGCCAGAATACCGCCATCTCGAAACTTGTCTACGATTATGTATCGGGATTTTACCGGAGCGATGAGCAAGGCAACAGTGTGCTGGAAAACGGACGCCTGGCTCTCTTTCGCAATTACGACAGCTCCGGCGCACCGCTCGGACGCCCGAGTACGCTGCTCATCGATTCGCAGCAGCTCGAGGCTGGCGATGCGCTGGATGACAATTTCCGCAACATGGCGTCGGATGAAATTGATCGCTTTCGCCGCGAAATCGTCGAGCGCACAGGCGATCCCCGCGCCGCCGACAATCTCAGCGATCAGGAATTGCTGCGCGAGGTGATGAACACCGTGGGCAAGTCCGGCAGGCTCGGCGCCGGCGTGCGTTGCGTAGTGTCGGTATCCATGCTCACCGAGGGCTGGGATGCGAACAACGTCACCCACATCCTCGGCATCCGCGCATTCGGTACGCAATTGCTTTGTGAGCAGGTCATCGGACGCGCGCTGCGGCGGCAGTCCTATGAACTCAACGAGGATAATCGTTTCGTCCCGGAATATGCCGACGTATTCGGCGTGCCCTTCGACTTCACCGCAAAGCCAGTAATCGCGCCCATCCCGCCGCCGCGCGAAGTGATTCAGGTCACCGCGCTGCGTCCCGATCGCGACCATCTCGAAATCACCTACCCGCGCGTTGAGGGCTATCGCGTGGAATTGCCGGAAGAAAAACTCACGGCCGAATTCAATGACGATTCAGTGCTTGTGCTCACACCCGAGCTGGTGGGGCCGACCATTACACAGAATTCCGGCATCATCGGCGAGGCGGTGGACCTCAACGTAAAGCACCTTCGCGATGTGCGCACGCCCACGCTGCTCTTTGCGCTGACCAAGCGGCTCGTGTACACGCGCTTCCGCGATCCGGGCGAGGATCCGAAGCTGCATCTCTTCGGACAGCTCAAACGCATCGCCGCGCAGTGGCTGGCCACCTGTCTCGAATGCAAGGGCGACACCTATCCCGCCATGCTGCTCTATCCGCAGCTCGCGGACGACGCTTGCAACCGCATCACCACCGCCATCACGAGGGCGAATCTCGGCGAGCGTCCGATACGCGCCGTGCTCGATCCCTACAATCCCTCGGGCAGTACTGCGTATGTGCGCTTCTCGACTTCGCGCGCCGCTCGCTGGGATACCGGCGGACCGCCTCCGAAGAATCACGTCAACTGGGTAATCCTCGATAGCGACTGGGAAGGGGAGTTCTGCCGCATCGCCGAGGCGCATCCCCGGGTGCTGGCTTACACAAAGAATCACAACCTCGGTTTCGAGGTCCCATACCGCATGGGTTCGGAAAACCGCCGCTACCGTCCGGACTTCATCGTGCTGGTGGACGACGGTCGCGGACCCGACGATCCTCTGCATCTCATCATCGAGATCAAGGGCTACCGCCGCGAAGACGCCAAGGAAAAAAAGGCCACCATGGACACCTACTGGATTCCAGGCGTCAACAACCTCGGCACCTGGGGCCGCTGGGCCTTCGCCGAATTCACCGACATGTACACCATGCAATCCGACTTCACCGCCCTCCTCGAAGCACAGTGCGATAAAGTACTCGAGAGCTTGCCATGATGCTGAAGGGAAGCGATAACAAACACCGTCACCCTGAGCGCAGCGCCGCAGGAAAGTCTCTGAAACAAGGGAAACGCATCATCCGGCGCGCAGTCGAAGGGCGGCATCCGTACTTCTACGGTGTTCATAAGTACGGTCCCCATGATCTCGTGAGCAGCGCAACGCTCCATTTCGTGCCGTGTAACCAAACTATATGCGTTCGCATGTGTGAAATAAACACTGAATCATACTTCTTCCTCCCCCTCTCTACCAAGAGAGGGGGCCGGGGGGTGAGTTGGTCGAAGCCCACAATGGCCGGGGCCGAGGCGGTGAGTCTGCGAGGTCAATCGAATCAAACAGATTTTACATGTTGTCCTAAACAGGAGCCGCCGCGGTTTAAGTGTTCGGTATACAGAGAGAGTTGGTCGGTGGCGTCTCGAAGCATGATTCGTTTCGAAACGGACAATGAGACCAAGTATCTTCATTATCTCCTTCAACCATCAAAAAATGAAGGAGAAAATGAAGGAGAAAGTGGCGTGAATAATTGCGCCAACCTCCACCAAACCACTGTCCATATTGGTCTTCGTTCATCCAGGTTGGCTGAAAATTTAGGGGAAAAGTATGGAGAAAAGTTAGGTGATCGGTTGTGTGAAAAGTTGGGTGATAGGTTGGGTGATAGGTTGAGTGAAACCCCAGAGCAAATCCTATTCGAGCCCACTTCCACTAGCCAAAACGCGCTGTGCAGAAGACTCACCAGGTTGGGTGATAGGTTGGGTGAAAAGGTGGTTGATAGGTTGTGTGAAAACTTGTGTGATAATATGTGTAAAAACTTGTGTGAAAATTCAAATCCTCCTCATCCTCCTCGCATACCGATCACCGTATCCCAAATTCTCTCACAACCTGTGAGAGAATTGCCACCGACGTACAAAAGCGCCATCACAACGCACGACAACAGGCAACCGCGGCACATTCTGCGACAAGCTGTCGCAGAAACAGCCGCAGTCACCCCAAACCCGACTCAAACCTTACAAAACCGCACCCATAACAATTCCATCAGCGTCAATCTGTATTAATCCGCATAAACCGCGTACGTATTATGGCTAAAATCAAATACATCGACACCATCAAACACACCGACGACAAGCGCAGCAATATTCCGACTGCCGAGCATCAGTCGGTGCTGGACAAGCAACAGCAGGCACCGCGCGAAGTGCGCTACCCACGCAACACCGATCTCGATCCGCAGCTCGTGTGGCGAGGCAAGGACGAGAAGGATTGGAGCGATCTTGTTGTGCAGGCGCCGCCGGTGTATATACAGGAGAAAGTCCATCCCAAGGCGCTGATCGACGATCTCCTGCGCACATCGCGGCAGACGGAGCAGGACAGCGGCGTGGTGACCATCGATCTCTTCTCCGATTTCAACGGTATGCCCGAGGGCGCGGACAAAACCGAGTTCTACAAGCATGAGCAGAACTGGAGCAACCGCATGATACTCGGCGACAGCCTGCAGGTCATGGCCTCGCTGGCCGAGCGCGAAGGGTTGCGCGGCAAAGTGCAGTGCATATATCTCGATCCGCCCTATGGCATCAAATTCAACAGCAATTTCCAGTGGTCCACCACCAGCCGCGACGTCAAGGACGGCAAGACCGATCAGATCACGCGCGAGCCCGAGCAGGTCAAGGCCTTCCGCGACACCTGGCGCGACGGCATACACAGCTATCTCACCTATCTACGCGATCGCCTCACAGTGGCCCGCGATTTGCTCACCGAGTCGGGGACGATATTTGTGCAAATCGGTGACGAGAATGTGCATCGGGTGAGAGCATTGATGGATGAGGTCTTTGGGGACACTAATTTTGTCGCGCTGATTTCCTTCAAAAAAACAACTTCCTTAACCTCAGAGTACCTATCAAACAACTTTGATTACGTGATCTGGTTTAGCAAGAATCGAGAGACTACGAAGTTTCGGAGCATCCTCGTTGAAAAGGGGTATGAGAGTGATCTAGGGTTTTACAGCTATCTCCAAGATGAGAATGGGACTCGAAAAAAAATTGGTACTGGAGAGCGATCAGAAAGCTCAAGACTTTATTCAGTTGGTGATCTGACCAGCAGCCACGATTATAGCGAAGGAAAAACCGAGTTCCATTCCCAAGGTAGAAAATATATCCCTGGTACGCGATTTTGGACAACTTCACCGAAAGGTATGCGTCGGTTATCTTCTGCCAACAGAATACATGAGAGCTTAAATTCGGTTCGGTTTGTGAGATTTTTTGACGACTATCCAATGCAGCCTCTTGCATCTACGTGGGTGGACACTATCACAGGTCAATACAGTGATCCCAGACTATACGTGGTTCAAACAGCAACAAAGGTCATCCAGCGCTGTATCCTCATGACCACCGATCCCGGCGATCTCGTTCTGGATCCCACGTGTGGTTCGGGAACAACGGCTTTTGTCGCCGAGCAGTGGGGGAGGCGCTGGATCACTATCGATACCTCGCGCGTGGCGTTGGCTCTGGCGCGTGCGCGCATCATGGGCGCGCGCTATCCCTACTATCTGCTCGCGGATTCGCAGGATGGTCTGCTCAAGGAGGCGGAAGTCGGCGGCAGGGCGTATGTGAGCAAGCCCACCTACGGCAACGTGCGCCACGGCTTCGTGTATGAGCGCGTGCCGCATATCACGCTCAAGTCCATCGCCAACAACGCCGAAATCGACGTGATCTGGGAGCAGCTCCAGCCCGCAGTGCAATCCGCCCTCGACGCACTCAACACCGCGCTCCATGGCCACAAAAAACCCTACCGCGTCGGTACGGGCGGCAGGCAGGGCAAGGAGCTACGCTTCGATGCGAAGAAGGGCGAGACCTTCAGCATGCCTAGTGGAGACGCCGTGCCGGCGAATGCATTGCTGGAATGGGAAGTGCCCCGCGAAGCTCCCGCCGGTTGGCCCGCCACCGCCGCGCAGCCGTTGCAGGATTTCTGGACAGCTCGGCTCGCCCGTCAGAAGGCCATCGACGCATCCATCGCAGCCAAGGCCGAGTTTGAATTCCTGTACGACAAACCTTACGAAGACAGGAAGAAAGTCCGCGTTGCCGGTCCCTTCACCGTAGAGAGTCTCAGTCCCCACCGCGTCCTCGGCGTGGATGAGGACGACGAGCTTATCGATCCCATGAAGGTCAAGGCGGGCGGCATCGATTACGCACCCGGACAGAGTTTCGAACAGATGATACTCGAGAACCTGCGCATCGCGGGCGTACAGCAGGCACACAAAACGGACAAGATCAGCTTCATTTCGCTCACCGGTTGGCCCGGCGACTACATCTGCGCCGAAGGACGCTACAGCGAAGGCGATGTAGAGAAGCGCGCGGGCATATTCATCGGTCCCGAATTCGGTACCGTATCCCGTCCCGACCTCGTGGACGCCGCGCGCGAAGCCGGCGACGCGAACTTCGACGTACTCATTGCCTGCGCCTTCAACTACGAAGCGCACGCCAACGAATTCCATAAGCTCGGCCGCATCCCCATACTCAAGGCCCGCATGAACGCCGATCTACACATGGCCGAAGACCTCAAGAGCACCGGCGTCGGCAACCTCTTCGTCATTTTCGGCGAGCCCGACATCGACATACTCGATCCGGACGCAGACGGCAACATCCGGGTGAAGGTCAACGGCGTGGACGTCTTCGATCCCGGCACCGGCGAAGTGCGCAGCGACAACGCCGACGGCATCGCCTGCTGGTTCATCGACACCGACTACAACGGCGAGAGTTTCTTCGTCCGCCACGCCTACTTCCTCGGTCAGAACGATCCCTACAAAGCCCTGAAAACCACCCTCCGCGCCGAAATCAACCCCGACGCCTGGGATACCCTCCACAGCGACACCTCCCGCCCCTTCGCCATCCCCGCCTCCCGCCGCATCGCCGTCAAGGTGATAAATCATTTGGGTGATGAAGTGATGAAGGTATGGAGGGTGGGGTGAGGGGGGAACATAACAAATCTACTTCGAAGGAGAAGCGATATGGCATTTTATTTAAGAAAGAGTTTCAAAGCAGGTCCTATACGTTTTAACCTCTCAAAAAGTGGTATAGGAGTCTCCGCTGGCGTGAAAGGACTCAGAGCCGGTACGGGACCACGGGGTGCGTATATGCACGCTGGACGTGGTGGTGTGTATATGCGTAAATCGTTGGGAACCTCAGCAGTCTCTGGATCAAGAGCTGCAGCCGTAAATCCTGGCGTACCGGCCTTGAGTGGATATGATACTGAAGAAGTTTTTGTGGATACGGGAGTAACCTATCCTTCTAATGTTCAGAGAACTGACGTTAAACTGGGACCGATCCCGGTATTTCCCAGTTCGACAACAGCGAATATCTGGCTAATTCTTTTCGGCACTATCACCCTCTTGATTACCGTTCCGAGCAGCTCAATACCCGGAATAGTCATTGGTGCAGGTTTGATTGTTCTTGGAATTATTCTCAGTGTGAGTAATTTTGCAATAAAAAGGAGCAAGACAGATGTAGAGCAGATGTTTCGCGACTGTGAGACAAAAGTGCAGGATGGAATGGATTTTGATATAATCGTGGAGATGGACCGATTTAACGGTTTGAATAAGATCTCGCGACGGATCTTTGCATATCAATTCATGGTATTGATTCTATCCTCCTTGGCAGAAAGTATAAATCGAGATCAGTATCTCAGAATTTGCATATTGAAGGATTCGCTTGGAATTTCTGAGAGTGATTTTAATTCGGTAAAAATCCGAATCTTCGGCGAACTATTTGATGAATATTTCGCCGATCATTTTTTGGATGAGGAAGAGGAGCAGATGCTAATTAATATGGCGAACATTCTGGAGCTGGATAAAAAGCAAATTCAGAATGAGATGAACAGCATAAAGATCATGTCCGATATACGCAGTGAAATACAGATGGAGCTCACAGAGATTGAAGTACCTGTCAAGTTGAGCAAAGACGAAAAATGCTATTATGCTTCGCACGCGAGAATACTGAAAAAGAAAATTCTTCGAACACAGACTATTCAGGGTCAGAAAATCAAATACGTAGGGTTCACCATCGATAAGGAGGGAGAAATCTACCTGACCAATAAACGAACGTTGCTGGTAGCCGATGGAGTAACTACCATTCAACATGCAAAAGTCATAAATGTTGTTTCTACTCCGGAAGCGAATATCGTTGAGTTGAACATAGATGGAAGAAAGACGCCAATAATACTCACATCAGATAATTCGATTACATACGCAGCGAAACTTGAAAAAATCTTGCTGCTGTAATCCGTGCATCCAGGATAGCAATGAAAAGAGCTGTATTAAACCATACGTAGGCAAGTACCGATGCTCAACTCCATAAGAATCAGAAATTTTCGTATGTTCCGGGATCTTGAAGTCCCGAAGCTGAGTCGCGTCAATCTCTTTGTCGGCAAAAACAATTCCGGCAAAAGCGCCCTCCTCGAAGCGTTGGAACTCTACGCGAGCAATGCCTCGGAGTCGGTATTGTTCGATCTCGTGAACGTGCGGCATGAGAACTTGGACTCGGAAGGAAGCGGATCCCAGGTCGTCCTCAGCTCGCAAACCGTGCGGCACTTGTTCTGCGGACACAGGTTCCCAATCATTGGTGAGGATGGATTTCGGATCGGAGAGAGTAATGAATCCTTCCAGGAAAACGCACTGCACGTCACGTCCGCCGGGTTCGCGCTGGAACGTCAGCGAGACGGTTCTGTCGAGCGTATCCATCTGACCGTGATGGAGCCGGGCACAAAGTCGCTGCAGGTGGAGCCGGCACTCATTGCCGAGACAAGCGGGCATATACGGCGTTTCATCAGGTTGGATGTCCCCATGGGTATACCATACAGAGTATCGTTCTCCAATCGCATACATGAGGGAGCTGCGATGCCTTGTCAATCAGTCGCGACAGGGAACATGAGCGGTTATACATTGGCTGAGTTGTGGGACCGGACCAGCTTAACCGATCTGGAACCAGAAGTCATCCGCGCGATGCAATTGATTGAACCCCGGGCGACCGCCATCGCTTTCGTGGAAGATTCAGGACGAAATTGCCACAGGATTCCGCTAATCAAAGTCAACGGGTTCAAAGATCCTCTCCCTCTGAAATATATGGGAGACGGGATGATGCGCATCTTCCATATCATCCTCGCCCTGGTAAATGCAAGTGACGGCATATTGCTCGTCGATGAATTTGAGAACGGCCTGCATTGGAGCGTGCAAAGCAACGTCTGGGATATGCTGTTCCGATTGGCCGAACGATTGAATGTACAGATCTTTGCCACAACGCACAGCCGCGATTGCATAGCGAGTTTCGCGAAGGTGTGGAAGGAGAACGCCACATCAGGAGAGTATTACCGGCTCGATAGCAACGAAGGCCACACGAAGGTAACGCGGTACACACCCGAAACCTTGTCCGATTCTCTCGAAATGGATGTCGAGACCCGCTGATATGGATACTGAAATCTGTAAGCAAACGACATCAAAAGTATTGCTCGTAGAGGGCTCGAACGATTGTCATGTCGTACTCGCGCTTTGCCAGGCGCATGGAGTACCTAAGAACTTCGGTGTGTATGAGTGCGGAAGTGATGAAAGTGTTATCAAGCGGCTGAATGCTTTGGTATTCAGGAAGTGTTATATGCGGGAGGGCATGGAGTACGGTAACAAGGTAAGTGGATACATCAAATAATTGGGGCTTCAGCAATATGAAAAAAGGCACTCACGAATGCGCCGCAGATGTTCAAACCCTAGCAGGATTTCTTGAGTTCGTTCAGAACCACTGCGATGGTGTTGATGATGTTTTGTTTCGAGGACAAAAAGAAGACTGGCCTTTACTGCCAAAGATCGCTCGCCTTCGTTTGCGTGGTGATCTGAATGTTCTTGAAGCAGAATCAAGAATGCTAACTTCACTCAAAACGAGAGCTTTGCCGTATCTTGACACCACTCCACAGAATGATTGGGATTGGTTGTCAATTGCCCAGCATTGTGGAATGGCGACACGACTGCTAGACTGGTCTACAAATCCTCTTGCAGCGTTATGGTTTGCAGTGGAACAACCAGCAAGAGAAAACCAGAGCGGAGTGGTTTGGGTGTTCACCCCATCACAAGCTGATCATGTTGCGAACCCAGATTTAGGTTCACCATTTGATTCGGGTCGCACGCAAGTATTCATGCCCAAACATATCAACCGAAGAATAGTCTCACAACACGGATGGTTCACTGTTCACTATATTCGTAAGACTGACTCGAAGTTTGTTTCGCTGGAAAGGAACCGCCGATATAAAAGTAGCCTAACGAAGCTGTGTGTACCTGCACAATATTTCTCATCAATCAGAATAGAGCTTGATCGCTGCGGTATTAATGCAGCAACGCTCTATGGAGATTTAGTGGGATTGTGTCGTGATTCGGAATGGCAGCACTCATTATTGGAAGATGAAGACATTGAATGACCTAATACCGCTAAACCTTGTGGCGAGAGTCGCTGCGGGATAAATTCGCTCATCTCCCTTCATATTGAAGGTTAACTTCGAAAAAAATAATGCGAGGAGTAAAACCCCCATGCCAAAAGAGCTATACCCATCTTCCTACCTGTGCGACTGCGGCTACGAGGCGGACTTTTTCGAGAGCACGGTAAGAGAGATGAAACAGGCAAGCATCAGGCGGCCACAGCGTCTCGGGGCAGACGACGAAGAGCACGTCATCGTATTCGAGCGTGGAGAATTCACGGCCATGTGGTGTCCGAAGGTCGAAAAGGACATACCGGTCGACCTCGACACGGAAAGTAGCTAAGCACTTGGCAGCTTCACATCGTCGTCAAGTCGATCAATCGCAAGAGCGATGACGGAATGCGTTGTGGATGAAGCGAGCGATAGGTGTACGATTGGAGAAAATATATTTTGACGATCACGCTAACAGTACTTGACACTAGTTTACCTCTAGGTTAACATTGAAGTGCGAAAAAAGGTCTTCAGTAACTCGTTCGGAAAGGTGACGGCGATGAGTAAGAATAACTGGTTCGCGGAGCGATTCGCAGAATATGAAAAAGATCCCGAATTCCAGGCGGGGGTACTCCGACTGAGCTTCTACGAGGACATGCTCCGCATCATGGAGGAGAAGGGCATCAACCGAACTGAGCTTGCGGCGAGGCTTGGCTGCAGCAAGGCCTACATCACCAAGCTTTTCAGCGACTCCACCAACGTGACAATACATACCATGGGCAAGATTGCCATGGCTCTCGGCTGCGAATTGAAGATCACCATGGAACGAGAGGAGGTTACATCCGAGAAGTATCAGAAACGAACTCTCAAGCAGATTTATGGAACGGAATATGAAGAAGCGAAAACCGACTGCGACAATACTTACCCCTTTGCAGCTTGAACGTTACGAGCTGGAAGAGCTCCACGTCAAGGCCAATCCTGACTGGCGGCCAAGGAAGGATCGCGCTCCCAAACGCGAGGTGGAAATCGATTTCGACTTCTACGCAAGCGGCACAGGTTCAGCCAGTCCCATGTACAGATTCCAGGTGAGCGTGGATATCAACAAAAATCCCGCCGCCTTCAAAGCCGCGGACTACCAATGCACCGTACTCATTCGCTCCTACTTCAGCTACACCCCCGACACCACCGAGCATGAAACCTATGATCGCGTCGTCCTCCCCAACAGCCTCGCCATGACCTACAGCATCGCTCGCGGCATCATTGCCGGTCTTACCGGGAACAGCAGGTTTGGGCCGCTGTTCCTCTCAACGGTGAATATGCATGCGGTGATAGAGCGGAAGTTGAATGCGGCTGCGGTGGGGGAGAGTGAGGGAAAGAAGGGGGTGAAGAAATGATGGCGGTGTGTCGAGACATGGTTAGCCACCGAAACAATAGCTCTAAGCACACCACCTTGCTCTATTCCCTCAATCGCTTATGCAGCCAAAATTTACACCGCACTCGTCATCAGATGATGTGCCGCGAAGGAAGGAAGGAAGGAGAGGTGAGGTGAGATGAGATGGAGAATTTATCTATATTTTACTAGCCTTCAAGGACAAGTGCTATGGAACTGATCGTTACTCTCATCATCGGAATTGTTTGGCCCGTCGCAGTGATATGGATTGCATATCTCTTCAAAGGTGAATTGCGGTCTCTTTTACAACGAATGTCTCAGCTCAAGTTCAAGTACAAGGATATCGAAGCAAACTTTGAAATGGGCCTCGCTGAAGCCGAAGCAAAGGTACTGTCTATAGGACAAGCTACGCCATCCCTTCCTCCACGTCCAGAGATCACATCAAAGCTTGAGTCGTTGCGCCGTATCGCGGACGTTTCACCGCGTGCTGCAATCATGGAGGCGTGGGTTCTTGTTGAAAGCGCGGCTGAAAAGTCGGGCTTTGTTCAAGGTGCTAATATTCCTCGGGCAAATCCTCGTCCTTATGTTGAAGAGTTGGTTCGCCTCGGGAAGTTGCCGAAGAGCAGCGACATGATTCTCGACCAACTGCGCAAGCTCAGGAATCAAGCTGCCCACCTCCCGGAATTCAGCCTCAATCAAGATGAGGCCGATCGCTATCTTCAGTTAGCCGCACGGATGTCGGAGCTAATTCTCAATGCTGAGAGCTGACTCTCATTCAAACGGTCGCTCGTAAAGGAACGCTTGCCCTTTCCTCCTGCTCTTCGGGCTCAAGTCGCCAGCTGGTTCAAATGTTATCCCCAACCTGGACAAGCCAGAACCAAAGAGGTCGGGCCACGTAGCATTTGAGTGAAGGAACCTATTAAGCGCCGCTAAGGAAATAAATGAATATGAGTATTGCAGCAATACGCTCAAGCCGAGGCGATATATATCAAAGGTTCGTTGCCTTTGATTGGGCATTGATAGTACTAACCGATCCAGACTATCAGTCGCTTGAAATTGATTCGCCCACTCATTTTGTCGACGATGTCGTAATCGCCAAGTCTGACGGTTCACATATTTGTTGCCAGTGCAAAAAAAATCAAACCGATTTTAGAGCATGGTCGATTTCTGATCTTGAGGACGAGCTAGATAAATCCATTCAGGAATTAGCTAGAAATCAACAAACTCAAATACGATTCTATTCGCGCTGCAATTTTGGCAGCCTCGCAAAACTAAAAGAGTTCGCTGCAGCATATTCAAATGAGTTGGATTATCGCAGGTATATGACTGGAGAGCATAGTAAAACAGATGCTGAGTTGAACGCCCTGATATCCACAAAACCGATTGGACTTTCTACCTTCGAATTTTTACGCCAAATCTATTTTGAGGTGACTCCTGATTATGATCGCTTAGAGATGTTGCTTCGTGAGCGTCTCCGCCAAATGGCGAGCAACTCAAATACCGCATATGATGCCTTGTGGAGACGACTGGACGAGCACGGTGGGCGTACGAGAACCTGCAACTTGTCTGCCTCAGCACAGCATCGCTTAACCAAAGAGAACTTGATGGATCTTCTCCATCAAGCAGGTTCAATGTTGGTTCCGACCATGTCCTTAGTGGAAATTCGTCGATTATTTGCTAGCACATCAACCATTGGCAGATCATGGGTTAGGGATATCGGAGGGTTGCATTTTCCTAGCCCTCTGGTAGGAAACCTACTTGCTGCCATTGATGCCGGTATGCGCTCTGTCTTGGTTACGGGCTCTCCGGGCTCCGGCAAAACCTGTGTGATGCTTAGCCTTCAAGAAACACTAGAGCAGCGTGCGCAAGTTCATTCAGATCTAGTTCCGGTCTTCATACAGTCGCGGGAATTCGCTGACTTTGCGACAGCGCAGGAGCGCCAAGCACAAGGATTACCAGAGCTATGGGTAGAAAAAGCAGCCCGACTGGCAGAGGATACGCGCGTAATCGTGGTTATCGACTCATTGGATGTTTTGTCCATCGCCCGTGAACACAGCGTTTTGACGTACTTTCTGGCACAAATTGACCAACTGCTGTTGATTCCGAATGTCGCCGTTGTTACCGCTTGTCGTGACTTTGATCGTAAATACGATCGTCGCATTGCCGCTCGGCATTGGGACGGCGAGTTTCAGTGCCAGCCGTTTGACTGGGAAACCGAGATCGCACCGTTACTTCAGAATCTCGGAATTGATACGACTATAATTGATTCCGTGACACGTGAGCTGATCCGAAATCCTCGTGAACTGGCAATTTTTGTCGAACTGGCTGAGCGTGAAGGCAGCTTCAACGCGGTAACTGGTCAAGCACTAGCAGAGCAATACCTCGATGCCATTGTTGTAGCAGACCATGCGTTGGGGGATACAGCAATGCAAGCGTTGGAATTCATCGCAGAAACGATGCTACAGTCTCGCAGCCTATCAATTCCACATCAGACCTTTCGTGCTTCGGAGGATATTTTACGCCGACTTCGCAGTCTCAATATACTGCAAGATTCTCATGACGGGAAATTGACGTTTGGGCATCAAACTCTGTTGGATGTGCTGGTGATTAGCGGCGCAATACGCCGTGGCGTCTCTCTCAATACGTTCATCCAAGGCTTACCGCCCGTACCCTTCGTACGGCCGAGCATACGTAGCTTTGTCGCTCAATTGGCGATGGGTGAGCGTCACAAGTTCAGGAAGCAACTGAGAGCCGTTCTGGCTGGTAAGGTTGCCTTTCATATTCGCCGTTTGGTAGCCGAATCATTTGCCCAGCAGATACCGCAAGAGGATGACTGGCAGCTTATTAAATATTTGCGAGACCAGCATCGCGAAATATTCCAGGTGATCTACACCCAGGCGTCATCGCTTGAGTGGCACCATTTATGGTTAAATTACTTGATTCCAGCACTCCTGGAATCGCGGGATGCAGATGGGTTAGCTGCCCATATTCCTCGGGTAACGCAGTGGGTTAATACCGACGCAAAGGGAGTATTAACATTTTGGGAGCAAACACTTTCATTAAATTGGATAGATAGCGGAAGGATTTCAGGGCAATTAAGTCATTCCCTAGCCGTAATCAAGGAAGAGCATTTGTCACTGGTTGAGCCCTTACTAGACCGCCTACTGAACATGCCGAATCTGGAACATAGTGTTTTAGGGGCTACTGTCGCGCGGTGTGTTCGTGCTGGCGTTGCTGATGACGATTTGCTATGGCGCTTTATTATTGGAAACATTACCGACGAAGATATTACAAAGCTTAGTTTTGGCAACAAATTACACTGCGAATCGAATGACTTTGGAGACTCGAACGCTAGCTTCCTGAAACAGCGAATGGTGGATTCAACCGCTTTACTCGATTTAGCGGTGGAAGCGATAGAGAATTGGAGCTATATAAAGTCAACTCAAAACTGCGACACAAGAATAGGTTATCGCTATGGATTTCTTGGTGATACCTCATACAACGATGCACATTCCAAGACCGAACATCGATTTTTTGATGACCTGCGTGCCCTATTCGATGCTGTTGAGGAAGCAATAATCGAACATGCTCATCAACATTCAGTTTGGTGGCAATTGAACAGGGAGCGTCTGTGTTCCAGCCATGAAGGCGCATTATGCTATTTTGCAGTTCGAGCTCTTACAAAATCTCCTGAAACGAATCTCACATTGATCACTAAGATGTTGTGCGATCTGAATTTATTAGAGTTCAGTCTAGATTACGAAATCGGCTCATTAATACAGAATGCATTTATTTATCTTGATGGTGAAGCACAAGATTCGGTCATGTCAGCGATCCATCAAGTGTGGACAGAACAGGAGACTCGGGATGACAAGATCTACTGGCAATTGAAGGAGCAGGTACAATATGTATCTGCTATCCCATGCCACCTACGTTCAGAGGAATGCCAAGCGAAACTAGCCAAGTATGAATCAATTTATGGTCCTTTTCTTCGTGAACCATCTATCTTCATGCGATCCGGTTATGTGGCCGCACCATTTTCATATGAGGTATTTCTGATTACCGGCGATGATGGCGTGCTTCGTTTGCTAGAACATTATTCAGACGATAACCGGAGGGGCTATGATGATTATTTGATCGGAGGTCAAGAAGAGGTAGGGTCGCAACTGCATGAAGCTTCATCTCGCCAGCCACAAAGATTTTTGAGATTGTTAAGTGTTAATGGGGGAGATCTTGCTGCACCTTTCAGGAATGCCATAATGGACGGCGTTGCCACTTACTTGGCGCATCGCTATGGGAGCTTGCAAACCAACAGTGCATGGGACCCGATTGAAGTGCCCGATTGTGAGTTACTCGCTAATCAAATACTTGATGAGTTAGAAAAAAACATACATCATTGGTATCAAACACGATCCCTGGCCAAAGCTTTGGAAGCCTGTGCGAATGTCATCCAAGCTCCCTCCGATGCGAATCGGCTAGTGTTACTGGCTGATCAATTTCTATGCATACGCGAGGATAGTTCTATCAATGGTGAAACCGTAGATTTAATTACGATCGGTTTTAACATGAAGCTTGGAAATGTCGCAGAAGCTTTGATGATACTAATCAACAACTTTCATGAACGTGAGACTGCAATACCCGAAATCTTGGTCTCCACATTGCGCAATCTAGCTCTGAATGAATATCCAGCTATTCGCGCCTTGATACTTAGACGATTACCGTATCTCCAAAGCAAAAATCCTGAGTTAGGCTGGGAACTGTTCGATCTCGTAATGCAGGATGCAGTTGGCCTTTGGAGATCAGCTGAGTTATGTCTGTATTACGCCTATTACAATAGCTATGAGATTGTTGAACATTCGCTTGATCGGATCTTTAGCGATGGCAACAATGAGGACAAGGAGACTTGGGGACGTATTACAGCTTTGTGCGCTATGACTGGACATGTCTCGTTTACGGAATTTCTCGATAATTTGGATTCGCTAGATATCACAAAGGCGTGGTTTGGGGCAGCAAGTGTTTGGACGCACAGTGGTAACTTAATACAACATCGCGAACAATGCCTTGCTGGGATAAAGGCTGGATTACATGCGAAGCCCCCTCATGCAATAGCTGTCGCGAACTGCATAAGCAATTTATTCAGGGAGAATACGCCACCGGTTGTTATACCGATTGATTTGATCCATCTTTGTTTTACCGTGTTTGAATCTGTTGGTGACGACAAACATCGCAACCTATTTGATTTCGGCGAATGGCTCAATACTACTTCTCAGCGTGACCCAGATATAGCATTGGCTGCGACAGAAATCTATTTGACCTATGCCAGTAGAACGAACACATACCTATATGACCATAATGATCAATTAGTTCAACTTGTGACCAGACTTTTTGCCGAAGCCGATGAGAGGGAAGAATCCGACAATGGAGAGATGCTTAAACGTGTGGTTTCCGTGCAAGATATGATGTTATCATTAGGAGTGAATTCCATAAATGATTGGCTTAAGACGGCCGAACGGCAGTAAACAATCTGGAATCAGAAAAGAGGGGCAGCTATGGCATATCACCTATTCACTACATCTACATCTCGCATAGTACTAGTCCTACACAGAATACCTATGACTGAGGACGCGTATGGCGAAGGGGACGTGGAGAGGTGAGGGTAGATAAGATATCAATTTCTTATACCATCCACAGTTAAGATACTGTAACGATTAAATTATATCGGAGATTACTATGAATATTCGATTTTGGGTTGAGCGAAATAATGTATACTTCCAGGTCGTTGCGGCAATACTGCTTAGTGGCATGTCGCTGCTCGTGGCATATCTTCAGTACTCGCTGTCACAAGACCAGCTAAAGTTAACCGAGTTGGAATTATCTCCACTGATTGTTGTACGTGAGAGCACAATTCTTGATTCAATGAAGAATAGAATTCGGGTCATCGAATTCGAGAACGCTAGGGGTCACATTTCTAATTTTGAATCACGATTGGATGGTTATGTTGCGGTGACGTATGAACCCGCCGGAACTCAACATGTAAAACTCACTAACATCTATGATCGGGTCTATCCTACTGGTGCATCTCAAGGGTTGCTGGTCCGCTATGTCATTAGAGAGAATGAAATTAAGGATCAATGGTATCTGGACAAAGTTTCATCAGAAAACAGAGATAATTACTTTTTTTTATGCAGACAACGACGCATTGTTTCGATATCTTTTCGTGATTATCAAGGCAGAAAGGATTCTTCACATTATGAAATTCAACCGGATTTCGCTGTAAGTAAACTAAGAGAATCAAGAGCAAGGATCCTCGGGAATAATATGATGACAGCAGTATTGTTTAGCGCACGAAAACTGAGTTTGGACAGTCTGCTGGTCCGTACATTTGGTAGTAAGATCCGAAACCTATCTTCCTCTTTAACTTCATCATTAAATAATATGAATGCGGATTAAAACATATCGCCTATAATTCAATGCCGACAATCAATCCGAGGCATTGTCGGCGCTGAATGCTGCTCTCGAAATCGCCAGTGAAATATCCGGCGAAAGACTTTCTGATTCGAATTCCGTGATCGAGCATACAATCACTAACCTGGACGTAACACCATGACACCCCAAGAGTACCTCAAATTCTGCCGCGATCTCCACAAATCGTACGCAATTGAACTAGACATCGTGCAAACCTATCTCAACGGTGCCCCCGTCCTCCCTTTAGTGCCTGTCGTCGCCAATCCCGGCGGAGTAATGATCATAGGTGCGTATCCCACAGCCAAGTTTGCCACCATCGGCGCTCAGCGCGATGTGCCCGTTGCAGACATCGATGCGCCGTTCTCGGATCAGAAGTACTTCGATGGAGCACAAGTCCGGGATGTCCGCGCAGGAAAGGAGCTTCGGGATCACTACCTCTCACACCTCGACCTTGATGAGAAGCAACTCTGGCTCACGAACCTCGTGAAGGTATTCCTCTTCAAGCACGGACATGTTGACAAGTATGAAGCTCTCGGGCGCATCATTCCAGAAAGCAGATCCCGCTTCAGCGAACTCGCAATGGCCGGGCTTGACAAGTGGATTCCGAAAGAAATTGCTCTCTGCAATCCCAAGGCCATCATCCTGCTCGGTGAGGAAGTCAGCTCCATCATCACCGGCGTAGCTGGCGGCAAGCGTGTACAGCAGCTCTTCGACGGACAGCCGCATATTGTGAGCATCGGCAAGCATCAAGTTCCTGCTTTCTGTCTGCCGCATCCAGGCATCGTTATGCGGCAGCACGATGCGAAGCTGAAGGAAGGACAGACGAATTGGTCCAAGAAGCTGCAGGAATTGCTTCCGGATATCCGCATGTGGCTCAAGGCGAATCTGAAATAGTGCCCCTTGACGCGCTCCGTGGAGCAATACCGACCACAAGGAAAACAGCCAGAGGAGAAGATTTGCATAACCATGATTTCGGCTCACGCGAGCATCTCGGCCCACAGACTTCGACCGTAATCCGGCTCGCACAGGTCCTGACAAAGAAATATCCCCATTTCTTCACCATCAAGGGCCTGGGCGTGGGCGATAAAGAGACCAACAGCTTTATCACATGCTAGTATAGCTGTGCAGCCGCTTTCGCTGCTGATCCATTACTGGCACTGGTGTTCTACCAAGGCTAATTGGCGTCGATGGATCCATCATTCGCATCTACTGCATGGAATCCACTTACAATCTTGCTACCAAAACCATATATGAACCGGGGAGAAGAGGGATGGTTGCATCCTTGCGGATTTCTTTGTAGAATGCAGATATATTCTTGTGAGGACAGTATTATCAAGTATGTAGTACCGTAAATAGAATCAATCTGTGTACAGAACGTACATGGAACGTCAAAGAACATGGAACTGAATTCACACTAAAGGTGCAAAGGTCATGGACACAAGTAACGTTTTCAAGGTATTCATCTCTTCTGCGAGGGATACGACCCCAGAAAGGAAAATTTGTATTGAAGCTATCGACGAAATCAATAGGGTTATTCGTGATCATGTAAAAATACGACTTGAGGTCATTCGGTGGGAAGATCTGACTCCACTCACTCCAAATTTGAGAGAGGAGACAATTCAGGATGTGATTAACAGGCATGTAGACAAATGTGATGCGTTTATCTTAATACTAAATAAGCGGATCGGAACGGTTGTTCCACCCCGTACGATGACGAATCTTGAAATCGAGATTGAGCGAGCTTTACACAGATTGCTCACCGAACGGAAAATTCATTTTCTTACATATTTCAAGAATATTTCACCGAATGATGATCTGGGCGAGCAAGAGAAAAAAGTGTTGAAATTGCGTGAGAAACTGGACAAGAAAGGGGTATTCCATTATAGCTATGACGATCCCGATGAATTCAAGAGCAAGTCAAAGGACCATCTGTACGAGATAATTCTTCGCTATCGTTTCTCGACCAGCAAGGTGGCAGCGCTCCGCAAGTTCTGGAATCTCGGTGTTAACGACCGCGACAATAATGAGATTGCGATAATATATCCGCCTGTAAGTATAGGATATGTCAGCACGCATCGGAAAGTACCGTATTGGCAGGATAGACTTGTACCGCACGTCGTATTCGAGGATTTTAAAGCGTTACAGAAAATAGAAAAGAGTCTGCGTATGATTGAGTATAAAAACTATCGCTTCTTTGATACGAAACATATCCCTTCAAATATCAACAATATTAACAGGGTGTGGCTTTGTTTACCACGAAATGTTGTAGGACTGGAGCAATTGGAAAAATATCATGATGTCAGGAAGTTTGAATTTTACGAGCAACACCAGGAATTATTCATTACATGGCAAAGCGGAGACGGAAATTCGGGGTTTGCAATCGAATCGCCGTTAAAATACTACCTCAAATATCAGCGGCCTGATCACCCGCAGGAGTGGGACGCGTCTTTGTCAAAGGTGATAGCAAAGGACTATGCTGTCCTGTCTCGTTTTGCCGTTCGCGATCCGGAGATAACCCACAGTGAATGTGATTTAAAGGAGTATTTTATTGCTGGGCTTCGCGGATTGGGTACGTGGGGAGCTGGATGGTTTATTGACCGAATGTACCCATTGTTCAATGCATTGAATCCAAATGATGACATTCAGATACTGCTTGAAGTGGAATTTCAGAACAACCGAATTCATCGGGTAAAAGATGTTTCGTATGAACCTGAAAGCTATTTCAAAGAGCAAAATTCAGAAGAAATGATACTTCACACTATCTCGACGTATAGAAGGAATAATGGCATATAGATATCACATTCACTTTTATAAATAGTCTTTCATGTGAAATTAAATCATGTGAAAGGAGAATCAATATGAACTACGACAAATGTCCGAACTGTGGAAAGTCCCTGCATGGATTTCTCAGTTCTGATCTGCTTTCGCAATCGAGAATCGATTTCATTAACAAGCACCTGGAGGAGAATGTCTCAGCTTACTGCACGGTCTGTGCAGGAAGACCATTGGCAAAAATCGCTCAAATATTCAGAGCCCAAAAGACTGAAATAGAAAAGCGATTGAAAGAAATTGTTCATGTCGTACCTGTTATGACATCACCGGCGCCCGTGAAATGGGATTATGAGGTGATCGGGCTGATCAATGCACAGACAACAAGCGGTACGGGGTTCGCTACGGAGCTTTCTCGCAGCTTTAACGATTTATTTGGTTCCGGCTCGGCAGCGACCAACAAGAAGATCTCCAACGCGACTGATATGTGTAAAGCTGATCTGCGCATTCAATGTGTCCGACAAGGAGGCAACGCTGTTATATCCACAGACATAGATTTCAGCGAGATCGGCTCCGGAAGCACGAACATGCTCATGGTATGCATGGCCGGCACGGCTATACGTGTGATGGATATGGAGAATTTCAGCGCCAGGAGCAGGGACACACTTATGGAAGTCATCGAGTTGATCGAGAAGCTAGAGGCGATTGCTGAACTTTCGAAAACATCCTGAGAGTAATCGACGAACGTATTGGATTTCCAATACCGCACAGCCGGTATCGACTGTATTGCAAGCCCAATGTTTTAGCCGGGATTTGGTTGGCCGGGTTACCATCTCTAGGACTGAGCGGTACATTCTCAGTTTGAAAGCAAAACTACCAGCTCGCGGCTGCGGGCGAATTCTGTGATATTATCCATATTACCCACTCGACCATGATACTCCCACCCACGCTCTCTCGCCCGTTCATTCGCACATATCAGGCATTACTTGACACTACGACTATGATGCTGAATCCGGAGGCCTTCGTAAACGCAACGTCTAAAGAGGATAAGCTGCGCAATCTTCAAAACGCGCGCGAGTCCTTGTTTAGTGGGGAAGTGTTGTTTGAGGAGGTGTTGTCGCGTACACGCGAGGATGGAGTGTTGCTCGATGACGAGGCACTCGGCGCGATACGTCGGCTACGTCTGCAGCGCTGGATATATCTGCGCGACACGAGCCGCGGTTCGATCTTGCTCGACATGGAAATGCCGGCCTCATACCTCGTCGTGGGTTTGACGGAGCCCTTGCGCACGTTAACGGGACGGTGCAGCATCGTTCTCAAGGCGGCGATCGCACCAATGCGAGATATGTTTTTCTCCGACGGCCTGATGGCGACCGTGGTATACATCGGTCCGAACATACGTAGCGATTACAATGATAAGCAGCGCCGCCTCCGCGAGCAGGGGACCTACTACAAACGCTACGATGAGAACGTGCCGCATTTCCCGATACTGCGATAATCCGGAGTAGATTATGCACACCAAACATTCCAACATCTTCTGGCACGAAGGCGTGAAGATCTTCGGCGAACGCATGCTCGGCAGCGAGCAGGGGCAGGTCCGCATACGGCATCTGGAGAACGATGTGACCAAGGCGCTGCTGAATGTGTTCGAGCATGGCTCAAAGGTGCTGCTCGGGACCTTTCTCCGTCTGCTGCGTGTGGAGGATGCACCGGACAGTTTCAGCTATGACTTCCAGGTGACGAACTCTGAAAGCTATCGGAAACAGGAGAAGCGCATCATGCTTTCTATCATTGCGGACTCTACGCAGCGCATTTCAAGCGCCACATACAGTGCGCAGATGAGCCGTCCCGACGGCTGCATTTACAACGATCACACGGCCATTCTCATCGAAGTGAAGACGCAGAGTCCGCTCATCGCTGAGCAGATCACGAGTCATGTGCGGCATTATCTAGGCACAGCTACCGCGCAGCGCGTTATTACTTGGGAGGAGGTGAGTGCCGCGTTCCAGGCTGTACGCAAGAGCAAGTCCCTCTCCGCCGTAGATGAACTGTTGTTGTCGCAATTCATCGGAATGCTGGAACTGCTTGGAATTGCGGAGTTTAACGGTTTCAGCGCAAGCGATTTCGAGATGATCGGTTCGGAATCGCGCATGACTACGGAGGACTGGCTGGATTTTAGACGGCAGTTCATGCGCAAGGCTGAGAAATTCACCGCGCTGTTGTACGCGTCGGTAAAGGACGCCTTTCCGTTTCGCACGCTCGACTACTATCCCCGCAGCGAGTTCCGCAGCAATCCCACCGGCTGGACCGCATTGTACTTTCATGATGGCGATCGGGATATTTCCCCCAATGAATATCCCAACATCAACTTCAATTATCTGCGCAGCGGCATCCTTCTCGCCCTCAACTCCGAGGTTCAGACGGCGCTGAGCAAGGTGATCGCCGCCATGAAGATCTCACCAATCGAATTCGATAAGCAACTGCATCAACTGCACGACATGCGTCTCGCCATCTATACCAAGATCCAGTACCGGCCTCAGGATCACTTCGTCCTTAAATTCCTCCCCGGCTATCCGGTGGATTGCAGAGTTGCGACCGTGAAAGGTGTGCTCGCGGATCTCGCTCAGCTCGAAACCGAATGGGACAAGCACCGGCGCACGACATTGTTCGAAATGGAGAATGGATTGATTTCACGAAGCTCAGGCGAGCCCTTTTCTATCGCCGAGTTGAAGCACGCCGCCACCCGCAATCCCAAACCCAAAATCGTCCTGCACATCGAGAAGCGCTACACCCCCGAGCAAGTCGCCGCCGCAAGTCGCAACATCGTCCGCCTCATCGCCTCCGACGTTCGCCGCGCGAGCGGGTATATGCGTTTGGTGGTGGGGGAGGAGTGAGGAGTTGTTGCGTTCGAACTATTACCGTCGAATGACGATGATACGGGTCACGCAATTTTAGTTCTCGGTGGGCATTGCTTCTGAGTCGGGGATATGATAATATTACCTATACATGCAAGAAGCTATAGGTGTTATTATCAAAACGCTTACCCCTAACACAGGAAAGGAGAACCGCTTCAGACGCGCGCTGCGGATATTTCATGAGCATGGTGGTCTTCTTCGCACGTCGGAGGTCCTTCGAGAAGGAATTCATCCGGCAACATTGTACGCGCTGCGTGATGCCGGTGTCATCGAGATGATAAGCCGTGGCGTGTACAGGCTGGGCAACCTGCCACACGTGAGCGATCCTGACCTTGTGACCATAGCGAGCAGAGTCCCTTCAGGCGTGATCTGTCTCATCTCAGCGCTGTCGTTTCATGGGATCACAACGCAAATTCCACATGCAGTGCACATCGCGTTGAAGAAAGGTGCTACGCAGCCGCGCATCACCTATCCGCCTATCGCGACCTATCGCTTCAGTGGCGCCGCTTTCACTGCCGGTATAGATATCCATACCATCGACGGCGTAGCGGTTCGCGTGTACAATGCCGAGAAGACTCTCGCCGACTGTTGTAAATTCAGAAATAGTATTGGGCTCGATGTCATGATCGAGGCGCTGCGTCTCTATATCGAGAGGGGACGGCTCAACATGGACGCTCTTCTCGATTACACCCGGATCTGCCGTGTAACGTCGACAATGCGTCCCTATTTGGAGGCGCTATTGTGACGACTAGAGACGTTACGGATATCGCGGCGTCGGTCCATCAGCGGCTACTCAATCTTGCACGTTCATCGCATCGCCCTTTCAATGAACTTCTACAACGCTTCGCGATCGAGCGATTTCTCTACCGTCTTTCAAGAAGCCCGCATGCGCATTTTTTTGTGCTGAAAGGGGCACTGATGTTTGTCTTGTGGCGGGACGCTGATTCACGGCCTACACTCGATATTGATCTGTCGTGCCCTGATGGTTTCGATGCGGAAGTGATCGCGGATATGTTCAGGGATGTTTGCCAGCTTGAGACGGAACCTGATGGTCTGGTTTTCGATTCATCGACGATTAAAGCCACTCTACTAAAAAAGGATATTGGTCCTCAGGGAGTACGAATTCGCTTGACGTCTCACCTTGGTCGTGCGCTCGTCTGGCTGCAGATTGATGTAGGGTTCGGAGACGTCATCACACCGCCCGCTGAGAACATCGCATTCCCCGGCTTGCTGGATTTTCCTTCCGCGATCCTGAAAGGATACTCCATGGAAACCACGATTGCTGAAAAATACCACGCCATGGTGAAACTCGGTTTACTCAACAGCAGGGTGAAGGATTACTACGATATCTGGACACTCGCGTGGAATCACGATTTCGATGGGACGCGGTTGAGCTCTGCCATCACCTCAACCTTCCGTCGAAGAAAAACCGCTATTGATACCGGCGGTTCGCGCCTGTTCGACATGTTGGTATTGGATAGAACGAAACAGGTACAATGGAGAAGCTTTATCCGGAAATCTGGAATCACTGATGCACCAGTTGAATTCTCAGTCGTTGTCGTGGATCTGAGGCAATTCCTGCTTCCGCTTGCGGAGACACTGATAACAGGGTCACCATTTTCATTAGCGTGGAAAGCTCCAGGACCGTGGCAATGATGCTCGCACCTCATCTTTCCGATTAGCACAAAGGGGGTGTTGATAGATCTCATGCGGTTTCGATCTGTACGCGAGGCTACGGTATGAGGAATTCAAAAGGACAAGCTGAGACATTATTTTAAGCTGCCTCCATCGTAATCATCGTCGGTATGGGGCAACCTGAACGATGTGCGACAGACAAACACCGAAGAAGATGACGTAGAGACGAATGAAGAAGGCGACGCAAAGTCGCTGAGGAAAGGCGCAAGGGAGGGGAATTTAACGCAAAGACGCGGCCTCCTGTGCAGCCACCGTGCAATAAATTCAGCTTCTGTAGATTGAGCATCACTCGGTGGCGTGTCGAAGGACGACTTCGCTAGGGTCCGCTTGGGAGTTGAGCGAGGCCGAAACCACACAGGAAATTGAGAATCACATTCTCTCCATCCGATCCGCCAACGGCTACTGACGGAAAATGAAACTCTTCCTTTGCGCCTTCGCGTCTTTGCGTTGAATTCTTCTCCCTGCGCCTTTGCAGTAACATCTTCATCTCTGCGCCTTTGCGCCTCTGCGCCTCTGCGTTGAATTCCCCTCCCCCTGTGGTTTTGTACTTGACAGAATGTAGCATTTATGCTACATTGCTAGAAGTAGAGACAGCTCAGGATTCCTGCTCGTGATAGAGGTCAAACTGTTCGTCCACAAATGAACGAGACATGTCCAGAATCTATGACGCCAACGGTATTGTGATTTACGTATACCCTGGTGACCACGAACCTCCTCACGTTCATCTATTCTGCGAAGGCAGGCAAATGAAGATTGATCTTCTCACAGGTGAACTGATCTCCGGCGCATATCCCGTCGGAAAGAAGAAGGCGATAATGAATGCTTTCAAGACGAGTAGGGTTGCAGGGCTGGAACAGTGGAAGGAATACAATGAAAACGCCGATTGACACAATGACCGATATTCGCCTTGAGATCATCTCCGACAACGGGGCGCTCCTCCATCGTCTAATTGACATCCCGCCCTCCATTGTCGACGAGACTCTCTCCTGGAAGGAGTGGTACGATACACTCTCGTATGAGGAAGCGCTTCCGAATACCGGGAGGATATGGCTGCTTGATTTGTTGTCTCCGCGCAACACGAGAATCAAGTACTACGCTCATGTGATCCATACTCTCTCGGGGTTGTCTCCGTACATACTGCTCGGCGAGGGCGGAGACAGCGGATCGCGATCTTCCGGCATCGTCACGTTGATTTCATCCCTGCATGAATGTTCGGCGTTCAAACACTCCGAAGCGCAGCAACTTTCCGTAATACTTCGGAAAGTTCTTGGCTCCAGACCGGAAACGATACTTCAGGCAATTACCCAAACCATGAAAGGTCTGGAGATACTGTTTTGTGACGGCAAGAGTCACCTTGTCGAACTTGCGTACCTGAAATCCCTGCTTGGCAGGGGAGACGACGAGATCAGGCATGTTGCCATCGGACGTGACCGCACGTTTATCAGAATCGAATTCATGGACGGATCGCGTGAATTTGTGCCGGCCGATATGCTCGGAGCTGAATCGTATCAGACAACAAATGATAGCGGCGATGCATCAATCCGTTCAGCCGCGCTCACCGGTCGGCGTATCCAACTCGTGCGAAAAAAAGCGATGATTACGCAATCGGAACTCGGTGAAAGAGTTGGCAAGTCACGCCACGCGATTATGAGATTCGAATCGGGACAGATACTCCCCAAGGTATCGGATCTGGAGTTGATTGCGAAGGCGGTTCGCATGGACTTGCTCGACCTGTTGTCTGTGCCTCTGCCAACCGAGTAATATCGCACGTTCGCATCACCTGCGCCGCGGATCATTACTATCCAAAACTCTTGATACTCACGTTACAAACTTGTACCCGCGATGCCTGCCTGACGCGGGGCCATGACCCGCACTTGACAGGTTACGGTATCTGTCGGCATTTTACTGAGCACTGAGTACGCTCTTTACAAACCGGTGCGGTGATCGTCCGGCAACTCACACCTGCACCGAGAAAGCCAAGTACAGTAAAAGAATCCAACTACAGCCAACAACCCTTTTAGCACCATGATACTCCCACCCACGCTCTCACGCCCGTTCGTACTCACGTACGAGGCGCTGCTCAACACAACGACGAAGATGCTGAACCCGGAGGCCTTCGAGAATGCCAAGTCCAGGGAGGAGAAATTGCGCAATCTCCAAACGGCGCGAGAGTCCTTGTTCAGAGGGGAAGTGACGTTTGACGAGGTGTTGTCGCGAACCCGCGACGATGGGAAAATTCTCGATGACGAGGCACTTGGCGCAATACGTCGGCTACGTCTGCAGCGCTGGATATATCTGCGCGACACGAGCCGCGGTTCGATCTTGCTCGACATGGAAATGCCGGCCTCATACCTCGTCGTGGGTTTGACGGAGCCCTTGCGCACGTTAACGGGACGGTGCAGCATCGTTCTCAAGGCGGCGATCGCACCAATGCGTGATATGTTTTTTTCCGACGGACTGATGGCAACCGTGATGCAAATCGGTCCGAACATCCGCAGCGATTACAATGAGAAGCAGCGCCGCCACCGCGAGCAGGGTACATACTACAAACGCTACGATGAGAACGTGCCGCATTTCCCGATACTGCGATAAAGAGGCGCAGAGGGAAGGCGCAGGGGAGAAGAGGGGAAGGTAACGCAAAGACGCAAAGGCGCAGAGACGCAAAGAGAGAATTATAAAGGAGGAGGAAGTCACATTAGTCGATCCGCTCCGCCAACGACTACTGACATAAAATGGAACTCTTCCTTTGCGCCTTTGCGCCTTCGCGTCTTTGCGTTGAATTCTTCCTCCCTGCGCCTCTGCATTAAAAACCATCTTTGCGTCTCCGCTCCGTTGCGTCTCTGCGTTGAATTCTTCCACGAAGACGCAAAGAAAAATTAAACGAAAAGACGCTACTTTCGTGTTAGTCCACGTAATCAGCGCACATGTTGAATTCGTGCGCGTATTGAATTCGTGCGCGGATAACACGGGTTAGACGGATTTTCGCGGAAAAGAGATTTTGTAACTCCAGACACGAGAAACTTGCGGGTTGGGAGACAGAAATATTCTTATCCGTGAACATCCGTGTTCATCCGCGTAATCAGCGCACGTATTGAATTCGTGCGCGGATTCACACGGATTAGACGGAATTTCGCGGAAAAGAAATTTTGTATCTCCAGTCACGAGAAACTTGCGGGTTGGGAGATCAAAAAATTCTTCATCGTGAACATCCTTGTTCATCCGAGTAATCAGCGCACGGTGGTGATTTGTGCGCGTCTGTCACTCGGTGGGATTCACTCGCGCTTAGCCGAATGCATAAGGAAAATATCTCATGCACATCTTGACAATTTCAGGATAATGACGTATGTTACCCGGGTAAGAAATCTTACGATTCCTGCGTTTCTGTACCTCTCGCGTGGCCATAATTCCAGTTTCGTATCGTCCGTCGGTCAATTGATAGTTCGCAGTTTGTTGTACACCGACGGTCGTGCCACCCCGTGAGGACGCTTCAGTAGCACATTCCAGTTCCATTACAAAGAACGACCTTCCCCAAGAGTGGGGTTTGCATGCCATCCAGCCGCGGCCATGCATCCGTAGCGGAATACCGGCAGGGAGGATATGGCTGTACCCTGCATGGTGACGCGCCGGCGCTCATAAAAAATGCAACATGAACCTTTTGTTGTATTCATACACGTTGTCTGGATATCCCGTAACGTTCAGAGTAGCATCATCATGAACATATTTCTTATATCTGCCTTCTACATACGAGCTTGGATTATTGTACCGGTAAAAGGAGGCAGTGGGCGGGTTTTATGATGAATGCACTGGAGTTCCACGGAATATTCCGACAACGATGTGTGGTATTTGAATTTCGGGAACGGAATCCTGAACTACCAGAGCGAAAGCAATAAGTTTTCCTTGTATCGTGTTCGGGCGATAAGAAAATTATGACAAGTAATCCATACGTACACCGGAGTCATTATGAAGTTTTTGATGTTGTTTCTGTTCCTCGTTTATTATTCGCCTCGCGCATTATCGCAGCAAGACGATCCCGGATGTCTGGAAAAGACTTTCCAATTCTTCACGACGTTTGACGGATTTTATCTTACTGATCAATGTAAATATAGCGAATTTGGCTCTTATGAATTTGTTGTTGATAATGGCAGCCGTGCAATTACCAGGGAAGGCGTGTATCGCGAAATCTGGTTCCGTAAAAAGGATGAGAATCCTCGGGTGGTTTCGGGCCTTCAGATCCTCCGGAACCATGCAGCAGCCATCAAAACGGCAGGTGGAGAAGCCGTGCAAGGATCGGATGGGTCTGTTTTTCGAGCGACGTATCGAGGTAAGGATTTATGGATCTATGTGAATTCGAACACGAATAGCACAGATTTGGATAATTACGGCATCATTTCTATCGAAGTGGATGCAATGAAACAGGAAGTCAGTGCACAGGATATCAAAGGCTCCATCGCTTCTCAGGGAAAAATAGCCCTCTATGGCATCCTTTTTGAAACTGGAAAATCTGACTTGAAACGAGAATCGGAACAGGCGATCGCGCCAATCGCAGCATTTCTAACGGAAAACCCGGAAGTTCATGTGTACATCGTCGGGCATACCGATAATGTGGGAAGCTATGATATGAATAAAAAGCTTTCAATAGCCAGGGGTGAATCGGTTAAAAAATATCTGACGGCAACATACGGTATTTCAGCCGCACGTTTAACCGGTGAGGGTGCAGGTCCTGTTTGTCCCGTTTCATCAAATGATACGGAGGAAGGCAGGATGCTCAATCGGCGGGTGGAAATCGTGAAAAAGTGATTCCTCTGTTTTCTGTTATCGCGGCATCCGGATCATTCAGGCGCATGCTGTCTCGTTGAGATCATCCGTTTCTCTCATACATGCACCTGTTTCGTTGTACATGCAGATGCTTGCCGATTGAGGAGACGGCACATCCGAACGACGATACACTAGCACGCCGATGCGAGCAGAGCTGGTATACCCTGTATTCCAAATAGATAGCGGGTCCGCGTACGGAATGACTTCATCCGCAGACCCGCCTTCGCCCTAGTCTTATTCTATCGCTCTGGTATTACAAGATGGTAGATGTGCTGATATCGTGATTGCATCTTGATCTTCGAATTTCGAAATCAGTCGCGCAGAATCAGCGCGATGCGTTGCATCTTGAATAACGAGCCGCTTTCGAGGAATATCACCGCGCCGCCAGTGACGAGGACTTTCTCGATGATGACGTCCACCACGTCGTTGAATACCTCCCAGATGTTAACGGAATCCACAAAGTCGTTCGTAGCTTCCTTCTGTGGTCTGGTTCCCTTTATGTGATAGTCGTCTTCAACAAACAGGGTCGATCCGGGATTGGACTCTGCTGAATTCCATACGGCATCGATGCCGGAAACGAAGTGGTTCAGTTCTTTCGCCTCCTCAAGCGCGAGGAGAGCGCTGTTGTTTGACCCGGACAAAGCCATCTTGACGACGGGCCAAACGATTTTACCCAAATCATGGGGGGAGGTTGAGGTGTAATCGCCCTTAATCGTACCGATTATAACGTCGTTGTGAACCGTCAGAGATTTGAAAATATTCAGATAGCTGCTTTGCCCAACCACCATCAAGCGGAGCGGATCCTGTTCATAATAATGAGCGAAATGCATATCGGTTTTATGGAAAAAATCGCGCAATTGCTGGTCGGTCGCCGGAGTGGTATTTGAAACGTCATCATTCGTAATTGAATGATATGGAAACTCCGCGTTTTGGATATCAATGAGTTCGTCACGAAATCCTTCGTACAGTCGCGAGGTTCTGCTGCCCAACGACAGGATATAGTAATGAATGCTTAAAGTCATCGTCTTGCCTCACATAAACTGAAATCGATGTGTCTTGGCGTTTTTGGCCGGCTCCGTCAAATACTGTCTGTTAGTGCAGCCTGTTAACGTAATGCGCTGCGACAATCAACCAGTATCGCGCAAGGCACAACAAGAATCGTTTTTCAACGGATGCATCGTACGGAGTAGTCGGCGGAAATTTGCGAGACGTATCGGCTGTGTACTCAAGTGCAAATTTATGCATCCGGGTTCAATGGACTAATGGCCTGCAGCATTGCCATCCGGAATGGCTCCGCTTGTTCTTTGATCGCCCGAATTGCGCTGCGCGATAGAGGACGTACACTCCATCGTTCATTCCGGGCATGACATACGAACTTTCTTCTTCGCAATCGACGTATTCGATACCCGCCGGCGCACGCGATTGCAATTCAGCAAGCTTCAGCATGTAAATACTGTCGACGGAATTCAAGTATTTCCGCGTTCGATCCAGATCGTATACTGCAACTGTCACAGCGGTTTGCAGCTCATCGGACAACCGATTAAACGCCTGTCGCGCATAAAATTCCGCAAACCTCGATATATCGTCATTCCGTACATACACACCTATTTGTTCAAATAGGTGGAGGTCAAGGTAGGACAGATGGAGATTTTCCGGTGAGGCGACGATTGTACGCGTGAAGGGCGCCAGGGAGGCAATGGTGTGCGGTGTACCGCCAAAGCAAGTAGACAGAACGAGAAGGTCGAATTTGGTTGAATCGCCGGTGAAATTTTTCAGACCTTCGGAAAGATCGCGGACATTAAATGATCGATCCGGATATGATGAATCATATCCAACGCCGGAGAATTCCGAGATTTCGTGTCCGTAGTAAAGAAAGAACTTCGCGGATTCCACTGTGTGTACCGCACTGTACTGTTGATAGAGTTTGACTTCGGAATCGAAGCGGGATGGACCGTTCGACCGCCAGTAGGTATCCTCTACGATCAGTTGTCCATTCCGATAATATCGGAAATCTCCGTCCTGAAGAGGAAAGAAAAAGAAGGCGAATCGCGCAGGACGCTGGTGAAATATATAGACTTCGGCTTCCGGATTCCGGAGCGCCACTTGAATAGCGCCATTCAGCGCGTGTTCGTCCGCCTTGCGGACCTTTCCACGATTGTCGTGATACACATAATCTCCATCTCCGTGGATGATGAACACCAGGGAATAACTCGGAATCTGGGCGGTCATCCCAACCGTCGCGCCATGTGTTTGAGCAAACGTGACGGAGCCACACACTGCGACAATAATCCCGAGCGTCACGCGCACCAGTATCCCAAATCGTTTTGAATGATACGGTGGCGTGACGCTCGTGGAAGATCGTTTCAGCGTTTGTTTCATGGCGATAGCCCGCTAAGCTCTCCTACAGGATGAGAATGAGAATAATGACGATCAGGAGTACAGCGACAAGGCTGACGGTGACGTATTGATCAGCCTGCTCCATATCCTGAACGACATAATCGGCAAATGAATTGAGTTGAGTGTCCGACACCCGCTCAAACGGCTTCTTGCCGTTCAATTCGTCCTGTTTTTCTTCAAGTGCGGCTCTCAGGCGCATGGCGCCGATACGATCGTCACTCGAAACAAGACCGGAGTTCTCCACCTGATCCAGCGCCTTGCTCATTGTCTCCAGTGAATTCAGGAGAATATCGCGCTTCTGGCCAGGATCGTTCGTAGCCTTCACCTCCAGAGAGGTTTTGTTGAAATACTTGCTGATATCGCCGCCGCTTCCGGCATATCCTGCCTGAGCCGCGGTAATAAGAATGATGAGAACTCCCAGAAATGATCGTGCCAGCATGGTTGTCTCCTTCAGGTGATTTGGATTGATGAGTATTGCAGGTACATGAAGTACCTCACAAGGATTCTACGGCGCGTGAGATCTATAATCGCAGGCTGCCAATCTTGAGAGTGTTCGACGAATCGAACAACCCGAAGGCGCTCAACAGCCAAAGAACAACCACGATTACGACGACGATGTTCAAAATCGATTTGATTTTGCTATCCATCGGTATGAATTGATTGATTAAATACAACACGACACCGACAACGATGAGTACGACCACGACACTGATTAAGGACATTGCATCCTCCTATGTATGTAGATTCTTGATTTGTATCCGACCGTTGTACCGAAAATACACGGACTGGAAACGGTGGTGCGGGACAAGCACGATCTAATTCAGCGTGCCTGCCTCGGCAGCTTTTTTAAGATCCTCGTTGGCATAAATCGCAACTTCCACACGTCTGTTCCGACGCCGGCCGTCTTCCGAATCATTCGAAGCCGTGGGATTCGATTCACCCAATCCGATGGTTTTAATTCTGGAACCCGACACGCCAAGTCGTTTTTGGTAATCCGCAACAGCTCTGGCACGCTTCTCGGAAAGCGTCTGGTTGTATTCCTCACTGCCGGTATTGTCGGTGTCGCCTTCAATAAGGATATTTGAATCCGGGTATTTCTTGAGGACATCCGCAAGCTTTTCGATATTCCGTTTCGCTTCGGGTTGCAGTTCGGCTGAATCGAATTCGAAGAGAATTCCTGAGTCGAATGTGACCTTGATTCCCTCGCCGACCCGCTCGATTTCCGCGTTTTCGACTTCCTTGCGCATCTCCTCCGCCTGCCGGTCCATATTTCTGCCGATGAGCACACCAGCCGTCCCGCCAACAACAGCGCCGATGATTGCGCCGAGGGCGGTATTGTCATAATGTTTACCAATGACACCTCCCATCACTCCTCCGACGCCGGCGCCGACTGCGCCGCCTTTAACCGCGTTACTGGTGCCGCACCCGAGCATTAGCAGGAGGGGAAGACAGATTGCCGCTGGAAGCAGTTTTTTCAGTTTCATGATTGACCTTCATTCTGGGATTAATTGTTACTATTGTATATCTCTAATCGATGCCATGTACCTGGCATTCTTCAGTGATTGACACATTGAGCGATTCCAGCATGTCCACCTCGGACCGATCATCCGGAAATTCTATATTCATCTGTGCACCGTAGGGATTAACCGTCAGCAGCATGTGAAAGAATGCAGGATGTTGCTTCCACTAGGTACGCAATCTCAGTGGCAAGATCAATCGCCCAAAGGAACGGAAATGAAACTAGTTCCATAGATCTACATGGATCTAATCCCTCGGTGATGATGCATGATTTATCCGGAAATCGATAAACAGTTGTATTACCACGTTAGATCTGGATACAAAACTAGTGAATAACAACGTACGATACGGATCTGAACCCCATCCATCCCGCTTCTCGTTATTTGTGTGGGCGTACATTGACCTGGACACTCCGATGCCGAGTGCGAGGCGGCTGAATCAGGGTGCCGATATCATCCCGATCGGCCTTTCATAAGCCTTGCAATCAGCGGGCCTGTGAGTTGTGAAGCAGATGGTGTTACAATGCTGATCATTATCGATGAACGCATGCGCACGATGCTGATTGCGCGGATCCCCACAGAGCAGAATTCCTTGTTGAGCACACGTTTCGAACATTCGGTTGGAGCTTCCGGGACCTTGCCGCTAAGCCCTTGTCGCGTCCGGAAATCGATGATGTCAGGTCATGTCGAACATTGCCCTGCGGAATGTGGATTTCGGGAGATGGGGGGATGTGAATGGGAAACCTGCGGAAATCGCATATCGAAAATCAATTTCGCGACGGGAAAAAGGAAGGGAAGAGTAGGGTGGGGTAGGAGGTAGAGTCAGGGTGCCCGGGTCGTTCACGCGCTCGTCAGGATTCTTCCTTGCGGACGTACGCCGCTATCTGCAAGCGGGTGCTCAGCGTCAGTTTTTCCAGGATGTTGTGGACGTGGCTTTTGACGGTAAATGTGGCTATGTGCAGTGTTTCGGCTATTTCCTTATTACTCAGCCCTTCCGCGATAAGATTTACGACTTCCCGCTCGCGCAGCGTCAGCTGGATCGAGTTCGCGGGAATATCCTTGCCGCTATTGAGTTGGTTTATAATGATCTGAGTGAACAAAGAATGGGTCAAAATCGGCGGAAGAATCTTTTCACCCGACGCTACGGCCTTGATGGTACTGATCCAATCGACTGGGGGTGCGTTTTTCAGAATCAGTCCATGTCCCCCGGCTCTTACAAACTCGACGATGTCCACGTGATCTGGCATGATGTCCATGGCGATAATCCTGGCGTCAGGTATTTCTTCCTTGAGCAAGGCCATCAGCTTCAGGCTATTAGCTTTCTCCAGGCCGAGATCCAGCAGAACAACATCGGGAAGCGTATGCAGACTCTTCAGCTGCCTCACGGAATCACCATCCTCGGATCGGGCAACCACCTCAAAATCGCCTTGACTATGGAGCATGGCAGCAATCCCTTCCTGCAAAAGACGGTTATCTTCGATTAACAGGATATGAATCTTATCCATAGCTCGCTTCTCATTGCAGACTTGAAACCTTTCATCAATCTAGGCAGATGACGAGGAAACATAAGAAAAAAAAACACTCAGTTCAAGTGGGGTGTGAAAACCGACGATTTGTGTGCGGTTTTCGGGAAATTTCACGTTGGCGGTGTGATGCGGGAACGCCACCTGACCGGGAGTGGAAAACATTCCGGCCTGCCTCCCGCAGGAAACCGCTTGACGTGCCGTGACTCACGTCTCGCTGACCAGGGTGCGAAATTTCAGGCCTTGAGGAGGTTCGTGAGCACCGATGGTAACGAGTACACCCCCGATGTCCCACTGCTTGCCCGCCAGATTCGTGACGGAGAACCGCGACCGTCCCTTGGGAGCAGCAACAGTCATCCTGCATAAGATGAGGACCAGGGGACGATGGCTTCTTTAGACCCAGGATTCCGAGCCCTACCGCAGCACCGTGATCGCACGCGTTGCCGTATGATTCTTGCCGACAACGGAATAGAAGTAGATCCCCTGAGGCAAATCACTGACGTCGAGGACCTGTGTGTATTTTCCTGAAGAGCCGCCGTCGATGTGAAATACCCGTATCAATCCTCCACGGCTATCGCGAAGAAGCATCGTGTATGGCCCGCCATCGGGTGCGGTCCAGGATACCGATATATGCGTTGAGGCAGGATTCGGAAAATGGTTCAATGTCCACATACGAGGCGGCTGCATGCTGTTGCCGCTGCTTGTTCCGGATACATATCCGATCAGAGGCACGTCGCAGATGAGCCAGGCCGGATCGTTGGTGGTCAATCGCAGAAACGCCGCGCGGCTTCCTGGTCCGTTCTGCATGTAACGAACACTGATATCGACTGGTGTTGTGATCTTGTCGCGGGTGTACGTTCGGTGCGTTACCTGAAAATGCGCCGCATCCGGTCCGATTATGGTATCGGCATACACAAGGAGGGCTGAACTGGATCTGCCACTGTTCCAGATCGTGAGCCTCGCATCGAGGGAATCGCCGGGTATTGCGACAGGAAACACAAGTGAATACGGTGAAATCATCAGGTCGGGAGCATAAATGGAATGTCCATTGACACCGAAACAGACCTCGGGATGTAATGGATCATCACTCTGAACCGTGACGCGGGAAGCTCCGCTGTATCCCGCTTTAGGGGCGAATATGATTTGCAGCGATACGGAATCCAGCGCATTCACTGTAAACGGCGGCGCAGGTAAAAAGGTGAGTTCACATGCTGCGGTATATGGTTCACCACACCATTCATTTCTGATCTTGCCGACCCTGAGTGGGGAGAGTCCTGTATTGCGGACAGTCAGTTCCTCCGTGGCCGTGGAATCGACATACGTTATCCCTCGAAAATCGACTGATGCTGCTCCGAGGACGATATTGGGCCGTGTGTTTTGCCTCCCCTCACCGATGAGCGCAATGTCATATACGGGTTCCACACCGTCGTTGCTCCAGAGACGCAGGACGGCATCCCTCGGGCCAAGAGCCAGTGGAGCGAATTGTACGCGTATGGTGGCTGACCCACCGGGCTCAATACTGAACGGATCCGAGTAGTTTTGTGAATAATCTGAAGCGGCTGCTCCGAGGACCTCGTGCCGATCAATGACAAGCGGAATCGTTCCCGTGTTTTGCAGCCACGCGCTCAACGATCGCTGTTCGCCGAGCATAACAGGTAAAAAGGAGAGATTTCTACCCGCTGCAAGTATCGCGCGTCTGGCGAGATGGGTAACCTCAAGCAGGGCATGATCCGTCAGGCTGTCGTCATACGTTATTCGTACCGCGGCGAGCACGGTGCCCGGTTCATTGCTCGCGCATCGGAGTTCAACATCGGTTCGCGACGATGCGGGTACATGGAGTTCCGGATTCGAGGCGAAATGGAAATCCGCGCTGTCCGGACCGATGATCTCGATTGATGTTGCCTGTTTGCCGACAAGGCCGCCGTTTTCCAGCTGAATCAGCGTCCCTGAAAAATCTCCCACCAGGGTTGTCGGCGGTTGCCATATGCGGGGATACAAATGGAGAAGAGCGCGGTCTCGCGTGAACGCATGACAGTCGAACGAGATCTCAAGGCTATCCATTTCCGACAGAAAATAGTGGATCCGCAGTGTTGCCGACTGCCGGCCTTCAGCGACCGGGTAGAATTGAACAGCGAGCAGAACATGCTCACCCGGCTCAAAGCGAACTTTCAATTCGGAGATATCGGAAGCGAGGCTGAAGCTCTGTGGTGATGGTGACTCCAGCGTTGCCGCCCAGATGCGTATGCTTTTCGTACCGGAATTTCGGATTCCGACATGAATGATCGTGCGTTCCCCAACGTATCCCGTGCAGCGAATGTTTTGTCCGGGAACAAAGGTCAGCGGTATTTCCGTCTGCGCCATGACGCATTGCGAGGCGAAGATGATTCCGCCCGCGACAAACACCAGGAATGAGCGCAATGAGCTTCTGTACGTCATGATACTCCTCCGTATATCTCCTCCATCCGTGCCGTTCCCCTCATTGTTTCCCGTTGGGGCGGCGTGATTTCAACGGATGCAGGCAATATAGACCTTTTTATCGCGGAAGGCAAAGAAGAAGTTCGAATCGGGGTGAGCGACAAATTCGTTGGTCCGATTACGCCGCTGTCGACGATTCCCAGGAAGCACTCAACATCAGGCATAGGAGCGTTACGATATTCTGTCCCGCCTTAACGGTCCATTGCATACCGGATTGTTTGATTCGCGCACCCACGACCGTGCGGCATCCAGCATCCACAACAGCGGAACCGACAAATAATCCTTTGGCCCGGGACTCGGCAAAGCGCGTGTGGCTGGCGTTGTTGCGAAAATATCGCACAGCCTTGTCGCGCATCTGTTTCTTCGTTTTCTCTCGCAGTGTGAGGCCGTTGAGAGCGGTGATCACGGCCGCGACTTCGCCCGCATCCAATTCAGCCTCCCGCTGTGCGCACCATTCCTTGAGTTGCACACTCTTGAACGCCGCGTCAGCGATTTTCTCCAGGCATTTCATGATCACGCACTGTTTGTCCGCGCGCGTCAGGCAGCCGACCGCAAGAAAGAACTCTCCTGCATCCTCGACGAAGCGCCCGCAGTTGTCGATCTCGCCTCCGTACTGCGCGCGATGGTCCTGACCCACATCGCGCGCATGCTCGAGCCACCAGCCACCGCGACCATCATCGAGAGCGCCAGGCAGCAAGCGCGATGGACCTACGAAGGGACACAGGGGTACCAGCCGCTTGTCTCCGTGTGGGCCGAGACCGGACTGATCCTCGCCGATGAGTTTCGTGACGACAAAGTCTCCGCAGGGTTTTCCTACCTCCCATGCACCAAGGCAGCCTTCGCGACGCTTCCGGATACGGTCACAACCCGATATTTCAGAGGGGAGTCCGCGTGCCACAAACACCACTTGCTCACATGGCTCCGGAATTCCAAGCGGAAAGACGGACCGCAAGGCCAGATTCACTTCTAAAAAAAGGGGCGGGAAGATCCCGCCCCTTGTTGCTTTCTCATGAAGAGAGAGAGGGAGGAGGTTATTTGAGCAGCATCATCATTCTCGTGTAAATGCTTTCGGCGCCGGTCGTGGTACGTACGACGAGACGCGACATGTATACACCTGCGGGATTGCCGCCGCTGTCCCATATCTGCGTGTGGCGTCCGGATGCGAGATCGCCGTCCACCAGCTTCGCGATTTCACGGCCGAGTGCGTCGTGAATAGTCAGCTGAACCTGCATGGCCTCGGGAAGAGTCCAGGCGATGGTGGTGGAAGGATTGAAGGGATTCGGATAATTCGCCTCAAGCTCGACACGCGAAGGACGCGAGATCGACATAGGACCCGACTTCGGGGACGCACATGCGCTTGTGACGAGATACATGGCTGCATCTTCGGTCACGATGCTATTGATGGATACCGGAACATGGATCTTGAACTCAACCGTCGTCGTGTTGTCCGCATAGTCCGTCGCAGCGACTGATACCGTGTAGACGCGCCCATTGCCGCCATCGCCCACGCGTTCCTTGCGTACGTCAACCGACTGGCAGTCCGGTGCGATGACCATATCGTTCAGAGTCGCTCCATCATCGGAGAGCGCGTCTTCCGCTTCATCGCTGGTGACCTGCGTGATGCGCAGGCTGGCTGCGAGGCCGGGGGTGTCGTCGCAATTGTCGGTGACGGATGCGACCATGCCCGCAATGGTGAACGTCTGATAACTGTGATTCGGCGACCACAACCTGACTGGGTTGCCGGTGAGCGTGATGGTCGGCGGGGTGACGTCATCGACGATCACGTTTTGCGTCTGGGTTGAGGTATTGCCTTCGGAATCCGTGAAGGACCAGGTGACGACATACGAACCCTGCACGGTGTAGACGAGGGGATCGGTTGTCGTACCGACGATCGTACCTTCACAGCGATCGGTCGCTGTCGGGACTGTGGTCACTTCAGCCGAGCATTCGCCAGTAACGTCGGGAAGCGACGCTGCATCTGGAACGGGTGCGTCTTCGTCACACTCCTCGAGCGTGAGATCATAGAGGATCGGCGTGTCGGTGATGTTGGGATCGCGGGAGAGCGTGGTGCGGATTTCGACATACTGCCCGATGTAGCTCGCGGCGCAGAGGTCGTTACCGTTGCCGACTTCCACGAATGGTGTGAGCGAAAGACCAGGCTGAGAAGCCGCGGCGCGGATTTCAACCTTGATGCCTGTGCCAGCGGGGGTGTCGCCGTTCCAGGACACCATGCCCCACTTCGTGCCGACGACACCGCTGTTATGCACTGTGGTCCAGGTACCTTGCTGCGAGGTTGCGCCGATAGCCACCGCGCCGGTCATGTCGCTGTAGTTGTAAGGATAGGCGCTTGTGCCTAGGGGGACGGTCATATCAACCGCGCCAAGACCATCACCGCCAGCAGCCGGATTGATGCGCATGGCGTTGTGTGAGTCGTAGTTCGTGACCCAGACCTTGTCGTTGGCATCAACTGCGACACCGGTGGGCCATAATCCGACAGGAATGATTTTCAGGATGGCACCGGCATTGGAGAGACGCGCCACAGTATTACTGCTGCGGTTCGGGACCCAGACATTATTATCCGAGGTGACCGCCACACCGCTTGGCTGAGCACCTCCGGTAACGAACGTACCGAGCACCGCTCCCGCAGGGGAATACTTCCTGATCACATTACTGCTATAGCTCGTGTTCCAAATGTTTCCGAAACCATCAATTCCCAAACCGTAAGAGGTTCCGTACGCGAAACACGTCGAAGTATTCGCAACGGGGTCATATCGGGTGAGACGGTTGAACGATACATCCGCTGTCCATAGGATACCAGCCCCATCGATAAGGCCGCCATAGCCACCTCCACAGAATGGTCCTCTGGTTGTCAGGATGGCGCCAGTATTGCCGTCAAGCTTGTGAAATGGGTAGATTCCGCTAAAATTGTAGCCGCCGACCCACACGTTGTTGTCGGCGTCCATAGAAAGGTGACGGACATTAGGGGTGCCGGGCAAACGCTGATAGATGGTGATGCACTCATCATCAGCAGTCGAGACGCCGCCGTTGTTGTCAGCGCCGCCAGCGTTGGTCCAGGGACGCACATCGCTGGAACCGCGTGAGGTCTTGATCAGTCCATCATTGTCGCGATCCACAGCCGTGCTGTAGGCAAACGGGGGCTTCAGATAATCGCCAACCGGATTGGGAGTGCCGTCGGCGTTGCAGCGTGTACCGCCCACAACCATCGAAATTTTAACCACAGAGCCATTCCCCCCTGCCGATTCGTCGCGGTTGCCGACCCAAACGTTGCCGAAAAAGTCGACCGTGGTGCGGGACGGGTTGCGGAAACGACCGTTCGGGGCTGTGAAGTATTCGCCCTGGATGGCACCGGAAGCCACGTCGACTCTCACCGCGGTACCGCGGCCCGAGAGCGCAATCCAGATAAACGGTGGCGGTGTGACGCGATCATTCAGCTGCAGCTGATCGTTGTTCGGAGAGTCATGGTTAACGTTTTGGAGATTACCTTGATCGAAGTCCGCATCCACAGTGAACACAACCGCGCAAGGGCTTATTAACGCGTTGACATTATTCACAGCATTGGCGACGCGGGTTTCGAGCGGACGTGCCGAAGCCGCCGAAAGAACGCTTTGGCTGCTCACCGCGGAATTTCCCGGAAGTGAGGAGGTCGTGACCACGTTGGCGTTCGTGACGGTGGCGGTTGAAACGGGTAGGGCCACAGGAAATTCAATCGAACCGGCATCCAGCGAGCGCTCGGAGATCACCGGGCGCGGCGCGTAGCGCGAAAGTGAAGTGATGTCTTCAACGTCCAGTGCATGTGTTGCGGTGCCTTGCGCCAGAAGCAGCGAGGGCGTCAGCAGCAACAGGTAAAGAAACGATAACTGTATATACCTCATAGCGGGACTCCTTATGATGGTGGTTCCGGGATGTCATTTCCCGAGGTGAATTGACGCAGATGGATGCTGACTATTGACACCGCAACATGTCAATTAAATGCTATGTCCGCAATAGGTATTGTTACATATTTTTACCGGTAATATTACGTAAAATACCACCGGGTGTACGTGGAGGGAGATTCAGAATGCCCCACTTTGGGCGGTAGCGTAGCGGATCAAAGAGTACTTGCCGGACAAATTAAGCTTACGGCAAATGTGCAAGCGATGATGATCGACGGTACGTTTGCTGATGCAGAGTTCCGCGGCGATATCGGCCGTCGTTTTATACCTCGCGATCAGCGACAGGATGCGGCGTTCGGAAGGTGTGAGTCCATGGTACGCATCGGGAGTCAGTGGCGGAGGCACCCGCCAGTTTGCCAATGCTGGATTGCCCAGCTGAATACTGAAATACCTTCCGCCAACGGCGACGGAGGTGATCGCCGCTTCGAGTTCTTGCTCCGCGCTGTCTCTTAACAGGTATCCCATCGCTCCTGATTGAACCGCCGCATGGAAAGAGTCTGCTTGGGCATGCCGCGCCAGGAGGATGACCTGCGTGTCCAACCCGAGTTCACGCAACGACCGCAAAATGTCTAGGCCGCTTTTCTCCGAAAGATCCGCGTCGAGAATAGCGAGTCGCGGTCTGTGTCGCCTGATGGCGAGAAGCGCGTCCTTGCCGTTCCGCGTTTCGGCGAGGGTCAGGATATTCAGCCGTTCCTGCAAAAAATCGATCATTCCGCGACGGTAGAAAGCATTCCCGTCGGCGATGACCACCGTGATTTTCATTGTATCGTCTTTCAAAACAGTTCCTCCAGTTAGGAAGAGAGTCAGGCCACCCCTGACGTTTTCAGCATTTCAGCGGTGACCGCTTTTTCGCAGGGAGTCAAATCACAAATCGCCTGGCTGTACGGTTTGATTCTTATCGCAGCGCAGATCGCTTTTTGGCTTCATGGAATGTTGAGGCGACATTCCTTGATCAATCGGGGACGGGGTTGGGATACTGGTTCTCGCGCATACGGATGCGCTCGCGGTTTTCCGACGGATGATGAGTGCATCGGCCGGACTGATACGTTGCGCTTAACCTCGAATTTCGGAGTCGATGGATTCGTATACGAGTGTATGTATCGTTTGGACGAGGAAACATACGAAACCGGAATTCAAGAAACAAGATAAGGCAGGTCCGAAATAACGGAATGTTATCCAGAAACTCTTTGGGACTTCCAAGGGTCATGGGGTACCTACGATTAGGAAAGATCCAATTTTGAGGCAACGACCTTTGCGAGAAAGGCCATGGGTACGATTATTTATGAGTCAACACGCACTGATGTAACTTCGCAGTAAAACAAAGACCACGAGGATGACATCGCCTCGGCCTCTCGGGAGATGCCCCTCTCAGCTTTGTCGATCGGGAGAGTGATCCTGTGTATTAAAACTGAATATTCGGTTCTACATCCTGTGATTGCGTTCATCCGGAGGGCTGCGGGCCCGGCTGACGGGTTGTCCCTTCAAGAATCATGGCCTATGTTGCAGTATCGGAACCAGGCGTCGTCATGCATAGGTGAGGCAAAACTGGACGGTATGCGCATGCATTTCTTAACATCGCTATTCGGGAGTGCGTCAGGCCGGAATCTTGCGGCTGGACTCCATCCACAGCTGAGGCGTATGCTTGCGGCGGCACTGCTCCTGGTGACCTTGATCATTCCCGTTCAAGCAAGAACATGGTACGCCTCATCGAGTTCAGGGAATGACGGTAACGACGGGCTATCGCCTGCCACACCGTACCGGACCATAACGAAAATAAATGCTGTGCCGCTCCAGGCGGGCGATACCGTGCTGTTCAAACGAGGAGACGTTTTTTCAGGTGAGTTGTCGGCAAGGTCCGGGAGTACCGGCAGACCGATAGTCTACGGCGCCTATGGCAATGGAGACCGTCCGATCATTGACGGCTCTATTCGCATTGCCTCCACCGGCTGGACGGTGTATCGCGGTTCGATCATGATGAAGTCCGGTGTCAACATGCCGGCGATGACCGATGCGGAGCCACCCAGTCTCTTTTTCAACGGAACCACCATGCTGACCGCGCGCCATCCGGACGCCGGATTCATGTTGGCTCAGACCGTTGGAGGTGGTAACCCCGGGAGTCATTGCTGCGAATACTCCATATCATTTTCAGACAGCGCACTAGGTGCTGCGTTTGGTACTGCGGGCGATCTGGAGGGAGGGCTGGTCACGGCATACGATCCATACGGTGTCTCGACGCGCCGGATCCGATCATACGATCCTGCCGGTGGGACCATTTCAATCGATACTCTTCGTGGGGTCGCTTTTATCGGTCATAAACTCTATTTCCTGTCGGCAAAGGCCGCGTTCCTGGATAAAGCTGGCGAGTGGTACTACGACGAATTCTCAAAGCAGCTTTATGCATGGTTTCCCGAAGGCGCGCAACCTGCCGCGAAGGATACCATTTCGTACAGCAACATTTTGTATGGAATCAATGCCTGGCAGATCGACGACGTCGTCGTTCGGGATATCGAGTTCAGACGACAACAAATCGCGGGCGTGCTGCTTGTGCGCAGCGATCGGTTTACGATTGAAAATTGCCTGATGCAGGAAACGAAACACGGCGTCATCCTTTGGGGAAGCACCGGTCCGCCGGAAATCAGGATGCGGGACGTGCGCATCGAAAACAATTCGTTCTTGCGCACCTTCAGAACCGGGATCAATTCCCGCAACCTCGAGGAGTGTTCCATCAGCCGGAATACATTCCGGGATATCGGAATGATCAACGCGTTCGGCCAATCCGGAGCCGCCGATAAATGGGGAGGGTACGGGTACTGGGAATACGGAATCGGGATACAGGCATCGGGTATTAATTCGCTGATCGAATACAACCGGCTGTTCAATACCGGACGGCAAGCCATCGCCGCGGGTGGGCCCGGCGTGAGCGTCCGCTTCAATGTGGTGGACTCCTCCTGCCTGAACTACAATGACTGCGGCGGCATCATGCCGTTGGGATGGAGCCGTACGGAAAGCAATATCATCCGGAACAGCATCGGGCCTGTAGAACAATACAGATCCACGGGCGCACGCGGAATTTATCCTGATTTCCGCGTCGAGGATACGATTCGTTACAACACCGTCATCAACACGCGTGTCGGCATCGGATTGACGAACTCGAAAGACGAAGTGGTATCGAATAATACGATATACGGTTCCCTTGAATCGCAATTCCGGATGAACAAAAAAAATGTCCAGCCATTGAACAACCGCATCACAGGCAACATTTTTTTCGGGTTGGACGCCTCGCAGCATTCGGTGAATTGGGAAAATCAGATCATGGAAGCGGACGCGAGTTTCCTCGACAGCAATCGGTACTGGAATCCATACGTTACCTTTCCCATCATTAAGTTCAAGAAGGATTCAGCAAGCTCCGAAGGGTGGTACGATCTCGCGTCCTGGAAGACGACAGGCCGCGACCTGCATTCGACGCGGGAGTTCGTCGCCTACGCCTCGCCGTACGAGGTGCTGGACACCACCGGGAATAACCTGATTGCGAATGGCACGTTCGACAACAATGCCAGCGGATGGACGTTTCCTGACAGTCTGACCATCGTCGCTGGTGTGCTCGACGGCAATTGCGTACGGTTGAAAAAGAATTCGAGCGGCGGCAAACTTTTCAGAACTATCCTGACGAAACCTCTCGATGCCTCCCGGACATATCTTGTCCGATTTACCGTCGCGGATCCGTCAAATATCGGGAGAGTGAACCTGAGGATACGGCAGGACGGCGGCACCTATGAATCGTCGCTGGACCGCTGGTACCTGACGAAATCCACGCGGAGAGAATACTGGACGGTGTTCAGACCGGTACTTTCCTCGCCTGTCAGGATGGAATTTCTCAGCTCCAACTCCGTGTACTGGTTGGACAACATCGCGTTATTTGAAGTAGAGACGCGGTATGTCGAACCTGAAACGGCGTTCCCGATTTTCGTCAACGACACAGACGAACTCGTGCATATTCCTCTTGGTGAGAGGTGTTATCTCGATCTCGACAGCAATGTGGTTACGACTTCACTGGCGCTTCCTCCTTTCTCTTCGAAAATCCTCATCGCACGGGATTCGTGCGCGACCACAGGGCTCACTCCTGCGGCAACGCAGTCGACCATGTCGCTGGAGGTCTATCCCAATCCCTCGCGCGACGGACGACTTCAGATCCGCATTTCCGCGGGGGTATCGCGAGCGGCGCGCATCATCATATATGACGCGCTGGGACGCACGATCAGGAAGATCACTGAATGTCCCGAATACGGCACATTTGCGATTCAGGGATTGCACAGCGGCCGATATCTCGTGGTGTTGATTTCAGCCGACGCCAAAGTGTGGAGCACAGCGACGGTCCTGGAGTAACGATCGGTCGCAAACAGGATTGCTCTCGTCGTGTGTTGGAGTTTTCCATATCTGCCGCAGTAGGGCTGCTGCGGGCGATCGTTCTCCGGCGAATGATACGGTGCATTGAAGCGGACCCGCAGAAGCACGGATCATGTACTGGTCAATGACTTCCATGCGGAAACGAACGAAGGCGGAACTGTTTCCCGCTCTGCCGCCGCGCGTTCGGCAGTCGGTTACGCGGACTTCCTCCACAGATTTGCTCGTTATTCCAATCGTTCGTTCATTGGGTGGAGCGATCATCGACCCCGACCACGACACCGCAAGGCGAGCAAGACGGAATTCCAACCACAACGACGAACGTCATGGAAGAAGGATCTGAACCGAAAATATTTACGCTTTCTGCGATCACGCGTCGTGTTGCCGAGATCCTGAATCCCCACACAGCGAAGACGTTTTGGGTACAGGCGGAATTGGGAGGATTGCATGATAAAGGCGGCCACCTGTACGGGGATGTGATTGAGATGCGTGCCGGAAAACAGGTCGCGAAACTGAGCTTTACCTTATGGCAGTCCGACCGCCTGAAGATCAAGGTGAAGTTCGAGAAGGCCAATCTCGATTTTGTGATGAAATCCGGGATGAAGGTGACAGTGGAATGCAGACTCGCATTTCACGAGCTGCACGGTCTTAGCCTGAATATCGTCGATGCCGATCCGCGTTTCGTTCTCGGTGAGCTTGAACTGCGAAAGCGGGATATAATCGAGCGATTGATCAAATCCGGGGCCGACAGGAAAAACAAAGCCCTTCTTGTTCCCCGGCTTCCATTACGGATCGGGATCATCACAAGCAAGGACAGTTCGGCCTATTTCGATGTGTATCAGACGCTCAGGCATGGCGGATTCGGCTATCGCGTTTCGCTCACCGATGCGACGATGCAGGGCGATAATGCCGAGGCCTCGATTCTGCGCGGCCTTGCGCTGCTCGATCGCCTGCAGGTGGACCTGGTCGTACTAGTGAGAGGAGGCGGCAGCAAGACCGATCTCGCAACACTGGATAACGAGCGCATCGCCGACGCCATTGCGGCATTTCGCAAACCTGTCTGGGTCGCCATCGGTCATGAGACCGATTCCGGCGTGCTTGATGTCGTCGCTCATAGATCGTTCAAAACTCCGACAGCGCTTGCAGAGGAAATCGTGGGGCGTTTCAGGCAGGCCGAGCAGGAAACCATTTCGGCCATCGACAGATTACGACGCTCCTGGTTGCATCTCATGCAGTTGCAGGGGATGAAGATGTATGAGGACTGTGTCGGAATTCAGCAGGGGAGCAGGAAACTCGCGGGTCTCGCCCGCAGTGAACTGCGCAGCACGATGGAGCATTTGAGGAGGGGAGTCGCGGAGCGCACGATGATAGAGCATCGCAACAGCGACACTGCGTTTCATTCAATCAAGAATATCTCGGTCCACAATATCGTCGCGTGGCGAACAATGCTTTATGAGAAGCAACGGATGTTGGGCATCAACTCCGCACACGAAATCAAGGGGAAAAGGGAAACCGCAATCATGCTGCGAGCGAGAATGTCGGATAAACGTATTCGTCAGATACTCGCGGTTCAGGGAGAGCGGATCAAGACGCTCATCCATGGCATTGCCGCGGCGCACGAAAGAAGCCGACAGCGACGGTGCGAACGGATCGAGACCTTGATGAATCGTGTTCGCGCTTCGGCCGTCTTGCCACGATTGCAGCAAGATCAGGAATTACTGGAGCATCGCCTTCATCATGTGCTCGCTTACGATCCACGAAAAGCATTGCTGCGGGGATACGCCATCGTGAAAACGCATGATCAGGCCATTATTAAAAGCATTGAAGCTATTGAACCCGAGATGAGCATTCGCATCGAATTTTTCAACGGCAATGCGGACGCGACAATAACCAGCAAGGAGCATCGTCATGAGTGAACAACCGCTCTCCTATGAAGAGAAAGTAGAACGTCTGAACCGGATACTTACGCAACTGGATAATTCTGAAACACCGATCGATGAACTGGCGGATAATGTCAAGGAAGGGGTTCGATTGATCAAGGAAATGAACGAGATTCTCCGGAAAGTCGAAATGGAGGTCAAAGATGCGTTCAAGGAATTGGAGAGCGTTCAGTTGCAGAATCAACCAGGTTCGTAGGTGAAGATGGCTATGCGGTGCGTGTTACTTGCGCAGTAATTCTGCTACAAGGGGAGGACCAGGAGGACGCCATCGCACCTGAACGCATCGATAGCACAGGGACAAGTACGCCTGAGCGCCCTGCGATCGCTTTTACTTCAGGTACACGATCTTCTGTATTCGCGCCTGGTTGTTCGCTTCGAGACGGACGTAATACATGCCATAAGGCAGTTGAGAAGCATCGAAATGACATTGATATAATCTTCCCGCTTCGGCGATTCCCTGATAAAGCGATGCGACTTCCTGAGCAAGGATATTATAGACGTTCACCTTGGCGATATCGTCGCGAGCAAGTGTGAATTCAATGGTCGTTTTCCTGTGAAAGGGATTTGGATAGTTCACTCCCAGCAGAAGAATCCTGGGCATCAAACCGATATCAACTTCCACAGTGCCGCTGTAATCGATTGTCCCGTCGCGATCGATTTGTTTAATGCGGTACTGATACCTGCCGGCTGTCAAACCCTGATCGATGAAGTTGTACTTTCGTGGGCTGTTGCTCGTACCGGCTCCAGGTACGAATCCGATGCGGGTCCAGGATTGCGGGTGCGTCTTCGCTTCTCTAGGTCCGGTACTGCTGGTCCTTCGCTCTATATCGAAACCGTAGTTGTTCAACTCGGTTACCGTTGACCAAAACAGTTCGGCGTTCAAGCGATTGGGGGTCACGGAAAAACCTGCGAATTCAACGGGCAATGCAGTATTGTTATAGAGGGACACAGCTCCGGACGTTGTCACGGCGCCTGCAAGTATCCTGCCATGCACGGTCGCTCCATCATGAGCGGTTATGGATGTATTGGCCAGAATATTTCCTTCAAACAGGGAACCGGCGCCAAGTGTCGCAGAACTGCCGACCTGCCAGAAGACATTGAACCACTGAGCGCCACGTGCAAGAACCACTTGGCTGCTCCCCGCAGTAGTAAGAGTAGTCCCCATCTGAAAGATAAAGACGGCATTCGCATCGTTCTCGGCATCGAGTGTCAACGTTCCCGTTAATTCAAACGTACCGGAGGATGACGTATAGACACCACTCGTCCTCGTACTGCCGCCAAGTTCGGTAAGTACAGTAACGGCTGGTGTTCGCGAATCGGCGTCATCGTAGGCATCACGCAAATCTGTATGAGCATCAGCCACCGCTCCGTGTCCGATCGAGTACGTGGTTCCGCTCGCCGTAATTGCACCGGTGATTGTTCCCGTCGACGTGCCAACGTCTCCTGTGATAACAGCAGTTCCTGTAACTGTGATCCCCGCGGCGGAGAGGACCCCGAACGTGGAAGCCCTGCCAAGATTCACCATAGTTTGGGAGATGACGGCGGCAGGCAGGAGCGGGATCGTCATCAATCCGACAAGGAGTGAGGAGACGAAAGTGCGTGAAAGGTATTTTTGCGCAATGGAAGTAGAAAACATCATCTTCGCAACTGTATCCAAATTAATAAATGGCGCACTTCGTCGGTGCTGATAACGGATGCTATTCAGTGATTCCTGGAAGTCAGCGATGAGAGAGAGTCATATTTCAAACAAACGTCGCTACAGCAGGTTAATTGCAATGTAGAATTGCAATGCCGAGTTGCTCGCATCCGGGAAGCGGTACGATGTTTGTCCAAAGAACCTTTCCTTCCCGACTTGCTTTAACCCGTAGTCGTATCGGAGGCCAATACTGAAGTCGTCAAAATCAACGCCAGCCCCGATAACCAGTCCGTAATCGAGCGACTCGAAATCATCCTCGTTCATCTGTTGTTCAAAATTGAACAAACCGACGTTGGACTCATTCGTGACCTTCACCTTCGACAGCGCAGCCAGGTACATGCCGCCATGAATACTCAAGTTCTCCGTGAAATTAAGCACGAGCAGCAATGGAAATTCAAGGTAATCGAGAGCGAACGTGGCGGTTCCCGTCACGAAAGTATTCCGGTATTCCAGTTCCGCGCCTTTCATCGTATAAATGAATTCCGGCTGGAACGCGAGATTGTCCGAAATAGCGAATCGGGCGAAGAACCCGATATGCATTCCGATTCTCATATTTGAATCGTCAACTTCGTTGGCGTACATGTTGGAAGCGTTGACGCCAATTTTCGTACCAATATGAGTGGTTTTTCCGTCGTCACGCTGCGCGAACGATACACTCGCATTGAATATCAGCACAATCGCGGCACACAAGAGGATTATTGTCCAGAACTTTGTTGTTTTCATAAAAATACTGTGCATTATGTGTTTTTTCTCAAAACCGGCAGGATGTCTGTCCGGATTATATAGTCAATATCGGAATTGATACCAGAGGATTCGTGATTTGAGTACAAGGTTTGCATTTTTCTTACATCGTCCCGCTTCTGGAAGAAGAGGGGAAAGGCTCGCAGTTATTAACTGTATCCCCATTCCCCCTCTCTTCACATCGATCGTAATCGAGGGACGGAAAGCGCTGTTCTTCACCTGCTCACTTAAGGAGGATGAGTTTCCTGTTCATCGAAACGAATTCGCCCGCTTCCAAACGGTAGAAGTAAATACCGCTTGTCAGATGTTGCTTCGCATCGTTTGAATTGAAAGACGCGATGTAATTGCCTGCTTCCTGGTACGTATTCACAAGTGTGGCGACTTCAACACCAAAGACATTGTAGATTCGAAGCGAAATCATACCGGGCTTGGCGACTCCATATTCAATGTGCGTTACGGGATTGAACGGATTCGGGTAATTCTGAGAGAGAGTGAATGATGCAGGTGCCTTATCATTCTTGACCGAGACAATTATGTCTGGTCTGGTGATGATGTTGCCGTTGAGGGTGACCGCGGCAATTCTTGCCAATGCTCGACCATTCAGAGAGGCGCCTGTATTAAGAGTGATCGATTGGTCAGCCATGATTGTACCTTTCATTACACTTGTTGTACCTATAGTCGCGGAACTGCCGACTTGCCAGAAGATATTTTTGGACTGTGCGCCGCCGGCAAGGATCACCTGCCGTCCGTTGCCTACGGTAAGGGTTGAAGAGGGCATCTGGAAAAGCCAGACAGCATTGACATCACCCTGGGCATCCAGCGTGAGATCAGAGTTCGTGATTCCAAAGGAACCGGGAGCAGATCTGTAGAGACCTGGCGCGAGCGTCTTCCCGCCAAGTTCGCCATCTGATACGATGATGGCATTCAGGGTTCTACCGGCCGCATCGTTGTAGGCGACGGTCAGGCAGAGTTTGGCGTTGTTTGCGAGTACATCATTTATGTGAATTGTTCCGTTCAGCACCTGTCCTGGCGGGAATCCTGTAATGGCGCTTCCTGGACTCAATCCGACGTCCCCATACACAATAGTGTTTCCGGTGCTGGTAACCGTTGAACCGGCAAGTATCACGAAATCGTGAGCGCAGTCCAGGTCGATCGGGAGCGGCCCCGGAAGCGCGGCGCCGGTTGTGAAGCTCCACGGGTAATTCATGACGAGATGATTACCGGCGAGATCCGTCGCCTCCGTTGTAATCGTGGCAACATAGGTCGTGTTCGTCATGAGGTGCTGAAGCGGCGTAAATTTCGCGACCGCACCAAGGTAAGTGATCGTACCAAAAACCTGCTGGGTACCACGCATCAACGTAAAGGAAGTACTGGTGATCGTTAACGGATCCATCTCTTCGCTAAATGTAGCAGCGATGACCTTGTTGAGTACGACACCTGTTTCATTGTTTGCCGGGTCGGTTGAGATCACCGTAGGCGAAGTGAGATCGTGGGAATCGCCTGTACTGAAAGTCCATACGTAGTCGGCGACCATCGCATTAGCGGCCAGATCCATGACACCCGTGCTAATCGTGGCTGTATATGTTGTGCTGAACGCAAGATTGACAGATGGTGTGAACGTCGCGGTCAGGCCGACATAGGTTACCACCCCCGGAACGGAAATAGCGCCATTTTTCAGGATGAAGGTCGCGGTCGAGATTGTCAGCGGGTCCATCTCCTCACTGAATATCGCGGCGATTTTCTGGTTGACGGGAACGTTGGTTGCCGCATCCAGCGGAACCGTGTAACGCACGAAAGGTGCGATGTCATCGGGATTGGCACCGGAGATAAAGTACCAGACATAATCACTTAGCATGGCATTCCCGGCAAGATCCGTGACTCCGGTGGAGATCGTAGCCGTATAGATGGTGCTGAACGCAAGCGGACTGAACGGTGTGAACGTTGCTGTAACTCCTACGTAGGTTACAGTACCTGCGATTGGCGTTTGTCCGGCCATCAGTGTAAACGTGGCAGTCGTGATCGTCAGAGGATCAATGGCCTCGCTGAAGACAGCGACAATTTTCTGGTTGACAGGGACATTAATTGCGGCATTGACAGGGATGGTCGAAATCACTGTGGGAGGAGTCACATCCGGGATGTCACCGGTCGTAAAACTCCAGTCGTAGTTGCTTGCCAGCGCGTTTCCGGCAAGGTCCTTTGCTCCTGTCGTTATCGTGGCGGTATACCGGGTAGTATATGCAAGCTGGACGGAAGGTATGAACGTTGCTGTAACACCGATGTACGTCACGGTTCCGGAAATGGGAATGAATCCAGCCTTCACGGTAAAGGTCAGGGTGGAAATGGTCTGAGGATCCATGGCCTCACTGAAGGTCGCCGAGATTCTCTGGTTCGCAGGCACACCCGTGGCGGCATTCGCCGGGATGGTAGAACTCACTGTAGGCGCAGTGATATCATTGAATGCGCTCGTAGTGAAATTCCAGACGTAATTCGTTACCATAGGATTGCCGGCAAGATCCTTGACCCCTGTCGTCATGGTAACAGTGTACGTGGTGAGGTACTTGAACGGTATCGCCGGTGTAAATGTGGCAGTCACACCAGAATATGTGACAGTTCCGGCAACAGGATTCCCGCTTTCTGTGACGAAGAAGGTCGTTGTGGAAATGCTAAGCGGATCCATCACTTCACTGAATGTCGCGGAAATTGTCTGTATGACATGAACTGAGGACGCTCCATTAGCGGGAACTGTGGAAGTCACAGTAGGAGGTTTGGTGTCACTTGCGGTACCTGTAGTAAACGGCCATACATAGTCGCTCGCTATAGGATTTCCCGCCAGGTCAGTTGCTCCGGTGCTAATCGTGACCGTGTACAGTGTGTTGTTTGCCAGAGGAAGAGTGGGTGTAAACGTCGCTGTGATACCTACATACGTGACAACACCGGCAACGGGAGTTGCTCCTGCCTTCACTAAAAAGGTGGCGGTGGATATTGATGCCGGATCCATCGCTTCGGTGAATGATGCGGATATTCTCTGGTTTGCAGGAATATTGATCGCACCATATGAAGGAACGGTGAAGCTTACCATCGGTGCGATGGTGTCAGGTGCGGCGCCCGTTGTAAAGGACCAGACATAGTCGCTCGCAAGAGGATTGCCGGCCAGATCCGTGGCCGCGGCAGTGATCGTGGCAGTATAGACCGTGCTGTAGTCGAGATAACTTGTCGGTTTAAATGTCGCAGTGACGCCGACATAGGTCACGGTTCCGGGAACTACGGTTGTTCCTTGCCGGAGGACGAAGGTTGCGGGGGTCAGCGTTGACGGATCCATTGTCTCACTGAACGCCGCAGTAATCTTCTGGTTGACGGGTACATCCATCGCATTAGCCGTGGGAACGGTATATCGCACTGTCGGAGCGAGACTATCCGGCGCAGCGCCCGTTGTGAAGCGCCATACATAGGTGCTCAACATGGCATGATTGGCAAGATCCTTGACTCCGGTTGTTATCGTGGCGGTATAGAGAGTGCTGTAAGCAAGGAACGTCGTTGGTGAAAAAGTTGCCGTGAGTCCTACATACGTCACCGCACCAGGAACCGCAGTCGCGCCTTGCGTGAGGGTAAACGTTGTCGTTGTGATTGTCGCAGGGTTCATGACTTCGCTGAACAGTGCGGCGATTTTCTGGTTTACCGGAACATCCGTAGCGTTATTTGCAGGGTCGGTGGAACTCACTGTTGGCGGAATACTATCCGGTGCGGCGGCTGTCGTAAAGGTCCACACATAATTGGCCGCGAGCGGATTGCCCCCGGCATCCACGGCCCCTGTTGTAATCGTGGCGGTATAGACAGTGCTGTAAGCGAGGAAACTTGTCGGATTGAACGTTGCAGTGACGCCGGTATAGGTCACCGCACCTGGAACGTCAATGGCGCCCCGTTTTACTGTAAACGTTGCGTCCGTGATCGTCGATGCATTCATCAATTCACTGAACGTTGCGGAGACATTCTGATCCTTTGGTACACCGGTGGCATTATTCAGCGGAACAACCGAGATGACTGTGGGAGGGATGCTGTCCGGTGCGGCGCCTGTCGTAAAGGTCCACACATAGTTGGCCGCAAGCGGATTGCCCGACAAATCCTTGGCCCCCGTCGTAATCGTGGCGGTATATACGGTGTTGTAGGCGAAAAAACTTGTCGGATTAAACGTTGAAGTAATGCCGCTGTGGGTCACCGTTCCCGGAACGGACGTCACCCCTTGCTTGACCGTAAAGGTGAGGCCTGTGATTGTCAGGGGATCCATCACCTCACTGAATCTGGCTGACACATTTTGATCCTTACGTACGTTTGTGGCGGTATCGGAAGGAACGGTGGAGATAATGGTAGGTGGGATGGTGTCCGGCACAGAGCCTGTTGTAAAACTCCAAATATAGTTTGCCCCAAGCGGATTGCCAGACAGATCCTTTGCTCCGGTTGTAATTGTCGCAGTATAGACCGTATTGTACGCGAAAAGACTGGTGGGATTAAACGTCGCCGTGACGCCGGAATAGGTTACAATGCCTGCGATGGGAGTGATGCCTTGCTTGAGAGTAAACGTCGTTCCGTTTATCGTCGACGGATCCATTGCTTCACTGAAGTTGGCGGTGAGCGATTGGTTGACGGGGACACCTGTCGCCAAATTGACCGGGATCGTGGAAATCACTGCCGGCGGAATGTTGTCAAGCGGTGGTTTGTTGACCGTATTGCCTGCCATCGTAACGGCACCAATGCGTGCCAGCGCTCTGCCGTCCAATACCGCTCCGGTATTCATGGAGATCGATTGATCCGCCATAATGGTCCCCTTCATGATGGCTGTCGTACCGATTGTCGCAGAAGTGCCAACCTGCCAAAAAATGTTTTTCGCCTGAGCGCCACCGGCCAGAATGACCTGCACCGCGTTCCCGACGACGAGATTGCTCGCTATCTGGAATATCCAGACATCGCTTACTCCCCCGGTGAGTGTTACGTTTGATCCGGTAATATACGCTGTGCTGGTAAATTTGTAGAGACCCGCGACGAGACTCAGTCCCCCGATATTTCCGGCACCGGGATTCAAAAATGGACCTGTGGGTACGGGTGTTCGTCCGGCGGCATCGTTATACGCGATAGTCAGGCAGCCTTTGCCGTTGTTCGCCAATGCGTCGTTGATGTGGATCGAGCCATTTACCACAGTCGCGGGTGGAAAACCCACCACTCCTGACCCCGGGCTTAACCCAATATTTCCATCAATTACTGTAGCGCCGGTACTGGTGACTGTCGAGCCCGCCAATACGGCGAACGTTTCGGTGCAGCCGAGGTCCAACGGAGCCGGTGATTGCGATAGGGCGGTTGCAGGGATCAACAACGCAGCCAAAAGTACCGCCCACAGCGGACTGCCGAGGCGGCGAGCAATTTTCCGGGACATGAAATTCGTAAAATATTTCATAATAACACACTCCTGTGTTGAATTGCTATTTCCATATAACCATTCGTTCAATATCAGTATGACGATAAAAGATTCATGATGAAATAGACCGGAGGGATGGAAAAGGGACTAATCCTAAGGGATTAGTGTGTGGAACGGTAATAGCCGTGTATCAGGCGGAGGGTGCGAATTCAGAAAATAATGATGAGTCCCATCGAACCAAGCGCAACCTCCGTAGAGATGGACGAACAACACGAATACAGGGGAGTGCGCTCATTGTCCTGCATAATGACGCGTTATGAGCATCTTCCTGAAATCGATGAGGAATCTCGTCACTAACGTCAACACCCAGGAACCGACGAAAATGCCGGAACATGTGATTTGGGATTGCGGATGCGTCCGGGGTGATGAGTGGCGCCCGATCAAGATACAATATAATACCAAAGCCGACAGTATAGTCCGAAATGGATGGCTGTTTTTATAGCACCTCTGCGTCAAATGAGAATCCGGATAGCATGGGCGTCGTGGTGAATGCACGTTCACGTATCGCACGACCGGAAGAAGAAGAGGGGAAAGGTTCGCAGTCTGACACTGTGTCTCCTTTCCCCCTCTCTTCACATCGATCGTTGTCGAGTGCTACTCAGGATGCGGAATAATCCGCTGGTCCAGCACTCACTTGAGAAGAATGAGCTTCTTGTTCATTGAAACGAATTCACCCGATTCCAACCGGTAGAAGTACATACCGCTTGTCAGAGTCTGGTTTGCATCGTTCGAATTGAACGTCACCACGTAGTTGCCGGCTTCCTGGTACATGTTCACAAGTGTGGCGACTTCGACGCCGAACATATTGTAAACTCGAAGCGAAATCATACCAGGCTTCGCAATCCCGTATGCAATCTGCGTAGCGGGGTTGAAAGGATTCGGGTAGTTTTGCGAAAGCGTGAACTCCGCTGGCACCGCTTCATTATTGACAGAGACGATAATGTCTGGTCTGGTGATGATGTTGCCGTTGAGAGTGACCGCGGCAATTCTTGCCAGGGCTCGACCATTCAAGCTGGCACCTGTATTGAAGGTGATCGATTGATCGGCCATGATCGTTCCCTTCATGACGGCTGTTGTACCAATAGTCGCTGAGGTGCCGACCTGCCAGAAGATGTTTTTGGACTGAGCTCCGCCGGCAAGGATTACCTGCCGTCCGGTGCCTACGGTAAGGGTCGAAGAAGGCATCTGGAAGAGCCAGACCGCATTGACGTCACCCTGGGCATCCAGCGTGAGATCGGAGTTCGTGATTCCAAAGGAACCCGGAGCAGATCTGTAGAGACCTGGTGCAAGCGTTTTTCCACCAAGCTCTCCATCGGATACGATAATCGCATTCAGGGTCCTTCCAGCGGCATCATTGTATGCGACCGTCAGGCAGAGTTTGGCGTTGTTTGCAAGTGCGTCGTTGATGTGGATTGTTCCGTTCACCACCTGGCCAGGAGGGAATCCTGTGACGGCGCTACCGGGACTCAAACCAAGCTCGCCATAGACAATGGTATTGCCGGTGTTGGTAACCGTTGAACCGGCAAGGATCACAAAGTTGTGAGCGCAGTCAAGATCAATCGGGAGTGGACCAGGAAGTGCGGCGCCGGTTGTGAAGCTCCACGGGTAATTCATTACGAGATGATTTCCGGCAAGGTCCGTCGCGGCCGTTGTAATCATCGCATTATAGGTTGTGTTGGCGAGGAGATGCTGCAATGGCGTAAATTTCGCTACCGTGCCAAGATAGGATATCATACCTGATACCTGCTGCGTTCCACGCTTCAACGTAAAGGAGGTGCTGGTTATCGTCAACGGATCCATTTCCTCGCTGAACGTGGCGGAGATGATCTTGTTGAGAGCTACACCTGTTTCATTGTCGGCGGGATCGGTTGAGATCACCGTCGGGGAAGTGAGGTCCGGGGAATCGCCTGTGCTGAAAGTCCACACATAGTCTGCAGCCATTGCATTACCTGCGAGATCCGTGACGCCCGTGCTAACGGTTCCGGTATATGTTGTGCTGAAAGCCAAATTGACTGATGGTGTGAACGTCGCGGTAAGGCCTACGTATGTTACCACACCCGGAACAGGAATCATACCGTTACTCAATGTGAAGGTCGCGGTGGAGATTGTCAGAGGATCCATCTCTTCACTGAAGATCGCGGCTATTTTCTGGTTGACGGGCACACTCGTGGCACCATTGGATGGAACCGTATATCGCACAAAGGGTGCGATGTTGTCAGGATTCGCGCCGGATATAAAGTACCAGACGAAATCGCTTTGCATTGCATTACCGGCAAGATCCATGACGCCGGTCGAAATCGTCGCGGTATAGACGGTACTGAACGTGAGCGGACTGTTCGGGGTAAACGTCGCCGTTACGCCGACGTACGACACGGTACCTGAAACCGGAGTCTGACCGGCCATCAGCGTAAATGTGGCAGTCGTTATCGTTAACGGATCAATTGCCTCGCTGAAGACGGCAACGATTTTCTGGTTGACTGGAACATCAATCGCGGCATTGAAAGGGATTGTCGAGATCACTGTGGGTGGTGTGATATCCGGCACATCTCCCGTCGTAAAGCTCCAGGTGTAGTTGTTCACCAATGCATTACCGGCGAGATCCTTTGCCGCGGTAGTGATCGTGGCGGTATACAGCGTGTTGTATGCGAGATTCACAAGAGGCGTGAACGTGGCTGTTACACCGATATACGTTACGGTACCGAAGATGGGAATGAATCCAGCCTTCACCGTAAAGCTCACTGTGCTGATTGTCTGGGGATCCATCGCCTCACTGAACGACGCGGAAATCTTCTGGTTGGCAGGAACACCCGTCGCAGCATTCATCGGAATGGTAGAACTCACCATAGGTGCGGTAGTGTCCTTGAACACGCTAGTGGTGAAGTTCCATACGTAGTTCGTCGCCAGGTGATTGCCGGCAAGATCCGTGACTGTGGTTGTAATCGTAGCAGTATAGGTGCTAAGATTTTGCAGCGGAACGGATGGCGTAAAGGTTGCAGTAACGCCCGAGTACGTCACAGTACCAACAACAGGATTTCCACCTTCTCTGAGGAGGAAGGTTGTTGTGGAGATGGTCAGCGGATCCATCGGCTCACTGAAGGTCGCGGAAAGTATCTGATTTACAGAAACCGCGAATGCTCCATTTGCAGGAACCGTGGAAGTTACAGTGGGCGCCTTGCTGTCGATTGCGGCACCGGTCATAAAGGTCCAGACGTAATTGCCTGCTAGCGAATTGCCTGCAAGATCCCTGGTGCCGGTTGTAATCGTTACCGTATAGGTTGTGGTATACGCAAGGGGTACTGTTGGTGTGAATGTCGCAGTCACTCCGACGTACGTGACGGTACCGGAGACTGGAGTTGTTCCAGCTCTCACGATAAAGCTGGCAGTGGATATTGTTGTGGGATCCATCGCCTCGGTAAACGTTGCGGAGATTTTCTGGTTGACGAGAACATTCGTCGCACCATGCGATGGAATGGTATAGCTCACTGCAGGGGCGATGGTGTCAGGAGCGGCACCTGTTGTAAAGGTCCAGGTGTAATCCCTCGCGATTGGATTACCCGCCAGATCCTTGGCTCCAACTGTAATCGTTCCAGTGTAGACGGTGTTATACGCGAGATAACTTGTGGGAAAGAACGTCGCAGTGACGCCGGCATAGGTTACGGTGCCGGAAATAATATTCGCTCCCTGCTTGATAACGAAGGTTGTCGGTATCAGCGTTGAGGGATCCATGGTCTCGCTAAATGATGCGGTAATCTTCTGATTGACGGGTACATCGATCGCATTATTCGAGGGAACGGTATTACGCACCACCGGGGCGATGGTATCCGGAGCAGCGCCTGTCGTGAAGCTCCACACATAATTACTTACCATGGCGTTGCCTGCCACGTCCTTTATCCCGGTCGTTATTGTGGCAGTATAGAGGGTGCTGTAGATGAGGAAACTCGTCGATGAGAAGGTCGCAGTCTGGTTTACATAGGTCACAGTGCCAGGAACTGTTGTTGCGCCCAGCTTGACGGTAAAGGTCGTGGTCGTGATAGTCGCGGGATCCAGCGGCTCGCTGAATGTCACAGCGATTTTCTTGTTTACCGGAACATCGATCTCGTTATTGGCAGGGTCGGTGGAGCTCACCATCGGCGGAATAGTATCCGGCGCCGCGCCTGTCGTAAACGTCCAAACATAGTTCGCCGCAATCGGATTGCCTGCAAGATCCTCTGCCCCGGTCGTGATCGTGGCTGTATAGACGGTGCTGTAACCGAGGAAGCTTGTCGGATTGAACGTCGCAGTGACGCCGGCATACGATACTGTGCCTGGAACAGAAGTGACCCCTTGCTTGAGGGTAAAGGTCGTTCCTGTAATCGTCAATGCATCCATCGTCTCGCTAAACGTAGCGGAGACATTCTGATCCTTGGGAACACCTGTTGCGTTGTTCAACGGGATAGTCGAAACAACCGTAGGCGGAATGGTATCCGGCGCCGCGCCTGTCGTGAACGTCCAAACATAGTTCGCCGCAAGCGGATTGCCTGCAAGATCCTCTGCCCCGGTCGTGATCGTGGCGGTATAGATGGTGCTATAACCGAGGAAGCTTGTCGGATTGAACGTCGCAGTGACGCCGGCGTACGTTACGATGCCAGGAACAGAAGTGACCCCTTGCTTAAGGGTGAAGGTCGTGCCTGTGATCGTCAATGAATCCATCGTCTCACTAAACGTAGCGGAGACATTCTGATCTTTAAGTACACCTGTCGCATTATTCAGAGGGATAGTTGAGACAACGGTCGGCGGGATGGTGTCAGGCGCCATTCCTGTCGTAAAGATCCACACATAGTTGCTCGCCAATGGATTGCCCGCCATATCCTTTGCCCCTGTCGTAATCGTGGCAGTATAGACCGTGTTGTAGGCGAGAAAACTTGTCGGATTGAACGTAGCGATGAGACCGTTATAGGTTACAACCCCCGGAATCGACGTTACACCTTGTTTGAGTGTAAAGGTTGTTCCGTTGATCGTCAATGAATCCATCACTTCGCTGAAGGTGGCGGTGAGCGACTGGTTAACAGGGACGTTTGTCGTCGAATCAGCCGGGACAGTTAAAATCACTGTCGGCGATGTCGAATCGAGCGGCGGTTTGGTTATCGTATTCCCGGCCAAGGTAACAGCGCCGATGCGTGCCAAGGCTCTGCCATTCAATACCGAGCCGGTATTCAGGGAAATCGATTGATCCGCCAGAATGGTACCCTTCATGATGCATGTCGTGCCGATCGTCGCCGATGTTCCGACTTGCCAGAAGACATTCTTCGCTTGCGCGCTACCGCCCATAATGACTTGTACCGCGTTGCCCACATTAAGGCTGCTCGCTATCTGGAAGATCCAGACATCGCTTGCCCCTCCGGTGAGCGTAAGATTTGATCCTGTGATTGATGCCGCACCAGTAAATTTATAGAGGCCCGCGACGAGGGTCATTCCTCCGATATTTCCCGCACCGGGATTCAAAAATGTACCGGTAGGTACAGGTGTACGTCCGGCGGCGTCGTTATACGCGATAGTCAGGCATCCTTTGCCGTTGTTCGCGAGTGCGTCGTTGACGTGAATCGAGCCATTTACCACAGTCGCGGGTGGAAAGCCCACCACTGCGGATCCCGGGCTCAACCCGAGATTTCCATCAACTACTGTAGCGCCTGTACTGGTGACTGTGGACCCAGCCAAAACGGCGAAGGTCTCTGTGCATCCGAGGTCCAGCGGAGCCAGGGATTGCGACATCGCAATTGCTGGAATCAGCAACGCAGTCAGCAATCCTGCCCGTAGCGCCATGCTACAGCGGTTCGCAAGACTTCGGAAAAATAGTTCTCTACCAAATTTCATAATAACACACTCCTGTGAATAACGTGGGATTCATTAGATTCGTCGATTGAATAACAGTATGACGATATATCACTCGCGATGAAATAGACCAGAAGGATGGAAAATGGTCTAATCCTTTAGGATGAGCAGCTGAGAACACCCTCGCCCTCGATATGGGAAAACGGACCGTAATACCGCCTGATCGGCATGGAACCTTACGGAACATCGGGCCCGGCAGTACCGCGTGCCCGAATGATCGCAGATCAAATTTTCAGATGAAAACTTGAGATTCTTGCGTTCCTGAACCGTAGGGGTGCATCGATGCTACACTGCCCTGGATAGCATAATCCAACTGCCGCGATTCGAGGCGTCATGTGTTCACAGTGCAATAATTTATACCTTTCTGGCTGTCGCAGTGGGCGATCGGCGACATTGTGGTTTATTTTGACCAAAAAGAAGCGCCATGCAATGTAATTCCGAGAATCTGACACAGGCGATATAATCATCCATATATTATTGCATTGCGGGCAAGATTTTACTTGCTAATATTATCAAATTCATAAAAATGAGAATAGTGAATAATCGGAACATCAATCCTCGGAAGGATTTACCGACGGTGCAGGAATAATCGGGTCGTGTATTGTCCAGGGTTGATTCCCGAATAATTCACTTTCGGCGATTGGCTCCTCACCAGAAAACAGCTAATCAGGACTCTGATTTATACAGAAACCAATCCCTTGGACTGAAGTGTGACGTCCGAAAAACCACAAAGAAAAATTGTATTGAAAATGTTCTACAACGAATTTCCCTCGGTTATCTTCCTTGATTGACTTTTCTCTACAACTCTCGCTCTCCCGATCTGTAAGCCGCCTTTGTAGATCTTGGGCGTTTTTTATCGTCGTATCAGGAGATGGAATGGAATAATCCGAAAATGAGAAGAATTAGCATTGATGGACATGTTCCGTGATCGTTGAAATACTCTCGGTCGTAGCAGGGAAGAGTACCCCGAACCTCGCGTGTCCTGCCTGCTTTGTGCGGGGAAATAATCGTCTGACGCGGAACCCCGAAAAACGACTCCGGTACGCCAAACCGCTTCGCGACCTGCGCAGGAAATGGAAACATAGGTGTAGAATGACGCGGACGTATTGTCTTCGCGCTATGCGGATTCCGGAAAGGTGGGGGCGGATAAAAACATACGGGTGACCGAATGCGATTACTTCCAGGTTTTTCTTGTGTATTGCGAATGAGATCCGCCTTGAGCATGTTACAATCGCGACAACAAACGGAGAGTTGAAATGCGCCACCTTCATTCTTTGCCTTCATCTGTATATCGCTGCATGTGCTTTGCCATCGTACCGGTGTCGGTCGCGATTTTTCTTCACCCCGTCAGTGCATTGGGGCAGCTCAGATTCGTGGGATTGCAGGGGATGACCATCACCTCCCTTGCGGCGGAGCAATCCGATGCGGGGGATTCCTGGTTTCCGGGCACCTCGAATCTGATTTTTGCCGCGACAGAGGAAAACGGCATCTACCAGGGTGTTACATGGGACGGAGGAAAGGGCTGGACATCGATAGGGCCTTTTTCCGCGAGTCCTCCCGATATCGTTGCTATGACCGTGCAGCACTGGGGAGTTGGGCCCCGGGACGGACTGAATCTCCTGGCTTCCATACGTGCGCCCCGCGACGCTCCGGGTACCGCTGTGCTCCTTCGGAAGGAAGTTGCGTTGGTTGGCGATCCGACGGGAACCGAATGGCTGCGCGCCGACAGCGGAATCACGCATGCGGACACGTCATCCGTGGTCTACGCACTCACCTCGTTTTATTACACAGGACATACGCCTCCGCAACCAGTGCTTGGATGGACCGGAAGCCGTTCGTTGCGGGGGAATGCCGCGGGTATTTTTTGGGAGGAAGGCGAAGCTCGTGGCTGGCTGGCGGTCTCGATGGATGTGACGCCGAAATGGTTCGGAACGAATGCCTGGGCGGCGGGTACTGTCGGCCAGGGATTCGGAGACGCAGCTGTGTTTCGCAGCACGGATCAAGGCGTGTCATGGACGGTTCGGACACTCGGCCTTCCTATCCCGGGTATAGCGACCTCCGTTGCCGTTTGTCCTGGTCACCCGGATACGATCTTCGTTATTCTGGGGAGCAGCGTCCTGCGAAGCACGACCGGTATGAATTCATGGATGGGGCTCCCCGTAGCGGTAGGTGAAGTACCCATCGGCTCAATCTTCGATCCTCTGTACCCCACCCATGTATATGTGGCTACCCGTCCGGGATTCGCAGTGTACAAGACCGAGAACCTCGGAGATACCTGGCATCGATTGCCCGTTCCAACGGGTGTTGATCCCGCCGAGATTACATGTATGACGATGGCGATGCTCGACACCGTGCCGATGGGGCGTCCGCCGCGCCGCGGATTATTTCTCGGCACCGCAGGGACAGGTGTCTGGATGTATGATATCGACATGACGCCGGTTGAGGTGAACAACCCAGCTGTACCGGCGGAGAAAAACCTGGCTGTCTATCCGAATCCCGCGAAGGATGCAATCAATCTTCAAGTATCCTTGCCTTCCCGGAAGGACGTACGTATCGAATGTTACGATGTGCTTGGTAGAGTGCTTATACGGAAGTCCTTTGGTACACTGAACTCCGGGACTCATCATCTTGGCATGAGCACGCTGCACCTCATCCCTGGCGTGTACACCATCCGAATTGTCGGTGACCAGGCGTTTGCCCCTGCGCAGCTTCGCATACTTCGCTGAGATAGCCGGATACTCACCAACGATTCAATCGAGATTATCATCGTTACAATCGCATCTGCACATACATTGAGAACAACGTGGCCCACCGGCGATGTGACAAATTTTTCAGGTGATGAAAGAACATCACAGAATCACCCACGCACTCCCGGCGACAGCGCTACGCCTGGATTATGAGGAAATCGGAATCAAAGCGACGCCTCCCCGACCGAGGTGGGATAAGCATCGCGATTTGGCCAATCCAGGCCGTGTATACCCAAAATTGGGGCTGACATCAGAATCGAAGCGGAGAGACCGCTCTTTATCTCGAAGAAGATGTGTTTACAGGAGAGCAGAGGACCTTCTTCGGCGCTGCGACAGCCCGTATTTGTGCGGAACACAATCCGGAGGTAGATTTAATGTCGCGGTGCCCTACACACAGCATCCGGTAGATCTGGATGCAGCTTGCGACGACAGGAGAACATAGAGTGATATTCGATATTTGGTGGATTGGCTTTTTCGTGATCGTTCTTGGTCTCCTGACGCTCGATATTGTGGTGTTCAATCGCAAAGCGCATGAGGTGCAGCTGAAGGAAGCGCTGCTCTGGTCCGCGTTCTGGATCTCGATCGCACTGCTCTTCAATGTCGTGATCTATTATACGAGAGGCGGGGAGAGCGCTTTTCAGTACTTCACGGCCTACATCATTGAAAAGTCGCTGAGCGTGGACAACCTGTTCGTCTTCCTGATGCTCTTCACCTATTTCAAGGTCCCGGGGAAATACCAGCACAAGGTGCTGTTCTGGGGCATCGTCGGCGCCCTGGTCATGCGCATGCTGTTCATTTTCGCGGGCATAGCGCTCATCAGCAAGTTTCACTGGATGCTCTATATTTTCGGGGCGATTCTCATTTACTCCGGCGTGAAGATGGTGAAATCGAAGGACGTGGAAGTTCATCCCGAAAAGAATCCGGTTCTGAAACTGTTCCGCCGCTTCATGCCGGTGACAAAAGAATATCATGGAGGCTCCTTTTTCGTGCGGAAGGATTCCCGCTGGTACGCCACGCCGCTCATCGTCGTGCTGCTCGTCATCGAAACAACCGATGTGGTTTTCGCCGTGGACTCGGTGCCGGCGGTTCTGGCAATATCCCGGGATCCGTTCATCGTCTATACCTCGAACATCATGGCCATACTTGGACTGCGTGCGTTGTATTTCGCGCTTGCCGGCGTCATGGGGCTCTTCCGCCACCTTCATTACGGTCTCGCCGCGATCCTTGTGTTCGTCGGCTTGAAGATGTTGGTCACGGACTGGATTCATATACCGATCGCCCTCTCCCTCGGAGTGATAGGCGGGGTGTTGGCGATATCGATTCTGGCTTCCGTACTGCTGGTCGAGCGCACGGAGGAGCGCACGTAGGGACGATCTACAGAGACAGACTAACCAGGTCACCAACCATACCAACCCGCGTGCGGCACGTTACCCGAAGACCTTCTGCGTCTTCTGTTTTTTCTGCGGATTCCACGTTCCTCGTTCAACTTTTTCTTTAAGCGCTCTTGCTTTATCCCAGCCCTGGGGCTATATTTATAGACTTTGTTATGGGTTCTTAGCTCAGTTGGTTAGAGCGCTACCTTGACATGGTAGAGGTCACAGGTTCGATTCCTGTAGGACCCACTCCCCGAGTGGAGAAAAAATCGGAGTGATTCCGATTTTTTCTTTTAAGTAAATGATCAGGTTAAGGCAATGTCGGAGCAAATAACAGTAACGTTTCCTAATGGTGACGCGCGGACATACAAATCCGGTGTCACGGGCATGGAAATTGCGGAAAGCATCTCGCCCGGACTGGCGCGAGAAGCACTCGGTGTGCTTGTGGACACCACGATTTTCGACCTCGCCCGTCCCGTAATTCAAGATGCTCACGTGCGCATCCTGACGTGGAACGACGACGAAGGCAGGGAAGTCTACTGGCACAGCTCAAGTCACCTGATGGCGCACGCCGTTGAGGACATCTTCCCGGGAGCCAAATTCGGCGTCGGACCCGCGATCGAGCAGGGTTTTTACTACGATATCGACATCGATCACGTGCTGACGCCTGAGGATCTCCTTCGCATCGAAGCGCGGATGATGGAATTGGCAAAAGAAGACAAACCGTTCGTTCGCAGGGAACTCAGCAAGCAGGAAGCTCTCGAGTTCTGGGGCGCAAAAGGCGATCAGTACAAGACTGAACTCATTCAGGGTTTCGACGAAGAGAACGAAGTGATCAGCTGCTATGAAGAAGGGTCCTTCACCGATCTCTGCCGCGGCCCGCACCTGCCTTCGGCGGGACGGATCAAGTACGTCAAGCTCCTGCACATTTCCGGCTCCTACTGGAAGGGTGATGCGAAGAACAAGCAGCTTCAGCGCATCTACGGCATAGCCTTCCCGAAAAAGAAGGAACTCGAAGAATACCTCGAACGCCTCGAGGAGGCCAAAAAGCGCGACCACCGCAAACTTGGCCGCGAACTCGATCTGTTCACCTTCCACGATGTATCGCCCGGCGCGGTCTTCTGGCTCCCGCGTGGCATGGTGGTCTACAAACAGCTCCAGGCGCTTATCCGCGAGATGCTCGACGGTGCCGGCTATGACGAAATTCTTACTCCTATTCTCGTGAAAAAGGAGTTATGGGAGCAGTCCGGTCATTGGGAACACTACCAGGAAAACATGTTCCTTGTCGAGGACGGCGAAAACCAGACCTATAGCCTGAAACCGATGAACTGTCCCGAAAGCACGTTCGTCTATCGACACAAGGTGCGCAGCTACCGCGATCTGCCTCTGCGATATTCAGAACTCGGCACGAATCATCGCAACGAACTCTCCGGCGCGCTTAACGGCATGTTCCGGGTGCGGCAGTTCTGCATGGACGACGCGCATCTCTACCTGCGGCCGGACCAGATTCAGGACGAAATCACGCAGCTACTCGGTTTGGTCCGCAAGTTCTATGCTATCTTCGGCTTTGAGCCGTACTTCGCGCTATCCACACGTCCCGAGGGCGCGATGGGCGATCCCGAATTGTGGGAAAACGCCGAGCGAAGTCTCGCAGATGCTCTCACGGCCAACGGAATCGATTACAAGCTGAATCCCGGCGACGGCGCCTTCTACGGCCCGAAAATCGACATCAGCGTGCGCGACGCCCTCAAACGCTCGTGGCAGCTCGCAACCATTCAACTCGATTTCAACATGCCGGAGCGCTTCAATCTCGAGTACATCGATGAGCGCAACGAGCGCAAGCGTCCGGTGATGATTCACCGCGCGGTAATGGGTTCGATGGAGCGCTTCATCGGCATTCTCATCGAGCATTTCGCCGGCGCATTTCCGACCTGGCTCGCACCCGTGCAGGCCGCCGTGCTCCCAATAGGCGACAATTTCATGGATTACGCCGCTGAAGTGCGCGACAGTCTCCGAAGCGCCGGTATCCGCTGCGAACTCGACGGCCGCAACGAAAAAATCGGATACAAGATCCGCGATTGGGAAATGCACAAAGTTCCCTATATGTTAATAATCGGAGAGAAGGAAAAGGAATCCAGGGGTGCGTCCCTGCGCAAGCACAAGGAAGGCGATCTGGGGGCCCGGACCCTCGAAACGATTATCGAAACGATAACGCAGGAAATTCACGTCAAATCATTGTAAACAATCTGGAGGCAGCACGGCTACTCAGTTTCGTCCGCCACAACGGACACCCCAGAACAGAACCCGTATCAACGAGGAAATCACGGCGCGGCAGATCCGCCTGATCGGAGACGACGGGTCGCAGTTAGGTATAGTCACGCCCGAAAAGGCGCGTGCGCTCGCCGAACAAAAAGAACTTGACCTCGTCGAGATCGCACCGCAAGCCGATCCGCCGGTGTGTCGTATCATGGATTACGGCAAGTTCAAGTATGAGCAGCAGAAAAAAGAACGCGCGATGAAGAAGAAGCAAATCATTGTTGCTTTGAAGGAAGTCCGGTACCATCCGACGACCGACACGCACGATTTCGATTTCAAGCTGCGGCACGCCAGACAGTTCATCCTCGAAGGAAACAAGGTGAAAGCTGTTGTCGTGTTCCGGGGTCGTCAGATGGCCCATCAGGAACTGGGGATGATTCTCCTCGGCAAACTGAAGGAAGCCCTTGCCGATGTAGCCGTGGTCGAACGCGAGCCGAACATGGAAGGCCGACAGATGATCGCGATTTTTACTCCGGACAAGAAAAAACCGAAGTCAAAAGAAGGCGAAACGGAGTAAATGCTGGTTCCGTATTGGAATAGTTCGTATATTACCAAGCTTTATTTTTCAGATCGAATACTCACAGGAGTTCAAGTACAATGCCGAAGTTCAAAGGTAAATCAGGAGCAAAAAAACGCTTCAAGGTGACCGGCAGCGGCAGGATCAAGCGGGAGAAGGCGTACCGTAGCCATATCCTGACGAAGAAGTCCACCAAGCGCAAACGTGGGCTGCGTCAGTCAACGCTGGTATCCTCCGTCGAGGAAAAACGCGTCAAAATGATGATTTAATACAGATCAGGTGAATTAATGCCACGTTCAAAAAACAAAGTCGCCTCTCACCGCCGCAGGAAGAAAATTCTGGAGCGGGCCAAGGGCATGGTCGCCGCGCGCAGTAAGATTCTTACTGTAGCCAAGCACCATGTCGACAAAGGGCTCGGTTACGCTTATCGCGACCGCAGAGCGAAAAAGCGCACCATGCGCCAGCTCTGGATCACGCGTATCAACGCAGCATCGCGTCAGCAAGGTGTGAGCTATTCGCGCCTGATCGACGGACTGAACAAGAAAAACATCGACATCAACAGGAAAATGCTTGCCGATATCGCGGTCAACGATGGCACGGCCTTCGTTGAAATCGTGAAAATGGCTGTCGCGTAACTCCTGCGTCGACCCTGGTTCCACGGCGGGCACAACACGGAGAGCGATACTCCTGCTGTGCCCGCCGCGCTTTTTCGCTTCCATCATAACGGAGAATACGGTGAAGGAGAGAATTGAAGACCTCTTCGGGCAACTCGACGCGGCCTCGGCAACGCTGAACGACGCGGCGGCGGTCGAGCAATTCCGCATTGCATGGCTTGCTCGCAAGGGCGTGATCGCGGAGTTGTTCGATGAAATGAAACTGCTGCCCTCGGCGGAGAAACCTCTCGCGGGCAAACTGCTGAACGAGCTTCGTCAGCACGCGCAGGGACGTTACGACAAGGCGGCGGCAACGCTGGAAAAATCGCGGCAGCAGGGCGGCGCAGCGGATCTCAGTCTCCCCGGCCGCCTCCCGCGCCGCGGACACCAGCACATCGTTTCGCAATCCATTGATGAGATCACCACCATTTTTCGACGTATGGGATTCAGCGTCGCCGATGGTCCGGAAATTGAGACGGACTACTACAATTTCGAGGCGCTGAATTTTCCGGCGGATCATCCGGCACGCGATATGCAAGACACCTTCTTCATCACCGATACGCATCTTCTGCGCACGCATACGACACCCGTGCAGGTGCGGCTCATGGAGCGCATGCAGCCGCCCATACGCGCAATTTTCCCGGGCCGTGTGTACCGCAACGAAGTGATCAGCGCACGCAGCCATGTGCAATTTCACCAGATAGACGGTCTCGTCGTGGATACCGGCGTAACCTTCGCCGATCTCAAAGGTGCGATGGTCACCTTCGCGAAAATGTACTACGGCGCAAAGGTTTCCTACCGTTTTCGTCCGAGCTTCTTTCCCTTTACCGAACCGTCCGCCGAAATGGACGTAACCTGCTACCTCTGCGGAGGCACCGGCTGCCGCGTATGCAAATCCAGCGGCTGGCTCGAGATCCTCGGCTGCGGTATGGTGGATCCGAACGTCTTTTCCTTCGTCAACGTCGATCCCGAAGTGTACAGCGGATACGCGTTCGGCATCGGTATCGAGCGCACCGCCATGCTTCGGCATGCGATCGACGATATTCGTCTCCTCTTCGAAAATGATATGCGCGTTAACCAGCAATTCAACTGATATGCAACTTTCACGCTCCTGGCTGTCCGAATACGTCAATCTCCCGGATGATCATCACGACCTCGATCGTCTGTTAACCAATGTGGGCTTAGAGGTTGAATTCATTGAAGATCGAGCGTCGGCTCTCAACAATTTTGTCGTAGGGGAAGTACGTACCTGCGAGAAGCATCCGAATGCGGACAAGCTATCCGTTTGCACGGTAGACGACGGCGACAGCGTCAGCACGGTGGTATGCGGCGCCCCGAACGTGGCCGCGGGACAGAAGATCATCTTCGCGAAGCTCGGAGCTGTCGTTCCTTCCGCCGGATTCACGATCGAAAAGCGCAAGCTACGCGGCGTCGAATCTTCCGGAATGATCTGCTCCACCGCCGAACTCGGTCTCGATTCCGATCACGACGGCATCGCCGTGCTGCCCGCCTCCGCAATTCCGGGGACGCCCATCGCCGAGCAGCTGGGCCTGGACGACGTCTTGATCGGCATCGGTATCACACCGAACAGAGGCGATGCGCTTTCCCACATCGGCGTCGCTCGCGACATTGCAGCCGCATCGCGTTCGCCCCTCCGCATGCCGGTCGTGCCGGATATCGCATTGGATCGGCAGCCCGATTTCAGCATCGACATAAGGAATCCGGAGCTGTGCCTCCGTTATTCCGGCGCGATAGTCGATGGCATTGTGATCGGCGATTCCCCGGAATGGCTGGCATCGCGGCTGCGCGCATCGGGAATCCGCCCCATCAATAATGTGGTGGATGTGACGAATTACGTGCTGATGGAAATCGGCCAGCCCATGCACGCCTTCGATCTATCGAAACTCGAAGGTCCGGCTATCGTTGTCAGAACCGCGGAGGAAGGGGAGTGTATCGCGACACTCGATGACGAGCAACGTTCACTGTCCGCTGGCGCGCTCCTGATTTGCGATGCGAAGAATCCGGTCGCCGTTGCGGGCGTGATGGGTGGAAAAAATTCCGCCGTGTACGCCGGAGCGACAAGCATTTTCCTCGAAAGCGCCTGCTTCAATCCTTCGTCGGTGCGCAAGACTGCGCGACAACTTGGACTTTCCACGGATTCCAGCTATCGCTTCGAGCGGGGGAGCGACCCTAACATCACCTTGTGGGCATTGAGACGCGCGGCCGCGCTGCTGACCGAAGTCGCGGGAGGAACTCTGCGTGGCGTATACGATTCATATCCAACTCCTGTCACACCGGTTGAAGTAACGTTACGCCCAAAACGTTGCGACGCCATCCTCGGCATAGAGATCAGCGCGGGGGAACAGCGTGCGATTCTCGAAGCTCTCTCCTTCGAAGTCACTCCAGCCGGCGACGTTCTGCTGTGCCGCGTCCCGACATTCCGGACCGATATCTCGCGCGAGATCGACCTCATCGAAGAGATCGCGCGCATCAACGGTTATGACAATATTCCGGTACCGACCAGAATCACCGTAAATGCAGGCGATCACTTCGACGATCAGGCATTGCCCGAATCCCTGCGCAGGATATGGCTGGGTTTTGGTTTCGATGAAATCATGTCGTCGAGCCTTGTGTCCATGGAACATGCAGCGCTCGGGGGAACCTCGGTGGTTGCCGTTCGCAATCCTGTAAGCAAGGAACGTCCCGCGTTACGAGGCAGCCTGCTTTCTTCGCTGCTCGAAGCCGTGGATCATAACATCCGCAACGGCAACGCGTCCCTGCGCATGTTCGAAATCGGCAGAGTTTATACAAAGGTTGGCGAAGACTTCAACGAGCGCACGATGCTCGCCTGCGCGGCCACTGGCGCCGCCGATGAACGGAATTGGTATTCGCAAGCCCGGAAAATTGATTTTTTTGATCTTAAAGGGTCGATTGAAGCGTTTATTGCCGCACTGCATCTTGACAAAGAGGTAATCTTTCACTATGATAGAACCAGTACTTTAAGTCCCGAAGCATTAACGGTTGAAGTGAAAGGCAGGTACGTCGGACAAGCTGTCGCAGTTTCTGATACTATCCTCGCAACGCTCGGAATTGAACAGCCTGTCATGTACGCCGAATTTGATATTGACGCGCTTCGGGACCTGGTACATGATCGTCAGACCTACGTCCCGGTAGCGAAATATCCGGCAGTGGTGCGTGATCTCGCCGTCATCTCCAATTCAGGACTCGCCGCAGCGCAAATAGGCTGCACCATTTCCGGTTGCGGATTGGAGATCCTTCGCGATTGGCGCATCGTGGACATCTTTACGCACGAAAGCCTCGGCGCAGGCAACAAGAGCATAGCGTTCACGATGACCTTCCGGGCGGACAACAGGACGCTGAAGGACGAAGAAATCCAGGCAGCCGTGCGAACCGTCCTTGAAGCGCTTCGACGCGATCATCAGGTTGAACTCAGAGTCTGAACAGATTCTCAACACAAGCAGCAGATTCCCATGGCGGATCAAGAAAGCACTGCAGGACGCAACACCGCGATGAACATCATCCAGGCCGCGTTGACGGAACTTTGGGAGAAAGCCCAACTCGCCGTCGATCGAATCGAAGCATTGCGTGGAGATAATCACGAGCTCCGCGTCCGTATAGAGGAACTCGAACACACGCTGCGAAACCTGGAATCGCAGCTCACAAAGAAAGACCAACGAATCGAACAACTTCAAAAGCACCCGGCGACTCTCGGTGGTGTTGAAGTTGGCGAAAGACTTTTATATCTTTCGCCAGACGAAAGAGAGGCTTTGGAGCGTCAGATAAACGATCTGCTTTTGCGTATCAACGCGCATCTCGGATCGAACCCCAGATAACAGACAGCATTGGCTCATCACACAGCGGTATTTCACGGTAATCGAAACAGCATAAAAATGGAAGCGAAGAGCGTACGACTGCGAATATACGGCACGGAGTATCCCCTGAAGGTCGACAACGAGGAATTGACGACCCAATCGGCCCAGAAACTCGACAGCATGATGTCGGAACTCCATGTCCAGATACCGGATCAGCCGGCGTCGACCCTCGCGGTGCTCTCCGCCCTGAATATGTCTGAAGAACTTTTTCACGAGCAGGACGAAAAAAAACAAATTCTGAAAAAAGTAGAACAGGACGTCCGTTCCATTTCAAGGTTGCTAGACGGCGCCGTAAACGGAGCCTGATTACCACAGCTCGAGTTACCGCACTACGTACCGTTCACAGGATACGTTTAAAAGAACCAACACGTCTTTTTTGGGAATCTGACTCTTCGCATTAATTGCAGGCCTCGATCCTTCGTGATTCGGTCGCTCGCGGCCGACAGTGGAAGCAAACAATGTGAAGGCATTTACCCACCGTGTCATGGCAGGGTTCTTTTTTCCCTCCTCTGTGAACGGGGTAGTGCGGTTTTTTACATCCGGAGATCATTACCACCATGAATGTTGAACTCTACTGGCTGATACCGACCGTAGGCGTGCTGTTGGCGCTGTTTCTCTTCCTCGGTTGGTTTATCGCTTCGCGTACAGGCCAGACAAAAATCTCAGTCGCCGAGGCGCGCGCGCTGGAGATTCTGGAAGTCGCGGAGAAGGAAGCCGAACATCTTAAAAAAGAGAAACTGCTCGAAGTCAAGGATGAATGGTTCCAGAAAAAACAGGAAGTGGAGAAGGAACTCAACCGTCAACGCAGCAAAATCCAGACGAGGGAAAAACAGCTCTCCGACAAGGACGAGACCCTCGTCGCAAAACTCGATATCGTAACCAAAAAGGAAGAATTGCTGGATCGGGAGCAGAACAAATTCGAACTCAGGGAAGGCGAACTCTCCGAGCGCCTCCAGCGAATCAATCAGCTTGTGCAAGAGCAGACCGACCGTCTCGAACGCGTCTCGGGTCTTTCGCGCGACGATGCACGCAAAATGCTCATCGAAAACCTGGCCAACGACGCCAAACTTCAAGCGGCGCAGCAGCTCAAGGAAATTCGTGATGAAATGAAGACCACCGCCAAAAAAGAAGCGCAACGGGTCATCATTCAGGCCATCCAACGCACCGCGTCGGATCATTCCGTAGAAACAACTGTGAGCGTGCTCAATCTGCAGAGCGAGGACATGAAGGGCCGTATCATTGGACGCGAAGGACGAAACATCCGCGCATTCGAGGCGGCGACGGGCATCGACGTCATTGTCGACGACACTCCCGAGGCAGTCATCCTCTCAGGTTTCGATCCTTTCCGCCGCGAAGTGGCCCGTATGGCGCTCGAAACGCTCATGGCCGACGGACGCATCCATCCGGCACGCATTGAGGAAGTGGTCGAAAAAGTGAGGAAGGACCTCGAGGAGGAAATTTTCCGCAATGGCGAAAATACCTTGCTCGACATGGGCATTCACAACGCGCACAACGAGATCAAGCGTATGGTGGGAAAGATGAAGTTCCGTTCGAGTTACGGCCAGAATCTTCTCCAGCACTCTGTTGAGGTCGGGTGGCTCTGTGGTATCATGGCGGCGGAACTCGGTCTCGACGCCAAGCTCGCGACACGCGCGGGTCTCCTTCACGATATCGGCAAAACCCTCGACCGCAGCATCGAAGGCCCCCATGCCCTGCTCGGTATGGAGATCGTGAAGAAATTCCGCGAACATCCGATCATCATCAATGCCGTCGGATCGCATCACGACGATATAGAAATGGAGTCCCCGTACGCGCCTATCGTGCAAGCCGCCGATGCTATCAGTGGTGCCCGCCCGGGAGCACGGCGGGAATCACTTGAAGGCTATGTGAAACGCCTTGAAAAACTGGAACTCATCGCCACCGGCTTCGAAGGTGTCGCCAAAACCTACGCTATCCAGGCCGGACGCGAGGTGCGCGTGATGGTTGAGCACGACCGCATCGACGACAACCTCGCCGACCAGCTCGCCGTCGATATCGCTGAGAAAATTCAGCAGGAAATGGAGTATCCCGGCCAGATCAAGGTGACGGTCATTCGCGAAAAAAGGTCCATCGCTTTCGCCAAATAAGAGGCAGCGCAATGAATTCCCAGGCAGCCGGACCAGGCCTGTTCGTCGGTCTCACCGGCGGAATCGGTTCAGGAAAAAGCACCGTCGCGTCGTTTTTCGAAGAACGTCATCCGGTGCTGTATGCGGACAGAATCGCCCGCGAGTGCATGGAGCACGACGAGCAGCTTCGAACCGACCTCATCCAGCTGTTCGGAATTCAGGTCTTTCTCTCGGACGGAAGCCTCGATCGGCGGTGGTTAGCCGAGGTAGTCTTCAACAATGCCCACAAACTCACCAGTCTCAATGCCGTGGTCCATCCACCCACGCATCAAAGGATTCTGGATAGCGCGGAACGCTTGTTCACAGAAGGAGCGTCCATGGTATTCGTTGAATCGGCCTTGATTTATGAAGCGCGGCTCGAAGACGATTTCGACTATGTCGTGTCCGTGCTCTCCGATCCCGAAGTTGCCGTCTCACGTATCGCCGCGCGCGACGGCAGCGATCCCGCGGCGGTGCGCAGTCGGATGCAGCACCAGATCGCACCGGAGGAAAAATCCGCGCTGGCCGATTTCACCATACGGAACACGGGATCACTCGACGATCTCCGCCGCAGCAGCGATTTGATCCTCACAATACTCTCAACTCTGCGTCCGCGGCGGTCATGAGCCTGCACGACCGGGACCAGGCGTCGATTCTCCAGACCTACAGCCGTCTTTCGATCGACATCGAACGCGGCGAGGGAGTGTATCTGTTCGATACGGCAGGGAAGCGCTACCTGGATTTCTTCGGCGGCCTGGCCGTCAACGCGCTTGGTTACGGATACCCCGCGGTACTCGAGGCGATAGCGGAACAATGCTCCCGCTACATTCACATTTCGAATCTTTTCCCGCAGAAGAGCCAGATCGAACTCGCCGAGCGTCTCCGCGCGCTTTCGGGCTACGACAAGGTGTTTCTCGCAAACAGCGGTGCCGAAGCAATGGAAGCGGCGTTCAAGCTCGTTCGCCGCTGGGCCTCCATCAGGCGTCGTCCGCGTATTCTGTCCTTCACCGGCGCCTTTCACGGCCGTACCTATGCCGGACTTTCGCTGATGGACATGAAAAAGTACCGCGATGGTTTCGGGCCATTTCTCGAGGGCTGCGAAATTCTTCCATTCAACGACGCTGTGGCTCTCCGTGGTGCCGTGGGGCCCGATGTCGCAGCCGTCGTACTCGAATTCATCCAGGGTGAAGGTGGGATAGTCCTCGCCTCGGAAGAATTCGTGGAGGCCTTATTCAATTTACGCGAGGAGCATGGCTTCCTTATCGTCGCCGATGAAATCCAATCCGGCATGGGCCGCACCGGGCGATTCCTCGCGTTCGAGCATTGGAACGTACATCCTGATCTCGTAACGATGGCGAAATCGCTCGGCGGAGGACTGCCGCTGTCGGCGCTGCTGGTCAGCGGGGAAGTGGTGGACGTGCTCTCGCCAGGAAGTCACGGCAGCACGTTCGGAGGCAATCCCGTGGCCTGCGCCGCGGGTCGCGAAGTACTTGATGCACTGCGCGATGGAGTCATGAAAAACGCCGGCCGCATCGGTGCTCGTCTGCTCGCGGGTCTTCAGGCACTGGCTGCGAAGCATCCCGCACTCGTAGTCGAAGTGCGCGGACGCGGATGCATGGCCGGCATCGAGTGCAATCGCGACATGCGTCCCTCTATGCAGATGTGTATCGACAAGGGATTGTTGATCAATGTAACGCGTGAACGCGTTATCCGTCTCCTCCCGCCCTTGATTATCGATGACTCGCATGTTGAAACAGCATTGACTATTCTCGATAACGTATTGCAAGACAAGATATTCCGGTAAAAAGCTAATGTCCGCTCTCGATCACATAAGGAAATTCGTACCATGATACGGCGGTCCGACGTACTCGTTATCGGCAGCGGAATCGCGGGACTCTTCTACACGCTCCGCGTCGCCGATCATCGCTCGGTGGCGCTCGTCACGAAAAAGGAAACGGTTGAATCGAACACCAACTACGCGCAGGGCGGCATTGCTTCCGTGTTTTCCGGAGACGACAATTTCAACCTTCATATAGACGACACGCTCACCGCGGGCGCAGGACTTTGCCATCGGGACGTCGTATCGATGGTCGTGGCGGAGGGCCCCGCATTGGTGCAGGAACTGCTCAATCTTGGTGTCGGCTTCACACTGGAGGCGGATAAGGAGTTGCAGCTGGGTCGTGAAGGCGGACATTCCCGCAACCGCATTGTACATGCGAAAGATTACACCGGCCGGGAAATTGAGCGTGTCCTCGTAGAAACGGTGCGTCGTCACCCAAATGTAACCGTCTACGAAAATCATCTCGCGATCGATCTGCTTACGGAGCACAATCTCGAACCTCCGCAACCGCTGGAAGCTGGTAACATCCACTGTTGGGGCGCGTACGTCCTCGACAAGCTGAACGACAGGGTCGATACGTTTTTCGCGGGCACGACGGTTATCACCTCGGGCGGCTGCGGCCAGGTCTATCTGCACACCACGAATCCGGAAATCGCTACAGGCGACGGCATCGCCATGGCCTATCGCGCCGGAGCCCGCGTGTCCAACATGGAATTCATTCAATTCCATCCCACCACGCTTTTTCATCCACAGGCGCGATCATTCCTTATTTCCGAGGCCGTGCGCGGTTTCGGCGCGATACTGCGCAACGCGGCGGGAGAGCGCTTCATGACGAAGTACGATGCACGGCTGGAACTCGCTCCCCGGGATATCGTAGCACGCGCCATCGACAGCGAACTCAAACGTACGGGCGACGATTGCGTGTATCTCGATTTGCAGCATCTGGATCCCGAAGAGGTGCATCAGGCATTCCCAAGTATTTCCGAAAGGTGCAAACAGGTAAACCTTGATCTTGCAAGGGATTATCTCCCCGTAGTTCCAGCCGCGCATTACACCTGCGGAGGCGTTCTCACCGATATGGATGGCCGCTCGGATCTGAAGGGTCTTTTCGTATGTGGAGAAGCCGCCATGACCGGTCTGCACGGCGCCAATCGTCTGGCCAGCAATTCGCTGCTCGAGGCGCTGGTGTTCGCCAATCGCGCTTCCATCGCTACTCTGAATTCCGATCCCGTTCATCCTCCGGCTTCGGGAATCGCCGAATGGGACGAGAGCAATACGGACAATCCGGAGGAGTGGGTCCTCATTTCCCATAACCGCATGGAAGTGCGTACGCTGATGTGGGATTATGTCGGGATCGTCCGCTCATCGCTTCGCCTCGAACGTGCGCTGCGCCGCATTTTGCTGCTTCGTTACGAAGTCGAGGATTTTTACAAAAGGACGCGCGTCTCCGAGTCGTTGATCGAATTGCGGAACATCACCCTTGTCGCACGTCTCATCATCGACAGCGCGCTGCATCGCCGCGAGAGCAGGGGGCTGCATTACACGACGGATTTCCCGCAACCGGACGAAGCGCTTCAGCAGACGGATACCATGTTGTCAACATTTACGTAATTGGAACAGGTGAAAAATGCTGAGTAAACAGAGAAACGAGAAGTACGTAGGGGCCTGATGTACAGGCCCCTTTTTTCGATTATAAATTTTGGTGAAGGATGAAGTAAATGATGAAGGGGTCTCTTTCCTGGACGCTTCACGCTTTCTCCTTCCTGTCACTTTTCGTATCGCACCGCGGCTCACCTCACCAGCACCATTTTCCCTTGTCGCACTTCAGCGCCCGCCTGCAAGCGAAACAGATACATTCCTGCGGTCAGACGCTCCGCATGCAATACTGCGGAATGGATGCCGCGATCCATCGGGCCTTCCCTAAGCACCGCAACCTCCCGACCGAGCATGTCGTGGACGGTCAGGCGCACCTCGCAGGCGACGGGGAGCTTGAAGGTGAAGGATGTGAGGGTGGTGAAAGGATTGGGATAATTGCATCCGATTTCGATTGTCGACGGGATGACGCGGTCGAGGATTGAGGTTGCAACATGCGTCTTGGGTATCTGTGAATTTCGCCTCGGTCTGTTTAACCGGCTGTACAGCATCGGATACAGCGCGAACATATCCAGCAACGTAGAATCGTTGCCGACCATGTTCTTGATATCCTGTATTGCCTGGAGCCCAACGTTGTAGCCTCCGATTATCGCCAACGGAGCGTACAGTGCCGTGCAGAGCAATGCGTGTGTATGCAACTCCCGCGATCCGGCAAAACTCCACGATTGGGTGATATCGTAGGCTTCGCGAAATCGTCCTGCTTCGGCTAGCACCTCGGCCGCGACCAACTTGCTCCGTAAATCGGGAACACTGAGGAGGTGTATGACAAGTGTGTCCCGAAGCTCCTCGAAACCGGGAATCCGTAATATGTGAAGTCTGAGTAAATCTTGGTCCTCCCGATCGATCACGGAATTCGTCGAAGCCAAGGCGTTGCTCAACAACCTGCGAAGAAGAACGAAATTGCTGTCTCGCAGAGCTTGCCGAATCGCACCACGAGCAACCGGTGCACTGGCGGCCATGGATTTCGAAAGGCTGTTTGTCGTCGGAGCAAAAGGTACTGGGCAGCTTGAGAGGCAAGCAGTGGTATCCACATTGCCGATGATTATCGCGGGAGAAGGCTCCCAGTAGTTGGATGGGGCGAAAATGCCTCCACCATTGTCGATTGCATGGGCACCAGTGGTAGCGTTCTGAAGGATAAAACAATTCATGGCGCTCCCACTTCCAGCCGCATCGCCAAAGATTATCTGTCCGCCGGCCTCGGTCTGTAAAACAACATCCTTTGCCTCGATCCGATTGTAGCCCCGATCCCAATATCCCCAATTCCAATAACCGCCTGCGAAGACGGTTCCGAATGTACAGTGTATGCCGACTGTAAAGTCCGTACAACGCGAATCGCCCATGATAGTGTAACCCGTGCCCCAATGGGAAACTCCAATATCGTACGGGGTCAACATCAACGATTGGTTTGAGATGTCGTGGGAGAGCCGCGTCGAGTAGCCGGCCGAAACCGCGTATGATCTGTCGCAATTCCATGCGTTGGATCCGAATGAGCTCAGGGTTCCTCCGAGATTCACTAACGCGTAGCCAGTAGTAAGGAACGATGAATTGGTGATATATGCGAGGGCATCGGATCCTGACACAACTCCCCAAAAAGAACCGGAAATCATGGAATTCTCCACGGATGCATATCCGCTGTCGCGGACCTGAATCCCAAACCATTGCTGTTCCATATCGCACGGTCCGAACGTGGTGCCGTCGGACCAGAATTCTCCATGGCAACAGATGTATTTGGTCGCGTGGAAGTACAACTCGTCCGTGTATTTCGTCCGCAACGTCGCCGCGGGTTCAATAAATATGCTACCAGCGAGACACTCGCCGTTAAAGTCGAGCGTCTCATCCGCGAACGGCTCAAGACGATACAATGCGGCCGATCCCGGAGCGAAATAATCGGTGAATCCATTTGTCGTGCTGGTAGTGTCAGGTGTGGCGTTTGGTCGCACAATCCAGATATCACCCGTCTGGACATTCGTGACCTTCCACTGATACTCAGAACCGGCGCTCGGTGAGAGCTTGACCGTGATATGTCGATGACCTTCTATTGGATGCGTGCGGCCGTTTGCGACGAAGAGATATCGCTCGTGTGTGATTTTGTGCTCGAATTCACTCACAAGGACGAAGGTGGAGTCGGCATCGTCAATCGGATTCGGCATATCCTGTCGCATGCTCAACACCTCGGATACAGTGGTATTCGTCCCCGCTCCACTCATATTCCGGATGCTCCAGACTTTCGCCTCCCGCCATTCCAAATTCTGCTTGATCGTATCTCCGACCGGCTGGAGGAAGGAATGCAGATACGTTGCGGTCGAATCCCACTTGCTCTCGCCGTTCCAGTCGCACGTGCGTTCCACCAGACCTACATGTGTTATCGGATCTCCATCAAGAAATCCCAGGTTTCCGGCATTCCCATCCACATCAATGGGACTCCCGGTGGCCGAGTCGTTGCGCCATGTTGTTTTATCCGGCGGCCAGAACGGACGGTCACCTACGTTGGTATTGGGGCAGGAAACAAACTGGTAGAACAGGAGACCATCGGAACCAAATGCAAGCGCCATGTTGCATTGGTGTCGCAGCTCGGCGGCTGTCGGCTCGCGCAGATCATCAAAGTCGTGGTAGGGTGGCACATTTCCATGGAGCATGTTCGTGTGGTTCTCGATGTAGGGGAGCCACGAGTACTGATGGCCAAATTGCAGACGTTTATTTGCGAATAATAGAAAATACCGTGACTGGTCAACGAAACCCCGATTAACATACTGGTTGAGCGAGTGATGATAGTCACCGGGATGAATGAAGGGGTACACCGGCCGCGGATGCGCCAGTGTGATGGGGTAACCATAGTACCCGGATGCGAACCGGCGGTTGAATGCGGAGATCACGTCTGGATTCTCGGACGTGCCCGCTGCCGCATGCAGCGTGACGGTGGCGCTCTGCTGCCCGAGAATCTGCTGTCCGAACGCCGTGGTTGGCCATACCGCGCTGTGCAAGCCCTGCTCGGGAGCGCCGATATAGAGGAGATTGGGAATAGGCGATGAAGTGGGGAGGCGGTCATTCAGTACGGCATCGTACCTTGCCCGCAACATCGCCAACGCGTTGTCGAACGCCGTGATGCGATCCGGATGCGGCTGCGCATCGTCGGTATGAAACATATTGAAGGTTCTCGGCGAAGTCAGACACACGGCATCGAGGAGGCACTGCGCATTGTTGTTGTTGACATAGGATATGACGACGTCAATATCCGCGATCTTGGCGTCGAGGGTTTGTTGCGTGTCGTCGCGGTCGCGGATCTTCGCGAGACTGAAAAGCGTCGCGTCCGTCCAGGCGGGGTTGCCGGGGTCGGCGTTGCGTATGTACACGACGCGACCGAAGCTTTGTCGTACCTCGATTCGGCCCAGCTCCACCTCGAAGGCACCAGTCCTGAAGGCGTGGCTGGCGTCGTAAAAATGCGCCTGCGTGAGCGGATAGTTGAGTACAGCGGGCGAGCCGGTCGAGTCCAGCGTATGTATAGCCACATTCATGACCTGATCGCTCGATTCCGCGAATGAGTTGCGGGCCTTGACGGTGACGGTAAGCTGATACAGACCGGAACCGGCCTTTTCGGTGCAGGTAGCGAGGTCCCACCAATCCCGGAACATCGAGAGGTCCTCCTTGCGAATTGGCAAGAGATTGGAAATCACGCCCTTGTCGGATTCTATTATTGTCCCCATTTGGGAGGGTTAAAACCCCCACCTTTAGGTGGCAGCTTTAGC
>CAYJMN010000011.1:0-88778 GCA_964371045.1 uncultured Chromatiales bacterium | reverse complement strand
CCCCCCCCCCCCCCCCCCCCCCCCCCCCCCCCCCCCCCCCCCCCCCCCTCTTCCTACCACTCTTCACGCGCAACCCCGTGACACCACCACCGTCGTGGCCATACTCTGCGTGCAATTCGCCGACAAGGATACCGTGATCGATTCGCGGGGAGGCGTGGGGCTTTCGCCGCCGCCCGCCCTTGACGTCATTGAAAACAAGTACCGTTACGAAACACTCTGGGATATCATCTTCCAGCCCACGGACAGCGTGAAGCATCCGGAGTCGGACTTTCCGCTCACCTACGCGAGGGGAAACAGGGGCTTCTTCCAGTACGGCAGCCTGCGCAGATACATGGAGGACAACAGTTACGGCATGCACACCGTCGTGCCGCATCGCGCCTGGAGCGCCTCCAGTGGCCTGATAAACACGGTTACTGCGGACAGCAGTGGAGATCCGCGGCGCGCGATCGTGAACTGGCTGACCTTGCCGGAGGTAAAGGTGATCATGCATGGAGATACGGTAGTTCCCAGCTATGAGGATCCGTGGGACGTTGCCGATAGCGCGATTCGCCTCGCAAAACGGGAACTCGTTGTACCTTGGGACAGCATCGATGTCGTCATCATTTATTACGCGGGCAAGAACGTGTACAGGTATTCCAGATACGGCAAATTTATGGATTCGGAGGACACGATATCCTATTCTATTACAAGCGAGAGGACCGGAGTCGACGGAGATTCAAACGCCTTTTGCTTCACTTATCCACGCGTGGTGTTTCACGAGTTTCTGCATGCGGCCATCGATGCCGAGGATTTACACTATATGAACGTGGAACCGAATTGCAGCGGAGTCGGACACTTCTCCATCATGGGCGACAATGCCCCACTCGCCGCATACACGCCGGAGATGCTCGATCCCTGGCACAAACTGAGTATGGGCTGGCTGCGATACTATATTCCCGGAGCTACGCAGGATACACTGAACCTCGTCACCCCGCTTGATACGCTCAACTTCCAGCTTCCCATTGTTTCCGAACCGTATAACGGAGGTCGGCCTTACGTGCTGGCGATTCCGATTGTAGGGCATCCGGATATTGATACTATTAATGGCTGGCGAGATCTGCAACGCCGTTACCTCATCGTCGAAAACCGCCGGGCCGTTGGTTGGGACCGCGTGGTGGCCGTCGAAGAGATGAATAGATCCTCTCCAACGTACGGGCAAACACGAGGTACCGGAGGTTTTGTGATCCGGACGAGTGCGTTGGACAGGTGGATTGAGGGATGGGTCTACGATGCCGACGGGGACTTCGGAACGTGGAAGTATAAGTACCAGTACGGCGCTCCTGAGGATGTGTTTGATGGTTCACCGGGTCGGAACGTCTTCTCGGTTTGGTCCGATCCCGATGTGTTTTCATGGCCTGAGCCAGGTGTGGGAGTAGTACACAAGAATGACGTCCAGCGCAATGTGTACATCGAGTTTCCCCCATACGTCGATTCAAGCAATGTCAATCCGATCTCGCGTCTCGTGATCGATCGCTTCGTTCCGGAAGCGCATGCGTATGGGGATGTTGTGGAAGAAGATGTTTCTCCCACCAAATATGGCTCGCAGAAGAAAATCGACGTGACCGACTCACTGACGTATGTGATGTTCCGCGCGAATGGCAAGACCTACGTCATGAGCGGGAATGATGTGGACGACCTGCGCAACGTTGCCTGCCTTAATTACGCCATAGCCGCACCCGATACGGTGATGGATAACTCTGCAATCACGTACTATCCCAATTCAAACGCGCTTGACTGGAGTGTGAATTACGTGTGGCAGCAGGAGATTTCGGGCGAGTACTTCGTCAGGGTGGAATACGCTGATTCAGCTCTGTCGTCTGTAAAGCAAGAGTACAGGAATACCTGGGGTCCCTACCAGCAGCAGCCCCGCCCCGTGATCGCGAGCAGGGGTCGATTTGGCGTGCTTGCTTTCGCGGGCGATGGTGGCATATACATCAGCACCTCAACGGATACCGGCATGCATTGGTCCGACCCGGTACTTGTGGCCGGTTCTGAGCCCGGCAGCCAGAGTCCCTGCGTACTCATGGACAGCGAAGCGCGCGGCGATAGCGCATGGCTGCTCGCCTTCGTGAATAAGGTACAGGGGGAGAATGAAACCTGGCTCCATAGAAGCTCGACGGATTCGACGGTGAAGCTCTCCGATTTCAATCAGAGCGCCTGCGCCAATCCCAACGCGTCGCGCCTCGGCGACAAGCTCTCCGTGGTGTATCAGTATCACGACGATAATCAGAAAGTCAATCGCAACCACATCGCACGCATCGAAGTCGATCTCTCGAAAGCCGATCCGCCGAATGATTTGGATGCATTTGGATTGAAAGAGCAAGAAGTCGACGCAGTCAACCGCGATCCAGCCTACATCTATACAGATACATCCGACGCGAGTAAATCCCTACTGTATTGGGTGTACAACAAGGGCGAGCATCTGTTGTTCGCGTCCACATATAGCATGCACGGTACTCCACCGGGATGGCACGAAGGTATGGAAAGCTCCATCAGCCTCCAGTCCCCGACAGTCATACCCCTGCAGGGAAGCACGCCGAAGCATCCTGTATCCTACCCTCATCTGCTGTACAATGAGCCGGGCAATCCTAAAGTTGTGGTTTCACGCAGCGGGACACTCCGCGGACCCCTCGCTCCGCCGGACAGCACTCCTTCGCTTATTGTCAGGACGCGGAATCAGGATCTCGACGCCAATCCCTATCTGCTCCGCCTCGATACGCGGATCGGAATGAACTTCAGGGACGGTGGTGGCAATCATCTGATGCATGCACTATGGGGTACTCCCGTCGTGGTCAGAGTCTCCGACACCATCGCCATCGTGCATTACGACTACTACGCCACAAAGGACTTTAGCAGCGCGGTCATGGACTCTCTCACCCGGACACGGGTTTTCAACATGACGGACGGGGATGTCGCCATATTCGCGCTCGACCTTTCGCTATCGCAAGCCGCGCCCGATACCATGATTTTCGAATCGCAGCTTGTGGATCCCGCGTCCGGCCTAGGTATTTCCGGCAGCGGCGAGATACGAATAGCACCGATGACAGGCGATACGACAGTGTACATCGGTCTGGAACTGCCGAATGGGTATCCACCAACGGACTGCTTTATTGTCACATCCATGACGCGGGGATATTACCAGCAAGGCGAGCTGCCGCGCCTCGACCTGACACGCTACATGCTGTACAGCGACGAGGCCATGCCGAAGCGGCACCCGAGGATCGACCGCGTGCTGCCGCAAACAGAGACCATTCGCACATACCCGCAACCTGTTCGCGATGAATTTTGCTTTGTCGTGGAAGGAACAGTACCTGAGGCAAGCAGGGCGCAGCTCTACGATCTGCTCGGTCGCCGCGTCGCCGAGGCACCGTTGCTGTACAATGGCCGCAATGCCCATGGCAGCATGCAGATCCAGGGACTTGTACCCGGAATGTATATACTGACCGTACCGGGTCCAGACGGCGTGCGGACCGCGAAAGTGCTGGTGGCTAAATGAAAGCGCACACAATACGGGAAAGGGGGCGGAGCACAACTCCGCTCCTCCCGATCATACTCCTGATGATGTGCAGCGTCTTCTCCACCACCAAGGCACAAGCACAGGGCCGTTATTGGGAGGTACTGACTCTGTTCGGTGGAAAAGGAGATGAAACCTCCATCACAGCCATGGTGCACGATGCGAAGCGGGACAGGATCATCATTGCCGGTCACACGGAGGAGCGTGATCTGCCCGTAACGCAAGATGCTATCAAAACCCAATTCACGGATGGGATGGACGGCTATATCGCGGTCTTCAATGGAGATTGCAGCGAGTTGATCTATTGCAGCTACCTCGGCGGCATGCGCTTCGATGGTGTTCGCGACATTATCACACTCGGCGATGATCGCTTGCTGCTGGCGGTTAACACGTCTTCGAGAGACCTCCCCACAACAGGGACGGCGTGGTCAGCGATACCGCCCCCCGGCTATGACAATACTGTCTGGCTTGCCGTGTTGTCGCTCCAAAGTTTCGAGCTGTTGCACGCAGGATATTTCGGAGGAAATATCTATGATGGTATTTCGAGGGTGCTCGAAATGAAGAATGGAAGCATTATGATGACGGGCCAGACCAAATCCACCGATCGCCCCGTCACACCGGATGCCTTCCAGAGCCGGAAACTCGGAGGCCCGGCTCCCACGGACGCCTGGATAGCCATCTTCGACACCACGTTGGCGCTTACATTCTGCAGCTATCATGGCGGCGCCGGAGACTACGACAATGCCGAGGGTGCCATTGCGGAAACGGAGGAGTATATCGTCTTCACCGGCTGGACATGGTCGAAGGACCTGCCGGTGACTGAGAATGCGTATCAGAAAACCTTCGCCGACGGCGGCCGGGGCTGGTGGGACGCATATCTGACCATAATATCGAAAAAGGACAAACGGAACGTCTACACGACATATCTGGGCGGTTCGGACTCGGAGGGCATAGGGGACATCATTGTCGCAGATGATGATCGCATTGTCCTTCTGGGCTCGACGGGTTCGCCGGATTTTCCCGTCACGCCGAATGCCTGGCAAACCACTTCGATTGACGCGGGCAGTTCGAGCACAAGTGCAATTATTGTCGCTACCCTTTCCCTGCGTGATATGCGCTTCGAATATGTCACCTTTATCGGTGGAAGAAATTACGGGGGTGAATACCCCGCTACGGGGCTCTACGATGCGGACCGCGACGTAGTGCGAATACTCGCGACGAGTGGATCGGATGAATTTCCTTTTCTCGATCCGAAGGCATCGAATAACAGGTCTCGCGGCGTGTTGCTGGACTTTGATGTGAGTCGAGGTACGCCAATCAGCGCTGTACCGGTCGTCGATTTTCGAAATTCCAGAATGCAGAAGCTCATACGAACAGAGACCGGCAGGATGCTGATCTGCGGCAACATGCGTTACTTCCCGCAAACCGAGCCTACACCGGTACGGCCAACAGGCCACAAGACGGTTCTGACAGGCGATGGTGACATCTTCATCGGCGAAATATACAACAAGCCTGTGAGCGTCGAGGTGCTGGCGGAGCCCAGCTGCGCACTCGGTACCCTGCGTGTGCTCAACAATCCCGCCCGCGACGAACTGCGCTTCTTGGTAGAGGGCGAAGTGCCGGAGGCGAGCCGGGCGCAGTTGTACGACATGCTCGGCCGCCGCGTGGCCGAGGCGACGTTGCTGTACAATGGACGCAATGCGCATGGGAGCATGTCGATCCAGGGTCTCGCACCAGGAATGTATATGCTTACCATACCGGGGCCGGACGGTGTACGTACCGCGAAAGTTCTGGTGGCGAAATGAATTCGGCGACAACACGGATAAGGGGGCGGAGCGCAACTCCGCTCCTCCCGATTATCTTCCTGATGATGTGTAGCGTGTTTTCCACTACTGAGGCACAAACACAGGTGCGCTATTGGGAGGTACTGACGCTGTTCGGTGGAAAAGAGGATGCAACGTCCATCACAGCGATGGTGTATGATGCGAAACGGGACAGGATTATTATTGCCGGTCACACGGAGGAGCGTGATCTTCCGGTAACGCCAAATGCTATCAAAACCCGTTTCACGGATGGGATGGACGGGTATATCGCGGTATTCAACGGAGATTGCAGCGAGTTGATCTATTGCAGCTACATCGGTGGCATGAGGTTCGATGGTGTAGCCGACATTATCACGCTCGGCGAGGATCGCTTGCTGGTAGCGCTAAGCACCTCTTCGAGAGATCTGCCCACAAGCGGGACGGTGTGGTCGGCGATACCGCCACCTGGCTATGAAAATACAGTTTGGCTTGCCGTGCTATCGCTCGAAAGTTTCGAGCTGCTACACGCGGGATATTTCGGAGGAGACATCTATGATGATATCTCAAGTGTGATCAAGATGTGGAATGGAGACATTGTGATGACGGGCCAGACCCAATCCACCGATCTCCCCGTCACATCGGATGCCTTTCAGAGCCGGAAACTGGGACACCCGGATGACACGGATGCCTGGATAGCCATCTTCGACACTACGTTGGCGCTTTCGTTCTGCAGCTATCACGGGGGTGCCGGAGACTACGACAACGCCAACGGTGCTTTGACCGAAACGGAGGATTATATCGTCTTCAGTGGCACAACATGGTCGCGGGACCTGCCGGTGACTGAGAATGCGTATCAGAAAACCTTCGCCGACGGCGGCCGGGGGTGGAGCGACGCATATATGACCATTATCTCGAAAGAGGACAAACGGAATGTCTATACAACATATCTCGGCGGCACAGATGACGATTTTATCGCCGACATTATCTCCACTCGAGATGAGCGTATTGTCCTTCTCGGTTATACGAGGTCGCCGGACTTCCCTGTTACGCCGGGTGCATGGCAAACAGCCCTGAATGACACGTCGGGGAAACGCTTGGGTGATATTATTGTCGCCGTCTTTTCGTTCCGTGACATGCGCTTCGAGCATATCACCTATATCGGCGGGCGATTGGTTGACTGGGCCTCCTCGGGCATCTACCATGCAGACCGCAATGTGGTGCGAATTTTGGGGAATAGCGGGTCATTCGAATTTCCTTTTCTGACACCGAAAGCTTCGAACATAGCTGATCGGGGGGTACTGCTGGACTTCGATGTGAGTTCGGGCACTCCGATCAGTGCCATACCGGTTTTGGATTTACGTGTCGCCTACATGCGAAAACTCATTAGCACTGCTTCGGGAAGAATGCTGTTCACCGGGACAATGGCATACGATGTCAAAATCGATTCCTTGCCCATACGCGGCACTGCTCACAAGACTGTGCTGACCGGGAAAGGTGACGTCTTCATCGGCGAAATACACAACAATCCTGTGAGTGTGGAGCTGTTGGCGGTGCCCGACAACGTACCCGGAATGCTGCGTGTGCTCAACAATCCCGCCCGCAACGAACTGCGCTTCGTGATGGAGGGCGCAGTGCCGGAAGAGAGCCGGGCGCAACTCTACGACCTGCTCGGCCGCCGCGTCGCCGAGGCGCCGTTGCTGTACAATGGGCGTAGAGCACATGGCAGCATGCAAATCCAGGGTCTCGCACCAGGAATGTATATGCTTACCATACCGGGGCCGGACGGTGTACGTACCGCGAAAGTTCTGGTGGCGAAATGAATTCGGCGACAACACGGATAAGGGGGCGGAGCACAACTCCGCTCCTCCCGATTATCCTCCTGATGGTGTGCAGCGTGTTCTCCACTACCAAGGCACAAACACAGGGCCGCTACTGGGAGGTATTGTCACTGTTCGGTGGAAAAGGAGATGAAACATTTATCTCGGACATGGTTTACGACGCGAAGCGTGATCGAATCATCATCGTCGGTGGCACACAGGAGCGTGATCTCCCGGTAACGCCGAATGCTATCAAAACACGTTTCACGGATATGATGGACGGGTATATCGCGGTTTTCAGCAGAGATTGCAACGAATTGATCTATTGCAGCTATCTTGGTGGAACTGAAAACGATGCCACTGTGAGTATTGCCATTATGGATGAGGATCGCTTGTTCCTGGTAGTTGGTGGCTACTCACACGAGTTGCCAACGACAGGGACAGCCTGGTCTGCAACAGCACCCGGACATACCGAAGCAACACCCTGGTTTGCGGTGATCTCACTTGATTCGTTCGAGATCTTTGATGCGGGCTACTTTGGAGGCAACAATAGAACCACCACCGGCTCGGCTATGAAAATGTGGAATGGGGATCTTGCCATAACAGGAAGTACATCCTCCACAAATCTACCAGTAACACCGGAGGCTTTCCAGAGCCAGAAACTGGGTCACCCCGATCACGGGGATGCCTGGATAGCCATCTTCGACAGCACCTTGGCTCTTACATTTTGCAGCTATCACGGAGGTGCCGGTGACTATGACAACGCCGACGGTGCGTTGACGGAAACGGAGGACTATATCGTCTTCAGCGGAACAACATGGTCGTCGGACCTGCCGGTAACGGAGAATGCGTACCAGAAAACCTTCGCCGATGGCGGCCGGGGCTGGTGTGACGCATATATGACCATTATCTCGAAGGAGGACAAACGGAATGTCTATACAACATATCTGGGCGGTTCGGACTCCGAGATAATCGCCGATATTATCGTCACTCGTGATGAACGCATCGTCCTTTTGGGGTCAACGAGTTCGCCGGATTTTCCCGTTACACCGGACGCGTGGCAATCCGTCTTGAATGAAGCATCGGGCAAACGCGCCAATAATATATTCGTGGCTGTATTTTCCTTGCGCGACATGCGCTTTGAACATGTCACATTTATTGGCGGAGGTGGTGGGGATTACCCCACCTCGGGCATCTACGATGCGGACCGCGACGTAGTGCGAATCCTGGCGACCAGCGGATCGGATGAATTCCCTTTTCTCGAACCGAAGGCACCGAACAACGGGTCTCGCGGTGTGTTGCTGGACTTTGATGTGAGTCGAGGTACGCCAATCAGCGCTGTACCGGTCGTCGATTTTCGAGCTTCCTACATGCGAAAGCTCATACGAACAGAGACCGGCAGGATGCTGATCTGCGGAAACATGCGGTATTTCCCACAAACCGAACCTACACCGGTGCGATCAACAGGGCACAAGACCGTTCTTACCGGCGATGGTGATTTATTCATCGGTGAAATACACAACAATCCTGTGAGCGTCGAGGTGATGGCGGCACCCCACAAGATACCCGGAACCTTGCGTGTGCTCAACAATCCCGCCCGCAACGAATTGCGCTTTGTGGTGGAGGGTGCAGTGCCGGAAGCGAGCAGGGCGCAGTTGTACGACATGCTCGGCCGCCGCGTGGCCGAGGCGCCGTTGCTGTACAATGGACGCAATGCCCATGGCAGCATGACTATCCAAGGACTAGCGCCGGGCATGTACATGCTTGCCATACCGGGGCCTGACGGTGTGCGCACGGCGAAAGTGATAGTGACGGAAGGACATCAGCGATGATTCCCGTAAATGGTAACGAGGAGCGGAGGGTATCTCCGCTCCTCCCGATTATCTTCATTATCATGTGTTGTTTGTTCTCCTCCACAGCACAAGCCCAGACACGTTCTTGGGAAGTTCTGACGCTATTCGGAGGCAAGGGCGATGAAACGGTTGTCTCAGCAATGATTCATGACGCGAAAAGGGATAGAATCATCATTGTTGGTGGTACGGAGGAACGTGATCTGCCAGTAACACCGAATGCTATCAAAACCCGCTTCACGGATGGGATGGACGGCTATATCGCAGTCTTCAACGGAGATTGCAGCGAATTGATCTATTGCAGCTACCTCGGTGGCACGCGGTTCGATGGTGTTGCCGACATTATCGCTCTCGACGAGGATCGTTTGCTGCTGGCGCTAAACACGTCTTCGAGAGATCTTCCCACAAGCGGAACGGCATGGTCAGCGATACCTCCACATGCGCTATGACATCGTTCGGGTCAAAGGATTGTTCGTCGGAGTCGGGGTTGTAGAAGCAGAATGCCGCACCGTCGTGGGGATGCGTATAACACAGTCCGGCATGCACTGGACCGTGAAGGCGGGACTGAATATTGCCACGCTCCGATGTCTGATGTTGAGTGGGCTGTGGGATGATTTTTGGGAATCGCGAACGACGGCATAAGCGGACCTACAAAATTGTCGCACACCCCTCCCAATTCCACGCACTTGCCATTTAACCCGCATGTGCATATATTTGAGTTCGTTTATTTTGAACAAGGAGTGTCATGCCCCAGCATAAGTCCGCAGTCAAGAGAGTCCGTACATCGGCGCGCCGTCGTCTGTACAACAGGATGAACAAATCCATGATGAAAACCGCGATCAAGGAATTGCGTGCATCGACAGAAAAGGCCGTAGCCGAAGTCAAATACAGGAAGGTTTCGTCGATTCTGGATCGCCTTTCCACGAAAGGCATCGTTCCGAAGAATTTCGCGGCGAACAAGAAATCCAGGCTCGCCCGTTTCGTTCAAACCTTGGGATAATTCGCTCTTCCGCGGCGCCGACCAGCATGGCGGCGTAGGTATCCAGGCATGCCCGGCATGCCTGTTTCGTTTGCAATGAGCACATTATGGAGCCTCCGAGTATAATTACGCCTTGTAGTCCGTATCGGTCAGCGGGAGTTCTCCTCTCATGACCGCCATACCCGCACTTGATATCGCTCTGTTTTTCCTCGCCCTCGTCTCCGCGACAATCGTTTCCATCGCGGATTCCGCCATTACATCTTCATCACGCAGCAGACTGGAAGAACTCGCCGAGCGCGGGTTCGCAGCGGCCGTCGCGGCACTCCGATTGAAGGATCACGACGAGCGTCGACAAGCGACGATTCATATTTCCACCTTCTTCCTGCTGGCCGCCGCCAGCATGTTCATTTCTCCGTATATCGGTCAATGGTCGCAAGGGCTGGCGGAATATTCCCGGCAACCCTGGCTGGACACGCTGCTTGTTCCCGCAGGCGTCGCCGTCTTCGCTCTTCTGATATCGAGCGTGTTCATCCTTTTCACGACGTTGACCGGCCGTGCGCTCGGCGCGCGTTTTGCGGACAACCTCGTGCTGAACGTCGCCGGCTGGATGCTCGGTCTCTCGCGTCTGATAAGCATTCCGCGAAGGATACTCACTTCCATCTCGGCGACGCTGCTTCAGCCCATCCGCGTCAAGCCATCATTCCACAACGCCGTCACCACCGAGGAAAACCTGATGGATATCCTCGAGGATGGCGCGAAGACCGGCTTGCTGGACCGGACGGAGCACGAACTGATCGAAAGCATCCTGCAGTTCACCGACACCACCGCACGCGAAATCATGATCCCGCGTACCGACATCGTCGCGGTGGAAATAGGCATGCGCGCGGACAAAATACTCGAGCGCTTTCTGGAAGAGGGCTTCACCCGTATGCCGGTGTATATCGATTCGCTCGACAACATCGTGGGTGTGGTCTACGCCAAGGATGTGATCAGTCTCGTGCAGCACAAGGATCTGATCATTCTGCAGGACATCCTCCGTCCGGCGTTCATCGTGCCGGAAACAAAGGCTATCTCCCAGCTTCTCCGTGAGTTTCAACTCAAGAGCCTGCACATGGCGATCGTGGTGGATGAGTTTGGCGGTACCGAAGGCATCATCACCATGGAAGACATTCTCGAGGAAATCGTTGGCGACATACGCGACGAGTACGACGAAGAGGAAGTGACCTACACCATGCTCTCCGATGGTTCGATCGAAGTCGAAGCGATGATCAATATTTCCGATTTCAACAGCTACACGGAATTCCATATTCCCGAAAGCGACGATTACGACACCGTCGGTGGTTTTGTCACGTCGCTGTTTGGCAGCATACCGGAAGTCGGGGAGCGCATCGATTTCGAAAACATGGCCATCGAGGTCGTCGACGCCGAAGACCGGCGCGTAAAGCGCGTCAGATTATCCCGTCATCCGGACGCCGACGTTTCGAATAATTGAACCTCCTTCCGTATCTTGTCTGAAGCCATTTCCTGACCGACGTTTCAACGCAGCAAAACAGGAGAAGACGATGCAGGCACTTGCGTCACTGATTTTCGCAATCGTCCCCATAGGGATGTATCTGTGGGCGATCTGGATCATGGACCGTTATGACCGCGAGCCGCTCGGGCTGCTTCTGATGAATTTCGCATGGGGCGCGCTCGGCGCCATCTTTTTCGGCATCGTGTTCAGCATCGCGGCGTCTTCCGCGCTTGCCACCTCGGCCTTCCACGACGCCATTTTCGTGGCGCCCATCACGGAAGAAATCACCAAGGGCATATTCCTGTTATGGACCGTTCGCGACCTTCGGTTCGACAACATCACCGACGGCGTGGTATACGGCATGGCGATCGGACTGGGATTCGGAATGACGGAGAATTTTCTCTATTTCCTCGGCGCCTCCACCGCCGGGGAGTGGGTGTTCATGGTCGTCATCCGCACCCTGTTCACCGCGATCATGCACGCCATGGCCACGGGTATTTTCGGCGCCTTCATTGGCTATACGAAATTCGGCCGCCCGGCTGCGCGCATCCCGCTCCGCCTGCTAGGACTGTTCCTCGCAATCTTCATGCATTTCTTCTGGAATTTCTCCGTCTCGATAAACAATCCCGCCGCAGCGGGACTCGGGACGATTTTTATCCTGCTGAGTCTCGTCATCATTGTGGTCGTCATGCAGCTGTCGCTGATGGCGGAGAACCGCTTGATCATCCGCGAACTGTCCGAAGAGGCCGAACAAGGTCTCATTCCTTCGCTCCATCTCCAGTACCTTCCGTTCACGAGCAAACGAAAACTGCTGGGCTGGCTGTCGCCTGTCGTAAACCGGAAGGAATATGTGCAGCTCGCAACAAGACTCGCCTTCCGCAAGCATCAGAGCCGCAACTGCGCGGAGAAAGACCGCGACCACTATATCCGCGAGGTCGAGTCCCTGCGTGAATCCATCGGCGATCACCTGGACGTCGATCGTCGTTCAGACGCCGCCAGCCTGTACTGAGCGGTTGCCCTCTCCATCGGCTTGCCTTACCTTATGTGCTTCAGCGATGCGAAATGTGACGATGCCGCATCGATCTCGATGGAACGGCGGTCGTTGTTCCAATCAGTACATGTAGACTGAACATCACTCCAACAGGACAGCATTCATGCTCCACGTACTTTTTTCCTTCGGGACGCGTCCGGAAGCCATCAAACTCGCCCCGGTTATTACGCACATGCTCTCGCGACCAGGCGATTTTACCGTCTCGGTGTGTCTCACATCGCAGCACAAGGAAATGCTTCGACAGGTCACCGATTTCTTCAGCATCCGTGAAGATATCGATCTCGATATCATGCTGCCCAACCAGACACTCGAACACATCACCTCCGCCGTACTCGTTAAAATGCGCGGTGTGCTCAATGACCTGAAGCCCGACGTCCTGCTGGTGCAGGGTGACACAACGACGGTGTTCGCGTCCTCACTCGCCGCGTTCTACGCGAAGATTCCCGTCGGCCACGTCGAAGCCGGGCTGCGTACGTTCAACAAGTACAGCCCGTTTCCCGAGGAGATCAACCGCACGTTGACGGCGTCCCTTGCGGATTATCATTTCGCTCCGACAGAAACCGCGGCGAACAACCTGCGCAGGGAAGGAAGAGACGAACGACAGATACACGTGACTGGAAACACTGTGGTCGATGCGCTGCTGCTTGGCAGGTCTCTGCTCGCGCGACGCGACGAACACCAGAAAAGACAGCTGCTCTCCGAAGCCGGACTCGCGGAGGATGCGATCGATCGCCTGCTTGCAGGGAGTTCCCGCGTCATCACCGTCACCGCGCACAGACGCGAAAGCTTTGGAGAGCCCTTCGAACACATGCTGCTGGCAATGCGCGATATCGTCCGCGCCCACAGCGATGTGGAAATCGTGTATCCTGTTCATCCCAATCCCAACGTCCGGGCCGCGGTGGAGAAAATTTTACAGGGAACACAGCGCATCCATCTCCTCGAACCGCTGCGCTACGAGCAACTGCTCTTCCTCATGGATCACAGCACGCTGCTGCTGACGGATTCCGGCGGCATCCAGGAAGAGGGACCGTCCCTGCGCAAACCCGTCCTGGTGATGCGCGAGGTGACCGAGCGTCCAGAGGGAATCGAAGCGGGGGTGTCGCGTCTGGTGGGAACCGACCGCAGACGCATCGTCGAAACCGTCCATACGTTGCTCACCGATCGCGCGGCGTACGAAGCAATGGCGACCGGCATCAATCCTTACGGCGACGGTACGGCAAGCCGGAAAATCTCCGACATCCTCCTGGAATCCAGACATGGCTGAACGACCCCTGCGCGTCGTTTTTGATGCGCATGCCATTACGCCGAGACGCTCGGGCATCGGGGAATACAGCGCGAATCTTCTGACCGCACTCTGCGATGAAGCGGATCCCGGCCTCGAGCTGTCGATCTACGCCGATGGCGGTATCCACCGACTGCACGATGCCGCCGACATCGCCCGTCTCACCGTCGGGATTCCGGATGGTGCATTGTATGTTCCCTCCCACCAATGGGAACTCCCTCGGCTGCTTCGGCGCGGCGGATGGGATCTCCTGCACATGCCGGATTTTTCGGTTCCGCTCTTCCTTCCTGTCCCGTTCGTCTGCACCATCTACGACCTGATTCCACTGGCGCGTCCGGAATTCATCGCCCGGTCGCTCAAGGTACGATTGCTTCCGCTGTACCGCGCCATTGTGCGCAGGTCCGCGCGAAGGGCTGCACGCGTCATCACGATTTCCGAACACAGTCGGGGAGACATCGTCCGCATGCTCGGCATCGAAGAGGGCAAAATCGACGTCACCCCGCTCGCTGCTACCGTTGATGTGCTGAACGACGAACTCTCTCCGAAACTCTCCGATCGCCTCGAGAAGGGGCGCTACTTGCTGTATGTCGGGCGGCACGATCCGTACAAAGGACTGGGATTCCTGCTTGAAGCCTTCGCAGCGGCGTCCAGGGATCCTTCGCTGAACGGCATCAGTCTCGCGATCGCGGGTGCCCTTGATACTCGCTATGGCTATCGTGAGAACGTGGAGTCGCTGGGTCTTGGCGACAGGGTGGTATTCCTGAACTACGTCGATTCCATGCAACTGTCCTCGCTGTACGCGAATGCACTGGCCTTCGTGTTTCCATCGCTGTACGAAGGCTTCGGACTGCCGCCGCTCGACGCGATGCGCCATCGCATTCCGGTGATATGCAGCAATCGCACCTCACTCCCCGAAGTGACAGGTGATGCAGCCTTGCTGGTGAATCCCGAAGAGACAGGGGAATTCGCTTCCGCATTGCTTCGCATTGCCGGAAACGCTAGTTTAAGAGCACAACTCATCGAGAGCGGTATTCGACAACAAGCGTGTTTTTCATGGAAAAACACTGCGCTGCTCACGATCGAGTCCTACAAACGGGCGGCAGCGAATCGGCACATGCAATGAGCACTTCCTTACTCGACCGACTCGGAGTTCACTCCGGACTTCTCCTCGCCCCCATGGAGGACGTCACCGATATGTCCTTCCGTCAGATCTGCAAGGAATTCGGCGCCGACATAGTCTACACCGAATTCGTCAATGCCGACGGACTGGTGCGAAGCGCCAAACCAACGAAGACGAGACAGAAAATGCTTATCCGCGAGGAGGAACGCCCCGTCGGCATCCAGATCTACGGCGGCAATCTCGACACCATGCGGGAAGCCGCGGAAATAGCGGAACGCGAACAACCCGATATCCTTGACATCAACGCCGGTTGCTGGGTAAAGAAGGTCGCGGGACGGGGCGCCGGTGCCGGTTTGCTCAAGGACCTTCCGTACATGGTGGAAATGGCGAAGGCCATCGTCGATCAGGTGCGGCTGCCTGTCACGCTGAAAACGCGCATCGGTTGGGATCAGGATTCCATTCAAATCACGGAACTCGCGCGCATGCTCGAGGACGTCGGCATACAGGCCCTCACGGTGCACTGCAGGACCCGGCACCAGGGTCACAGCGGCGATCCCGACTGGTCGTGGATTCCCAGAATCAAACAGGTTGTCTCGATTCCGATCATTCTGAACGGTGGTGTGAATACTCCGGAAGACGTGAAGCGTGCGTTCGATGAGACCGGCTGCGATGCCGTGATGATCGCACGCGGTGCCATCGCGAATCCGTGGGTGTTTCGCGAGGCGAAACAACTCCTGGCGACGGGCTGCATGCCGCCGCCGCCGACGTTCGACGAGCGCATCGACACCGCCTTGAGGCATCTGCGGCTTGCCGTACAGATCAAAGGAGAGCGGAGGGCGGTGTTGGAAATGCGCAAGCATTATATAGCGTACCTGAAGTACGTTCCGAACAGCCGGCAAATGCGGAATATCCTCATGAAGCCCGAAACTCTCGCCGAGGCCGAGGATGTTCTCCACAGTTTATTATTTTTTGAAGAAATCGAGCAGGCCACGCTCTTTTCGGGAACTATTTAAAGGTTTTTGGTGTGTTGTCTTCTTGTGCCCGCTCAATTTGACGAAAATGTTGGTTTGAAGAGAATGCTCTACTATTTTCTTGACATAGAGACGTAATTTTTTTATTATTGAAATAAATCAATTTAGGTCGTGAGTCTAACTTGTTACTTTAACTAACCACACCAAGGAGAAGAATATGAAAAAACTCCGTAAGTCTGTGGTGCTAATTTGCGCTGCTGCGATTCTTGGAAGCGGGGCCATGTTCTCTGGATGCACTTCGTATGCAACTCCGGAGCAACTTGCCCGCATCTCCGAACTTGAGCGTGAAATCAGCGCCATAGAATCCGCGATTCAGACCAAGCAGTCGCAAATTGGTACATTGGATCGACAAATTTCCGCACAGGAAGCCAAACTTGAGCAGTGCGCCAAGGACAAGGAGCTGGTCAAACAGCGCCTGGCGAACTGGCAGGGCAGATAATTCACCGGTGAAACAAGAACACAAATCGACAAGCGAGGAGAAGAATCATGAGATGGAATAAAATCGCATTTCTTACCGTCGCGCTGGGGTTGTTCTTCATGGCCGGGAGCAACGTATTTGCCCAGCAGGAAGAAATGACCGAAGAAGAAGCAGCGCAGAAAATCCAGTCGCTCGAAAAGCGCGTATCCGACCTGAAACGCCAGCAGACGTCGCTGGATCAGCAACTCACGGAGAAAAACCGCGTTTTGAAGAGCAAACAGGATGACTACGAACGATGCATCGACGAACTTTATGCCCTCGTCGGCGCAACCCGTCAGGACATTGACGCCTATGAGGCACGCCTGAAGCGCCTCGAAAACAAAATCAGCGATCTGCTCCGCCTTTCGCCCATGGATCTGCTGGCCCGCAAGGCCGAGGTCGATGAAGCGGAAGAAGAGTACAAGAATCTCTCCGGCAACAAGATCAGCCTTCTGCCGGCGTTTTACGATCGCGTACAGCGCGTGGGTGAGAATATCCGCACGCTGCGCGAAACCCTTAGCCGCGCTGAGAAAACCTACACCGTAGGCACCTGGGCAAAGGATCGCGATTGCCTCTGGAACATCGCCAAGAAACCGGATATTTACGGCGATGCGTTCAAATGGCCGAAAATCTGGCAAAAGAACCGCGATCAGATCAAGAATCCCGATCTGATCTATCCGGGTCAGGTGCTCAAGATTCCGGCGCCCGCACCGCTCACCCCCGAAGAGGAAAGCGAAGCAAGGAGATACTATCGCCAGAAGCGCGAAGCGGAAATGGCACCTCCCACAGGCGTATCGCCGGAAAACGTGAATAAATAACAGGCGCCGCACGCCACGCATCAAGTGGCATGCAACATTGACCTGAGATTTTCGTGAAAAAACCCTTACATTTGTGTATGTAAGGGTTTTTTCTTTCGCGGTCCTCGTTGGGACCGCGAGTTGTGAACAACAAACATGGAGTTGAAGTGCAGGTGGAGCGGCGAATACAGATCAACGGAACCAATCCCGTCGTACTGTTCGGGTTCAATGACGCGAATATCCGCATCATCGAGGAGCGCTTCGATGCCGCGATTATCGCCCGCGGCGACAGCGTGCTCATTCGTGGCGAGGATGTCGTCGTTGAGCAGGTCGAGAAAGTGCTCAAGGAACTGATGTTCATCGTGAACAAAACCGACAGCCTGAGCGAGCGCGATGTGAACACCGTTCTCGATGTGCTGGCCAGCGGACAGGCGCCGCAGATCTCGCCCGAAGATGTGGATAACATCATCCTCTACGCCAAGAAGGATTACATCAAGGCGCGGACTCCGGGACAGATCAACTACCTGCAGGCGATACGACAAAACGACATCGTGTTCGCCATCGGACCCGCGGGTACCGGGAAAACCTACATGGCCGTCGCCGCCGCCGTCGCCGCGCTTAACCGGCACGACGTGCTCCGCATCGTTCTCGCGCGTCCCGCCGTGGAAGCCGGCGAGAGTCTCGGTTTCCTGCCCGGCGATCTGCGTGAAAAGGTCGATCCCTATCTTCGTCCCCTATACGACGCGCTCGACGACATGCTGCCGGCGGAAAAGCTCAAGGCGTATCTCGAACGCCGCACCATCGAGATTGTCCCGCTTGCGTATATGCGCGGGCGCACGCTCAATAACGCCTTCATCATTCTCGACGAAGCGCAGAACTCCACGACGATGCAGATGAAGATGTTTCTCACGCGCCTCGGTGCCAACGCGAGGGCTATCATCACCGGCGATATCACGCAGATCGATCTCTCGTCGCGGAGTCAGAGCGGGTTGGTCGAAATTCAGGACGTGCTTTCAGGCATCGACGGTGTGTCCTTCGTGTATTTCGACAAACGCGACGTGGTGAGGCATCGTCTTGTGAAGGACATCATCGACGCATACGAGCGCTATCACGGCGAGCAGTGAGTCACGGAGCCGCGCCTGTGCTGATATTGAAAAAATCGATCCTCGTGCTTTTCCTCGTGATCATGCTCTCCTTCGACCCCGTCACGATCTCTCCCTCCGCGCGTACGGCACGGACAACTGTGGAGTTCGTGATCCCGCTCCGACGCGGATCCTCACGCACGCACCGCTTCCGTGGCCGCCGTCACCGGGGATTGCCACATATTCCCATAGCCATACATCATTGCAACCAAGGATACAGTCATGTTTGAAGACCATCTTTCGAAAGCCAGGGAAATCCGTCAACGTGTCGCTGACCTTCGGGGGTTCCTTTGACATAGATCGGAAGAAACAGGAAATAGCCGAACTCGAAGCACGGACGCATCTGCCGGGATTCTGGAACGACAATATCGAAGCGCAGAAAGTGATGCAGGAAATCACCATGCGCAAGGAATGGACCGATCTCTGGGAACAGGTGGACCTCAAGACCGGTGACTTCATCGACCTCATCGAACTCGCCGAAGAGGGCGGCGACAAGGAAATGGGAAGCGTGCTCGACGCCGAATTGCCAGCGATCGAAACCGCCCTCGTGGAGCTGGAATTCAAGAACATGCTCTCCGGCGAGGACGACAAGCGCAACGCCATCATCACCATACACTCCGGCGCCGGCGGAACAGAGTCGCAGGATTGGGCGGAAATGCTGTACCGCATGTATCTGCGGTATTGCGACCGCAGAGGTTTTTCCGTCGCGCTGGTGGACGAGCTCGAAGGCGAGAGCGCGGGCATCAAGAGCGTTACGATGGAAATCACGGGTCCGTATGCGTTCGGGTATCTGAAAAGCGAGATCGGCGTTCATCGGCTCGTCCGCATTTCTCCATTCGATTCCGCCAAACGCCGCCACACCAGTTTCGCCTCGGTCTATGTGTATCCCGAAATCGACGACGATATCCATATCCAGATCAATACATCCGATTTACGGGTAGATACATTCCGCAGCGGCGGCAAGGGCGGACAGAACGTCAACAAGGTCGAGACCGCCGTGCGCATCACGCATATTCCGAGCGGAGTGGTGGTGGGCTGTCAGCAGGAACGTTCGCAGCTGCAAAACCGCATGACGGCGATGAAGCTGCTGCAATCGCGCCTCTACCAGATCGAGCGCGAAAAGCAGGCCGCGGTACTTGCGACTATCGAGGATTCGAAGCAGAAGATCGAGTGGGGCAGTCAGATTCGCTCCTACGTGTTCCATCCCTACAGCATGGTCAAGGATCATCGCACCAGCTATGAGACGAGCAATGTGCAGTCCGTGATGGACGGGGATCTCGAAGGGTTCGCACAGGCATATCTCCTGAAATTCGGCAACGCCGTCGCGGCGCTGCCAACGTAGCGGGTAGAGGTCGGCCGGCATGTCGTTCGAACGATTCATTGCATTCAGGTATTTGCGCACGCGCAATCTCTCGCGCTTTCTGTCGTTCATGACGATCGTGGCGGCGGGCAGCGTCGCCATCGGCACGGCCGCGCTGATCATCACCTACACGATTCTCGACGGCTTCGAACGCGAACTGCGCGGCAATCTCGTAGGCTTCTCCGCCCATGTGCAGGTCGCCGTATTTCGGGAGGATGTGGTTCGGTTTGATGAGCAGGTGATGAACACCGTCGCCGGGATGCCAAACGTCGCGTCGGTGGGGCCGTTCCTCTCGCGGGAAGCCATCGCACTCACGCGCGACGACATAGAGGGCATCCGCGTCAAGGGTCTCGACTCGCTGCACGATCTTTCCCGCATCCGCGAGAGGATAGTGGCGGGCTCGTACAACCTGCAGCCGGTCGACGGACGCCATTCCATTCTCATCGGCAAGCGGTTGGCGGACAAACTGAATCTGAAAGTAGGCGACAAGATGCTGATTCTCGGCGTCACGGATTTCAGCAACGTGTACGAGGCGCCCAAGGTGCAATGCACCATTCGCGGAATGTATGAAACCGGCATGGCGGAATACCTCGACGATGTGTACGTCTTCACCGGCATCGGCACCGCCCAGCGTATGTTCGCGCTGCCCGATCGCATCAGCGGTTACGATGTGCTGTGCGACGACGTGGAGAAGGTGGATGAGACCGTGGACAATATTCAGGCACGACTGGGCTATCCGTACGATCCGCGGAGCGTGTTCTCCATCTTCCGTCATTTGTTCGTGTGGATCGACTTGCAACAGCAGCTGATTCCCATCGTCGTCGGTTCGCTGATCGTGATTTCGGTGTTCAACGTCATCGCGACGCTACTGCTGTTTGTGATAGAAAAAACTCAGTATATCGGGATACTCCAGGCCCTGGGCGCGTCGCGCAAGCGGATACGCCGCATCTTCATGCTGCAGGGACTGTTGATCGGAGCAGCCGGTTCCGTGGCGGGAGCGGCGCTGGCGTTCGTGTTCTGTTTCGCGCAACAGGAGTTCCGCTTTTTCAGTCTGCCGCAGGACGTGTATTTCATGACAACCGTTCCGATTCACATGCGGCCGGAGGTGTTCGCGGCGGTCATGATCACGGGGATGTTGCTCGCATTCACATCATCGTTTATTCCCGCCTGGCTCGCCGCACGGTTGAACCCGGTCCGATCCATCAGATTCCATTGACCATGAGCATCGAGCGTTACATAGCGCGGAGGTACCTGTTTGGGCACAAGCGCTTCACTTTCATCAACATCATTTCGCTGCTCGCCACCATGGGCATCATGTTCGGCGTGGCGAGTCTCATTGTGGTGATGTCGGTGTTCAACGGCTTCAACGGCCTGGTGACCTCCATTCTCCAGGATTTCGATCCGCATCTGAAAATCGAGAGGATCCCCAGGATGGACGGAAAAAGTGATAAGGAAGTCCGGAAAATCCTGTCGTCCCACGATGATCTCCGCGGACTTTCTCCATTCATTCAGCGCAAGGCCATGGCGATGAGCGGTGGCTCCGCGAATTTCGTATGGGTGAAGGGAATATCTCCCGACAGCGTTGGACAGACCTCGCGCGTCGCGAACAAGATCATGCTTGGGGATTTCGCATTCCGTGAGCGCAACAGCATCGTGCTCGGCATCGCCCTCGCGGACAAGATGCGCGTGCTCGTCGGAGATACCATCGTGTTGTACAGTCCGGCGGGAATGGAAACCATGCTGACCCAGTACGTCGCGCCAACCGTGCTGAGCTGTCCGGTGACCGGCATTTACGAATCGCAGAACAAACTGTACGATGGCGCCTACGCGTTTTTAACTCTTGCCGACGCGCAGCGCCTGTTTCGCATGCCGGGCGAGATCACCGGGTACGAGGTGCGGCTTGACGACATAGACGACAGCGAGGTCGCGCAGGACGATTTCCGCGAGGCTATCGGTCCGGGGTGGAACGTGCTCACCTGGTACGATCTGCACCGCGATCTCTATTCGGTGATGACCATCGAACGCTGGAGCGCTTTTATCTTGCTTGCCGTCATCATCGCCGTCGCCGTGTTCAACATACTCGCATCGCTGACCATGCTTGTTCTGGAGAAAAAGCGCGACATCGGTATTTTGCGCAGCATGGGGCTGTCGTCGAGGCGCATCCAGAGAATATTTTTACTGCAAGGCGTCTGGACGGGCCTCATCGGCGTCCTGGCCGGTTCAGCCATCGGGCTGCTCCTCACCTGGCTGCAAGCGGAGTTTGGATTGGTGCAGCTCGATGCCGCGTTTATCATTCCGGCCATTCCGGTCGATCTCCGCGTCTCCGATATTGCGATCATCGTATGCGCGACTTTCGGATTGACGCTTCTCGCGGCGTGGTTTCCCGCACGCCGCGCAGGTAAGGTGGAGATCATCGATGCGGTGCGCTGGGAATAGTGCAGGAACATCCATGCATCACGTTTGTCAATATTCACTTGTGCGTCCGAACCCCTATCATGCGGACGCTCCCTTCATCGCGAGAGTCGCCCCATGAGCAATGATATCATCGTCGTCCGGGATGTTCACAAGTCCTACCCCGCAGGCAGCGGAAAACACGAAGTGCTGCGCGGCGCCTCGTTGACTGTTGAAGAGGGGAGCGTCGTCGCGATCGTCGGCGCGTCGGGTGCCGGGAAAAGCACCCTGCTGCACATCATCGGAGCGCTGGATCGTCCGACGAGCGGCGGAGTGCTGTTGGACGGTGAGAACATGTTTACGCTGGACGACACCGCGCTGGCATCTTTCCGCAACCGGACCATGGGATTCGTCTTTCAGTTTCATCACCTGCTGCCGGAATTCAGCGCGCGCGAAAATATCGCCATTCCGTGCATGATCGGCGGTATGTCCACTTCGTTTGCTCTGAAGCGGGCAGACGAGCTGCTGGAAACCGTGCATGTCGAGCATCGCAAGGAAGCGCGTCCCTCCGAGCTATCCGGCGGGGAGCAGCAACGCGTCGCGGTGGCGCGCGCGCTGGCGAACCATCCGCGGGTGATCCTGGCGGACGAGCCGTCGGGCAATCTCGACGAGGAAAACGCCGCCATGCTGCACGATCTGCTCTGGACCCTCGCCCGCGAGCAGCGGCAGACGTTTATGATCGTCACGCACGACAGCGGATTGGCGGCGAAAGCGGACGCGACCTGGCGTTTGCACGACGGCCGTTTGCTTCAGGACGCATAGCGCGATATGCCCTGTTTTTCGTAATATTCATGTTTCATTCTTTGCATCAACAATAATCAATCGAGTGTAACGCATGGCCAAAGTGCAGCAGAGAAAGCGCCGGACACCGTTAAAGAAGTCCACTGTTCCTGATGCGGAGCTTCCGCAGCGCATCAACTACATGATTCTCATAGCCGGTATCGCCGTCAACATTGTTGGCGTGCTGATCATGGCTTCGGGCGACGCCGTCAGTTCAAGCGCGGTGACCGTCGCGCCGATCATCCTGTTCATCGGATACTGCGTCATCATTCCGTTGGGCATCATTTTCAAGCAGAAGCCCGCGCGCGCGGACGAGACATCCGCATAGTCGCGGGTTGCAGCCGCCAGTTTTCACCTACGCTTTTATCATCAGCCAACGAACCGATATGAATTTCAATTTGTGGAATCGTGTCTTTGCGGGAATCGTGTTTCTCGCGTCGACCATTGTATTTCTGATGACCGTCGCGCCCACCATCTCTTTCTGGGATTGCGGCGAGTTCATTACGGCGGCGGTTACTATGGGTGTGCCGCATCCTCCGGGGGCGCCGTTTTTCCAGCTCGTCGGACGCATGCTTTCGCTGCTGCCGATCTCCGACGATCTTGGCTTCCGCGTCAATCTGCTCTCGACCTTCTCCAGTTCGCTATCCGTGCTCTTCACCTATCTGGTGTCGATGCGGTTGTTGCGTTCATGGAAAGGCGATCCGAAGACTCCGATCGCAGCCATCACGATGATGTTGTCGGCGGCAATCGGAGCACTCATCCTTTCCTGGAGCGACACATTCTGGTTCAACGCATCTGAGGCCGAGGTCTACGCCCTCGCGATGTTCTTCATCACGGTGGTGGTGTGGATTGCGACCGAGTGGTATTTCAAGGTGGGTGTGTTTAATTCAGAGCGCTCACTGTTGCTCATCGCTTATCTCATGGGATTGTGCATCGGTGTTCAGTTGATGTCGCTGCTCGCGTTGTTTTACGTTTTCTTTCTCATCTTTTTCCGCGACAGGGATCGTGAGGATGTCACCGCCCGCAACATCGGTTTATCTATCCTTGCCATGGGCGGCGGTTTTTTCATCATCTATCCCGGCATCGTGAAATACATTCCCGCGATGCTCGGCGACGATATAGGCCGTTACATCTTTCTTGTCCTGCTCATCGGCTTGATATTGGTCGTCGCCGCGAAAAAACTTCATCCCCAATTGCGTATGATCGCGCTTGCCGCGTTGCTGGTTACGCTGGGATACTCGACATTCACCATCGTACCGATCCGCGCGGCGCAGAAACCCGCGCTTAACGAGAACGCACCGGAAACGCTGCAAGGGTTATACAGCTACCTCAATCGTGAGCAGTACGGCTCCTATCCCCTGATGAGTGGATTCAACTATGACGACAGGATGCGCAGCATCAACACAGAGCAGAAGAAATTCCTCCCGCGGCGCTGGAATCCCGAACCCTTAAGCGTGAGTGCGTATGGGGAGTACAGCTCCGATTTCGAATATTTCCTGAAATTCCAGCTCGGGCATATCTACATGCGCTATTTCCTCTGGAATTTTGTGGGTCGCGCAGGAGATGTGCAGGAAGCGCCGATCGCATTCATCGGCGACCAGGGCGACTGGTCCGAGAGTCCCGGTTATCCGAACCGCTATTACGCGATTCCGTTCATTCTCGGATTACTGGGTATGTTCTATCACTTCCGCAAGGATTACAGGACAGGTACGGCCATGGGGGTGCTGTTTTTCATCATGGGTGTCGGCCTGGTAATCTATTTCAACATGTCCGAACCCCAGGTGCGCGAACGCGATTACTTCTTCATCGGATCGTTCCAGGTGTTCGCTCTCTGGGCGGGATTGGGAGCCTATAGCGTGATCGAGTTTGTCCGCGAGAAGGCGGGCCGCAACGAGATGGTAGGTCTGGCTCTCGCTGTACTTCTGCTTGTGGCCGCACCCGTCAACATGCTCGCCAACAACTACCGGACACACGACAGAAGCCTGAACTACGTGGCGTACGATTATGCATACAATCTGCTGCAGAGCTGCGATCAGGATGCGATCCTGTTCACCGGCGGTGACAACGACACCTTCCCTGTCTGGTATCTGCAGTACACGGCGGGCATCCGGCGCGACATACGCGTGGTCAATCTCAGTCTGTTGAACACATCCTGGTACAGCAAGCAGCTCAAGAACGAGATGCCCTACGGCGCCAAGACCGTTTCCATTTCCTATTCCGACCAGGAACTGGATCAGATGCTTCCAGTGCAGTGGGAGGGCCGCGAGGTGAGCGTCCCCATCGATCCGGCGCAATACGACATGTCCTCGATGAAGGATGTGCCGCAGATCGCCCAAACCGTCGAGATGCCGACGAGCATGAAATTCTTTGTTCCCTCCACATACACGGATCCACGCGGAGCGAAGGGCATTCGAAATCAGGACATGTTGATCCTGGACATCCTCAACAACAACATCAACAGCCGGCCCATCTATTTCGCGACGAGCGTCGGCGGAAACGATCAAATCGGCCTCGAGGAGCATTTGCTGGTCGAGGGGCTTGCCCGCCGCGTCGTGCCGTACACATTCCCGGCACGCAATGATCGTTATTACAGCGCAATGAACGCGGGAGTGATCATGCGGCATGTCAACGAGATGCGCAAGAAGCCGGAGAGCGGCCGCGCGTTTGGTTTCATGTTCCGCGAACTGGCCAATCCCAAGATCAACCTCGACGAGGCCAGTACGAAAATGACGTACAGCTTCCGCATCCTTTTCATGGCGCTCGGACAGGTGCTGCTGCAGGATCATGCCGATACGAAGGGCGCGAAGGCGATGCTGGCGAAGATGGACGAGGTCATTCCGCCAGCGTATCACGAGTTCGATATGCACCTTCGGACGGATCTCGCCAACATGTACCTCATGGTCCACGATACCACCGGGTATTTGCGGAACGCTGGACCGCTCGAACAGGACTATCTGAAGATCCTGGAAAAGAATCCCAGCGGTCAGGGCGAGACGCGGTCGCCGCATCGCTTCCTCCTCGATTACTACGAACTGAGCAAGCAGTATCAGAAGGGCATCGATTTTCTCCGCGAGACGCAGAAACACATGAACGATCCGAGTCTCGAGCAGTACATCCGCATGTTCGAGCGCATGATGGCGGGCGGCAATCGCAATCCCGACACGACCGCCGCCATTCAGCCCTGAGCGGAGAGCAAAGAGCGAAGAGCGAAGAGCGAAGAGCTGAGCGCGGATTTCGAAATGCTGCAACAATGACAAGAGGGCGGAGTATATTCTGACTCCGCCCTCTTTATTTTTGCAGCAAGCGAGCAGTGCCTAACGATCTACGTCCGTACTCTCTGCTCTGCGCTCTGCGCTCCGCGCTCTGCTCTTCGCTCTCAGCTCTTCGCTCTCAGCTCTTCGCTCTTCGCTCTTCGCTCTCAGCTCTTCGCTCTTCGCTCTCAGCTCTTCGCTCTTCGCTCTTCGCTCTTCGCTCTCAGCTCTTCGCTTCCCCACAATGCGATTCGAGGGGAATTCCGTATGTTACTACGATTGACTGAACCGACTATCACAAGGGGTTGAATATGCCACGCACATTGATCACAGGCGGCGCGGGATTTCTCGGGAGTCACCTTTGCGAGCGTATGCTTGCCGAAGGACACGAAGTACTTTGCATGGACAATCTGATCACGGGAGATCTCGCGAACATCGACCATTTGTTCGGCAATCCCGGTTTCAAATTCATCAAGTACGACGTGACCGAGTTCATCTACGTCGAAGGAGATCTGGATTACATCCTTCATTTCGCATCGCCGGCGAGTCCGATCGATTATCTCAAGCTGCCGATTCAGACGCTGAAAGTCGGTTCGTTGGGCACGCACAAAGCCCTTGGTCTCGCCAAGGCCAAGAATGCGCGCTTCCTGCTGGCATCCACCTCCGAGGTGTACGGCGATCCCGAGATTCATCCGCAGGTCGAGTCGTACTGGGGTAACGTCAATCCTGTCGGTCCCAGGGGCGTGTACGACGAAGCCAAGCGTTTCGCCGAAGCCATGACCATGGCCTATCACCGCTTCCATGGCGTGGAGACCAGGATCGTGCGCATTTTCAACACCTACGGCGAGAGGATGCGCGTCAACGACGGCCGTGCTATTCCCGCGTTCATGTCGCAGGCCATCCGGGGCGAGGACGTGACGGTATTCGGCGACGGATTGCAGACCCGAAGCGTGTGCTACGTATCCGATCTCGTTGAAGGGATATACCGGCTCCTGATGTCCGATTATTCCGATCCCGTCAACATCGGCAATCCCAACGAACTCACCATGCTCGATCTTGCGAAAGAAGTGATAGAGATTCTCGGGAGCCGCGTCAGCATCGTTCACCACGAACTTCCCGAAGACGATCCCAAGGTACGCCAGCCGGACATCACCCTCGCGCGAACGCTGCTCGGTTGGGAGCCGAAGGTTCCGCGTCACGAAGGGCTGCAACGGACAGCGGAGTATTTCAGGATGAAGCTTGAGAGCATCGAGCCAAGAGCGAAGAGCGCAGAGCGAAGGGCGAAGGGCGAAGGACTAAGGGCTAAGGGCTAAGAGCGAAGAGCTAAGAGCGAAGAGCTAGGAGCGAAGAGCGCAGGGCTAAGAGCTAAGAGCTAAGAGCTAAGAGCGAAGAGCCAAGATCTAAGAGCGGAGGGCGTAGGCGCATCCAGGAAATTCTTCAACATCGCATTATGTTTTCAAAGCGCTTGTCGGCATGAGAGAAGCAACATCTGCGAATTCGCACAGATTGCTGGAATTTGCAGGGCACGATGGGTCGCGCGTAATAAAAAAGCGTCCGTGCGAATCGTACCAGCGTTCTCGTTTGCGAAAATAACGGCGTATACCGATATTTCCGTCGCTCATTTTACTGAAAATGCAATCAACCGGAACTTATCGGCAAGCTGATGCGGGTATCGCATTTCACGTAATCCATTGCTTCGCATCGCAGCGTTTTCCAGAGTGAATGTGCCGGAATGAGATGTAAACGTGTTATAGACAACACCCGAATAAAGATGTGGTAGCGTGCAATCTCGCCAACCGCGGCTTCCCTGAGGCCAATCTGTTCTCATAGGTAGGCGACAAATAAACCAGAGAGGAACGCATGGAACAGTTGGAAAACGCTGAAACGAAAAAAGGAGCTCCAAGGCGTGATGCCGCGCTTATTTCGCTCGCGCTGCTGATTGCCGCCGGCCTCATTTTTTCAATGCTTTATTCGCTCGGCGCTGGATCGACCGGCGATGTGGTCAGCCGTTTGGTCGCAGCCGCGCTCACAGCAGGCGCGGCTACCATGATCGGAGGGTTGCTCGGCTTCCTCTTCGGCATCCCTCGAACATTCCAAATGGAGGAGGGGAATCCGCCGTCACGCGATAGGGGGGCCGAAAATGGTGCGAGATCGGCATATCGACCAAACACGAGTCTCGAGCAAATATCGGACTGGCTTACCAAAATCCTTGTCGGCGTAGGACTCACTCAGATCGCATCCCTGCAGGCACATTTCGCCTCACTTGGTCAGGGGCTAGGTCGGGCTTTTGGCGGGAGACCGATCGATGAGGTCTTCGTAACATCCCTTGTCGCTATGCTGTTGGTCGCCGGCTTTCTTTTTGGATTTCTCTGGACGAGGATTTACCTGCCGGGCGCCTTTCGAGCCGCGGACCTTGATGCGCTGAAGGGAGAAGTAAGGGAGGAATTGGGCCGTCAGGCCGACAACGACGCGGAGCTGCTGCAACTCGTGGATCAGCAATTATCTTCCACTCCAGGACAGGCGGCGGTACCAGAAGATAAACTCGTCGCAGTACTGGCGAAAGCGTCGGCGAATGCGCGGCTGCTTGTCTTTGAAAAGGCGCAGGAAAAACGGACCAAGAATTGGCAGAACCCGGCCACGAAACCTGCGATGGAGCGATGTATCCCGATATTCCGGGCACTGATCAGGATCGGGGTTGAATCTCCAATCGCCCATCGGTACTACGGTCAACTCGGGTATGCATTGAAGGACCAGACCACTCCTGATTATAAGGCTGCCGAAGAGGCCCTCACCACGGCGATACGGCTGCGTGGTCCCGTCGCGGAAACCGGATATGTGTTCTATGAATTGAACCGGGCGATTTGTCGAATCATGCTCGATGCCGCGTTTGGCGCCGGCAAGGCATCCGAACCCGAGGCAATACCTGCGATACTATCGGATTTGAAGATCGCGTATCAGTACGGACTGGATGAAGTGGTGCATCGTGAAGACGTGACGTCCAAGTGGATCAAACTGAACAAAGTATCGACGGCCAGCCTTGCTCGAGAGGGGTGAGGCCGCATTCCATACCGTGGAAGTACGGCATCAGCTCCCTCCGCTCACGTGGACCATCATCATGGACAGCTGCACTCAACGTCTTCAACAGCGCACGGTTGCGTGAGGAAAGCCGGAATCCGGTGGACGGAAAACCATGATGTTCCGGGCGGAGCATAGAGCAGTGGAAGGCCGCGCCAAAACCGTCCCACGCCCGACCGGGTGCGCGTGATTGTATTTTCTCCACGCCGGTGCTATCTTAAATATTGCATTGGCGACGTACCCAAGTGGCTTAAGGGGACGCTCTGCAAAAGCGTTATTCATCGGTTCGAATCCGATCGTCGCCTCGAAAACGGCCGCTTATATAAGGCGGCCGTTGCGTTTTACATGCCGTTTGAATGGAAAAATCGCATGCGTGGATCACAATGGATGGATGGAGTGGAAAGTTCGCAGCATGTTGGTGCATACATCTTGGCGGGGTTATGGCCCGAAAAGTCCCCTTCCGACGAAACGTATTTCGATTCATGAATCGAAAAGTCCCTCCTAGTGCAGTGTGTGTTCGACCAAGCTCTAAGGAAAGGCTGTTCCGGGGGGGCACATCGAAAGTCCAGAGCGGAATCCATTGAGAGAGAGCGGGGAGAGCGAAGAGAGTAAAGAGAGCTTTTTAACTTCTTATATGTAAGGTCCTTTGACTTCCGTTCGCATTTCATCTTTCGCCTCGAAAGTCCGGTGCGGATTCCATTGAGTGAAGAACCTGGGGGTAGGTGTCTGACTAGAAAAGTCCCATCCAGACGTAACAAATTTCGATTCATGAATCGAGCATTCCATCCTGGCGAAGCGCCTTTTTCGAGCGAGGGTTTACGGATACCGCTCTTGTGCGGGTACGACTCGAAAAACCTCATCCGGACGTAACAAATTTCGATTCATGAATCGAAAATTCCATCCTGGCGAAGCGTTTATTCGACCGAGGGTGTACGGAGAAGCTTCTAGTGGCGGTGCCCAGACTCGCAAGTCCAATCCCGGTGAAACCAATTTCGATTCATGAATCGAAAAATCCATCTTGGCGAAGAGTGTGTTGGAGCGAGGGGCTACGGAAAACCTCTCAGCCGGGCCATGACTCGAAAAATCCCATCCAGACGTAACAAATTTCGATTCATGAATCGAAAATTCCATCCTGGCGAAGAGGGTGTTAGAGCGAGGGCTACGGAAAACCTCTCAGCCGGGCCATGACTCGAAAAATCCCATCCCGGCGAAATGTTTTTTCGACCGAAGGTTTGCGGAGTAGTTGCGCTTGGGGGGCATGGTTCGAAAAATCCCATTCACGCAAAAACTATTTCGATTCATGAATCGAAATATCTATCCCGGTGAAGCGCTTTTTGACCGAGGGTTTACGGAGCGGCCGCTCTTGGAGGGCCATGACAGAATGAGAAGCTTCTCTTGAGAGTTCCTGACTCGAAAATCCCCATCCAGACGCAACAAATTTCGATTCATGAATCGAAGTGACTAAAACTGTTCAGGGAACTGCCGGGTTATGCTTCGGATTTTCCCCTCCTCATCCCTCCCGCACCCAACACTCACCTCCACCATCCTCCCACCCCATCAGCATTTCCCACACTAATCCCACAACCCCCCAACGCTCCGCCACCCCGCTCAGGTCCTGGAACACCCCCGGGAAACCGTCTCAATTCGTACAGCAGACAAGAGATCTATTAGTCCGTTCTTATCGCTCAGCCGGCACGGACAGAAAGATCCGGCCGGGACCGATCCCGAATACCAACGGTTCCGGGGTGCGACCTCCCTGCGCACATGGAAATTCGTTTCCCCCACCGGACTCCGTCATATCTTTCCCGGGCAATGGCTGAAGCAGCGAGGTGTTCAGGAACAGAGCGCTCCCAAGCAACATGGTATCGCACGACTGCACGGGCGCTTCAAGCGTGCGGCTCACCGCCGGCGCATCGCTGAACAGTGCACCGAACGCAGCATCCGCCGCCATGCCTAACGCGTTGGCTATCACCGAGATCAACGTCTCCGCTTTCGGGTTAGCGGTTACTGGAGCAGCGGAGAAGCGCACACGCGCGAAGCTCGCATTGAGCTCCGCGCAAAAACTCGCAATCTCCCGCTTGTCGGTCAGCACGCGATCCTTGTAACCGAGCGCCCAAAAGTGCGTGCCGCTCCGTTTGCGCTTCTTGTTGATGCTCCGTCCGCTGTTCATTTTCAGGTATCCGGAAAACGCGGATATCGTCATCGTCCGGCGGTAATGCCATCGGTCAAAATCTTTTATGAAGCGCGACAAAAACGGTTTGCGCCACTTCAGGATGGTGACCGCCAGCACGACGCATCGCGGACGAATGTCGATGCCGTCGAGGCGCAGGCAGGAAAAAATCTGTAGCGCGAGACCGAGTACACCGAAAAAAATCTCCCCGTAGGCGTTCAGCTTCATCACCCCGTTACGCATCGAGCCGAACGTCGAGGAGTGTTCATCCGGTTCAAATTCGAGATGATACGTCCCGGGCCGCGAGTAGTCATGGTCCGCCAGACGTTTTTTGTTAAATTGTCCTGTGTCGTTCATTCGTTGCTCCCTGGATGAACATGATCAGGTATATGGAACCAATAATGTACGCGGGGAGGATTCCGCGAAAAAGGCAGAATTTTTGCGCTATGCCCCGTATTGCGTCATAATTAATTCGTACCCGGCGTCTCGTCACCCATAGTCGTTGCGTCAAAACTCGATCATACCCATAGTTCAGGAAAGTTGGCTCGGAGAACGCGGCCCCATGCGGTGGAAGAATGGCACTTGACAAATAACGGATTTTGATCTACATTGATTGAGATGGATCGTATCCGAAATACCGTGTTCCGTGTTTTTGTTGTTTCGCTGCTGCTGGTGGCGACGACAGGAATGCCGTTGAGCTGGCATCTTTGCTCGATGAGCGGATCCGTGACCGTTTCTTCGAGCTGCGACATGCATGGGCAGCGTTCGATGGCTTGCTGCGATTCGGACGCACTCGATGATCGTCCAATGTTGTCCCAGACAGCATGCTGCGACGAGATCGATAAAACCACGCAGCTTACGGACCAATACACAGAGGCGACATACATTCCCCAGGTACTGTCTATGCCGTTCGTTGCCATCGCGAACCTTGTTCCCATACTCGAGCCGGTTTCCTTTTCCGGAATCGATCCGTTCGAATCCCCTCCACAAAGCCAACCTCCCGCCTGGATCCTGACAGGCTCATTCCGATCCTGAGATACCACCGCGCAGAGTATGACCTGCGCTGCATGAACTACCCCGTACGCTGACGTGCGGGCCTTTGCGTCGTTTACACTGGCGCGGCGTTTTTCATGACGATGTCGGTATTTTTTTCAGGATCTTCAGATGTTTACAACACACACTCGAGTCCTGTGCGTTTCAGCATTACTTCTGCTTATAGGTCTGTTTTCCGGACAAGCACAGGAGCTGCGTACGCGGCAGGATTATATTCAGGCCGCGCTCGAACATAATCCGGAGTTGCGTGCCGCGGCTTCGCGTGTCACTTCGGCGCAGGCGGCAAGGAAACGCGCATCCGCGTGGGAAGCGCCAACTGTGGCCTTCGAGTTCTATTCGACTCCCATCACTTCATTCAATCCGCTTCGGGATGGATTGGAAAACGATTACTCCATTCAACAAATGATCCACCTCCCCGGGAAGATCGGCAGCATGGAAGCCATGGCCGACGCCGGGATCGGCATGCGTCGTCAGAATGTGGAGACTGCGCGACTGTCGCTTATCGCCGAGGTCAAAGCTGCGTATGCCATGCTGGCCACCGCTCAGCGGCGGATGTCGGTGAATGACGAAAACTTCGCACTGCTCGAACAAATCTCGCAGAGCATTTCAGCGGCCTATGCGGTGGGACGCGGTTCCAACGCCGATATCCAGCGCGTGCATGCCGAACTGGAACTGCTGCGCAACGACGCGACGACGATCGCTTCGGAAGCACGCCGAGCGGCGGCAATGTTGCAAGCCCTGATCGGTCGGGACCAGTACTCAGGTCCGGTGAAGGTGGAAGAATTGCGCATCGTGCCTTTTACATGGAGTCTGGATTCGCTCGTCGAATTGGCCGAAACGGCTCGTCCCGAATTGCGTGCGATGAATCTCGATATCGAAATGCAGGAGGCGCGCACCAACCTCGCGCGACGGGAGTGGCTGCCGGACATCATGGTTCGTGCGATGTACAAGGAAATGACGATGGGTATGCCTGATTACTGGTCCCTGATGTTCGGCGTGAGCGTACCATTCGCGCCATGGGCGAGCGGCAGGTACTCCGGCGCCGTCGAGGAAGCTGCGGCCGATTCCCGCGCCGCAAGTGAAACACTTGAAAACATGCGGCGGATGACAGGTTTCGAAGTGCGGGACGCCTGGGAAAAAGCCCACGCTTTGTGGGAACGCTCCGAGCGCTACCGCGATAGCATCATACCCTTTACCGAACAGGCGCTGCAATCCGCCATGAACGCGTACGGGACGGGCGGCGGCGATTTCACGACACTGCTCGATTCAGCTCGCATGCTTGCGATGCTCCGCATGGACGCGGAGATGCTCACTGGCGATTACCACACCGCCTTGGCGCGCCTTGAGCGGGCAGCCGGCGTCGACCTTGGAATATAAGATGATGAAATACGAAATAATGGAGTATGTCATGAGAGCAACGCATATATTCACCACGATTCTGGCGTCCGTGGTTATCCTGTTCATGTTCTCCTCTTGCGGTGGAGGAGACGATAAGGCGAAGGACAGCGCCGCCGCGGAAGTCTGGACCTGCCCGATGCATCCCTCGGTGATATCCGACCGGCCGGGCGCGTGCCCCGTATGCCACATGGATCTGGTAAAAAAAGCGGAAGTGAAGGAAATGTCCGTCGAAGACGGGGCCATGCTGCAATCGGTAAGCCTCTCGCCCACGCAGCGCGTTTTGGCGAACGTGACGACAACGGCGGCAAGCCGGCGAAGCATACTGCGAACTATCACCGTGGTCGGCGCCGTGGATTTTGCCGAACCACTGCAGGCTGTCGTCAGCGCGCGCTTCCGCGGACGCGTCGAACGGATGCTGGTCAACTATACCGGCGCTCTTGTGAAAAAAGGGCAGGTTCTGTTCGAACTTTATAGCCCGGAGTTGATCAACGCGCAGCAGGATTATCTCATCGCGTATTCGACCATGCGCAAGGCGCAGGAAAGCGGAAATGCAGCCGGCGCCGAACTGCAGAGCGGATTGCTCGCTTCCATCCATGACCGCTTGACCATGCACTACGGCCTCAAGCAGGACAAGATCGACCAACTGGAGAGCAGCGGCAAGGTGCTGCACAGCGCGAGTTTCACGTCGCCGATTTCGGGTACCGTAACCAGCAAAAACGTGCAGGAAGGCCGTTACATCGACGACGGCACAGCGGTTTACGAAATCGTCGATCTCTCGCGTGTATGGATCTACGTGGAAGTAACGGAGCAGGACCTCCGCTTTGTACGGATCGGACAAACGGCGCTTCTCTCGACGGCGGCATGGCCGGGCGAAGAATTCCGCGGCCGAGTCACCTTCATCGATCCCGTGATGAATGCGCAGACGCGCACCGTGCGCGTGCGCGTAGAGAGCGGGAATCCGGGCGGACGGCTCAAGCCCGGCATGTACGTCAACGGCAGCATCACCGTGAAGGCGGTTGATGCGCTGGTCGTTCCCGCGACCGCTGTGATCCGCACGGGACGCAGGGACGTGGTGTGGGTGGAGGCCGGAGAAAACCGCTTCGAGCCGCGCGACGTGCGCCTCGGAGCGAAATCGGGCGACTACTACGAGGTGCTCGGCGGCATCGACGAAGGTGAGATGATCGCCGAAACCGGCGGCTACCTCCTGGACTCCGAAAGCACCCTCGCGCATCCCGAGGCAGCGGCTGCGAAGCAGCACGCGCATGAGGACGCAGGGAATTCCCGGTTGGAAAACAACAGCGAGCCCTCGAGTAAGGGACCCCGTGAAATCAAGGTAAAAGTGAAGTTCGGCTATGCTCCGGAAGTGATCCGCGTGAAGGCCGGGGAGAAGGTTCGTCTGCTTTTCCACCGAGAGGAAGATTCGAAATGCTCGGAGGAAATTGTGTTCCCGGATTTCAATATCCGGAAAACCCTCCCCGCTTTCCGTACCACCGCCATCGACCTCACGCCGAAGAAGAAGGGTTCGTATACCTTCAGCTGCGGCATGGATATGCTGCATGGCACGTTGGTGGTCGAGTAACATGCTTCCGCACATGAAAGAAAAAATGGAAACATCATGATAGAACGCATCATCACGTTCAGCGCGCAGAACCGCTTTCTGGTCCTGCTCGCTTACGCCTTCATCGTTGGCGCGGGTATCTGGGCCGTATCGTCCACGCCCGTCGACGCCATTCCCGATCTATCTGAAAACCAGGTTATCGTCTTCACCGAGTGGATGGGCCGCTCGCCGCAGATCATCGAAGACCAGATCACCTTTCCTCTCGTAACCGCGCTCCAGGGCGTGCCCGACGTCGAGGCGGTACGCGCGCAGTCGATGTTCGGGATGTCCTTCATCTACATCATCTTCGACGAACGCACGGACCTGTACTGGGCACGCAGCCGTGTGCTTGAAAAACTGTCCACTGTGCAGTCCTCCCTGCCGAAGGGTGCGAACATGCAACTTGGACCCGACGGCACGGGTGTTGGACACGTCTACTGGTACACGGTGGAAGGTCCGCAGGACCTCGGTACACTTCGGGCTATCCAGGATTGGTACATCAAGCTGAATCTGCAGGGAGTGGACGGGGTAGCGGAAGTCGCCTCAATCGGCGGTTACGTACGGCAATACCAGATCGACATCGATCCCGCGAAAATGCGTGCGTACAGCGTATCGTTGGCGCAAGTGAAAAACGCAGTGATGCGATCGAACAGCGATGTCGGCGGCAAGCTGCTCGAAGTTTCCGGTGCCGAATCGTTCATCCGCGGCCAGGGATACCTGCGCTCGGCCGAAGATATCGAAGGCATCGCCGTCACCACCGGCGCGGGCGGCACACCCGTGCATATCAGCGACATCGGCATTGTGCAGATGGGCGGAGATATCAGGCGCGGCTCGCTCGAGAAGGACGGCGAGGGCCAGGTCGTGGGCGGTATCGTCGTCATGCGGCATAACGAAAACGCGATGGAGGTCATCAAGCGCGTGAAAGCGCGGTTGGAGGAGATCCGTCCCGGTCTGCCCGGTGGCGTGGAAATTAACGCCGCCTACGACCGCACGTCTCTTATCAGCGCGGCGATCGATTCGCTGAGAGATACGCTGTTGAAAGAAGCTATCGTCGTCAGTCTCATCGTGCTGCTGTTCCTGTTGCATGTGCGTAGCGTGCTGCGGGTTATCATCGAAATTCCCGTGGCGGTGCTCATCGCATTCATTCTCATGAAGCTCACCGGAATAACATCGAATATCATGTCGCTCGGAGGCATCGCCATCGCGGTCGGCGTAATCGTGGACGCATCCATTGTCATGGTGGAGAACGCCTATCGCAATGTCGCCCGCGCGATGGAGGAAAAGGGCACGTTGGAGAAAGAGGATTATGTAAGGATCTCCATCGCTTCGGCGCGACAGGTAGGCCCCGCGATCTTTTATTCCGTCGCTATCATGGTTGTGTCGTTCATTCCGGTGTTCTTTCTGGAAGGGCAGGAGGGCAAGCTGTTCCGTCCGCTGGCCTTCACGAAAACCTTCGTCATGGCGGGATCGGCCATCATCGCCATTACGCTGGTGCCCGTGCTCATGACCATGCTGACGCGCGGTAAATTCCGCAGCGAGAACGCGAATCCCGTCACCCGAATTCTCAATCGGATCTACGAACCTGTCATCACATGGGTATTGAAATGGCGGAAAACGGCAATCAGTCTGAACATCCTGGCGCTGCTCGTCACCATACCGATGATCATGACAACAGGGTCCGAATTCATGCCATCGCTTGACGAGGGCAGTCTGCTGTTCATGCCGATAACACTTCCATCCGCTTCCATCACCGAAGTGAACCGCGTCATGCAGGTGCAGGACGCGATCATTCGTTCCGTACCGGAGGTCGAGACCGTACTCGGAAAGGCGGGCAGGGCCGAAACGCCTACCGATCCAGCGCCGGTGAGCATGATCGAAAGCATCATCCTGCTCAAGCCCCGGGATCAATGGCGGCCCGGCATCACGCAGAACGACATCATCTCGGAACTCGACGCCAAGCTGCAGATACCCGGCGTGCGCAACGGGTGGACGCAGCCCATCATCAACCGCATCAACATGCTCGCGACGGGCGTGCGCACCGATCTCGGTGTAAAGATATTCGGCACGAATCTCGACACGCTCGAGCGTCTGGCAATCGAGGCCGAGCGCCTGCTGCGCGGGGTTCCCGGCGCGGCGGATCTCTATGCCGAGCGAACGCAAGGCGGCTTGTTCCTCGACATCAACATCGACCGCGCGGCGATCGCACGCTACGGCGTCGCCATCACCGACGTGCAGGACGTGATTGAAACCGCCATCGGCGGCGAGAATCTCGGCGTCATCATCGACGGCCGCCAGCGATTTCCCCTCCGCGTGCGCTTCGATCGCGAAAGCCGCGACGACATCGAAAAACTGCGGCGCCTGCCCGTGCCCGTCAACGTTGCTCCCGCACAAAGCAGAATCGCCACGGCGGGTACGGTGACGCAGGACGCATCGGCGGGCGGGATGTCAGGCATGTCGGGTATGGGTGCGGGTGGAGAAGAGTCGTCGACGACGGCAGCGTCCGCCCCGACCGGCGATACACGGGCGTCGGTATCGACGCGCGCCTACGTGCCGCTCGGTGACCTCGCCAGTATCTCGATGGCGCCCGGACCACCGATGATCGCCAGTGAGGATGCGCAGCTTCGATCCATCGTATTCCTCAACGTGCGCGGACGGGACATGGGGGGATTCGTAGGCGAAGCAAAAGAGATATTGGAAAAAGAACTCCGACTTCCGCAGGGGTACTCCCTGAAATGGAGTGGACAGTACGAAAACCAGATCCGCGCCCGTGAGCGGTTGACGGTGCTGTTGCCGGTTGTGTTTCTCCTCATCTTCGTCATGCTTTTCATGGCGACGAAGGACGCGAAGGAGTCGATCGTGGTGATGATGTCGGTACCCTTCGCCCTGATCGGCGGCGTGTATGCGATCTGGTTCCTCGGCTACAATTTCTCCGTGGCTGTGTGGGTGGGCTTCATCGCCTTGTTCGGGCTCGCCGTCGAGACCGGCGTGGTGATGATCGTCTACCTTCACGAGGCGTTGGATCGCAAGCTCCTCGCCGTGCACAATGGCGAAAGGGGGCCGCTCACTCCGCAGGATATCCGCGACGCGGCGCACGAAGGCTCCGTCCTGCGGCTGCGTCCGAAGCTCATGACGGTCGGCACCACCATGATCGGCCTTTTTCCGATCATGTGGAGCACCGGTGTCGGAATCGACGTCATGCGTCCCCTCGCCGCACCCATGATCGGAGGTCTGATCACATCCACCATCCATGTGCTGATCATCACGCCGGTGCTTTTCACCTGGATGAAGGAGCGCGCGCTCAAAAAAGGAACGCTCGAAGTTTCCCGCATGGCGGGGTGGATGAAGGAGTGACTCCCTCTCCGCCCTCACCCCCGGCCCCTCTCCCGCCCTCTCCCCCTGCCCCTCTCCCAGTAGGGAGAGGGGAGTGGGAAAGGCTGTTTCTGCGAAGAAGGACAAGGTCATCGATGGCGAGTACTTCGGTTGAATTGGCAATCAACGATTCAAATGCGGCGCAATCGTATTGCCCGGGCTCATTTTTGTGAAGAACGATGTAGTCCGGCATTGTTTTCACGGTATGCAGCGACTGGCAATTGACGATCCAGCCTTTGCGATGCAGTAAATACAACGTTACCGGATTGCCATCGCCGACGTCAAGCACCTTTTCATTTGAGGGAATAATCTGGCGTGCGCGGTCCGCAAAGTCGATGAATCTCTGGTTGCGTTCGCCGGCCAGCAATGCTCCGTAGCGGATGCCCGACATCAGGACGATCATCAACGCGATCAGCGACAAGCCCGTGACGGCGAAACGCCTCGTCGCAGGTTTGGCGAGTGTGATATATTCAAGAATCCGATCCAACGCACGCGCGATTACTATCACAGCTGCGGGTATGAACGGCAGTTGATAATATTCGTGGACCTGATTTCCCTTGTTCACGACAAGGATGTAAATGAGGACTGCGACCAGCCACCACTCCGCGAGCCATTGACGGCGGTTCGTCCGCAGGATGAACAGGCCATAGATGAACAGCAGCATCCCGGGCCATGTCAGGTGCCGTTCGGCGATGCTCTTGAAGAACACGTCGTTGTAGAACTTGAAGGTCAGGAGCGAGCCGTAGTCGCCCCACTTATTCGTCGAGCCGATCCAGATTCCGAACGTATTGCCGGTTTGAAGAAAAAGATCATACGCGTGGGAATACCACAGATACGTTGCTATGAGCAGCACAGCCGCGAATATCCATACGCCTGGGCGTGCGGCAACTTTTGCGATGCTTCTGGCATGCGTCCAGGCAATGTAGAGCAAGGGGAGACCAATGTACAAAACGGGAATTTTCAACAGCACTGCCGACGTAATCAATATGCAGGAGAGTATCCCATCGAAGATTGTTCCGTTTCCCTGCCATCGATCAAAAAAGTACAGTCCCCAGATTATCGCGGCGAGCATTGCCGGTTCGGGCATGAATGCGCGGCTGTAAAAAATGGAAAGTGGAATAATGGCGTACATCGTCGCGGCGAGGACTGCGATTCGCCGGCTGTAAAAGCGCTCCACGAGCAGGAACAATCCCAGGATACCGACGATCGAGAGCGCGATGGACAGGAGGCGACCAAAGGTCTCATGCACTCCAAAAAGAGAGTACAGAATCGATACAGCGTAGGTATACAACTGGAATTCGGTCTCAGCATAACCGCCGCCGCCCCAATCGACCTTAGGGTAGCAGATGCCCTCATCCGATTCATGAAAGTTCCGGGCCAGCGCTGCCGTATCCGACTGCCGCCACGAATGCCATCCTATCACCGTCGAATCAATCTGTATGAACCTCGCGGCGATCGAAAGGACAATGAGGGACGCGCAGAGCATGTACATCGTTCGGTTCATTGGTTTCTTCCTTTGACGATGATTGATTCCCGAATCGCATGACGTGGACGATGCTACATGCGACCCTCAACACCATTGTGTGTCAACACATCGAAGCACTAACCTACAAAAAATAATATATAAAGGGAAGTTTGTACGATCAATCCGAAGGATGCGATCCGGTATCGCTACATTTTTATGACATCGTAGAGGAGCGTTGTTGATTCAGAGGTTACGACTATCGTCATCTCGCCGCGGTGCGATGATTCATGAGTACGTTCGTACAATATGAATACGCACGCTGATGAACACGGATTAATGCGGATAGGAAATCATCGGGCTGCTATGCATCGGGTCATTTCTGGCATGAGATCTGTTTCTTAGAGTATAGGCAAGTACCGTCACCTCGACGCGGCGAGTCTACGACCTAATCAACCTAAGGCTGACTGGTGTCAGCCTGAGTCTGATAATGACATCATTGAACATCGAGCATCCATGTACAGTGCGAAACGAATCATTGCTCCTGAGGCGCTTCTTCGACCTTCGAGACGCCACCGACCAAACTCCGTGCCCCATCGGAAGATCCTGCCGCGGTGGTTTCTGCTCATGACATTGTCGAGATGTGAATTGATCAAGAGTCCGAAAAACATCGTCACCCTGAGTGTGCCTACCAGCGCTTCGCACCGGTCCATTTCGGGCACGACACGTGAATGGTTTGGATTCGTGCACGGATTACACGGATGAACACGGATATGCACGGAGAAGAAATATTCTGCCTCCAAAGCCTAAAGTCTCTCGTATCCGAGTATCAAAAACTCTTATCCGCGTTAATCCGTCTCATCCGCGAAAATCCCACGGAGTGACAAGCGTGCACGTATTCATCTGGGGGGGGCCGCTGCGACCGTCTTTAATTTCAACAATTCCTGCTGTGTAAATTCAATCACACCTTGGCCAGATCACTGAGCACACGAAGATGTCATAAGCAGGAGTCCCGACAGGAAAAGTGCGTTTCGAAGCTCAAATTCAAGCAGAGGGACGTCTCGAAGGGTGATTGGTTGACCAGTTATCTCGAGTCTCCTCGTGCGTTTCGGAGCCAATCACCCCGCTGCGGCGAGTCTGCGACCTTCGAGACGCCGCCGGGTTCGCTATGTGCGAAATCGATACCTTTTTCCGCGGCGGCCCTAAGGGTGACGTGCTTTGCTATGCGCTACGAAACCCTCATGTCATCCATGAAATGGACCGGTGCGCAGCGCTGGTAGTCAGCCTCAGGCTGATCAGGATGACGAACTTGGTTGACGCTGCCCAGACCGACCTGATGTCACCCATGAAATAGATGAATTCTGTTGACTTTGTGAGACCGCTTGATGTCCAGACGCGCATGGCCGCGCGGTCATACTTGATTCAAGGGGGCCGGAGTGGTAGATTTCAATGTTATGGTGGTTTCGCACGTTGCGTAACATCGGTTGAGTCTACGATTCCGATTTTTTCCACCTGCGGCATCGATGCCGGTTGAGGAGGAAGAGGAAACGAGAATCGTCCGGGATTTCCTGGAGCCGGCTCGGCGGACATCATAACAGGATGCACCTGCCGGGGTGGCGGAATTGGTAGACGCGAAGGACTTAAAATCCTTTGGGCCCGAAAGGTTCGTGCGGGTTCGAGTCCCGCCCTCGGTACAGATCACGTGACCCTCGTTCTCACATTCCAGGCAACAGTCCATGGTCAATTTCGTACGCGCGTGCCCGGCGCGAATCGCCTTCCTTGCATCGCTCATCGTGCTTTTCCTGACGATTCCCCAAGCAGGAGCACAGCAGCTTGGTACGACGCCTGAACGCAAGGACGACGAGAAACCGACGCGGCTGGAGACGCAGCAGCAAGCACCTCCCGTCGTCGAAGTACCGGTGAACGACACGACGTATATTGTCGGACCGGGGGACGAGCTGAGCATCAATATTTTCGGCACGCAGTTCTACACTTTCAGGACGGTCGTGAACAGCGACGGTTCGTTGATCATCCCCGACTTGGGACGCGTGGATGTGCGGTATGCTTCGCTGAAGGACGTGCGCGAGAGGGTTCGCACGCTGCTACGAGAGGATATACGAAACGCGGAGATCATCGTCAGTCTCGCAAGGGCGCGGCAGGTCAAGGTTACCGTGGCCGGCGCTGTCGAGCGTCCTGGAATCGTGGTGCTGCCCGCCACCGCTCGCGTTTCCGAAGCGCTCGAGTTTTCGGGCGGACCGGTGAAGGATACGACGTCGCTGCGCAACATCGTCGTGCGCCGAGGAGACGGCGGGACGGTGCGCGCCGATCTTCTGCGGTATTTTCGCATCGGCGACCTGGAGGCGAATCCTTTCGTAAGCGGTGGCGATCGCATTTATTTCCCGCCCAAGGATCGCATCGTCAGCATTTTCGGCGCCGTCGGCATTGAAGGTCGCGTGGATTTCGTTGAAGGCGAGCGCCTGTTCGATCTGATCGAAGCATGCCAGGGATTCCGCGCGCCGGCCTTTCTTGACAGCGTCGAAATTGTTCGCTTCGAAAGTGATCACGTTACGACAAAACGCTTTTTCCTCAATCTCAACGGCTATCCGGACGACCAGAGCGCCAATATTGCAATCGAAACCGGGGATCTCATCCTTGTTCGTTCCATTCCGCGCTTCCACATGCATCGATTGGTGGTCGTCACGGGCGAAGTGCGCTACGAAGGAAGCTATTCCATCATTCATGGCAAAAGCACGCTGAAGGAAATAATCCAACAAGCCGGGGGGTTCACCCCGAATGCCTCGCTTGAGGAAGCAGTGCTGATTCGGAAACCTCCGGATTCGGAAAAGGACATCGAATTCGAGCGTCTGCAGAAAATTCCCGCCGCCGATATGCAGGAAGATGAATACGAATATTTCAAAGCGCGTGGACGCGAGAAAATCGGTATGATGGTCGTCGATTTCAAACGCCTGTTCCTCCACGGCGACAACTCGCAGGATATCATGCTGCGCGAAGGCGATGTGATCGAGGTACCGAAGCTGAAAAACTATATCCGCATTATCGGGCGGGTGAACAATCCCGGCAACGTCATCTTCAACTCCAGCTGGAGTTATATGAACTATCTCAACGCCGTGGGCGGGTACGGTTGGCGCGCGGATGAGGGCGATGTACGCGTCGTCAAGGCGCGCACGGGCGAACTCGTGGATGCCGAGAATACCGACGACTACGAACTCGAGCCCGGCGACACGATCTGGGTTCCGGAGGTTCCCAAGGTGAAATTCTGGGAAACCGCGCTCACGGCACTCGGCGTCATTTCGCAGATCGCCGGGATCGTGGGAATCGTCATTGCCATTTCCCAAATCAACAAGTGATATGAGCGACACGAATCCATCAGCGCCGACAAGCGACCTCGAAACCTGGCGATTCCTGTTTCGCAGCGTCCGCGAAAACGGGAAGGCCGTGGGCGCCATGATCGCGGCCATCACCATCATCATGCTGGTCTATGTGCTGATCATGCCGCAGACCTTTACCTCCACGGTTACGCTCTTGCCGCCGCAGAAGGAAAGCAGTTCGATGGGACTCGGCGCCCTGCTGCAAGGGGCGTCGTCGCTGCCCATGTTCGATATCGGATCGTCGCTCGGTTTCGGCGGACGGCCCAGCGATATTTTCGGTGAGATCCTTAAAAGCGAGTCGGTGGCTGAAAGTCTCATCGTCCGGCACAGGCTCGACAGATTTTTTGGTGTGCCCAAGGGACGCTCGCATAGGCATGCGATCGAACCGCTGCGCGAGGCCAGCGAAATCGACATCAACAAAAATGGACTGATCCGCGTTTCGGTGACGATGGGCACGGGCTACTTCGCCTCGTCGGCCGAGATCGACTCGGTGAAAGCCCTGGCCGCGAACGTCGCGAACGATTATGTGCGCTGGCTCGACCGGATCAATCGGGACAAGCTCATTTCCAGCGCGAGGAATTCGCGCCGCTTCATCGAGCAGGAAATCGAGCGCACGCAGAGCGAACTCGACAGCGCGTACTCCAGGTTGGTGCGATTTCAACGGACGAACAAATCCGTATTTTTGGACAAACAGATGGAAGCCGCTCTTACCGGTGCCGCCGATCTCAAGGAGAAGTTGACGGCGGCCCGCGTGGAGATGGGCGTGCGGAAACGGGATTTCGCCGAACACAGCAGGGTCATCGCGCAGTTGCAATCGCAGATCGACGAACTCTCCCGACAGTACGCCGCGATGAGTTCCGGTGCGGGCGGCGAGGATTACGCCGTGCCGTTCCAGCGCGTTCCGGAGGTTGCACGCGACATGGCCGGACTCATGCGCGACGTGAAGATACTGGAGCAAGTGATCCTTTATCTGAGCCAGCAGTATTATCAGGATCGCGTGCAGGAAGCCCGCGACACGCCTACGGTGCAGGTGCTTGACGCCGCGGCGCCCGCGATTCTGCGGACCTCTCCCAAACGCGCATCATGGATGCTGATGACGTTGTTCGTCGCCACGGTCGCAGCGGTGGGCTACGTCATGCTCAGTGCCTACTTCGCCGCGCGTCGCCGCAGGTCCTCTCCGGTTGCCGCCGCGCCGCCCGCGGCCTGACGAAGGACGCCGTATGGCTGCGCCCGTCGTTCAGCGTTTCGCTCTCAATTTCTGGACACTCACAGTCTCCAGGATACTCTACCGCGCGGTGAGCGTCGGCGTGGTGACCTATCTGGCCCGCTCGCTCGGCGCCGGGGTACTCGGCGAATACGTGACGGTGCTCAATGTGCTATCACTGTATCTCGCCTTCGCCGATCTCGGCGTGACGAATCTGGTGATCAGGGACGTGAGCAGGGATGCATCGCTGAGCGAAGGGTATCTCGACAATTTTTTCGCGCTGCAGTTTTTCGTCGGCCTGGCGCTCATCGTACTGATCGTCTGTACTGGTTGGGTGTCCGGTTACAGCCAGCTGCTCATCGTCGCGCTTTTCATCGGGAGCTTTGGGCCGCTGTTCAGCGGTCTCTCCAACGCGTATCAGGGATTGATGAACGCGCATGGACTCTTCTATCCGTTCGCCGTGATAGAAATCGTCTGCATGCTGGTGTTTCTCGCAGGCAATGTGCTGGTTGTCGTTATCGGAGGCGGTCTGCTCGAGCTGGTGGCGATCACGTCGGTCGTATCGCTGGCCAGATATGTGCTGGGCGTGGTCTGGGCGCGGCGTTTCCGCATGCAGGCGCGTTGGAAATGGGATGGTGCGGTGGTGCGGAGCATGCTCGCCGCCGGTCTGCCGTTCCTGTTGATTAACGGGACGCATTTCGCGATTCAACGCATGGATGTTTTATTTCTGTCGTGGACGGTGACAGAGGAACGCGTGGGGGTGTACGCCGCCGCGTCGCGGTTGATTTTCGCATCGCTGTTCCTGGTTTCCAGCGTTGGCGCGATGCTGTATCCGTTGTTCAGCAAGCTGATGAAAGACGACCGCGCTCGCGCTGCGGAACTGTACGCACGGAGCACCGTGTATCTGACCATCGCGGGCGGAATCACCGCGCTGCTGTTCTGGCAGCTCGCCCCACAGATCACGTCGCTGCTGTATGGCAAGGGGTTCGAGGAATCCGCGCGGGTTCTGCAGATTCTCTCTCTGTTCATTCCGCTGTTTTCGCTCGGCCTTGCGGCGAGCAATCTGCTCATGGTCAGCGACGCGGTCATGCACGCGGTGTATGCCAGCATCATCGCGCTGCTGATCGGCGCCGCGGTATCGCTGCCGTTGATCCACGCCTTTGAGATCGAAGGCGCCGCGCTGGCCGTATTGCTGGCCGAAGGCGCTGCTGCGGTGTTGTATATCGGTTACGCGCGCAGGACGCTCAAGCTGCAGCTCCCGTGGCTGAAGCTCGGAGGGGCCGGTCTCGCATGCATTCTTCCGCCTGTGCTGATGGCGGCAACGGTTGGTGAAACCGGCTGGCCGCAGGCCGCAGCCGGCCTTGTGCTGTGCACGGCGCTGCTGTTCGCGACGCGCGCTGTGAGCATGAGCGAGGTTCGAGATCTGGCCGCGCTCATCGGACCGCGGAGGGCATCATGATGGGGCGCATCATGCAGTGGCCGCCGTTACGCGATGAACGTACGGGGTACGCCGCGACGGTGATGGTCGTGACGCTGCTTCTCATGCTCACGGGCGAAAAGCTGGTGTCCTCTCCGGCGCAGTTGGCGGGCCTGCTCGTCGCCATCGCGGCCGCTGTGCTGGCGCTCGTCAATTACCGCGCCGCGTTACTGCTCTTCACGGCGTTTCTTTTCGCCTACGAGGAGTTCAATCTCGCGAGCCAGGAAGCGTTCGTCGAGGAGAACATCGCCAACACCGTTGTCGCAATCAAAATCTTCGGCTTCGCGCTGATGGACGTGATGTCGCTGCTCCTGCTGCTTCCGGTGCTCGTACACGAATGGCGAAAGGCCCTGGAGACCGGCAGCCTGCGCATGTTGCCGGGGGACCGCTGGCTGCTACCGCTGCTGTTGGTGTGGGTGTACGGCATGCTCAGCGGCTGGTTCACGAAGCTGTCGTTCAGCACCTACACCTGGGATCTCCGCATGCTCGGGCATGTGCTGGTGTTCTACGTGATTTATTCCAGAACATTCACGGAGCGGAAGGACTACACCATCGCGGTCGCTATCGGCGCCGGTGTGTTCATGCTGAAGCAGGTGGTGTTCCTGTGGCGGTACGTAAGCGGCGCCGGTCTGGATACGGGCGGAATCAAGCGCGTCTTGCTCGGCAGCGACCTGCCGCTCACCGCGGTGTTTCTGTGTCTGAGCGTCGTTTCGTGGATACTTTTCAGGGAGGAGCGCAACTGGAAGCGACCGCTCGCGCTCGCGCTGTCGGTGTACTTCACCATCATGTTGATCGCGGGGCTCGGGAAGCTGACATATCTCCAGGCTTCGTATTCGCTCGTGATGATCTATGTTCTGCACCGGCGCGACATCAGCGGCAGAAACGTACTCAAGTTGTTCGGCGTCGCCGGCGGCGCAGCCCTGCTCGTCTACATGGTAATGCTGCCCGAGGGTGTGCGCGACACGGTAGCGTACGCGCTGAGCAACGCCTTCAACTGGGTGGACGCATTAAAACTCTACGGCGATCTTTCCTTCGGTACGCGTCTGCTCGAAGTCATCAATGTCTGGGCGGTGCTACTGCGCGAGGGAGCGGTGCTATGGGGGTTGGGGTGGGGAGCGCCATGGTCGGAAATCGCCGTTCACATGCCGTTCGATGGCGGCGCGTTCGACGTCGCGGAGCAGTACAGCGGCGTGCATGTACAGACGCATATCGACGCGATCACCTTCATGCTGAAAATCGGCGTGGGGGGAACGCTGCTCGTGTACTGGTCATTTCTGCGATACTGGGGCGCGGGGCTGAGAGCGTATCGTCGTCTCACCCGGCCGTCGGAACGCTGGACTCTCATGGCGCTCCTGCTGCTTATCGTGATACTCGTGCCGAATTATTTGTACTTCATTCGTCTGAAATACCTGCTCGGTTTCGCCCTCGCGGGTGCGGCGCTCTTCGCGTTCTCCGACGAAAACACTTCTGGGCCGGACCATGACTGAGCGGAAGCGTTCAGAGCGGAATTCATCGCAGACCAGGCCGCGGATAGTGCACGTGTTTTTCGGGCAGGTGCGCAAACTTTCGCCGCTGATGGCCGAACTGCGCTCGCTGTCGTCCCTCTACACACAGACGCTCGTGCTCCCGGGGTACGACCAGGACGAGCCGTATCTGCAGGCGACGCTGCCGGACGTCGAGATTCTGTATGTGCGCATGCTCTCGCGCAAGTGGAGCGTGCGCCAGACGCCGTTGCTCAAACTCCTGCGCTTCGCGGAATTCACCTTGCGTGGCATGCTCCTGCTGCATCGGCGCCGCGCCACGCTCGCGGTGGCGCACGACATGCCGGCCGTGCTGCCGTTGTTGCCTCGATTGCTCCTTCGTCCGCGTCACGTCGTGTTCCACGCGCATGAACTCTGGACGGAGGCTGCGGAGAACCTGGCGCCTCTGCGGCCGTTATGGCGCCTGCTCGAGCGCTTCACGGTGCGGCGCGCCGGGCGCGTGATCGTTCCCGAAGCCAACCGGGCGCGCATCGTCCATGAGGAATACGGCGCGCCGGTCTTGCCTGCGATCGTGAAGAACATTCCCGCAGACCCGCCGCCGTATATGCGGAGCAGGGCGCTGCGCGATGCGCTCGGACTGGACGACCATGCGCTGTGCCTGCTCTATCAAGGCCTGCTCGCGGAGTCGCGTTGCGTGCTCGAACTCGTCCAGGCTGTCGCACTTCTCCCTTCGAACGCGCATCTTGTCCTGATCGGCATCGGTGAGCCGCGATATCTGCAACGCCTGCGCGAGGCCGGCGCGGGCCTGCAGGGACGTCTGCATTTTTTTGATTGGATGAACGCGGAGGATTTACGCGCATACACGGCGTCGGCCGACGTGGGCGTGCTGCTGTACCGCGACAGTGGACGGAACAATTATTATGCCGCGCCGAACAAGCTCTACGAATATCTTTTCGCCGGCATTCCCGTGGTGGCGAGCGCGTTTCCGGGTCTTCAGCCCTTGGTGGAAGACGGCCACTACGGCGCGTGCGCGGATCCGGCGCGTCCCGACTACATAGCACGCGCGCTGAACGCGGCGGCCGCGATCGCCCCGGGCGCGGATATCGCCGGACGTTCGCGCGCGACATGGCGTTGGAGCGATGAGGCGGCGGTTCTCGATGCTCTGTACAAGAAGGTTATGGAAAACAAACATGCGTTCTGATAGTCTCGTCTGCTTCGCGGGGAACGACTGGTGGTTGCACAATCCGCTGACGGAAAAGCAATGGATGCGGTATCTCGCCCTTCAGGGATGGACAGTGCTGTTCGTCAACAGCATCGGCGTCGGTTTGCCCGGGAAAGGTTCGCCCTATGTGTTGCGGCGCCTGTTCCGCAAACTGCGCAGTCTTTCATACTGGCTCCGTCAGGACGAGGGAGTATGGGTGCTCACACCTCTGCTGCTTCCGTTATGGTCCATCGGCTGGATACGCAGGATGAACATTTTTCTCGTCTCGTCGCAGGTGCGCTACGCGATGAAGCGCGCAGGGATGAGCCTTGGCGTGTTCTGGGCTGGTCTGCCGACGGCGGGCCTTCTGCGCCGGCATATCCCACACAGGCACTGCGTGTACTACGTGCAGGACGATTACCCCTCGTATTCCAGCTTCGATCATCAAATGTTCATGCGCGTTCACGAGGACCACGCCGATATGCTCCGGGCGGCGGACGTCGTGATCTGTGCATCCATCGGACTGGCGGAGCGCGAGTCCGCGTTCGCGCGTCGCGTGGAATACGCACCGCAGGGAATTAATCCCGTGTTTCTCGACGCCGATCTCAACGCGCCCGCGGAGGCGCCCGAAGCGCTTCAGGGCATCCCGCATCCGATCATAGGCTACTGGGGATCGCTGGAAGCACTGCACGACCGCGAGACCGTTCTGGCACTCGCGAAAAAACACCCCGAGTGGTCCTTTGTCTTTTTCGGAAAAATAATGACGGATGTGTCCGAGGTGCAGGCGCTCCCCAACGTGTACTACCTGGGCTTCCTTCCTATCGAAGACATCCCGAGGCACGGCAGGCATTTCGACGTCGGTTTCATCAGCTTCAAGCAGACGGACTATACCATGTACGGCGGACCGATCAAATTCCGCGAGTACCTCGCGCTCGGGCTTCCCGTTGTGGCACCGCATATCATCGAAGTCGAACGGGCGTACGAGGGCGAAGGACTCACCGCACGCAGCGTCGACGAATACTCCGCCCGCATCCGCGAGGCATTGGACACCGACAGTCCCGAACGCCGCCGCCACAGACGCGCGCTCGTCGCCGACGAAACGTGGAGCGCATCAGCGGAACGCGTGCGCAGCATTCTCGTCAGTCTGGAGCAGGCGCCGTAAGCCGCACGGACCAGAGTCCCGGGGGCATGCCGTTTCGATGGACGCCCTATCCGCCGTATATTTCACCGACCTTGTATTCACACCGCGCATGCGTGCGCGGGGACAGTTCGAAGACACATTTCGCAGCATGGGCGACACACGAAGCATTCCCGTATCCGTCATTCTCACGACGCTGAACGAAGAAGCGGGCGTGCCGCTCTTTTTTAAGGGCATACGCGAGTCAAGCGTGTTTCCCGCGGACATCGTCATTTGTGACGGCGGATCGAGCGACGATACCGTCACAGCGATCGAGCGGGAGTCGGCTTGCTTTCCTGTGCGGCTGATCGTCGAGCCCGGTGCGAGCATCGCGCGTGGACGCAACGCCGCGATCGCGCTGGCGTCGCAGGAGATTCTCGCGATCACCGACGCGGGATGCCGTATCGACCGCCATTGGCTGGAGTACATCACTGCGCCACTGCTCGAACGATCCGACGTCGACGCCGTTGGTGGAGGCTATGGATTGGAAGGGGAGCGGTGGGTCCAGCGCTGCACCGCATACGCGACGCTGCCGCTTGAACGGCACGATGCGGAGAACTTCCTTCCGTCGTCGCGCTCCTTCGCTGTACGCAAATCCGCCTTCCTCCGCGCCGGTGGGTATCCGGAAGCGCTTTCCTTCGCAGGCGAGGATACGGCGCTGTGTCTTCGTATGAAGGAACTCGGCATGCGCTTCGTCACCCGCTGGGATGCGGTAGTTCATTGGGAGCTGCGGCCGACGATGCGGAGCTTTCTGCGGCAGTACTATTTTTACGGCGTGGGGGATGGTGAGGCGCGTTCGCTGGACCACAGGTACCGGCGCATGGCGCTGAAATGGGGCGGCGCGATGACCCTGGCGCTTTCCGCCGCTGTGACGCTCTGGACGCTGCTCGCGCTGTGCGCGGGGCTCGCCATATACGCGGCGCACCTGTACCGCACGTTCCGCTGGAAACGGCTCAACATATCGCAGGCGTTCTGCGGCTTCATCTTTGTGCTGCTCAAGGAAGCCGCGCAGCTGGTCGGATATGTGAAGGGCAGGCTGTCCCGCAGGGAAAACGAGGGGATGGTCCGATGAGAACCGCGAGCAACGCCGCCGCGTCCCGCGAGGAAGCGACCACATGCGGAGGACTGTGCTGATGTGCGGCATCGCGGGAATGATTGGCGCTGTGGACGAACGGAGCCTGCGGGTGATGACGCAGATGCTTCGCCATCGCGGTCCCGACGGCGGCGCGATATGGCTCGGTGACGATGTGGGATTCGGGCATCGGCGTCTGAAAATTATCGACACCAGCGATCGTGCCCGCCAGCCGATGCTGTCCGAAGACGGGCGTTTCGCATTGACCTTCAACGGCGAAATCTTCAATTACCGCGAGCTGCGCGCCGAGCTCCAAGGACATGGGCATCGCTTTCGCAGCGACGGCGACGGCGAGGTGCTGCTGTACGCCTGCATGCAGTGGGGAGAGCGCGTCGCGGAACATCTCGTCGGACAATTCGCCTTCGCGTTCCACAACGCGCGGGACGGCAGTACCCTGCTCGCGCGCGATCATCTCGGAGTGAAGCCGCTGTATCTGGCCGAAGCGAATGGGGTACTGTATTTCGCCTCGGAAGCGAAGGCGCTGGTTTCGGTCTTGCCGTCGTCGCGTGCTGTGGACTGGGACGCATTGCCCGGTCACGTGGCGTTTCTCTGGACATCGGGCGAGCACACGCTGTTTAAGGGCATCCAGCGCCTTGAGCCGGGGACGCAGCTTCTGCGTCGCGGAGGCCGTTCCACGATATGGCGATACTGGGATTTGATCGAAAAGTGGAAGGCGGCGAGGGAATCGCCGCTGCCGGCGGAGCGGCGTGACGAAATGCTGGCGGTCGTGCTCGACGAGGCGTTGCGCTCGCAGCTTGTCAGCGATGTCCCTCTCGGCTTGCTGCTGAGCGGCGGACTCGATTCCACTATCCTTCTCGCACTGATGGCCAAAGCGGGACAGGCGCCGGAGGCGTTGACGGCGACGTACAGCGCGTCCAGCCGGTCGCGCGATGTGTTTGAAGACGATCTGCCGTACGCGGAGCGCGCGGCGGATACCTTCGGTGCGCGCTTGCGCCGGATCGAGTTGCGCGACGAGGCGGACGACATCATACGCCTGCTTCCGGACGTGCTCTGGCATCTCGACGAACCGCTCGCCGATCCGACCGTCGTCACCAACTACGCACTCGCCGCAGCCGCCAAGCCGACGCACACGGTACTGCTCAGCGGCATGGGTGCGGACGAACTCTTCGCCGGGTATCCGCGTTATCCGGCGGCGCTGCTCGGTGAGCGTCTCCGCGCGTTGCCAGGTGCGCTCTTTCCCGCCGCCGCAGGTACGTTCCGCGCGCTCGTGCGTAGCGGACTGCTCCCGCTCACGCGCACCCGGCGAGCGATGCAGTTTCTGTCGCACGCAGGTAAACCTTTCGAGGAGCGTTTTATCGGCTATTCCTCATATTTTTCCTCCGAGGAGCTTTCGGGACTGTTTTCACCGGACCTGTTTTCCGGGAACGCGGTCGCATCGGCATTCACGCGTCACCGCTCCGTGCTGCGGGAGACGACAGGATTGTCGCCGCTCTCGCGTATGCTCGCCACGGACGCCGTGACCTTCCTGCCCCGGCTCAATCTGGAGAACATGGATAAAACGAGTATGGCGCATGGCGTGGAGATGCGTGTGCCGTTTCTGGATCACCGCATGGTGGAATTCTGCATGACGCTGCCGGACGCGGACAAACTCGGTTCGCGCGCTGAACGCAAGGTCGCATTACGGCGGGCTTTCGCTCCGATGCTTCCTGCGGATATTGTGAGACGACCGAAAACAGGATACAGTCCTCCTGTACGAGGATGGATGCGTGATTCCCTGCGGCAGTACACGGAAGACACGCTCCTGTCGCCAGGCGCACATACCGCTGGACTGTTGCGTCAGGACGCCGTCCGCCGCATGCTGACCGAGAATACAGCGGGACATCGCGATTGGGCACTGCAGCTATGGATGCTGCTCACAATGGAAATCTGGCTTGAAGTCCTCGCCGACAATACCTGGTGGTCGGCAGCGGACGATACGGAGACGCTCCCACGAATCGAGAAGAGGGTCGAAAATGGAACGCATGACGAAACGGATCGATGCTGACATGTTGGCGCGCGCTCTCGGCGCGCTGCTGCTCGCCGCGCTGCTTATCGGATCGGCCGTGCAGCTGCACGTCGGCCTGGCGGATAACGGCGATTTTTCCCGGCTCATTCCCTGGGTCACCAGCGGACCCGAGGGATTCGCGCAGAACTGGCCCCCGGATGGCTCTCCGGAGTATAAGGACCGATTCTACAACAATGTGCTCGCGTTCTGGAAGCTCGATTTCCCTTTGAAATCACGCTGGCTGAGTTCCATCCTCGTACTCTGGGCGCCCGGGGTGCTGGCGAACATCCTGTTATTCTCGCCGGTGACGCTGTATCTGCCATTCATTTCCCTTGCGCCCCGCGCACTGTTTCTGCTCTTTTTCTACCTCATGTTGGCATGGATCCGCCGCGAAGCCGGCAGCGCGGCGCCGCTGTTTTTTATTCTCCTTGGTCTGCCCTTCGTGTTCCTCGGCGTCGATACGTCGTACGTCGCGTATTTCACGAGCTTCTATCAGGAACCCGCATCCCTCATCGGTTTGCTCATGATCGTTTCCGTCATCGCCTTGTATGCCGGCCGTGGAGACAGCATTGCGAGGCCATGGATCAGCGGCGCGGCGGTGTTGTTTATGAGTACCGCGAAGCTCAGCAACGTACATTGGGCGCTGATCGCGTCGCTGATGCTGATTCCCTGGCTTGAGCTTCGCCGTACACCGCGGCGGCTGGGAGTATATCTCGCGCTTGTATTGTTTCTGCCCGTGGGTGTGCCGCTCCTGCAGGCGAATCTGTACGGTTCGCGTTTCGTCAATGCGTATCAGAGCATTTTCTGTGGCGCGCTGAAATTCAGCGAAGCTCCCGCGACGCATCTCAAGCGTCTGGATGCCGAAGACGCGTCACAGTACATCGGTTTCCATGCGTTTTGCGATCAGGGCCGCGAATGCATTGAACGCTACCCCGAGTTGATGACGCATCGCGTCGTCGCAGGAATGATACTGCACGAGCCATCAATCGCCTGGCGTATGCTCGTGTTCGCGGCCGACAGCATGCAGCAAACGGAATTGACCCATCTCGACAAGCATGTGTCGTACAACAGTCCCGCTTCCGCGAAGCCCTGGCCGCGCTGGCTGCCGTTTTCAGCGGGTATCGATTCACCGTTGAATGCATGGACGCGATTGAAGAGGGCGGTATTCCCGACAGGCGGCGAACTTCTGGTGTCGATCGCCGCGGCTCTGCTGCTGTTCGCTTTGGGCCTTCGAAGCCGGGACAGGATGCTGTTCACCATTTCCTCCATAGGAGTGCTGCTCTCGATCGGAGTGCCCGCGGATATGTGGATGCAGATCTTCGGTGACGGTGAGCGCGATCTCATCAAGCATCTGTATCTTGCGAATATCTGCTGCGACGGCGTCGCGATACTGCTGCCGGTGTATCTGTTCCGGACGCTGCAGCTGCTCGTTGCAGGAAACAGACGCGGTTCCTGGATGGAGGACTGGCGGCGCTTGAGCTGAACGCATGTGGACCGCGTTGTTGTGTCGATGGGCAAGGCGAATCCTGAACCACAAAGCACAGAGAGCTACAAGACAGCAGAAGTATTCGTCAAAACGTTCGAAGCTACGAACATATTGCGCCGCCTCATTGCGGTTTCTTCTTTTCACAGTAATTTCCGAGCATGCTTCATCGCGTCATTATAACTGCCTGGTCTCTCTGGTATCTGAAACCGGCGATGATTTATTGGCGCATGTACAGGACGCTCAAAGGCGCCTTCATCCGTGTGGTGGAAGTGAGCGGACTGGGCGCGGGCATGTTCAAGCGTAAGGCGGGCAGCGTGTCGGCAACGTCTCTGCCTGTCCTCTCGTCGCGCTATCACTGCGAGGATATCGACCTTGCCGCGCGGAGCTTCAGCTTCCTTCTCGACACGCTCACGCTGCCGCTAACCGCGGATGAATCGCGTGCGGCCGTGGGCGCTAAACCGCTGCTCTGGCAGTTTCATTTCGGCTACCACGATTATTTGCTGGCGTTGCTGTCGCGGGATGATGCGGACGAGTTACTGCTGAATCGCGTGGTGGAGTTCGCATTGGAATGGGACGGCGTCTATGCCCTGCATATCGCCGGAGCGCGGAAAAGCGCCTGGCACCCCTACGTGCTGTCCATACGCATCGAGAGTTGGGTGCGGCTGCACGGAATCGCCATTGATCGCGGCTGGTCTGAAAGCGACGAGCGCCTGCGTCGGCTCGCGGGCGGAGTAGAGCAGATGACGGCCGTGCTTCTGCGCAATCTCGAAAAGGGGACGATGGCGAATCATTTGCTGCGCAATATCAAGGCGCTGGTGTTCGCGGGATTGTTCCTCGATACGGATACGGGCGCCTCGGCGCGGCGCATCGGAATGAAACTGCTCGACCGCGAACTGCGCGAGCAGATCCTCGCCGACGGCTGCCACTTCGAACGCAGTCCCATGTATCACGTGTCCGTACTCAACGATGTGCTTGACATGGCCGAGGCTATGCTGCTTGTAGGAAGCACCGTTCCGGAGCGGCTCTCCGCCGCCGCCGCGCTTATGACGGACTTCCTCAGGCGCACGCGACATCCCGACGGCGAGATCCCGATGTTCAACGATTCGACCCGCAGTTTTTTTCTCCGTACCGACGAGGTGCTGGAGCGTGGACTTGCGCTCTGCCGGGAGTTCGAGGTCGATCCGCTCCCACCTGCCGATGCAGACACAAACAAACCGGAACACGTTTCCGGTCTGCTTCTCGCCGAAACTTCGCGGCTGTGGCTCGTGTTCGACACGGGGCTCGTCGGTCCCGAGTATCAGCCCGGGCATGCGCATTGCGATACCCTCAGTTTCGAACTGTCCGTCGACGGTCGTCGCTTTATAGCGGACACTGGAGTCTTCCATTATCGCGAATCCCGGGAGCGAACCTATTCACGCAGTACGGCCGCGCACTCCACCATCGAAATCGACGGAATGGAGCAGTCGGAAGTATGGAAAAGTTTCCGCGTGGGTAGGCGTGCGCACATCCTGCACATGAGCCGGGAAGAGCGTGACGGAATGACGATCCTCCGCGGAGCGCACGACGGCTACACGAGATTTCAGCGTGGGTTGATACACGAGCGCGCGGTCGTGGTTGGCGCGGACTGGATCATAGTAGCCGACTGGCTTCATGGCACCGGCTGTCATCGTTGGAGCAGCCGCGTACATTTGCATCCCGGCGTGCTTGCCACGGCATCGGAGGCGGAACTGCGCCTTCAGCATGGCGGCATGAGTGCGCGCTTCACCGAATTCGGCAACCATGACCTGCAACTTGAGGAAACAGAAATGTACCCGGCTTTTGGGGAGAAGCTGCAGAGGAGCAGCATCGTAATGGACGGAGGTGGCGAATTCCCCGTGCTGAGCGGATTTGTGCTTTCTTTCGCGGAGGAGGCCCCGGTTGTGAGAATCAAGGGGTCGATGCCAGGCTCAATCAACATCGGACCGCTGACATTGGAGTCCGCTCTGTGAAAAATCCTATGTATGTCTGCCTTCACATGTCCACCGCATGATCGAACACGGATACAGGTGTACGGTGAGGCCACGAGTGAATGCGGATGGAAACGTATTTCCGGGTTCTGAATTGCCGCCTGTCACTGCCTCCGCGATCAGCGGATTGCCGCGATCCGGCAGGCTGCACGGATTATCAGAATACCGGATACTACGATCCGGTACTATTGCGACGGACAATTGTAACAGAAGCCGCGTTCAGGGGTCTTTTCATCCTGTGCGCCGGTTCAGTGGTCGTCCGGTGTACGACGATTCTCACACCATTAGCACTGTGTCGTGAAGCCTTTGCATATCCTCTACTTTCGTGAGGGTGAGTTCTCCTGGGTGGAAATAGTTAAAAAATGGCACGCATTTGACAGTTGGTCTTTCATGCCGCAACATGAAATGGTATGCACGGGCATTCACACGTGGTGAAAGTGAGGTAAAAAAATGGGTTTTAAAAAACCCGTCGATGACGGGTTCAGTCTTCCTCCGCAAAGATCTGCGCGATAGCCCCGCTAGCAAGCAAATAGGCGCTTAACCAGAAATCCTGGGTTTTGAATAGCTGTTTGTTCATGAGATTTGATTTGCTGTCGTGTATTTCAGATCACGAAAAAAGATAGGGCGGTGCTTGTAGAGATCATCTATCTGCTCTAAGTTTAAAAAAACCTGGCAAAGTCAAATACAAAAGATATAATTATCATAATATAATATTTCCTTACGGAACCAGCGGACTTCAGTGGGCTTGAGCCTAATAGGATGGCAAAAAATATTAAAATAAATTCTAAATTGTGAATGGGGCATTCGATGGATCGAAGTACCAGGTAGAAAAATATGAGGGTAAGGTATGGAACCTAAATCCGCAAGATCGAGTTTGGATTCTTTTCTCTTGCAGACCCGGGTCTTATAGACCTCTTCGATGCAGAGTGGGCTGGGGCTGCTGATCTCATCCTTTTTCCAATACGCAGATCATGTACGATTGAGCTTGAATTATATTTTAGGGAAGGGAGCCACAAAACCCGTGTTGGGCGAGGGCAGATAGTCCTGTGCTGAGCTCCCTATGGTATAAAATAATTTTGGAAGTTCAGGGGTAGATCGCTATTTTTGACGAAAAAGCATTCCATTCTACATAGACGTTATGGCAAAGCGAAAGAACATCGCGAAGAAGAAGTCGAAAAAGATTGTGAGGCGAACCGAATCCCGCACTGTTTTTCCAGTTGGAGCATTGAAGGAGCGGTTGTTGGCGGAACTTGAGCATTTATTGTCGATAAGTAAAGATGCAATGAATAGGGAGATGTTTAATACAGGCGAACTCTACGGCGGAATCTTGTATCATTCAGAAATGAAGCTAATAGAAACACCGGCGATGATTGAGCGCATTCATGAGATTGATGAAGAGAATCGCGAGGTTGAATATGATATCATCCATCTTTATGAAAACTATCTTCAGTATCTCTGGTGCCTCTCATACTCTGTGCATGTCGCCCTCAACGAGCATCCATCGCGGAACAGCGACACAGAAACTAAGGCGTATCGTGAGGCGATCAAGGTGTTTAGTCATGGTATGGCTCTGAACGATAGGCCAGAAGTAGGTGAGTATCGTAATATCCCTAATCCTGAAACACCTTTTGGCGTAAAGCCGCAGCATATGAAGACGACGAATATGCTGTATATATATGCTGTTTTATTTATCTTGTTGCACGAGATCGGCCATCATTACTTTGGTCATACCAAAGTACCCATGAAGCCGGATGATTCGAAGAGTGCTGAAATGGTCGCCGACGACTATGCCTATTGTGTGATCATGGAATTGACTGGGCAAAGAAAGGAGTATGCGATAATTGGTATGGTCATCGCTACAGCAAGCATTCTTTTGAAGGATGGAAACACTGGTGGCGAATCGCATCCAGATCCATTTGAGAGACTTGATAGGCTGATACAGAAATCCGTAGCGGAGCACAAGTCGCTGGTGTGGACTTATACGTTTGTGATACTATATCTTTGGTGTATAGATTATGGAATAAGCTGGAAACTGGAAGTTAATCCACCAAAAATGTTTATAGAAGATAGTCCATACGATGATTACTCGAAGATCAGGGAGTATGTGTTAGGATTGGCCGCTACGCGTATGGAGAGAATGGGCCACGAGCGATACACATAGAGGAGGTTGAAAAGCTATAATCTGTTCATTTGAGAATGATCACCACGAGGAGATGCACAGATATCCTCGACGTATGCAGATTGAGTGTTGAAGGCGAGGGATATGCCTAACAGCAGGGCAATCTACTTCAGTTAATGTATTGGAATTAGCGCTACTTGCTGCAATAGAAATCATCGCAGCGGCGAAATGAGGTGCGCTCTAAAACACAGATCTATCTGCTAAGTAAGAAATGATGGTCTACAGTGAATGTGTCTTATACCCTCCCGAAAGAGCCGCTTCTGGACGCGCTTCCTCGCAGTGCATCGTCTGCCATCCTCTTCACAATCATCCGTTCGATCTGCGGAAGCGTACACATCACCAATTGTGGGGAAGTGTACGCGATCTTTACCGAGAATGGATGGTAGGAGGGTAGCTATTGAAGCCGCTACGTAAGCGGCCAGTCCTTCACCTTATGTTGTGGATCGTAGACATGTCCTGAATAATCAATCAGAGCGAAAATAATCGAGTGAACAAGATAAATCACATCTCGTAGCATTTGGAAAGAGGCCATCACGTCCTTCTCTCGTTCGATAGCTGAGGCATTGTCAACATCATATAAGTCGATTCGTCGATGAGCATATTTGTTTCTAAGGTTCGACCAGGAAGCAGCGACATGCATTGGCAAATGATAATCTGAAATAAATCGTTGTATTAGCTTCTTCACCGGCAGGATGTGTAGTCTGCTAATCACTCCTAACGCACTTGATTTAATATCACCCTTGATATTTCGTTTAATGAATCTACGTAAACCTTTCACGTAAGATAGTTGTTCCTCTGAAACAATAGTCTCGCCCGTGTAAAAGGCTGATATGAGAGCTTCAACGGAGATACAGATATCAAGAGAATGCTGCGAAAGGTAGAGCATTGAGGATCTGATTACCCCGAATATCTGTTGAGAGATAGGGTGCCAAATCTGTGAGGGATAATTCTTTGTAAATTCAAAATATCTAGAAAACAGCTTGATAGCATTAATATCGTTGTACGTAGTCCCCAAAGGTACGTAACAGCCGTCCTTGGTGCGTTGCGGCTGCGAGACATTGATGTGTGCATCGCCAGTACACCGCAGTTTATCGCCGGTCTCACTCACGGGCTCCGCGCAGGGTGAACGGATCATCGGAACTCTTTCACTGAAATCCATTCTGTAAGGAGTTCAAGGGAGCGGAATTGTAGACGGAGCTACCGCGGCCAATGGCCGCAATGCTTCGGGTGGAAATGAAATATTCCCACACGAACACTCGACGTTGCGAGCTCATGGTTACAATTTGCGCAGCGAAGTTCGGGCCTGTATCATACCGTCGATTGCTTCCTCAAAATACACCGGCCCGCAATCCCGGGCGTAAAATGCGTTCCAGTAGTACTCACCCGGCAGACGGTCTCCACCCTCGTCTTCCTGTGCGTAGCGTACGGCTATGACATCCCTGAATCTGGCTCCACCATTGGGGAGCTGGAATTCGTTGAAATGATCCATGATTCGGCCGCTGAGACGTCTCCCACTTTTATTGCCGACAACGAGTCTCCCGGCATCCCAGCGCGAGTTGACGGAGAATGCGGAAGGGAGAAGAGTGAATCCGGTCGGTGATAACTGAAGTACGGGACTGCGGTCGATGCGCGTCCAATGTGTGCCATCGGCATCGGCGCGATAGCTTCCGTCAGTAGTCCCGCAGTAGAATGCACGATCGGGACCGTAATGCAACGAGCGCACCTGCTTGCCGTCGAGACCGGATCTGTGGACGGGAGTGCCGTCAAAGCGGTACAGACCATCTTCCGTGCCGATGAGCACTGTGCCCCCGTAGTCGGATTGGCACACAGCTGTGGGCCGAGCGATCCCGGGAAGTGGAACACTTGCCCAGGTCCCTTTGGGTTGTGTCGAAACATGCAGCATGGGAGGATCGGCAATGGCCACGCTGGGATACGCCGAAGTAGCAATGCAACGCACACCGATGATGTTCTCGTTTGTCTGGGATCGCGGGAAGGATATCTGCACCGGCATGGAATTGACGAGCAGTATGTGAACGAGGACGCTCTGTCTGCGTCCGAACAAAAGCATCGAGCGTGTCTGGTCGAGGTCGAGTATCGCGATGCTGGTCACGTTGTCATCCAGACTCGAAACAGGGAAGGGCTCCCAGGACATTATGCTTGCGCTGCGTTGGTACAAATACCCGTCTATCAACGCGTATATCGTTCCGGATGAATTGACGGCCAACCCCTCGAAGCGACCAGCCGGTGCCTGCAGGCGAGACCACGTCGCTTCGTTATCGCCGCGTACGTACAGACCGTCGCCTGTTGTTCCGCAAAGTGTGCGAGCTATCTCACGGCTGCTGTCGCGAGCCAGGGCGTTTACCGCGGAAGTCCACGGTACGGTCTCCGCTTCCCAGGTGCGTGTCAGAAGATCGTAACGGTACAGCGTCCCCGACACATCCGAAACCAGCATGGTCCGACTGTCGAAGGTTACCCAGTTTCCGGCATGGACCTCCGGACCCGGAATCGAGTATATCTGATCCTCGAAGCGGATATGCTCAGGGATATGCGGTAATCCGAGAGGGCCGCATCCGATAAGCCGTGCGCTGCTCGATGAACGTTCATACGCAAGTGTGCATGTGCTCAACTGACCTCCGGATTCATCTGTCCGCGTGTCGCTCATAGTCCCGTTTTCGATATGCAGCGCGTGTGTGACAGTCTGCGAGCTATCTGAACGCACATAGGTGAAATCCGGATCGCGTTCATTCCATAAATAATCGGACATGCTCAGGACTTCCGGTCGCGCGGGCCCCAGCTCGTCACTGCAGGATGAGAACATCAAGATCAATATCCAAAGGACGGCGCCCGACGCAATCCGGAGAAAGGAAAAGCACGAGGGCGCGGCATGCCGTATGGAACACCCGTTTACCATAACAGATATCCAGCGCCGATTCTGAATTGAATCGAGGAGTTGTACGTACGGCCGGGATTTTCGGAAGGGAACTTGAACGCGACCGGATTGCCGCCGGCTGTGGGCAGGACCGGAGTCACCCCGGAAGCGCCTAGCCAGGTTCCGCTGTAATGGAGCCCCGCTCTGATGTACACGTTGCTCAGGAACGGATACTGTACAGCGGCGCCGAGTGAGAACATGACATTCCGATCCGAACCGAGCAGCAGGCCGGAGCCCGCGGTTGCCTGGATCTGGAAAAGATCCCCCGGATTGAACGTGTAAAAGATATGCGCCCGCACCCAGCTTCGCTCTTCCTCCTTGAGGACGTTTTCCACGATGATCACATCCATGTCGGGACTGTCTTCCATCGTCAATGTGCGCACGGTCTGTCCCTCCCTCGCAAGAACGCTCTGTCCGACCTCCACACCCGCCGCCATGAAGGGATCGAACTCCCATCGCAATCCGACGAGATACTGCGCGCTGTATTCGTTCCCGAGACGTCGGTCACCTCGCATCATTTCCCGCATCTCCGCGCCGGATTCGAAGCAAACCTGCAATTTCCTTCCGAAAAATGTCCGCGCGACTTGGAGTGGCTGTTCGTGAACAATTATTTCTCCGGGATTGGCTAGCGGAAAACGTGCGATCCCTCGCATTGCAGTGCTGCCGTGCTTGACACGAATGGTCGCAAATGTAGCCGCCATTACAGCATTGTCCGGAAGTCCGGCCTGTGCCCCGGAAGCCCCGTTAACCTGATTCCCGATGGTCCCGCCGTGCTGATACGCCCGTTCTCCTACGGCATTTCCTTGGCGGTTGACTCGGCGATGCAGTGAATATCCCTGCATGGATGATGTTCTCTGATCGTCCCACACCGCCGCCTTTACGTCCGTCTTCCCGGACTCGACGGAGTTTGTCCACGATTCAATTTCTTCACCCACGGCGTCGGCCTTCCCGTTTCGCGTCGAAACCCCATTGCGGGACAGCGACGTGGTGTTTTGCGGACTGTTCACGGAAGCTTCCGGAGAACGCCCGGTTTGCTGAAGCACGCTCAGCAGGGTGAATAACGCGGCTCCAGCTATGAGAAGTACGGAGATCCTCCGTATCGACAGCAGCGAATGAAGACCCTTGGAAGCATGGACAAACGAGGCGTCTTCAAGCAGGGGAATGTTCCGGAGAGCGGGGATGCGTTTGGCCAGCGCGCGCTCCGTGTGAGCCGGAAGATAGGAGGAGCGTTGCTTCTCGAGTGTATCGCGCAGCAGTTGGTACTGCTCTAGCAATGCGCGTTTTTCCGGATCGCGTCTCACAGCATCGAGGAAGTCATGCTCCTCGCGGCGGTCAAGCATCCCGTCGAGATATGCGAGAACGGTTTGTTCAAATGTATGCTGTGTCATGAGTGATCTCCGGACTGGTTCCCGAAACGTGAAAAAAGTAGATTTCGCAGAGTTTGTTTGGCGCGCCAGAGTCGCTGGCTTACGACATTAATGTTCGTTCCCGTCATGCGGGCGATTTCCGCGTAGGAATGCCCTTTGAATTCCCGGAGGAGCAGTGCGTCGCGCTGCGTGTCTGGAAGCAGCGCGATCGCTTCGTCGACGGCGGTGTACATTTCGAAAGTTTCCAACGCTTCGTCCGGTGAAGGCAGCGTACTGTCGATGATGTCATCCCGATCGTCATCGAACGGTACCTGTCTCATACTTCGCCGGAAATGAGAGATGCAGCAGTTGCGGGCAATGGTGCATATCCAGCCGCGGATGTTGCTTCCGTCGCGAAGCGTTTCGGCATGCTCGTAGATTTTGATAAAGGTATCCTGAAACATGTCATGTGCGAGATCCGTGTCGCCCCTCGTGAGCGAGAGAATGTAGCGGTAGACCTCATGACGGCGTCGCTGATAAAATTCGGCGAAGGCCTTGTCATTCCCTTCCGTGAAGGCGGCGAGCAAGTCACCGTCGTTCATCTTGTTCAGCTGCATCGTATGGCGCTCTGCTCGTTCATTACAACCGCGTCCCGGGGGCAATTCCCCCGGGAGCGGCAGTGTCTCGATAGGCAAAACGGTATTGCGCACTGACTTGCCCGGTATAAGTGGATAAACACAGAGGCGGGACAGGTGGTATATCGCTTGTCCCGCTTCCGTTACGATCAGGGTAGCAGCACTATGTTGTGCAGCGCGGTGACGTGATTGCCGTATATGTCGATACCCGACACGTGAATGAAATAGCTTCCCGCAGGGATGCGCGTTCCATTCACAGTGGCATTCCAGTTCACGGTCTTTGCAACAGATTCCAGTTCCGCCACAGTGCGTCCGAGCACATCGAGTATGCGAATTCGTCCATTTCGCAGTGTCTCATTCAGGTAAATCGCCACATTGCCATCGGACGGATTGGGAGCGGCATGCACCGCGAATCCGCTGATCCGCACCGGGGGCTGTTCGATCCCTGTCGTCATCTTCCCGTTATATATTTCATACCGGGAGTTGAGATGCTCATGCGAGCCGCGCATGATGATGGCATCAGGGGTTAGTTCCTGGACATCCTTCGTGACACGTAGCGTTACGCTCATATCCGCACCCGGTTGAATCGTCGCCGGAAGGGCATCGGTGTCGGCGATTTCGGCGTAGGAGCCGGATTCGAGATTACAACTTGTAATCGTCACGGGAACGCTGAGATTGTTTCGGAAATGCAATACGGAGGTTGAGTGCAACGTAGGTTCGCCCAGTGTTACGATAGGAGCTAAACCGTTTTCCGGGTAGAGTGCAATCGGGTTGGAACCGGGGATCGGCACCAATGGCTTGCCATATATCGAAATACTGTAAATCACGAGTCGCAGCGAGTCGGTATTCGAACCGAACGCGAGGAATTGCCGATCGTCCTTGTTCGGCGTGCTTCTTTCCCACGTTGGTGCGTAGCGTACACGAATAGTTGTCCTACCGCTCCCGGGGTACGTGGGATTATACGCGGGCAGTGTAATCGGCAAGGGCGTGAGAAGGGAAATGAGATCCCCCTGCATCGGCTGTAGGTTATCAAGGAGGATCGGATACGGCGCCAGATTGTGCAGTTCGATTGTCTTCTCGCTGAATCCCCCAATCGGCGCGATCATGGTGTGAACCTCGAAAATGACCATCCGTGTTGAGTCAAATATCTCTGGTGAAACCGTTCTGCTCCAACCGGTAATGTTCACGGCGATATGTCCTTGATTCGGGGTTGCCGCCGGGTTGTCGAAGATGAAGGTGAGGATATCATTATCCTGGTATACCAGCGATGTTGGGGTATAACAGATGCGGATTGCGGTGGAATCGAAGGCGGCAAGGCTAAAGGATGTGGCTGAGGTGACGGTAAAGTCCGGCGCGAAACCCGTGAGCTGTACGTTGGAAATACCGATGGTGTTTGCCGTTGTATTGATCAGCCAGAGATCCCGGCAGTACTGTGAACTTGTGTCAACTCCGCCGAAATCCAGATAATTCATCACCCTCAATCCGGCGTAATCGGACCATGTGTTCGTTTCGCCCAGGAGATTGATCACACTGCGTTCATTGCCACACTCGACCGTCAGGTGACCGTAAGCGCGGCCAAGCGGGGGATTGGTGAACGTGACCGCGACGGTCGCCATCTGTCCGCTGTCGATGGCCACGCTTGTCATGCTCGGCGCGAAGCTGCTGTCGTTCAGGATCCCCAATGTTACCAAAATTGTGCTGTCGCTCAGATTGCGTATGCTCACGTTCTCAATATCCGTACCGCCCGGCGGTGCGGCGAATGTGATAGTGCGATTCCAGATGGGGTCGGTAATGAATAGTTCATTCCCGCCGTATGGAGCGCTCACCGTCGCCCATATCAGTATCGAGTCGATTTCACTGCCGGATGTTACGGCGAGCATGCTTCGATATATCCCGACAGGTGCTCCGCTAAAGTACACTGAGAATGATTCGATTGACCTTGCCGGAATCACCAGCGGCTGCGAGAGTCCGAGATAAAAGTGAGCGTCACCGCTCAGGGTGGCTACTACCGTCAACGGGTTGTCCGTTCGATTTTGGACAGCGAAACTGAGCGTGTCCGGGACTTGAGCTGTTAGGTCCATTCGCGCAGAGTATGGCGTAACGGTGAATTTTCCTGAGCCCGGAATGACCTGTATCGTCAGTGTGACGGTATCGACGTCGATGCCATCCGTGATCGTCAGTAGTGTCGTATGCAACCCTACAATGGGGCTGAAGAAGGGAATCAGCAACGACCCATAATTGTCCACTGTGATATATTCCATTGTGGAATCAAGCTGGAAAGCGGGATCCCCATTGAGCGATACATGCAGCGTCACTGGCGTCCCCGACGTATTGCGTAGAGACAATATCGAATGCGTCATCGTCTCGGCTTTAGTAATGATCGGGTTAAAGACCTCCGTGATCCATTTATACGGGCTGTCGATGGTTAAGATGGCCAACTTCGAGGTGGAGCTGTAGCTGCCGTCTCCCACCGACAAGGTGGCTCTACTAGTCCCCGCACTGGTACCAAGGAATTGCAACGGGACGATGTAACTGCCGTAAGCTGGGAGCACTATAGGAGAACTAACGCTCATCGTGAAACCGGGATCTCCGCTAATGCTGAGATTCAGAGTGAGTTGTGCCGCGGTGAGATTCTGTATCGTAACCTTGAATTGAATTGGCACGCCGAGATCGGCCCAGATCGAATGAATCGGCGGGAGGAGCACGAATGGATTCGGATTTACGACGGCTGTCAGCAGGACCGAATCCGTCACCGTTCCGTCTGTCACCATCAGCAGCGTGCTAAACGTGCCCCCCGTGTCGCTCAGGAAACGCACATACTGGATGGCATTTCTCCCCGAATCGATGTCGACGTGCTGATACAATGTGTCGACCTTGAAATTGGAATCCCCTTGCACCTGCATCGTCAGGCTAACACTCGGTCTGATGGTATTCCGGAGAATTACGAGGATCTGCGTCTCTATTCCGGCGTCCACCCAAATGCTATCCGCCACTTGTTGAATGTAGGTATGCTGCGTTCCCTGTGTCCGCACCCCGGCGGCTGCCAGGAGAAGGAGCAGGAGAATACATGTCGTCGATTTTGTGTTCATTACATCACCTGTTTGGGAATGACTGTTGCTACTCACGCCATGGCACGTTGCATGAGAGACGCACGGAACAATAGATTATTACGCGAGGGCCCCATTTGTTACAGTTTTCGAAATTTTTTTTCCGGCCGGAACAGGTGGTGGCTCAACGACTCGTATTCTTTGGCTTACGTGATGCTGGGTTAAAGATCAGGAGATCGGACCAGGATATCCCCAAAGTACGGAAATGGAGGGATTTCCGCATGGGAAACTGTTATATCGCGGAAAAGCGCCGGGCGCTGGTTTGCGAGCATCGGGATTTCCATCCATCATCGCTGATCCCGGCCGCTCCACTGAAAGGCTGATAACCCCTTCGCACGACACGGTATGTTCAAATCCCCAAACGCAGTATCATAGCTGTAACACATCTTGAGCCCATGTGTCTCTTCACTATATTATGATCATGGGTTCACCACCTTTGCATATCCTTTACATCTGCCAGTACTTTCCGCCCGAGATGGGTGCTCCCGCCGCTCGCGCGTATGAATTCAGCACGCGCTGGGTGCGGGCGGGGCATCGCGTCACGGTGGTGTGCGGGATCCCCAATCATCCCACCGGTATCGTACAGCCGGGGTATCGAAAGCAGTGGCGCCGACGCGAATCGATAGACGGGGTGGAGGTCCATCGCATGTGGGTGTACGTCACGCCCAACAGCGGGACGCTCAGGCGCAGCCTCAATTACCTCTCCTTCGGTGCGACGGCGGTACTCGGTGGATTGAGGATACAGGATGTGGACGTCTGCATCGCCAGCACGCCGCAGTTTTTCGCCGGGTTGGCCGGCGTCGTACTGCGCTTTCTGAAACGGGTACCCCTGCTGCTGGAGGTGCGCGATCTCTGGCCGGATTCGATCGAAGCCGTGCAGGTGCGGAAAGGCGGCGGCATGATCGCGCTGCTGCGACGCATCGAGCGGTTCATGTACAGAAGCGCGGATCGCATCGTCATCGTAAGCCCGGCGTTCCGTGCGCATATCGAAGCATGCGGCGTCGATTCCGACAAAATCGCAACGGTGCCCAACGGGGTGAATACCGCCTTGTTTCACCGGCGTGAGCGGACATCCCGCACGATGCTCAAGGATTGCGGCAATGATTTCATCGTGGCCTACATTGGCACCCATGGCCTCGCGCATGCGCTGGAAACCGCGATCGACGCCGCGCGTCTTCTGCGGGATCAGAAGGGAATCCGCTTTGTGTTCGCAGGAGAGGGTGCGCGGAAAACTGTTTTGAAGGAATATGCACGCGGCCTGGACAACGTCACCTTCATCGATCAGCTGCCGCGGGAAGAAATCGCCGTGCTGCTGGGTGAAATCGACGTGGCGCTGGTGCTGCTTCGTGATACGCCGCTGTTTGCTACTGTCATTCCGTCCAAGATGTTCGAAATCATGGGCTCCGGTCTGCCGATGATTCTTGGAGTCCGTGGACAGGCGCGCGAGATCCTTGACGCCGCGAAGGGCGGCGTTGCGATCGAGCCGGAGAACCCCGCGCAACTGGCCGAGGCGATCCTCCGGTTCCGGAACGATCCGGCCTTCGCCGCGGAGTGCGGTGGAAATGCCTTTCTCCATGTGCGAAATCATTACGATCTTGATCGATTGGCACGAAACTATCTCGAAATCATTTCGGCCTCAGTATGAGCGCTTCCTTTTCGACAAAAATTCCGACGATACTCGTGGCACTGCTCCTCGCATCGTGCCTCAACGCCTCCGCGCAGACTGTGGAACCGCTGCGCATCGAGCGTGTGTCCGAAACACGCTGGCGTATCACGGCCGAGCAGACGGGCCCCCGCGTCGTGACCATGCCGGGCGAACCGCCGTATTCCAGCGTCATCATGCCGGGATATGAAGGAAGCATCGTCGCCGGACTCCCCGCGCTGCCGACGCTGTTTCTTCCGTTCGCGCTACCGCCGGATGGCTCCCTGCAGGTGCGCGTTATTTCAGTGACGGAGGATTGGCTTGCGGTCCGGCTTGCGCCATTCGGAGGACCGGATGTGCCTGCACCGCCTTCACCCGCTTGGGCTATGGCCACACCCGTGACGATGCGCGATGGATTGCGAAGCAGCGGTGTGCGCGTCACGCCGGCGATTCCGGGACGCGACGGACTTCGTTGGGCGAAAAAGCTGGTGCTGGATGTGCTCATCGGCGGCAACGTTGCTCCCGGAGCGATCGCGAACGCCGCCGCCGTTTTGTCGCTGCGTGAGGAATTTGTGAACATCGCCGACGCAGGCGCCTGGCGTGTCGCGACACGGCGCCTGGCAGCCGAAGCCGGACCCGCGGCGATCAGACGCGCAGGGGACCGATACCTTGCGATACGAACGCGCGAGCAGGGCGTGTACCGCATAACCTACACCGATCTTGTCGGAGCGGGTGTAGCGATTGCCGGTCTCGATCCCAGGACGCTGCGGCTGACAAGCGAAGGCGTCGAGCGTCCGATTCTCGTTCGCGGTGGGGATGACGGAAGTTTCGACAGCGACGACGTGATCGAGTTTTATGCTCCGCGGAAGCAGGGTGAATCCGGCGAGTATCTTGACGAGTGGTCGGATGAGAATATCTTTTTTATCGAGTGGGACGGTGCGAACGGATTGCGCGGAGGCGTGGAAGACGTAGCTCCCGCGTCATGGCCGCAGGCGCAAATTGTCGATGCAGTTCCGGCCGTGCTTCATTTGGAACAGGATCTCGAGTACCATCGCGGGGATTTCGAATACGGGGACATGCAGAGCAGCGACCGCGTACCGGGCGAAACCTGGATGTGGTCCTACCTCTTGAAAAAAGATAGCCTCAACATGCCCTTCGAGCTTGATCAGCCGCTGCAACGGGAAGCGACGCTGGAATTCCGTGTGAAGGGTGCCTCGCGCGATCCGTCGCTGTTGCGCATTACGCTTAATAGCATCACAATTTTCGAGGACACGCTGGGCAGCTACGACACGACGCGTCTGGTCGTGTCCGTCCCGCCAACCGCGCTGAATAATGGCGCCAACATGCTGGTCTTCCGCAATGTGGGACTCGTCGATTGTCCTCCGGAAAATCCAGCATGCTCCATCGAACGCATTTACATCGATTGGGCCGAGCTGCGCTATCAGCGCGTACCGGCATTATCCGACGGGACCCTTGAAATCGATCCGGCCATCGGTGTCGGACCACCGCTGCCCTCACGCACGTTGCTGCAGCTTCCGGCGCCCGCCTCAGCCCTGCTGGGAATCAACACCCGCAGCGGCGCGGAGTTGAGCGGAATCGCGATAGGCGCGTCCTTCTCCGCCCTCGCGATCGGAGGCGACGCGGCGTATCATTTGTTCACCGAACCCCTCCGACCCGTCACCATCGATCTGCGCGAATATCAGGACCTCGCGAACCCGCAGCGTCAGGCCGACTACATCGTGATCACGCATAGCGTCTTCGCGGCGCAGGCGCGCAGACTCGCGGACTATCGCGCCCAAAGCGACGGCTACACAACGCTGATCGCGGATGTTGAGGACCTCTACGACGAGTTCAATCACGGTCACAAAAATCCTGTGGCCATACGCGATTTTCTTCGTACCTCCTGGGAGCAATGGAGCGAGCCGAAACCGCGTTTTGTCCTGCTGCTGGGGGATGCGAGTTGGGACGCCAAGTTCAGAAAGTCTAATTCGACGAGAACGGATTATATTCCCACCTACGGAAATCCCGCAAGCGATAATTACTATGTGCGTTTTTCCGACAATTTCTTCGATCCGACCCCATCCGTAGCGATAGGCCGCATCCCTGCTGAAAATCCCTCCGACGCCGATGCGCTTATCGACAAGATCATGGAATACGAGGCCCTGCCGCCGCAGATTCACGATAACAGGTTTCTCTTTTCGATAGGAGGGGAAAACTCTTTCGAGCAGGACCTGCAGCTCAAGCCGATCGCGGAGGCGCTGATCATCAATTACGTCGAACCGCATTGTCTGGAACCCCGACGCATTTACAAGCGCACGCTGACGCAAGTCAGCTACGACGATCTCGACACGCTCATTCATGAGGTGAATCAGGGGGTGGCGTGGTTCCTGTTTGCCGGACACGGCGGTACGCGCGTGATCGACGTAGGCGTAGAGCGGCCGGACATATTTTCCAATAAAGGGAAGTATCCGTTTTTCGCGACAATATCCTGCAACACCGCGCATTTCGCGGAGCCGTTTGAAACGGGGCTCAACGAGCGCTTCGTGATGGCGCGGGAAAACGGATCGATCGCCTCGTTCGGAACAGCCGGCCTCGGAATCATCAATTACGGCTATCTGATGAGCCGCGCGATGTTCGTCGCTATGACCGATAGCGCAATCCGGACGTACGGTGAACTTGTGCATCACGGGAAGCTCGCCCTGATTCGTCACTTCGGACCAGGTGACCAGAATACGATCTACAGTGTCGATCAGCATTGCATCCTCGGTGATCCGGCAACGCGTGTGCCTCTCGCTCTCGGGCCGGAGATGCTTGCGGTTCCCGAAGACATACGCACCGACCCCGATATCCTCACAGAGCAGCAGCGCACACGCATCGGCACCACCGTGCGCAATGTGGGCATGTGCATGAAGGACAGCGTGGATGTGCGGTTGCGCGTTCTGGAGGGCGGGATTGAATCGTTCTCGGAAACGCGCCGTATCGCCGCGTTCAGCATCAGCGCCGAACTGGAATGGGAATACGATTTCGCCGGGGTGGAAGGGGAAGTCGGCATCGAACTGACTGTGGATACGCGCGACGAAATCCTTGAAAAACGCGAGGACAACAATATCGCGATTCTCCGGAAATCCGTGCTTCCCCGAGGCATCGCGCAGATATTTCCGCTCGACAATGCCGTGCTCGCATCCGGTCCCGACATCGACTTCGTCGTGGCGAATCCTTCCTACGTACCCGAGATAGGCGATCCCGCCGTCGAGATCGAAATATCGGCCGACGCGGATTTTATGAACGGCGTCCGGCGCTTGACAAAGGACGTGGACGACGTATACACCACGTTATCCGCCGGTCAGTTTGCCCTGGATGTCGTGCAGTACTGGCGTGCGCGTATGAGCGTCGCGGGCAATCCCGATCGCTGGTCGGCCGTGCGATCCTTCCGCATCACCCCCACGATCACCAATGAGGCGTGGAAGCAGGATGCGCGTCCGCAGCTTGTCGCCAACGATCTCGACGCGCTGGTGCAGGGTGGCGACGGCAGCTATGCGCTCGGCATGCGTCCCGTGCAGTTCGAGGTCACCTCGGGCGGCTTCAACGGACCCTTCCGCTTCGCGATTCTGCGCGTCGACCGAAACGACGTCAGTCCCAACAAGCGCGGCATGAACTGCGCCGTGGTGGAGCCGGTTTTTGGCGACGTGACAGCGACGGAGAATTTCGACACCTATCTCGACGCGGCGGAAGCGCTGCGCATGCTGGATTTCCTGCGCGCCATTCCCGACGATCATTACCTCCTGGCAGCCGTGCTCGACGATGCCAACGGCTATCCACCCTCGTCGCCGAACGGCAGCAACCTTTTGCCTGAATTGAAAGCGGAACTCAAGCGTTTCGGGGCAACGCTGATCGACAGAGTCGGCTACCGCGATTCCTACGGCTTCGTCGGCAGACGCGCGGCGCCGCAACAGGCAAGGGAAATGCACTTCATCCTTGGCACCGTGCTGTTCGCGGATACCGTCCAGGTGCGTGCCCGCGAAGGTCGATTCACCACCCGCCGCATCGGTCCGGCCAACGCCGTCACCTCGCTGGAATGGACCGGCGAATTGCCGCACAGCAGCGCAAAAGTGGACCTCAGCATCATCGGCCGTTTCCCGGACGGACGCGATACTGTCTTCGTCTCTCTTGCCAACCAGCAGCCTGACATGCCTTTTGATTTGGGCGTGCTGGATTGCTCGGCCGCACCGCTCCTGCGCGTCACAGGAACGTTGAAGGATAACAACGGAGCCGGGAGCCCGGTATTCCGCAGTCTCGAGCTGCGTTACGTGTCGCTCTTCCCCGAGATCGGCGTTACCTCGCAGGTGGTCAGCGTGGATGCCGATTCGGTGCTTGAAGGAACCCCGCTCGCCTTCGACGTGCGCGTGCACAACGCTGGCCGCGTGGAATCCGGTCCCTTCGACGTAGCGCTTCGCCTTCCCGGCGGCAGCTTGGAGGCCACTCCCGTCCGCATCGCGAACATCGCTCCCGGCGCCGCGGCCGACGTGGAACTCACCCTGCCGACGACAGGAGTGCGCGGCAAACACAGCTACGAATTATCTCTCGATGCCGTAGGGACCATCACGGAATACTATCGCGCCAACAACGCGTATTCCGGTTCGTTCACCTCCGGACGTGACGGTGCGACACCGGATCTGGAAGTCCTGTTTGACGGCGCTCCCATAGCGAACAACGATTTCGTCCGTCCGCAACCCGCCATCAGCATCATCCTGCGGGACGCCTCCCCCTTGCCCGTAACCGACACAAGCGCGGTGCAAGTGTTTCTCGATAACAGGCGCGTGTGGCTGCTGAGCGATCCCGCCGTGCAGTACACCGCCGGATCGACAGGCGTGGAAAAGGTGCAGGTCGCGTATACACCCACGCTGAGCGACGGCCTGCATTTCCTGACCGTTTCGGGCAAGGACGCATCAGGCAACGCTGCGGACACGATCCCGTACCAGGTGCGCTTCTACGTTTCCGGTACCGCACGCGTCGATCAGGTACTTCCCTGGCCCAGCCCCACCAGCGGCCCCATGGACTTCACCTACCGTTGCTCCGGAACTGACGCACCCACCGCAGCCGAGATTCGCATCTACACCGTCGCCGGCAGGCTCATCCGCCGCATCGAAGCTGCTCCCCAGGATTTGCGCATCGGATTCAACCGCATTCCCTGGGACGGTCTCGACGAAGACCGCGACGCCATCGCGAACGGCGTGTACTTTTACAAACTGAGCGTTACTCAACAGGGGAGCGCCGGCGAGCATATAGGCAGATTCAGCGTTCTGCGGTAGATTCGGATTGCGGATCGCCGAATGCGCAGGATTGGGGAGTCGGCCGAAGCCTCCGGTAGCGGTGAAGTGAATTGTAAAAAAAACCTGCTGTGGGAACTGCGCAGGTCGGCTCAAGTGGACAGTTGGAAAACCGAACATCCCCAATCCGCAATCCGCAATTCCACTCATTTTCCAATCCCGTTTCCAGGACGCGCGCCAGTCTTTTTCTCATCGGAAGGCGTTGATTCCTCATTTAAAAACCGCATATTTACATCGAAGTGCAGCGACTAATGATTTCTTTGAGGAGACGTACAGTGAAGACTGGCCTGGTCATACTGTTTCTGCTGGCAGCCTCGCTTCAACAGCTTCGCGGGCAATCCGCGCCGCCAAGAATTTACGACCCGGCCGCCGACGCGGAAGCGCAGCTTGACGAGGCGATCGACCGAGCGGCGATTCAAGGAAAGCATGTTCTTGCGATCGTAGGCGGCAACTGGTGCTCTTGGTGTCTGAAGCTTGATCGGCTCATGAAAACGGACCCTCTCATCGATTCCCTGCTGTTGGCGGATTACGTGGTCCTGCATATCAATCACAGTAAGGAAAACCGGAACCTCGCGGTACTGGGTCGGTTGGGCCATCCCGAGCGCTTCGGTTTTCCCGTGCTTGTTCTATTGAACGGCGAGGGTTTGCGCATCCATACACAGGACAGCGGGATGCTCGAGAATGATGGAGGACACGATCCCGAGCTGGTGGCGCGCTTCCTGCGCCTGTGGAGTCCCCTCGTACTCGATCCGTCAACGTATCAATGATGACGCCGCTTGAGCGCACCCGCGGAACCTCGAAACCATCAATGTTCCTGATACCATGATCGAATCTTCAAGCCTTGACAAAGCAGAGGGGACGGACACGCTTCGCGAGCTGTTCCATCGCAATGTCAGGAACTGCCGACGGGTGATCGCCAATGACTTCGAGGAGGTGCTGGCGGACATCATCATGCAGTTTGAAGCCCCGTTGATCATCGGTGCTCGTACCATGACCGCGCTTGAAACCGCGCAACTTATTGCCGACGCGATGTGCGAGGGTTTTTCCGGACTACACCCGGCAGGCTTCGAGTTCGGATGCTGGCTGTGGGAAGTTGCGCCGCTGCATCATGTTGACGTTCCCATGCACCCTGATGCGACGCCGGTCAAGGGATTTCGTCACGGCGTACTGCATGTCCGGCGCGTTGCGTCCATCATTGTCGGCATGTATGTTTCGCAGCAGCCGCAGCGATCCGAAACCGTGATCGAACTCCTCGATTCGAGCATCGATTGGGTGGATGCCCGCAATCTCGTCAAACATGCGCTGGTCGATCACTTTGAACGTACGTTTCTCGAGGAGGAGCAACTTCTTTCATCCCTGGCATCGGGCGCCAAACCCTGGAGACGCCTGCTTCCCCTCGGTACCGCGGCCCGCATCATCGGCAATCACCCTGTCGAATCGGACCGCGCCTTCTCGCTCGTCGCAAGGACGCTTCCGTTCCTGCATGAGGACAGCACCTACCGTGCAGTCCTGTATGTGCTCCGCGTGGCGGTGTTGTACGGTGATCAACGCGCGATTCTCGGTTTTTTCGATACCTTGCGGACAAGCGACATCGACGAGGCCCGCCGCCTGTTCTGCGAATCGCTTCGTAATCCCAAACAGCATTGGGACCGCATCCCACGCGAGTCGGCGCTCACGCTGTTCCGCTCATGGCTGCGCGAAGCTTCTCCCGAAATGATCCCCTGTCTCACCATCGCCATCGAAAGTCTCGGGCATGAGGTTTCCACCTGATCACCGGTGGAACAGGGAGGCGTGATGTACGAATTACGATTTTCGATTTACGATTGACGATTTTCGATTTTTCGGACCGAATACTCGAGGATATCCCTTACGTCACTCGTCAATCGTCGATCCCTTCACCCTTCACCCTTTACCCTTTACCCTTTACCCCGGAACCCCTTCTGCTGTCGACAATCGACAATCGACAATCGACACTCGTCAATTCCCTGTAACTTTTCCCATGACCACCGGCTGTTCCGAAGCAAGATCCGCCAGCAGGCCCGGTACCGCATCGGGATCAGCGATCAATATCAGGCCGATGCCAAGATTGAAGGTCCGGCGCATGTCGTCTTCATCAACCGATCCGAGTTCCTGAATCATTGAAAAAATGCGCGGGCGAGTCCACGCGTCCCACTGAATATCCAGACCGCAATCCTCCGGTATCACGCGTCGGGTGTTTCCTGCGATACCGCCGCCGGTGATATGGGACAATCCATGAATCGCGCCGCCTGCGAGCAGGGGATAGACGGTGTGGAGATAGGATCGGTGTACGGCGAGCAGCGCGTCCCCGAGAGTTCCGCCAAGATCGTCGAAATGCGCGTCAAGATTGAAATGCGGGAGAAGTGCCGCGCGTGCGAGGGAGTAGCCGTTGGTGTGCAATCCGGTGGAAGGCAGACCGATAAGCATGTCGCCGGGTCGGACGCTGTTCCTGTTTAATATCGCTCTCTTTTCCACGATACCCACGATCGTTCCCGCGATGTCGTACTCGTTGGGCGCGTACATGCCCGGCATTTCCGCGGTTTCGCCACCGATGAGCGCGCAGCCATTATCGCCGCAAGCAGTGGCGAACCCGTTGATGACCTGCTCGGCCACGTCAGGATCGAGTTTGCCGGTGGCGAAATAATCCATGAAAAACAGCGGCCGCGCTCCGGTTGTCAGGATATCGTTGACGCAGTGATTGACGAGATCCTGTCCCACTGTTCCATGACGTCCTGTAAGGGACGCGATCTTCAACTTCGTGCCTACACCGTCCACGCTCGACACCAGCACCGGCTCCTTCATTTCCGGAAAGGACGCGTCGTATAGTGCGCCAAACCCTCCGATATTTGAAAGGACCCTCGGACCATGTGTCGCGGCGACGCTTTTCTTGATGCGCCGAACCAGATCTTCGCCCGAATCGATGTCCACGCCGGCATGTTTATAGGTCAGACTCACGATACACGCTCCATTTGGTGCAAAAAGTATAAGTTAGACCGCCCCGGATTCAAAGGCAAGAAATCCAGCTTGTTAAAGTACAGCTGCTTCGCCGTCCTCCCGATTTCGGCTCATTTTGGACCAAATATCGCTTCGATGTTGACTCGAGAAGGTTCGGATTAATGATGCATCACCTTCCCAATCGAGACAAAAAACGCGCTTGTGAAAAAAAATCACGCACGAACTATTGCATTCATATTTTAAGTGAAGTATATTCACACAGCACTTTTGCTTTTGACATGGCACGAAACGACCCTACAAACCACATTTGTGTACGTTGACAAATGTCCATGAATCTGGATAATGTGCAACTTCAGCGAAAACCGTTTCAATCCGAACCTTGTGAACATATTAATTTGATATGAGCCAGAATTTCCCGAATCCCTTCAACCCGTCGACTACGATACGGTACAGCCTGCCCGAACGTGGTCAGGTGCGCATCGTGGATATGCCGGGTCGCAAAATCGGTTCGCCCATCAGCGGCCTCGGTGATGCAGGGATTCATACAATGACATTTGACGCCGCGAATCCGCCTTTCGGGCAGTACGTCGCGGCGATCAACATGAGTGGTTTTGAGGATGGCCTCACATTCTCGAAAACCATCAGGATGACGCTGTCCAAATAGCAGCGGCATCACCTCGTGGATGAGCGACCCGCCCCGCAAGGGGCGGGTTGTATTTTATCGGGGAGGTTCATCAGAATTACTCCCGGAGCGCCATGGCCGAGGCGTCGAAAGATCTGCGGCTGCTGCGCCCGCACTCTCAAGGGAGGAAAGCAATTAGGCAATTCGTCGCCGCATCATTCATCTTGTCGGATGTGCCTGGCAGGGAACAGGATCTCGAGTGGAGATCACATCCTGATCAAGCGTAGACGTAAGGGGCACAAGAGATTGGTAACATCAGACCCGTCTCAGGCCGAACCACCGGGATCGGGAAAACGCGCTGCCAAGCAACGAATGAAGCGCGGATTCATAAAAAAAATATCTCGCTTCTATTGTACGTGATCGGCAATTTCAATAATGTTGAGGAAGTTTTTGTCCTGAAATTTTCGAACTGTCCCGTGTGCTCCATCCGTCGCGTTTCACCGCACTCAGGCGACCCAAAGCTCCCAAAGCACACATGAAAACACACGTTGGATCGGATCCAGGTTCGAGCGGTTTTGAGGCAAACGGCATTGAAGCGCGTAACCGACTTAATATCATGTGATTCGTCGAGGCCCTTATGGGATTGTACGTTCGACGGTTGCCAAACTGCGGACACCGTTCAAGATTCAGCGGCATCACCTTGTTCTTTGAAAGTCCATTAGCAGGAATCGGACTGCACACCGCTAAGCGATTGTTTAAGTTGCTTTATCAGTCGGAACGATTCCATAAAATCTCACTCATTCAGGAGGTTTTCCATGAAACAGTCCGGACGACGAATGTCTTCCTTCGCAGGTGCCGCGGTATTGGCCGTGCTCCTCGGGCTCGCTCCTGTCCAGTTGATCTCGCAGCTTTCCGGAACGTACACGATCGGCGGTACCGCTCCGACATACAGCACCTTCACTCAGGCGGCGGCGGCGCTGTCGGCCGGAGTGTCGGGGCCCGTCATATTCAACGTTCGACCAGGGACGTACAATGAACAATTTGTCCTGCCTCAAATAGGCGGGACTTCAACCGCCAACACCGTTACGTTTCAGGCTGAAAACGGTCTGCCCGCCAGCGTGATACTGACGTATGGCGCCACCGTCACGACCGCGAACTACACGGTGCTTCTTGACGGCGCGGACTGGGTGCAATTCAAAAACCTGACGATGAAAGCCACAGGGACAACCTATTGCGTCGTTCTCCGCTTCGGCAGCGTCGGCGCATCGACGAACAATACCGTCGAGGGTTGTATCATCGAGGGTAACAACGTCGCATCCACCTCGCTCGATTTGAGTCTGGTGCACTGCTATCAGACTCCGGTGAGCCACACGAACAACACCTTCCGCAACAACACCTTTATCAACGGAGCGAAAGGTCTGTTGCTTTATGGTACGGGGGCCAACCGGCATGCAGGCATGCTGGCCGAAGGCAACACCATGACGAACCAGGGCGAGGCAGGAATTTATCTCTGGACGGTCGAAAATCCAACATTGCGGGGAAATACGATCACCTTGTCCAATACAAGCACCGTGCAGCAGTACGGGATCTATCTCAATACGATGTACGTCGGTTTCCAGATCGACAAGAACAGGATCACCTGCATGGGCGCCTCGGGAGCGAAGAGGGGAATCCAGTTCTGGAATTCCAGCATCATGCCGCGCGGGTATATCCGCAACAACTTCATCGTCGTCAACGGCGGCGCGTCCACCTCGTACGCGTTCTACGTCTCGACTTCGGGAGGCAAGCTGCTCTACAACAATACCTTCGTGTGTGTGGGTTCGTCCGCATCCAGTCGCGCGGTGTACATTGTGATCCCGCGTCAGGAAGGCCTTGAACTGATCAACAATATCATGGTCAACCACGGCAACGGCTACGCATATTACACCCAAGGTGTGACCGCGACAGCGCCGATCCTGGCGCAGAATTACAACGTGTACTACGGTCCTAATCCGGCCACCGCGCTATGGTGGAACGCCGTGGCCTATCCCGATATCAACGCGTATCGCGCGGCGACGCTTATGGACCAGAACTCCATCTTCAAAAACGTGACGTTCACCAGTGAAACCACAGGCGACCTGCATCTTTCCGGAGCATCCCAGAACGATACCGACCTCACCGGTCTGATTATGTCGGCCGTTCCTGACGACATCGACGGCGATCAGCGCACCGTTCCGTACCGCGGCGCCGATGAAGCCTGCTACACCAAGCCCGAATGGTACAGCTACGAACTTGAGGATGCCTCCGGCATGCCACCGTCCTACATCCAGGCGCCGGGTACCGTGTATGTGCGCTACAACGTCAATAACCCGATCGACGCGGCGGTGATCACCGTCACGGTAAAATTCATCAGCGTCACGAGCAATCAGGTGATCGATACGCAGGTGTTCCAGGTAAATAAACCGTATGGTCAGGAAGTCAACGGTCTGTATCCTGTGCCCCTTCCATCGACCCTGCCCCCGGGCTACTATCGTATCGAAGTGTACTTCAACCTGCTGAACTCCTGTGCCCTCTACGTCGATCGCAAGGCCTTCCCCGATCGAGGCGTGCTCATCGTCTCGCCCGGACAAATTCCCTGCGTCGTATGGCCAGGTGACGTACAGAATGACGGATTGGTCAACTACAAGGACCGCAAGGACCTCAACCAGTACATTTACGATGCGCGGCTGAGCGCCCTCTGGCTCACCGGACCGTCGCGGTATCGCGCCGAATCCGCCAGCGATCCGTTGGCCCTGGTAAACTGGGCTCCCCAGGCCGGCGCGCCCTGGTACACACCGCTCGGCTGTTACATGGATTCCGACGGCAACGGTGTGATCAACAATTTCGATTACATCGCCATCAAGCTGAACTGGATGCGCGAGCATGGGGGCGTCACCCCTCGCGACGCGGATGGGCTCACTCCAGAGACGTTCGGCATGAGCCAGAATTTCCCGAATCCATTCAATCCCGCGACGACGATCCAGTACAGCGTTCCCGAGCGGAGCGAGGTTGTCCTGAGCATCATGGACATGCTTGGCCGCACCATCGAAACTCCCGTCAGGGGCATCGTCGAGCCGGGTATGCATCTGGTGACGTTCGATGCAGCGAATCTGCCGTCAGGGCAGTACATCGCGACCGTCAGCATGACCGGTAGTGAAAGCGGACTCACATTCTCCAAGACCATCAAGATGCTGTTGGCGAAATAACCCCGTCAGCATCCGATTTTACAGCCCCGCCTGACCGCGGGGCTGTTTTTATTTTGAAACAGAAGGATGAAAGCACGCCGATTTACTCAATGGATTCCGCTCAAATCTCACAACCCTCGTATAATCTTTCGAGCTGCGCTTAAAAAACTCTCCCCGCTCTCTTCGCTCTCTCCTCTCTCTTTAACGGCTTCTGCTCCGAGCTCACACCCCTCGCACAATCATTTCGTGGTGGCTCCTGCCTGCATCATGACCGCTCTACATCGGAGTGTTGCGAATCAGCCCATGGATCATAAAATTCACAGTGGAATAATATCGCTCGGACATCAAACATTTTTTCAAAAAACGTTGAAAAAACAGCCGGTTTGCACACTGTTTGTTTGCCCGATTCCGGAATTTCCTGTACATTGCATGGAGATTATGAAGGGATTTTCAACTGTCAAGGGATTGAGATTCACCTGATTATCCAACGAGGACCAGAAATTCTTTTTCCTTCATCCATACACACTATTAAGGTCCCTTCATGCTGAATCGAACACTACTTTTCGCGGCGGTTCTTTTTTGCGCATTTAGCGCAAGCCTGTTCGCACAGACCATCGCAACCAAGCCCTTTGTAGAGTTGCAGGGGACGTACACTCCGGTTACGGGTACGGACATCTGCACACCGGCCGGTTACCACGATGACGAAAGTTATGCGGTTACCATGCCGTTCACTTTCTTTTACAACAACAATCCCCACACCGTGCTGTACGCCACAACCAACGGCTACATCACCTTCGGAAGTTCACAGCCGTATATCTACGGTCAGGCTCTCAACAACAATTACGACGTGCTGAGTCCCATCAGCCGCGACTTGCATGGCAACTACCAGGGCACACTCACCTGGGCGGTAAGCGGCGCAGCCCCGAACCGGGTGATGACCATTCAGTGGAAAGACTGGATGACGTACTACAATCAGCTGGACAAGCTCAACTTCCAGATCAAGCTGTACGAAACCAGCAACATGATCGAGTTCGTGTACGGCGACTGGATCACAGCAACCACGACAAACGTCGGTTATGTCGGTATCCGCAGCGCAACTGCCGGTGACATTCAGAATCGCATCGGCAATTGGACCGGGACAGTCGCCTCCACCAGCGGCACCATCTCCAAATCCTATGGAGGTGCAGTTAAACCGCCGGTCGGGTACACCTACCGCTTCGGCTGCTATGTGCCGCAGGGTTCCGCTGGTCTCAGCATGACCGACGCGCAGGGTTACCCGATGGGCTATTACACGACACCGGGTACGGCCTACGTGAAGTACTTCATCAATTATCCGCTGGATCAGGCCTACAACGTCACAATAACCCTCAAATTCTTCCGCGTCGGCGATCCGAGCCCGACACCCACGCACACCGAGGTCTTCGTCGTGAACAAACCGATTGGTCCGTTCGAAGGAATTCGCGGTATCAACCTGAATCTGCCCCCGTCGTATTATCGCATCGAAGCCGTCTTCTCGATGTGGAACAACTGTCTCATGTACGAGGACGTAAAGGCAACGACCTCCACGCTGTTCATCACACCCGGAACCAACCTTTGCGAAGTCTGGCCGGGTGATGTAAACAATGATATGGTTGTGAATTATGGCGATCGCCGCGATCTCAACAAGTACATTTTCGATGCCAATATGCGCGCACTCTGGCTCAACGGCCCCGCGCGCTACAATATCGAAGCCCTGACCGATCCTTTGGTGTATCTCCGTTGGGTAGGCCAGCCGTCGGTGCCCTGGAGCACTCCTGATGGTTGCTACATGGATGCGGACGGAAATGGTGTGATCAACAACTTTGATTACATCGGGGTCAAAATGAACTGGATGAGATCCCACGCTATCATCCCCGGGAAGCTCTCAGCCGGATTCAACGCCACCACCTTCGACATGGCGCAAAACTATCCGAATCCGTTCAATCCTGCGACGACAATTCAGTACAGCGTACCTGAGCCCAGCCGTGTGCATCTGCGCATCGTGGACATGCTCGGTCGTGAAGTCGCTGTGGCGGTCGATGGCATCGTGGAAGCAGGCGCGCATCTTTACACCTTCGACGCCTCGACGCTTCCTAGCGGCCAGTACATGGCCGTCGTGACCATGACAGGCGACGAAAGCGGCCTCAGCTTCTCGAAAACGATCAAGATGACACTGAACAAGTAAGCGTCCTTCCGTCACCCTTTCTTAATCCCGCTCCGCAAGGGGCGGGATTTTTTTATTTACGATGTACGATTTTTGATGTACGATTGCCCACGCTGAAACATCCTGCACGAATTGCTAAGAAGTTGGGGAAAGAGAGCGTGGTCAGGACGATTTGGCGGGATGCGCGTATGGTACCACCACGCATCTCGTCGGATGAGGCTTCAACCGCGCATCCAGCCTAAGTACTTATGAATCCTCGTTCGGATCGCAATGCATTGCATGCGATGAGGTCCAGTATCTGTGCTTCGGGGTGACGGTACACGGTGATTCTACCCGGCTACCTGCAAATTGGCAGGAATAAGGATGACAGTATCGTACATCGTGCGGACTGTGAAGAATTGTCACGTCCAGACAGACGCCACAGGGCGGCCAGGTCAGCTGTTTGCTTCACTGATTTATTGCAAATGCGCATCATCTCGTCTTAGGGGGCAGATTATTCATGTGAATTGGGTCATAAATAAACCGTACCTAGCGTCTCGTCACCATTAGTCGTTGCGTATAGTACCACGAAGATGCCCTTGCATGAGGAGCATGCAAGCAGTATTATTGTGAAGATTGGTAACATGTGACTTTTCGGATGCCCCTCGTCAGGTGTTGGAAACGCCGAAAGAGGCTCATCATCCACGCTAAACACTTTCCAACATATATTCAGGAGGCCGTATGATCCTCAGCTCCGCTACGTTCCGTTCCTTGCTGTTCATGCTTTGCATCGCGATAAGCATCCTCGCAGTGCCGGCATCGCTAATAGCCCAGACGCCGCAGTTCTCTCACGCGAGCACAGCGAACAGTAACAATATTTTTCCGTTCCAGTCGACCTCGACGACAAAGGTCCAGCAGAACTACATGCCGAACGAATTTCCGGGCGCCTACGCCGGAAACATCACCACCGTGTACTTCAGAAGGAATACCACGAGTTCAGCAACGACGTACACGAACCTGAAGATCTGGCTGGGCCTCAATCCGGCAAACGCATGGCCTTCGACGAATTCGTTCTACACGTCGGTCACGCAACATCTGAATGCCGCAACATATGCCATCCCGGCCGGCAACGCGGGCGATTGGTTCGCCATCGCGCTGACAACCCCGTTTTACTATAACCCCTCACAGGCCTTCGCAATCATCGTATGCCACGAAGGATACACTGGCGGTGGTATTCAGATCCGATCCTCGTCTATGACGACGCCTCCAATGCGGCGCCTCTGGGCGAACGGCTGCAACACCACGACCGGCTCCACGGACGGCAACTGGTACGATTTCGGTATCGACATGAATCCGACGCTGCCCAACGATGCGGGCATCGCTTCGCTCGTCTCGCCGGTCAATTTCTGTGCCGGATCGCTCGACATCAAGGTCAAGCTTCGCAATTTCGGCACCAACACCGTCAACAATGTTACCGTGAACTGGTCCTTCGACGGCGTGCCGCAGACCCCGATCAACTACGCCACGCCCCTGCTCTCGAATACCGAGACGGAACTATTGCTAGGGACGCGCACCTTTGTCGGTGGCGTGAATTACCCGCTGCTGGTGTACACCTCGCAGCCGAACAGCGTCAACGACAGTTTTACCGCGAATGACTCGCTTACGGCAAATCTGAAAGCCGCGCTCAGCGGGACATTCACCATCGGTGGTGCTACCCCGGATTACGCTACGTTTACAGCCGCTGTGAACGACCTTGTCGCCAACGGAGTCTGCGGACCGGTGGTGTTCAATGTCCGGAGCGGGACGTACACGACGAACATCGATCTGCTCGCCATTCCAGGTACTTCCGCGGTGAATACCGTCACGTTTCAATCGGAAACCGGAAACAAAGCGGATGTGATCATCAACTTCGCGGCGACGTCGACAACCAACAATTTCGTCCTGCGCTTCGGCGGCGCCAAGTTCGTTACCTTCAAGAACGTGACCATGAACGCTACGAATGCGAGCTACAGCACCGTCGTTCAACTCAGCGGTATGTCCACAGACAACACTGTCGAGGGCTGCGATCTTAACAGTCCCGTCGTCGCGTCGACGTCGACGAACAACGTCGTTGTTTATGCCCCAACAGGCACGTTGGCTCATAATACCACCTTTCTGAACTGTAATATCCGTGGCGGAAGCTTCGGCATGCAACTGTATGGCGGCAGCACGACCTCGACGATGAACAACCTGCGCGTAGAGAATTGTGAAATTACCGGCATGTATTACTTCCCGGTGTATTTGTACTACCAGGGCCAGTTGAAATTCATCGGCAACAAGGTGGTGCAGAACTCCGCCTACGCCACGAAGTACCTTGGATATATTATGTACGGATTCAATACGCAGATCGAGAGGAACTCCTTCCTGTCGGACGGCGGCTCAAGCGCCTACGGCTTGTACATTTACTATGACAACTACTACCAGGCCGGCACTTCTCGCATCGTCAACAACATGATTGTCGTACGCGGTGTGACCAACGCCTATTACGGCGTCTATCATTATTACAGCAACGGCAGTCTTTTCGCGCACAACACCATCCGGGTTGAAAGTGGCTACGCCAGCGGCTATGCACTTTACTGTAACCAAGGCGCGAATAACCGTTACATCAACAACATCGTCATGCACGGCGGCGCCGGTTACGCATGGTATGTCAATCCGGGCGCCAATGTGCTCGAGTCCGACCACAACAACTGGCACAGCATGGGCGCCAACCTGGCGTATTGGGCTGGAGCACGCGCCAACCTCGCCGCGCTGCAGGCCGCATCGGGCAAGGACGGAAACTCCGTGAGCAAGATCGTCAGCTTCGCGGATGTCGCCGCGGGCAACATGCATCTGATCGCTCCGTCGGACGACGACGACGATCTGATCGGCGTGACGCTCCCGGCCGTGACCGACGACATCGATCTCGAGCCGCGCGTGCGTCCGTACATGGGCGCCGACGAAGCGTGCTATCTGATCGCCAACAGTCTGACCTACGACTTCGTGGACGGCGGCGGCAACCCGATCGGGTATGTGGAACTTCCCGGCACGATCGGCATCCACTACCGCGTGATCTTCCCGCCCTTCGACGCCACTATCCAGATGACGGCGAATTTCTACAGCGTACCGGGCAATCAGCTGATGTACTCTGAAACCTTCACCGGCAACAAGCTGGCGGGGCAGACGCTGGACGGCACCTACTACTTCAATCTGCCGTCAACGTTGGCATCGGGCTACTACAAGATCGAGCTGGTGTTCAACACGAAAAACTCCTGCGGCTACTACCGCAACTACATGCCGTATCCCTCGTCGCTGCTGCTCGTGCCCCTCGGCGCGACGCCATGCGATGTGTGGCCCGGCGACGTGAACAACGACGGCGTTGTGAACTATGGGGACCGCAAGGACCTGAACGTGTACATTCACGACGCGAACCTGAGCACGCAGTGGCTGACCGGACCGGCGCGTTACCGTGCCGACGCCGTGCAGAACCCGTTGACCTACATCACCTGGCAGCCGCAGGCCGGTGCTCCGTGGTTCACGGCGATGGGTTGCTACATGGATACCGACGGCAATGGCGTGGTGAACAACTTCGACTACCTGGCCATCAAGCTGAACTGGATGAAGCAGCATGGCGGCGTGGCTCCGAAGTTCGATGATGGATTCACCCCGACGACGTTCGACATGAGTCAGAACTTCCCGAATCCATTCAATCCGACGACGACGATTCAGTACAGCGTTCCCGAGCCCAGCCGCGTGCACTTGCGCATCGTGGACATGCTCGGTCGTGAAGTGGCTGTCGCCGTCGACGGCATCGTGGAAACGGGCATGCATCTCTACACCTTCGACGCCTCGACGCTTCCGAGCGGCCAGTACATGGCCATCGTAACGATGACGGGCAACGCGAGCGGCCTGAGCTTCTCGAAAACGATCAAGATGACGCTGAACAAATAAGCGCCTCTCTACAAACCTTCATGGATCCCGCTCCACAAGGGGCGGGATTTTTTTGTGCGGAGCGCTGATCGCGGAGCGCGGGGAGCAGAGCGCGTAGCGCGTAACGCCGTGCGTCGAACCGTGAGCGTCGAATCCCGAGCGCATAGTACACGGCGTGAAGCACCAACATTGGCAGTGCATGGCACACAGTATCCTGAGGGGATTACTCCGGAGTCCCGGAGGGATGCCTCCGGCAGAGTCCTTCCGGGACCCATCCCAGCCTGGGGCGGAGCCGCCGACAGCATGAGCCAGGGCCAAAAGAATAAGTCTACGATGGCGACGAAGCCCCAGGAAGGCGGCGTAGCCCCAGGAAGGAGGCGAAGTCCCGATCGCACGCGATGGCGGCGTAGCCCCAGGACCATGTGCAGGCGGCGAAGCTCCAGGACCATGCGAACGCGGCGAACTCGCGGGAAAGCAAAACACCTAACGATGACCGGTCAGGAGAATGATTCTCCCCGTCCCTTCAATCCCGGGCAGGAGCAGGACTCATGATAAGTGGAATGAAGAAAAAATCTTTGAAAAAAGTTCATTACAAAAAAATACACTAATAATGCCGATAAACGCATAAAAGACAGCAGGATAAAAATAAATCCCCCCTGTTGTTTTTCTGTCGCCATTCTCTTATCATGATGGTGACTAATTAGCTTTTCCTGATTATTCGCAACCACGCACCTGCTACACCCGGATCGTTGATGCAACGCATAACGATCATATTATGGTGATTCCGAGCATATCCGACAACTTGAACTTTGTTGAGTGAAAAATTATTCCGCACCTGGTTTCCATCTTGATTGTTTGAAGCGTCCATACATAAACTCATCCACAATACGAGGAGATTCGTCATGAATCTTGATCACCACGTCCTGAAGTTTCGCCTGGTTACCGCATGCATGTTGGTGCTGGTCCTGTTCGCCGGATTTTCAGTGGACAACACGGCCCAGGCCCAGACGCCACCGTATTATTACGGTCTCGCAACAGGCGGAAACAATATCCCATGGAACCCCAACGTCTCGGCTCAGTGGCAGAAATGGCAGGGATTTTATGCTGCGGGATTGTTCACCGGTGCGTATGCCGGCAACATCAGCAAGGTATACTTCCAGCGCTACCAGGCGACGTCGGCTACAACATTCTCCAATTTCGGAGTATACCTCGGCCAATCCACCCTGACGACGTTCCCGACCAACCAGTTTTTTTCTCCAATGACGCAAGGGCTGTCCGCTGCATCCTACACCGTTCCCGCCGGCGCTGCCGGACAATGGTTCGAGATTCAGCTTACGACACCGGTGTATTATGATCCTTCCCGAACCCTCATCGTGCAGATTTGCAGCGAGGGTGTGACGGCGGGCGCGGGCTTCGCCGTGTATGACGGTGGCGCGCATACCGTGCCGAATGTGGGACGCATCTATGGCGGTCCGCTCGGATGTTCCACGACGACACCGGCTGGCTACACCTCCAGCTATCACGCCAATTTCGGTTTCTATCTCAGCCCGGCGCTGCCGGATGACGCCGGAATCTCAGCGCTCGTATCGCCGGTCAACTTCTGCGCAGGTTCGTACGACATCAAGGTGAAACTCCGCAACTTTGGCACCAACGTTCTCAACAACGTAACGGTGAACTGGTCATTCGACGGTGTGCCCCAAACGCCGATCAACTACACGACGCCAATGCCTGTACTGACGGAGAACGAGATCACGCTCGGCACCAGGACGTTCGCGCCCGGCATCAGCT
>CAYJMN010000010.1:86888-89714 GCA_964371045.1 uncultured Chromatiales bacterium | reverse complement strand
TTCACACGGACGAATGCATTTACGGCGGTAACGCGGATTTAGAGAATGTCATCCACGAAATGGACCGGTGTGCGCGCTGGTGGGCACACTCAGGATGACGAGCTTGATAACGCGCGTAAGAACCCCATATGTCATCCACGAAATGGACCGGTGCGCGGCGCTGGTGGGCTCACTCAGGGTGACGAACTTGGCTCGGTCGCTGTGTCCACCGTGACTGCAGGAACGCTTTCGGTGTCCCTGATCCCCGTCCTCAGTATGGGCCGCTGCCTGCACGGTCGCGGTCTTCGTAGGAACAGTCACCGTGCTCGACATGGCCTTTGTAGGCAAGGTCCATGCTCTCACGATAATGCTCCTCAAGCGAATGGCAGATGTCCGGGGGCTTGAGCCATTTCCCGTCTTCGGAAAGACAGTACGCAGTATCAAGCGGAATCTCCTCCTTGAGATAGCATCCGTACAGACGAACATCGCCCGGTTCGATCTCGTGCTCGTCCAGATACTCGATCAAGCCGCAGATCGTATCGGCGAAATAGTCGTTGTACAGTTCCTCGTCGCCTTCGATAGCCGGAATTTTTGCCACGTAGGTGTACGGAAGGGATTTGTCGTATTTGGATCGTGGGCCAAGGAAGGCGTTGCGTATGCTCAAAACGGACTCCGACTGTGACAGCCGAACGACGTGAACGGTACTGTCGGTAAACGAACGATGCTCAATTCCTGTATATTCGCCGGAATATGGCAACGAGGCTGTTGAAAATCAAGGGCAAATCAACCTGAAACTCGGCTGCCCGTTGCGGAGCGCGTAGCGCGGAGCGCCGACTCCGAGGTTCGCGAAATAGAGAGGGTTGCGCCATGCCCCTTCGGCCCCCGACACGCGGCTCGACACGTGGGCGTTGTAAAGGCTCGTCCGGTGCAGCGGAGATAATTTCGGCGGTCACTGGTCAATTGTTATCGACGCTTCCACGCATCCTGAAAATTCTCACGACTAAAAATCTCCATGTATGGCAGACCGCTGTCGTCCAATTCTTCTCCATACGTTGACTCGATCAACACAGCCGTCCATGCCACGCCCTGCCCGCCGAATCGATTCCCCGCATCTGCTTGCCAAGGTTCAGACCCGAACAGTGTTGGCGAGATCGATATCGCCATTCCGCGAACCTTCCCGAATTCAGACATCATCCGTCCAAAGATTCTCTCCAATGATGGTGTGGAGGTGCCTCCGGACGTGCAATCGACCACACGGACTCAACGAAGGTTTTTTCGATATTTTCGCGGTTCAAACGATTGTTTTCATTTCGCACTTGACTCGAAATGGTTTCTTTCTTACATTTCTTTCTGCTTTGACCGAAGCGAAACACGAAAAGAAGCGTCCAGGAGTACTAAAGTGGCCAAACAACAATCATTTGCGGACAAGAGCAAGAACAAGTCAAGGTCCGAGTTCACGTTCGTGAAGTGCATCGTTTCGACGTACGACAAGAACACCGAGTCGTGGAAATTTCGCGACAAGATGGTGAAGGTAAAGAGTACGGCCGAACTCGCGGATATGACGTTTTAACAGGTGAATGGAAATGAAAGACAATCTGCATCCCAGATATCAGCACTGCGAGGTTACCTGCAGTTGCGGATCCAAATTCGAGACGCGGTCTACGCGCCCCACTCTGAAGGTTGAAATTTGTTCGGAGTGTCATCCGTTTTTCACAGGCAAGCAGAAGATCATCGATTCCGCTGGTCGCGTTGAGAAGTTCAATCGTCGCTACGCGAAATTCACCGAAGCACAGAAGAAGGAGTCTTAAGAGCTATGAGGCCTGTACAGAGGAAGCCGCGTCGTCGGACATCGAACGTCTCCAAGCGTCGCCCGGATCCATTTCGCGGGAAAGACGCGGTATATATTGACTTCAAGGAACACAAATTCCTCGAGCGTTTCACCAATGATCAGGGTAAGATCCTGCCACGTCGCCTGACTGGCCTGAGCGCCAAGAATCAGCGCCGCGTGACGGAAGCCATCAAGCGTTCGCGCTTCATGGCGTATCTGCCTTTCGTCGGCGAAGGCCTGAAATAATCGAACGACAAGAAGGAAAAGATACACATGTCACGCAAATGTCAGATCACCGGAGTCGGACCGCTCGTCGGCAACAACGTCTCGCACGCGCATAACCGCACGAAGCGCCGCCAGCTCCCCAATCTCCAGAAAAAGCGTATTTACGTCCCTGAACTGAAACGCTTCATCACGCTGCGCCTCTGCGCGCGCGCAATCAAGACCATCAACAAGAACGGCGCAAAGGTCACCCTCCAGAAGGCCGGCCTACTGTAACCGCGCATTCCTGCTTTTTACGAAAAAGGCGGCTCCATCGAGCCGCCTTTTTCTATTGGCCCCCGCACTAACCCGACCCAACCAAGCTCGTCATGCTGAGTGAGCCCACCAGCGCCGCGCACCGGTCAATTTCATGGATGATATGATAATAGATCCGTGTAACCCGCCGCACATGCGTTCGCATGTGTGAAATAAACACTGTATTATACCTCTTCCTCCCCCTCTCTCGTGAGAGAGGGGGCCGGGGGGTGAGTTGATCGAGACCCCCAATGGCCTGGGTCGAGGGGGCGAGATTATAAGATCAGGCCGATTCAAGCCGATTTTACATGATGTCATTAACAGGGCCGCCACGGTATGATCGTTCGTCAATGCTTTGAGTGTACATGGCGGCGTCTCGAAGGTCGCAGATTCCTCCGGAAATGATTGGTTCCGTAACGTACAAGGAAACTCGAGAAGACTTGCTAATCTCGCCTCGGCGAGTCTACAGCCTCCGGCTTTCGACACCTCGCCGAGGCGAGTTG
>CAYJMN010000010.1:0-86788 GCA_964371045.1 uncultured Chromatiales bacterium | reverse complement strand
CGACCTGAGTGTGAATACGTGCGCGGATTTTCGCGGATTATTACGGATGTACGCGAATAAGAAAGTCTTTGACTTCATATCCGCAAGTCCTTTGTATACGGGATTGTAAAAACTCTTATCCGCGCCAATCCGCCTCATCCGCGAAAATCCGCGCACGTATTCGTCCGTGGAGATTCGCTGATTCTTCCTGCTTATGACATCAGGGAGGTACCGAGTCTCCCCGTGCGTTACGGAACCAATCACCTCGCCGAGGCGAGTTGCGACCTGAGTGTGAATACGTGCGCGGATTTTCGCGGATTATTACGGATGTACGCGGATAAGAAAGTCTTTGACTTCATATCCGCAAGTCCGAAGGTCGCCCTCTGCCTCCGGCACCTCCGGTAAGGATTTTGCGAACAGGATGCAGGATGCCGCGTAAGCGGCGTGCGAAGAAAGCATTCCACTGAAATGTTTTCCACATGGTCGTATTCCGCGCGCGTTCAAGACAATCAACAAAACGGCGGTGTGGTCACCCTTCAGAAGGCCGGCATGCTCTAACCGCACGTTCCTGCTCTTTTCGAAAAAGGCGGCTCCATCGGGCCGCCTTTTTCTATTGGCGCCGGCTGAATAGGCGATGCCGATCTGACCATGGTTTGTGAGCGCATGGCAAATTATAGAGCGTCTCTGAATGGAACGTTTTGAAAATATACTTCACGCGTCTTCCTTCTTGCCCTTAATAGACAAGATCTGTATACTTCTCTCGAAATGTTCTCGTGTGGAGAATAAAAGGTCAACAGCCCGGAATCATAGGTGAAAATGTATGCCACCAAAGATTCGTGAACTTATTCGTTCACTTGAGAAAGCCGGTTTCAATGACAGAGGCGGGCGTGGAGGCCACAGGAATTTCGTCCACCCGAACGTTACGAAACCCATTACGATCGCTGGAAATCCAGGCGACGATGCTTTACACTATCAGGTGCGGGCGGTACAGAAAGCAATCGAGGAGTCAAGGAAATGAAGGAAAGCACAAAATATGCGAAGATTGTCGAGTGGTCGCAGGAAGACGGCTGCTACGTCGGCAGCGCTCCCGGCCTCCTTTTTGGCGGCTGCCATGGAGATGACGAGAAAGCAGTCTTCGAGGAGCTTTGCATCATAGTCGAGGAAACGATCGCGCTCTATCATAGTGAAGGCCGCACGCTGCCTCCGGCCACCTCCGGCAAGGATTTTGCGAACAGGATGCAGGATGCCGCGTAAGCAGCGCGCGAAGAGAGCACTCCACTGAGACGTTTTCCACATTGATGCATACCGCGCGCGCGATCAAGACAATCAACAAGAACGGCACTGGGGTCACTCGCCAGAACGCCGGCATGCTCTAACCGCACGTTCCTGCTCTTTTCGAAAAAGGCGGCTCCATGGGGCCGCCTTTTTCTGTTGGCTACGCAGGCTATGCGCTGCCGATCCGACCATGATTTGTGATCGCATGGCAAATGACGGAGTGTCTTTGTATGTTCTTTCCAGTGATTGTCCAACCGACAAGCGGAGGAAGTATGTGCAAGGCAAGCGTTCTGTGCGTCGCAGCATTCATGATCGTTCCGGTTGGGAATCTGTATACGCAGTTTAGATCTGGCGATTTCACCATTCTTGCCCAAGCGACGGCAAGTTTTGCCGACAGAACCTATGACTTCTCACAGGTTGGCAGCAGGGAAATCAGGCAGGACCGATCTCAGGAGTATTACCTTGCCATCTGTCCGACGTATTGGACAGGGGAGCACACAGCCATCGAAATAGAGATGGGCTTCAAGCATAGCTCATGGGAGCAATTGTACGATATATGGAGCTATCCCATATCCGATAATGCAATTCTGTTCATCCCGCATCTGCTTGTCTCGCCAGGCGTTCTGGATTCGGTTCTTCTTCCATATATCAGGGGTGGAATCGGATTTGCCGACAATTATACGACGCCCCTTATCACGAATTTTGGTGAGGATCTTCGGGGAGAAATAGCGACTGTATACAGTCTTGGCGCGGGGGCCATGTACCTTGCCGGCAGCCGTGTGTTTTTCCGGGGTGAATTGAATTACAGAGCCCATCGCTCCGAAGGCGGCTCAAATACGAGTCTGAAAATCAACTGGTCGGCATACAATGTATTTTTCGGCATCGGTTTTCGATTCTGACAGGAGTGAGCAATGCATCGTATCATTATCCCGTTCATCCTGTTGCTGCTCTCCGCGCAGGCATATTCCCAGGTACCCGCCGAATGGAGTGTGATCCGCAGCCAAGCCGAATCGAAACTCGCGCAGGCCGCGGCGGAGATCCGAACCATGCCCGACGAGCGTTTTTGCCCGGTGTTTTCGCAGGATATGGGCCTGGCCAACAGCAACAGGGGACATGTACTCATCGATCCGGCGAAGCAGGCGCAGTTATTCTACGTCATCGACCGCGCGCTGGACGCGTTCAGACGTGTCGGGCTGAACGGTATTGCTCTCGCGGTGAATTATCCGCTGTTGGTCGAAGGCTTTCCGGGGAAGGACGAGTACTTGGCGTTTTACGTCGAGGTGCTGCGACGCGCCCGCGCAAAGGCCATGACAGTGCAGATAGGTTGTCAGACCACCTTCCTGAATCCGGCATTCGGGGAGCCGCAGCTCGCGGCGGAGGTGCTGCAGTTCTACACGGGCCTCGACAGCCGCCGCTATGTACGCGAAAAAATCGCCATGATGCAGCTTATTATCGATTCGCTGCGACCCGATTATCTCACGATGGAAATGGAGCCCGGGACGATGGAGGTGAACACCGGTCACCGGGTTGATTTTTCGGTGGACAGCGTGGTGAGCTATGTCAGTCAGTATTGCGCGGCGCTGCGGCGCGGTGGTACGAAGCTCTGTTCAGGCAGCGGATCGTGGGACGATCTTGTATATATCCGTCGGCTCGCATCGGAGACTGCGATCGACGCCATCGACTGCCACGTGTATCCCATCAACAGCCACCTGCTGCTGCCGCGGCTCTTTGACGCAAGGGAGGAGACGGAGAGGAACGGGAAGGAATTCATCATCGGTGAAGCCTGGCTGTACAAGGCCAGCGACGCCGAGATGTCGGTTCCCCGTGATCCGGTGGCCGCTTCGGTGGAGATTTTCGCGCGCGACGGTTTTGATTACTGGCTTCCCGTGGATACGCTGTTCATCCGCTGCATGGCCAATTTCTCGCGGCGCGGCCGCGTCCCTTTTCTTTCATTCTTCTGGTGGACGCTGCTATACGGTCAACTCAGTTACGATGCCACAGCGCATGGATCCATGAGCGATGCCGAACTTCTGCTCGCGGGACAGCAGGTTGGTGCACAGGCCATGATCGCCGGTGCGCTATCCGTCCTCGGCGAGGCGACACTCACCATTACCCGTGAAACCTGCTCAGGCGTCAATGGCCTGCCGGAGCAGCGAGGCGAATTACCGGATATGTTGCATCTGTATCCCCAGCCCGCTTCAGGCAGTCTTACCGTACTCCACCGTCCCGCCTCAGATGGCGCGGTACTTGCGGTGCACGACACCCTCGGACGCCTGCGGCTCAGGCAGCGCTCACCGCAAGGGCTCAGGCGCAGCAGTCTGCAGACCGACGCTCTGCCCGCGGGCGTGTACCAGCTCACCTACAGCGATGCAGCGGGTACCAGCCGTCAAATTTTCCGTATCGTGCACTGACCACGCATACACACCACGCAGCTCCCGGGGTTACTGTTCTCTGGCCGCATTCCACGGTGTCTCATCGCGCGAAAAGGAAAGGGACAGAACTCGGGCAGTCAGCCCCCGTGAGCACGAAATCGCAATCTCTGTCTGTGAAACCGTGCAAGATACAGCAACGTCAGACCTTTCGATCTGGCGTTGGGTGCGGAGAGGGAGAGATTCCGCCGGAGTCCCGGAGGGATGCCTCAGGGACTTCGGCAGTGTCCCTCCGGGAGAACTCTACCCGTACGACGGTTTAGTTCGCCGCGGCGAATTGGTTTCAGCCGAATAGAAAAAGAAGCTATGAGACAGCGGCGGATGGCGGTGCTGGGCTGTTCCATAAACTCAGTGAAACCGTGTCAAAAACAGCAGCGCCAGACCTTTCGATCTGGCGTTGGGTGCGGAGAGGGAGAGATTCGAACTCTCGGTACAGTTTAACCCGTACGACGGTTTAGCAAACCGTTGGTTTCAGCCACTCACCCACCTCTCCGGGGAGCTGTTAAAGGCTGATTTTAAAGGTACAACACCGTTCAGAGAAAAGCAACAATCACGGCAACCTATTCTACTGCAACAGGTTACAATACTCGGTTTTCATGCTCGTCAAGCTGATACTCTGAACTGGTGGATTTCCAGATGACTGGAATCAAGACAATCGGGAAGGTGATTCTGTAACCAATATGATACCAATATGATACCAATATGATACCAATATGATACCAATCTGTAACCAACTCCCCAGCAGTGCCTTGTCACATCCAATCAGTTCCCACGGAACCATCCCATCGCAATCCCCAAGGAAACTGGGCCCCATTCGATTTCATCATCTGGTCCCCACAGGGATCCCATTGCACGCAACCGGAGTGCAATCCGATTTTGATAGATCATATAGTTCAGTTCAATCCCGGTTTTCACACGACTGCCAGAATACTCGGGTGGACGATCCGGCCACCTCCGATAGCTGTACCCAGTTTGAACTGAGGCGAAAAACCTTCCTTGAGTTACCACACCCTGCAGCAAAGCATCGGCATCGTAGTACGCACGTGTCCCGTACTTGTCAGCGAAGTGCTCGACATCCGTTCCTGTACCATACCAAAAACGGATTCCTGCGGATGAATGCAACCTATCCTGATCGACAATACTGTTCCGAAACAAGTCAACATCGATGCCTGCACCGAGCACTGGCCAGAATGGAAGAACCAGTCCCTCCATCCAGACCGACTCGACTTGCGGTCTCCAACCAATTGTCGATGTTGAATCGTTCTGTGCATTCGATTGTCCAGTCATCATCCAGAAGGTAATGATAACCAGTACGACGGTTCTCTTCATCGAGCCTCCAACAATCTCATGACGTTCCATCGAATGAACATACCGGTTCTTTCTGTGGGACACGAAAAACACATCAATCATCTCGTCCGCTTCCGTTTGCAACCATATTATACCAATCTGCAACCAATATGACACCAATAACGGAATAGAGCAATCCGAGGATTGCTCCAAATCCACACAGGCATACAAGTTGCATTAGCCGGCTATTCTGGTCCTTATATATTTGGCAAACTGTTAATATCGCATTACTCTCCTCAACCATTCGATCAGGATTCCTGTCCCGATCGACGTATCGAATATTTCACGATCAAGCAACTATCTGCGAGCCCCATTGAACGTCTCGTTGCTCCTAGTCGATCACTCAAGCTGGGACCCTCTGTCCCCTCCAGCCCAGCCACCAGACCAGCTTCAGAGATGCTACCACGGGCCTTTCCCAAAGCAGAACAAATGTACCATTCAGCCACATTCACGCTGGGCTTTTTCTTCTGCACCTCACAAGTACATGAAATTCCGCCGCAGCGGACCGCGGCGGACTACATTCTGCAGTAGTGGGATCTTCGGCCGTCGTACGGGCTACACTGTACCGAGAGTTCTCCCGGAGGGATGCCCGTGGCGGGGTCTCTACCACTCAACACATCATGCCAGATCGCAGGGTCTGGCGTTCGTGTTTCCGGCGCAGCAGCATCTGGTCCCAAGGTATGAATGTAAAGACCTTCGGCGCGATGAAGGAGCTGATTCGTGGTGTGAGTCGTTGCCTGGCGCATCGTGTCCGTATGCGCTTGACGATATCGTATGAGCATGAAATCAAATGTCAATGATTTCCGAGACAATCGGAGCCGCCATCCGCAGATCCACCATTTTTTCATTCAAGAGGGAATACACTACGCTTGACTTCATTTAACCAAAGCATGACATGATCATGACAGATCGGGATGGCCATATCGCGTTTTTTGTAGTGTACGATCACTCATCAGCAAACAGCGGTGTGACATGGCAGCAACATCAATTTCAACCGACAATAGCAAGAATCCCCGGTTTTCACGGCAGAAAGGTCTCGTACCTGATCCGCTGTTGGACGCATTGACCGAAGCCTCGGTCTTTGTCCCCGGTATCGGAGCTATCGGTAGCGCAGCAATTCTCTCCCTCGCGCGAACCGGGATTGGCCGCTTTGTTATCATCGATCCCGACACCGTCAGTATCGAGAATGTGGCTGGACAGGTGTTCGCAACGACGGATACGATTGGTCGACCCAAGGCGGAGGTGGCGGCGGATATCATAAGATCGATTAATCCTAAAGCCATTATCGAGATCAGGCAGATGACGAACGATGTTACTACACTGAAGAACATCATGGATACGGTCGACGTCGTCGTGCTCGGCATGGATTCGCTTGTCGGTGGTATTGCTTGCTACAGAGCGGCGAAACTGGCACGCAAGCCGGTAGTGGATTTCCTTTATTTTCCCACTCCCAATGTCATTTCAACGCTGCCAGGGGAGGAAAGCCCGGAACAGCGTTTCGATTATCCCACACGCTTCCTTTCCCTTGAGGAATGTGACGATTATGGTGTAGCTACTGAATCGCTTCTGCGGGTTGTTGCGTATGGCTTTGCGGCGAATCCGGGATTGCTTGACGATCCCGGAATCGCCGGTAATCCGTTTTTGGGCAGCTTTCTCAGACTCGAAGGGGCAATCCCCAGTTTTGCGCCGTTGACCATCGAGGTCGGCGCACTGATGGCACGGGAAACTCTGGCGATGATTGCGTGGATGCGCGAACTTGCATGGCCAAGACTCGGGAAGCCGGCATTTTACGTCGATACATACCGGGGCAGCTGCGCACGGGCGGCGGAAATCAGACTGGATGCCATGCCGGATGCTGCGGCTATCATTGCTCGCCTGAAGGAGGTGCGCGATGCAGGACGCTAAGCGAGATTCCGATCAGCCAGTGACTGTCAGACCTGCCTGCGACCCCAAGACAGTGGACTGCGTGCACAGACTGCGCGAAGAGGTATTCATTGATGAATTGGGCTATAGTATCGTTGGTTCGTTTCATGAGTCGGGTGAGACTGCCCGAGCGCTTGCCCACGGTATACTGCTTCTTGCAGAGTGCGGAAAAGCTCCCGCCGGTACGATGGCCATCGATTGGTGGAAGGACTGCGATATCGATACCGAAGAAATGCGTCCCTATCACCTCGGACAATTTCACCTGGAATTCCCCAAATCGGCAATTGTAACGGTAAGGAAGTGGCTCATTCGCGGAAACTACAGATCGCTTAAAGTCTGTATGGCGCTTTTAAAGGCCGCCGTGAAATTCATCGCGGACAAGCCCGACGTACAGTTCGTGTGCATCGACTGTCTCCCGGAACTCATTGATCATTATCAATCGTTGGGCTTCAGACGGTATGCTCCGGCGTTCTACTACGGTGGAAGCAGTGCTACGTGCGTGCCGATGTGCCTAGTGCTGGGCGACCACACCTGGCTTGCACAGATTCGCTCGCCATTACTGGCTATGCTGCGTGCCATAGGACGGACAGATCACCCAGCCGCAAGAGAGTGCTTTTACCGTATTCTCCATACGTGGGAGCATGAAGACTGGAGTGCCGACCGCATGACTGGCTACGCGAATAGCCCGAATGGCTGTTTCGCCGCCTGAGAGGAAGCGGCGTCAGCGCACTGCGGGATTAGCTCAGTGGGGAACATCGCTCCACATCTGGCTTCCGCTCCCCGGCTTTAAGGTCTGCCCTCGTTGACCATTTCCGGGCTGGCGCATTTCAGGCCGAACGGAGGATTGAGCTTTGTAGAGATACGCGATTTCAGGCAGTCCAAAAAAGGTGACAGATCCTTCTCGCATCACCCCGCTTCACGAAACATCGTGATTCCTGGAAGTCACAAGCAATGCTCACCGCCTGCGATCCCGTTGGCCGTAGACGTCCCGGAAACTTGTCAGGTTCCATCTATTCAGGCCGATCGGACGCCTTTGCCCGTCGTAACCACCTTCTGCAGTGCCACCCCGCCAATCGCGATTCGTCACCGCACTTCATGACGACGGCCGCCCCGCAACTCCCGGATGATGACCGGCAATCACCCCGCTCAAAATCAAAAAATCGGTTTTTTATTTTTTTCTTGACAAACGGTGATGCGATGGCTATCTTTCCCTGCAACATCATTCCTAATACGTTCGCACCCGCTGGAGAGACGATCCACGTATACAATACGTGATCATCCGGTAATATCCTGCCATTCTGACAGACCCTGGTTCTTGTAGAAGTCCCTCGGACTTCCGAGCGCCTATGCGGGCAAGGCCCGCACTATCCTTCACTACGTTACATATTTCTCCAGGAGGATTTATGAAACATGCAGTGCGATTCGCGGCGCTCTTTGCGCTGCTGGACGTTTGGTGTTCGACGCTCCCGCCTTCTTCAAAGCACCATCGGGCTGGCGGTGTTGGTTTCCCTTGTAAAATTCTTCTCGATTCAGCGTGGAGTACGTAGTTCTACGCACTCTTTGCGCGGGTCTACGCATTTACTTTGCCTCGCAGTTTTTATTTTTTTGTACAGAGAACGCCTCAACCATCAAACACGGTAAGATCCATAACATTTTTCATGTATGGTTCGACTCACTCTTTACAAAAGGAATACTTCGATGAAATATCGTATAGATCTTCTCTCCCTCGTCCTTTTTGCCGCAATCCTTGCAGGCATTCCGACATCGATTAACGCCCAGGTCACCCAGGAATGGGTGCAAACGCCGTATCTGTCCACGAGTATGAGGTTGAAAGCGCTGGCAGTGGACAATAACGGCAACATCTATGCCGCAGGCTATCACAACGCCTCGACAGTAATGAGCAACCTGTTGACAAAATACGATTCCGCTGGAAATGTGCTCTGGAGTCGGGAGTATCTTGGGGGTTACGCCAATTCTGTCGCGATAAGCGCGAACGGGAACGTAATCGTTACAGGGCTTATGACCATCGCGTACGCTCCCGATGGGACAGCGCTCTGGGCGCAACCCGTTCCGAATTTCCTGGCGCAAAAGGTCGTGACTGACGAGTTCAACAATATCTACATCTTTGGCTTGGACCAGTCGCAGAATACCCTCGCGACAATGAAATACGACTCAAACGGAATTCTTCAATGGACCGCATCACACAGCGCGGTAGACATCGGGTTGGCTGTGACAAATCCCGGACTCAGTTATGAGAGAGGAATATGCTATAGCAACGGATTCGTGTATGTAACGGCCACGGATATGATGAGCATCCCCGGAAAGCCTTCCATCCGCGCGATTCTCACGTTGAAGTACAACGCGACGAGCGGCGCGCAGGTATGGTCCGCACTCTATACCCATGCGAATAAAATCGGACAAGAGGGCACCGACATCGATGTGGATGAAGCAGGCAGCGTGTACGTGACTGGAAGCGTGCACAAGAAGCAAGGCAGCGCAAAGAACCAGGATTGGGTGACGCTGAAATACAATTCGGCCGGTGCCCAAGTATGGGCAACGCTCTACGACGGCAGTGGCGCTGATGTCATCAATAACCAAACGCTTACGTACGATGGCCCAGCGTGCATCACGCTCGACGATAGCGGAAATCCATGTGTGGCCGGAACGAGCTACACGAAGACAGGCTCATTTACCAGTCAGGATATGGCTGTAGTGAAATATAATCCGAATGGATCGCTTCTCTGGGCGAAGACGTACGATTCGCCGGAACACAAGGACGATGTCATCTACTCGATAACCACCAGCGCATCCGGCAGCATCTACGCTGCGGGTATGACTCGGGGTGAAGTTCTCTCGGGGTTCTCTGCCGCGAATGCGACAACGCTGAAATACAATTCTGCCGGAGTATTCCAGTTGTTCGGAACATACGATGGAGGGCTCAATCATATGGACATCGCCCTCTCCGTGCGACTCGACAACAGCGGAAACGTCTACACCACGGGCATGGCGGCGAACAACGGTCTCCTGATTAAATACTCGCAAACCGGCACACCGAAGGAGTCGCAGGACAACCGCCGCTCGCATCCGGAAGGATTCGTTTTGTCGCAGAACTATCCCAATCCATTCAACCCCGCGACAACAATCGAATACTCGCTCACCGAAGATGGTCCGGTTATCCTGAAAATCTTCAACATGCTCGGAACGGAAGTCGCGACGCTTGTAAACGGCACACAAAGTGCAGGTCCGCATACAGTCATGTTCAATGCGCAGAATCTTGAGAGCGGTATGTACACATACACGCTGAGCGCGGCGGGACGGATGATGAGTCGGAAGATGTCTCTGCTGAAATGATATCATCATTTACCGACCCCTTCTCCATCCTTCGGCTTCGCTCAGGACAGGAGGGGAGAAGGGGTCGGGGGATGATGGCGTAGGACAACATAGAATTCTGCATTCCCACGAAAATCAAGAGGATACCATGACACGATATATTTCCTTCCTTTTTCTGTTGTCATTTCTTTCCGTTGTTGCAGAAGGTCGGGAGTTGCCACGCGGTGTGATGGCGGACAATCTCAAAGTTGTATTGGCGCCGATACAATTGAATGCGGCATCATCGCATGTTGTCATTCCGCGTATTACGCGTACGCTTCTCGACGCATCGTCGCTGATGCCATCAAGGACAAAGGCTGTGAACAAAGCGGAATTAAAGCAGAAAGCCGACGGATTTCTGAATCAATCCGGCATCCGATTTCAGGAAAATCGTGGCCAAATCATCGATACGGATGGGAAGGTCAGAAACGACATAGCTTTTGTCGCCAACGCACCCGGCGCCCGGCTCTATTTCCGAAACAATGGAATCAGTTATGTATTCACGCGGGAACTCCACACGTCCGCCCTCCATCTCCCCATCGAGACTATGGAGTACGACGGCGCGCTACCAAAGCAAAAGGCGGATATTGAATCATACCGCCTCGACATGACGCTCATCGGATGCAACCCGCGCTCGAAGATACGCGCGGATGGCGCACTCTCGGGGTATGTGAATTACTACCTCCCTCATTGCCCGGACGGGTTAATGGGTATCAGAGAGTACGGTCGCGTCGTCTATGAAAACATCTACGACAAGGTGGATTTCGAACTCTTCTCCGTCGACGGCCGGATGAAATACAATTTCGTCGTGCGTCCTGGAGGGGATCCGCGAGCGATCAGGATGAAGTATGATGGCGCTCAAAGCGCAGCGCTTACCCGGGAAGGCGCGCTTGCGATAAACACTCCTCTCGGTCGCATCGAAGAATCGGCGCCGTACTCGTATGCGGGAGAGACGAGCACTGAAATAGCTTCGCGATTTGTGAAAAAGGGACATACCGTTTCGTTTATCATCGGCGACTACGACAAGACGCAGACCCTGACCATCGACCCATGGGCAACGTATTACGGAGGAAGCGAACGTGACATCGCGCACGGCATCGACACGGATGCAAGCGGAAACATTTTGGTGTGTGGGGAGACATACAGTTCAAATTTTCCCGTGCAGAATCCGTATCAGGGATCGCATGCCGGTGGAAGCGAGGATGCGTTTGTTGTGAAATTCAACGGCTGGGGATCTCGTCTATGGGCAACGTATTATGGTGGAAGTCATCTTGATTATGCCAGTTCGATTTCGGTGGACGGAAACGGAAATGTGGTAATTTCCGGTGTAACCGTCAGCACCGACTTACCCGTACAAAATGCCTTTCAGAGTTCCCACGCCGGAGGCAGTTGGGATTGTTTCATCGTGCAATTCAATGGCAACGGTACACGTCAATGGGCAACGTATTATGGAGGAAGCAGTCTTGATGGAGATAATTCTATTGATGTCAAACACAACACTGTAGCAACCGATGGAAATGGAAATGTCGTTTTGACGCACAGTACGACTAGTACAGACCTCCCCGTTCAGAACGCATTTCAGGATTTCTACGCAGGCAACATGGATGCATTTGTTGTGAAATTCAATGTCAGCGGGGTCCTTCAATGGGCGACATATTATGGGGGAACCTGGAATGATTTTGGACACTGTATCGCGACGGACGGGAATGGGAATGTGGTCATCGGTGGCGGGACCTGGAGCGATGATTTTCCCGTCCTCAATGCCTTTCAGGGTACAAGGGCAGGTAACTCGGATGCATTCGTTGTGAAGTTCGATGGGAGTGGAACCCGTCAATGGGCAACGTATTATGGAGGAACAGGTGGGGATGACGTAAAGTGTATCGCGACGGACGGGAGCGGAAACGTGGTCTTTGGCGGAAATACGTCCAGCACGAACTTTCCTATCGAGAATCCTCATCAGGTATCCTCTGGAGGTGCACAAGATGTTTTCGTTGTGAAGTTCAATGGCAGCGGCACGCGTCAATGGGCGACGTATTATGGAGGAAGTGGAGCAGATATCGCATACGACATCGACACGGATGGAAACGGAAACGTGGTCTTCGCCGGGTGGACTTCCAGCGGAAACTTTCCCGTGCAGAATCCCGCCCAGGGATCGAACGCGGGCGCAGAAGATGCATTTGTCGTGAAGTTCAATGGCGGCGGAGTGTGCCAGTGGGCAACGTATGTGGGAGGAAACTCAGGGGATAAGGCCTATGGTATCGCAACGGATGGAAGCGGAAACGTCACTATCTCCGGACTCACGATGAGCTGGAACTTCCCCGTCGTGAACCCTCTGCAGGTATCTCATGCGGGAGGAAGCTATGACGCATTCGTGGTCCATTTCGACGCCAATGGAGCTATTCCCGTTGAGCTCGACGCTTTCACGGCACGCCACACCGCGGACGATGATATTCAGTTGCAGTGGACAACGACAACCGAAACAAATAATTTTGGCTTCGAAGTTGAAAAGATGGTGGGACATAAGGACTGGAATACGGAGGTATTTATCCCCGGTAACGGGACAACAACCTTTTCGTGTCAATATGAATGGACCGATCTCTCTAAGCAATCGGGCATCATCGCCTACCGTTTGAAGCAGATCGACCTGAATGGAACGTATATGTACTCGCACGTGGTGGAGGTGGAAGGGAAGCAACGGACAAAAACCGTCGAACTTTCGCAAAACCATCCGAACCCATTCAACCCCTCGACAACAATCGAATACTCGCTCACCGAGGATGGTCCCGTGATCCTGAAAATCTTCAACATGCTCGGAATGGAAGTCGCGACTCTCGTAAACGACACGCAAAGCGCAGGTCCACATACCGTCACGTTCAATGCGCAGAATCTTGAGAGCGGCGTATACACATACACGCTGAGCGCGGCTGGACGGCATCTGAGTCGGAAGATGTCCCTGCAGAAATGATATCATTATTTCCCGATCTCTTCTCCAAGATCCGGAGAGAGGGTCGGGGAATGTTGGCGAAGGACAACATAGAATCCTGCATTCCCATGAAACGCAAGAGGATACCATGACACGATATATTTCCTGCTTTTTTCTGTTGCCATTACTTTTCGCTGTTGCAGAAGGTCGAGAGTTGTCGCACAGTGTGATGGCGGACAATCTCAAGGTTGCGTTGGCGCCGATACAGTTAAATGCGGCATCACCGCATGTTGTCATACCGCGTGTTGCGCGAACGCTTCTCGATGATTCCTCTCTGCTTCCATTTAAGCGGCTGACTGCGAACGATGCAGCATTGAAGCAAAAAACTGATGGATGGTTGCAGGCATCCGGTATCCGCTTTCAGAAGAACCTCGGTCAGATTATCGATACCGAAGGACGTACCCGATCGGACATCAAATACACTTCTGACGTGAGTGGAACACGACTGTACTTCACACATTCAGGCATTAGTACGGTATTCATGAAAAGAGAGGGAGATCAGAGCGGTCCGCGCGACTTCAGGGATAAAGAAGCAAATGCCGTCATGCACACATACAGGATGGACGTCGAATTTGTTGAATGCAATCCCGATGCATTAATCATAGCCGAAGACGAGGTCCCGGGCGTGAATAACTTCTACTATGCATACTGTCCTGACGGCCTACTCGGAGTGAATGAGTATCACAAACTGACATATAAGAACCTCTGGAATAATATCGACGCAGTGTTTTACAGCGTGGATGGAAAGTACAAGTACGACTTCCTCGTTTATCCCGGTGGTGATCCGTCTTCGATTCAGCTCCGATATGAAGGCGCACAAAAAATCACCATGGATCGAGAGGGGGCGATTCATGTGGAAACTCCGCTCGGTTCGATCGTGGATCATGCACCGATAACGTATCAGCATCCTGAGTCTCCCATCACTTCGACATGGCAGGTAGAAGGCTCAATCGTCTCCTTCGCTGTTGGAAAATATGATTCGACTAAGCCTCTCATCATTGATCCGTGGGCAACGTATTATGGAGGAAGTAACAATAATTATGGTTTCGGTATTGCAACAGACGGTAGCGGGAATGTTATCATCGATGGGGAAACCTGGAGCACAGGCTTTCCGATCCAGAATGCTCATCAGGATAGTTCTGGAGGAGACTGGGATGCATTCGTTGTGAAATTCAATAGCAGCGGTCTTCTTCAATGGGCAACATATTATGGAGGAAGTGGTTGGGAAAGTTGTCGATTGCATGGTATTGCCACCGATGGAAGCGGGAACGTGGTCATGTGCGGAACTACATTGAGTACAGATTTTCCCATTCTGCCTCAGCAGGGGTCAAATGCAGGAGGTCAGGATGCATTCGTTGTAAAATTCAATGGAAACGGTGTACGTCAATGGGCAAAGTATTATGGGGGAAATGATGATGATATTGCAACTTCGATAGCAGTGGATGGCGGTGGAAATGTAGTAATAACTGGTTGGACGGAAAGTGCAAACTTTCCGGTTCAGAACGCTCAGCAAGCATCTCATGCCGGAGGAGGCGAGGATGCATTCATTGTGAAGTTCAGCAACAGTGGTGTTCTTCAATGGGCAACATATTATGGAGGAAATGTTGTTGATTGGGCCGAGGATATTGCCGTAGACAGTAGTGGGAATGTGATCATTACTGGAGCCACCAATAGTACGAACCTTCCCGTACAGAATGCTCAGCAGGAATTTCTTGCGGCAAGAGGGGATGCATTCGTTGTGAAATTCAATAGCAGTGGTGTAATACAATGGGCGACGTATTATGGAGGAAGCGGTGATGAAATCGGATACGGCGTTGCCACGGATAATAACGCAAATGTGGTACTAACTGGATGGACGTCAAGTGCAGACTTTCCCGTCCCGTATCCTCATCAGGGACTTTATGCGGGGGGCACGCGTGATGCATACGTTGTCAAGTTCAATAGCAGCGGCACCGTTCAATGGGCAACATATTATGGAGGAACCGACACTGATTCAGCCTTCGATATTACGACGGACGGGAACGGAAATGTAGTAATAGCCGGATCGACGACAAGTACAGACTTTCCAGTTCAGAACGCCCGGCAGGAATCCTATGCCGGAGGAAGTGAAGATGCGTTCGTTGTGAAGTTCAATAGTAATGGCGTTCGTCAGTGGGCGACGTATTATGGCGGAAGTGAGTATGACGAAGTGGAAAGTATTGGCGCGGACGGAAGCGGGAATGTGATAATTTGCGGAATCACTGCCAGCACGAACTTTCCCATAACGAACGCTCAACAAGGGTCATTTGCAGGGGGTTACGACGCGTTCGTTGTCCATCTCGACAGCAACGGCTCCCCGATGGTGACGGTGGAGGGAATTGAACGGACAAAAACCGTCGAATTTTCCCAGAACCATCCGAACCCATTCCAAAGCGCGACAATGATCTCCTTTTCCCTGCCCAACGCGCAGAGTATTCGTCTCAGCATTATCGACCCATCCGGGCGGAAGCTAGGAACGCTGGTCGAAGAATTCAGCTCTGCCGGATGGCATTTCGTTCCTTTTCATGCGAACGATTTGCCGAGCGGAGCATACACCATCGTCCTGGAACATGGCTCCGGCATCCTCACACGGACGATGGTGTTGGTGCGGTGACGCGCGTCGCCGTTGTATTTCATCCAATTCTGCTTATTTTCCCGAACGTCTTCTTTTAATGTTGGACCGACGGCCATGGAACAGTGCTTCTTCCGCATAGCTGCTCACCAATGCTCCCCCGTAGAGCATCGGGGTTATTCATCCCTGCCAAAAGGGACGTCGCGCATCGCGATCAATTGTTGGATCGTCATGGCTGCGTTGTTGCTCATCATCCCGGTCTCACTCTTTTCGCAAAGCGCAAAGATAGACGGCCTGCGTGCCGTCCTCAAAAAACACGCGCGGGATACCATACGAGTTAATGCGCTAATCGACCTTTGCGATGCATTCCGATCGAACGATTACGCAAAGGCCTCGCTGCATGGAAATGAAGCGCTCGATCTCGCAAAAAAACTAGGCTTCCCGCGAGGGATTTCCCGGGCATACGTGTCGCTTGGCGCACTGATGAATGAAAAGGGCGAGGCGAAATTGTCCGTTGAATGCATCACGCAAGGATTGAAACTTGCGGAAGAAATGAATGATGCTACTACGGTTGCGCAGGCGCTGCTTGTTCTTGCCTCTATCACGGACAAGCAAGGAAATCATGAGAAGGCCATGTCTTATGCTCAAAGGGCACTCCGTGTGTATGAGGAATCCTCAAATAAATCGGGAATTGCCACAACTCTCAACAATATAGGGGGTAACCTCTTGGATCGTGGAAAATACGAGCCGGCGCTGGAATATTTTCGGCGAGCCCTGAAGATTCAGGAAGAGCTCGGGAATCCGGTCGGCATCGCGAACTCATTGCTCGGCATTGGGAGCAGCCTTTCCCGACAAGGCAAACGCGATCAGGGGATCGAATATTGCCTGAGAGGCCTGAAGTTGCAGGAAGAAAGTGGAGCGAAATCGGACGTTGCGATATCGCTGAACAATATCGGAATTATATACAAGAATCAGGGCAAATACGACCAAGCGTTGGAGTGCTATCATCGGAGTCTGATACTCACCGACGAACTCGGAATGAAAGGGTTGCACTCGATGACCTTGAACAACATCGGGATCGCCTACAAGACGCAAGGGAAATACGAACAGGCGCTGGAGTATTACCAACGCAGTCTGAAATTGCGCGAAGCATCGGGCGACAAAGCCGGCATCGCCACTGCGCTCGCAAGCATTGGAGTCGTCCTTACGCATCAAGGTAAATACGAGGAGGCATTGGGCTACTATCACAGGAGTTTGAGCTTGGGTGAGCAGCTCAAAGATAATTCCGTTATTGGTGCAGCGCTAGGCAATATTACAAAAATATATTTGAATCAGAACAGATACGACCTGGCGCTGGAATACAGTGAGCGGAGTCTGAAGTACACGGAAGCGCACGGAGGTTGTGTCGCGTGTCAGCTCAACAACATTGCTCTCGTGTACTCCCGTCAGGGCCGGTACGAAGAGGCGCTGGACTATTTGCGGAGAGCCCTGAAACTATGGGAAGAAAGGAAAGAAAAGGCGGGTATCGCGGAAGCTCTTATCAATATCGGAAACATATACAGCAAACAACAGCATTACGACCAAGCGATGGAGCATTACCAACGGAGTCTGATTCTGTCTCGGGACCTCAAAAATAAATCCATAGAAGCAGTGCTGCTCAATGACATCGGGCTTATACATCTTAAACAAGGCCGATACGACATGGCAGAGGACCATTACCGGCGCGGATTGAGCATCGGGATAGAAATAGGCGCGAAGGATATTGTGAAAGCATCGTATGAACTTCTCAGCGAGCTTGAGTCGAAGCGCGGCGACTACGCAAATGCCTTTGAATACCACAAGAAATTCGTTGCCTTGAAAGACTCGCTTTTCAACGAAACCAATATAAAATCCATCAACGAAATGACCGCCAGGTACGAGAGCGAGAAGAAAGGACAACAAATCGCTCTGCTGGAAAAAGACAAGGCGCTCCAGTCATCGGAGCTCGAGCGAAAACAAAAGGAACTCGCCGTCCAACAACTTGAAGCGGAACGCAACCGCCAACACGTCGAAATACTCACTCGCGATCACAAATTGCAGACTCTTGATCTCAATCACAGTCAAACGGAGCTCGCGCTGAAATCGAAGGATCTGGATCTTCAAAAGGCCGATAAAGAGAAAAAGCAAAAGGAAGTCGCGCTTCTGAAAAAAGATAATGAACTCCAGGCATCCGTCAATGAAGGCAACAAAATGTTGCGCAACGCGCTTCTCATCGGTCTCTGCCTGCTCCTCGCCGTAGGCTTCCTTATTATCAAGCGCGTGAAGGCGAAGCGAACGGAAGCGGCATTGCGCGCGGAGGCGGCAGAATTTGAGGCGCGCGCCCTGAGGGCTGAAACAATCGCGCTCATCTCGGAAACGGAACGACGAAGGAAAGAAGAGATGGAACAATTCGCCCATCGCCTCATCCAGTCGCAGGAACAGGAACGCGCGCGCATCGCCCGTGAGTTGCACGACAGTCTCGGACAGGAGCTCCTCGTGATCAAGAATCAGGCACACATGGCAATGCAGCAGACGAACCGCGTTGACGAAGTAAGCGACCGCATGCAGCGAGTCAAGGACATCGCGCTCGAGATGCTCGATGAGATCCGTCAGTTGTCCAGAAATTTGCGGCCGGTGCAACTCGAGCGGTCAGGCCTGTCCAGCACCATCAAGGAAATGCTCCAACAGGTGGAAGACTCCGGCACGGTAAAAATGAACGCGATAATAGAAGAAATCGACGGATTATTCCAAAAAGACGACGAGATAAACGTGTATCGGATTCTTCAGGAGAGCATGAACAATATCCTGAAACATTCGGAAGCGAAGAATGTGTCCGTCGAGGTACGTCGTTCGAATGGCGACGTGCACATGCAGGTGCAGGATGACGGGCGGGGTTTCCGTCTTGAATCCGACCCGCGCATGGCGTCCTCGTTCGGTATGGGATTGCAAAGCATGCAGGAGCGGGTGCAGATCCTGAACGGGAAAATGCATATCGATTCAACGCCCGGCCGTGGAACAACGATCGACGTGCGCCTGCCTGTGTGGACACCGGAAAAAGCGGAAGTATCGCTTGTAGATTGAGCGGAGTTATCCTCATCCCCCGGCCCCTTCTCCCGGATGGAGTAGGGGAGAAAAAATGGAATAAAGAGCACATGTCAAACGAAATCACCATCCTCATCGTGGACGATCACCCCGTCTTCCGGCATGGTCTGCGGGATATTCTCGAACGCGAACCGGATTTCCGCGTCATCGGCGAAGCGGCGGATGGCGAGGCGGGGCTCGAATCCATCCGTTCGCGAAAGCCGCATGTCGCCATCATCGATGTGGAGATGCCGAAGCTCACCGGCTTGGAGCTTGCGCAGCAAGTGCAGATGGAGCAGCTTCCCGTTATTTTGCTTATGCTTACCATGTACGACGAGGAATCGATTTTCGAGCGGGCCATGGGCTACGGGGTCATGGGATATCTGGTCAAGGATAGCGCCGACGACGACATCGTGCAGGCGATTCGCATGGTCGCGCGCGGGGATTATTTCATCAGCCCTTCCCTCGTATCCCACGCGATGAAAAAACGGAAGTCGAACACCTCGACCGAAACCGCCCTCCAGCTCGGGCAGTTGACGCTCACGGAACGCTACGTCCTGCGCATGATCGCACAGTCAAAATCGACGAAGGAGATCGCGGAAAAACTTTCGATCAGTCCCCGCACCGTCGAGCGTCACCGCTACAAGGTGTGCCAGAAACTGCATCTGACGGGCAGCTACAGCTTGCTCCGCTTTGCGTTCGAACACAAGCAGCAGCTTGCGGAGAACGAATGAGTAACACGCCAGAAAGTATCTGACCTTTTCGTTTGGCAGACCGGCAATAGAAGTTCAGGCGAGCGTAGTTTGGCAAGCCGTGAGGTCCCAGGTCGTTTGCCTGTGTCTCTTGACACAGAGTGTTGCACAGAGCCGTCAGTACCTCCATCGCAGATCCACCTCGCGGGATGCACGCAGTGCTTGCTCAGCGATCCGGGTGAATGCGCAGGAACCTGTGCGCAGGTTCCTGTGCCCCGCTTGCATTCAGTCAGCATATTATGCATAATAGCGAAGAATATTATCCATAATGTTCGAACAAGGATGCCGTATGCAAAGAATCAGGCGAACCGCCTTGTATGAACTTGCACTCACCTTGGGCGTTCTGTTGATCCTGACGGTTACGGGGTGCGCGCAGGGGGGAGCTCAGCTTGATGCAAAGCGCAACGGAATCGACACACGCTTGACCGGTGCGTGGCTGCTGCTGAAGCAATCGAACGTCCCGCCATCAGGCTTTGTACCTCCTTCCATCCATGCCGTGTATATCCATGACGACGGCAGAATGGAGGGGATGGGCGTGCATGCCGCCACCGGAGAGCTATGTCCGGGATATCCCCTGCATTGGTCCTTGGGAGGAAGAGTCATTCTCTGGGCGGATTCTATCTCATTGCAGTTCACGCAGCAGGATGTCCAGACGAAAGAACCGGAACTCTGTGAAGGACGCTGGCACGTTGATGAAAACGTGCTGCGTCTCAATCTGCGCAACTCGTGTTTTGGTAGGTGGACGGAAGTATACGTGCGGGTATCACTCGGGGATTCAGTAGCACTCCCACGTCGAGTACAGGCGGACATCCTGATTGATGGTAAGCCATTGCCTCTCGTCGCAGTTTCAAGCACCTCGCCGGGCTCCGTCAACTTCATGCAGCTCGATACCGCAACACATATTACAATTCACTTTGAGGGCAAGACGGCGGAGGGACTTCGCGTACGCTTCAATGTGCGCGTCCATGACATCAATGGTCCTGGTGTGTATTCCGCCGAGGTGGAGCCGGGGTCGTGCGGATCCATGATCACCACGGATGAGGAGACCGGGCCGAAAATGAAGTCAAGCCGGGTCACCGCCGGTACGGTGACAATTGAGGAATTGAACCTCGAAACGCTGCGTTGCCGCGGCACAATTGAGCTGCTGTATGAGCAGAAGCTCCCGGGTAACTCGCGGCTGCACGTAACCGGCAGCTTCGATCTGCCGATATGGCTTTCAAACGAGTATGATGTCAAAATCTATCGTATCACCCGCCCCGCCGACAGGCTCGAAGTGGAGGTACCATGACCGTGCGCCGTTGCCCACAGTGAATCGGTGTGAAGGTTGGCGGGAGAATCGATCGGACATTGTAGGGGAGCCGGTGGAAGTAGGTCAGAGAAACCCTTACCGGATGGGCGATGTTCAATTGTGCTTGGCAATGAGCGACGACCTGTGTAGTTTGCTTGCACTATGGTGAACCGAAAATCGATATTTGCGCTGCTATGGCTCGTCGTGCTGCTGATACCTGGGTGCGATGACGATCTTGAGAACACGGTTTATAATCCAACACCCGTATACTACTCGCTTCAGGACGCGCTGGAGCACCGGGAATACGCCGAGGAGTTGCGGTTGGATAATATTGGAGACAGTCTGTCTCCTGAGATAGGGTTGCTGACCCATTTGTTTTTCCTGAGGATAGATGATAGTGAGATTCGATACCTGCCTGACGCGATCACAAATCTTCCTCAGCTTGGATTCCTTTATTTGCCGAACTGCAAATTTCAGCATATCCCTCCCCAGATCTGTAACTCACGCCGATTGCACCATCTGATTCTTGATAATAATGCGATTGAATCGATCCCGGATGAGTTCGTGCAGCTTAAATTCCTGGAGGGCCTGTACCTCAACGGGAACAGACTGACTGAATTCCGGAAAGAAAAATTCGATTCTAAATATTGCCTGGGGTTAGGTCTCGATTCGAATAGACTTACCTCCTTCGATTTTACACGCGCGGACTTGCCAAAACTCAACTACCTCTCGCTCGTTGGGAATCCATTGCCAGACTCGGTTAAACAGAGGATACGTGAAGAGTTCGCTGATGCAATTCTACACCTTTGAATTGCCGAAATAGCCAATTCTATTTCATTTGAACAGGTTCTACAAGCTGCCCGCGTTCCGCTTCCCGGGACGTTGTTGAGGATGGGATAGAATCGAGCCCACGTTCGTACACCGGTATGCAGCAACCGTCAGGAGAGACTATCCTGAACGCGTCGGCAGCATGCGGGATTATAGCTGGAAACAGAATCCATTATCCGCTAATTGTCAATTACCCGCAAGTGAACGATTTGGATTGCCCGACGCCGGAAACCGCACGTTCAAGTGCGTTCCGCGGCCCGGAGCGGAGTCGATATTCATGTGACCGTTCAGGATGCGCACGCGTTCTGCCATGCCGTCGAGACCGAACGTCACCGCTCGCGATGAGTCGGAATTCGGCATCGACGGATCGAATCCGTAGCCGTCGTCCTCAACGTGTATGCGGAGGCTACAGCCGCGTTACCAGATTTCGAACTTTTTCCCTATACTGCACCGGAATGACTGAAAAACAAACCTTGATATCAGGCAAATTCGGCATGATGAGTATCGCGGTCGGGATATGGCGGTCAACCGGAATTGATGGGGGAGCCGTGGTATGAAGCGGTATCGATGGGTTGAGCCGGTACATTGCTTCGTCCCGGTATCCCATCTTCCAGGATGTGGGAGGATGTGGCGATGAATGTTTTCGCGGTGGCTGCGATGCTGTCAGGGTTGTATGTTCAGCTCTTGCCTGGGATCATCGTGGATGTGGGCGCCAGTGTTCGAAGCACGACGGCGATACAGGAACCGCGGAGCGATTCCCCCGGCGAAATGGACTCCGTATCCGCTCTGGATTTCAATATCAAGATTGTATCTGTCCACCTTCCACCGCTCGTTCTACCTGGTGATGTCGTGACACCACGCGTCGCAATACGGAACATCGGATCACAGACGGAGAACATCATCCTCCACACATGTATCGTGGAGGCGTATGGTCGCGGTGATACCGTATATCGTTCCAGCGCACGCACTTCGGTCGAGGCATCTGATACGATAGCAATCGATTGCGAGAGTTGGGTAGCCGCAGAAGGGGAGTATATCGTTTTGGTCACAATCCGGAATCAATCGAATGCGGAGCAATATACAGACGGTGTTCCGGTTCGGCTTGACGTTTTATGGCGTCAGCCAAGAGAGCGGGTAATTATCGAGTTATTCACCGCTCTCTGGTGTCCCGTTTGCCCGGGTGCAACGCTGGGCGTAAATGAGCTCTACCTTCGGAATGAACCCATAATCGTGGTTGCCTGTCACTTGAGCGATGCGTTCGCGACACCGGAAGGCGCGCGGAAAGCGTATGATTACGGTGTCTACGGAGTCCCGACAGCGATATTCAATGGAGGCGTCAAGCTGGTCGGCGGCAACTCCTCCGTGGGTTATGTCATGCAGTATCTTCCCGTGGTCGACAGTATCGAACAGATCGGATCACCGCTTCATTTGTCCGTGACCGTAGGACGGAATGAATCCTGCACGTTCGCTCATACAACGATTACGTCGCTCTCTCCGATACGAAACCCGAATCTTGTCCTGGAAGCCGTTATTACCGAGTCGCATATCCCGTATAAGTGGAGAGGGCAGAGTGAACTCAATCATGTGCTCCGTAGCTTCTCCGTCGACAAGCCTGAATGCGCGGTGGATCTCACGGACCGAATCGAGCAAGTTGATCTCGTCCTTACCAATCTGGGGCCCGTCAATCTGGACCGTAGTGAATTGCTCGTATACGTGCGGGATAAGGTCACACGCGAAATTTACGATGGCACGACCATACAGCTCAGGTTGGTGATGGCGCCAATCAGACCGCCCTCGGCAAACGACGGATTCGATGTGTATCCCAACCCGGCCTCCACAGGTGAGGTGCTGCGAATCGAGCTCATGAACGACCGGGCGGGTGAGCTCGAGATCTTCGATGTACTGGGGCGGCCGGTTCTCGAACGGCGCATCGGCTCCGAAGCGGCCATTCCAACCGACGGATTTCCTGCGGGATTGTATTTCCTGTGGATTCGGAGCGAGACCCGCGTCCATTTCGAGAAGCTGCTGATCCGGTAAGAAAGTGAAAAGTCGGAGGCCGCAGGCCGAAGACTCGCCTCGGCGAGGTAGGAGGGGATCGTGAAAGGTGAAAAGGTAGGAGGGGATCGTGAAAAGGTGAAAAGGTAGGAGGGGATCGTGAAAAGGTGAAAAGGCAAAAAGGTGAAAAGGTAAGAGGGGATCGTGAAAGGTGAAAAGGTAGGATCGTGAGGAGGTGCAAAGGTAAGCTTCTGCGAATATTCCAATTTACCGGGACTTCATTGCATGAATACACTTATAAAAACCTCCTCGCTCTCTTCGCTCTCGCCGCTCTCTTTACCTGGCTTCTGCTCTAAACGCCACGCTAAGGCGACGAGGCAATCACGGAAGGGTGGTCCCTGAGCGAGTTTCGACTACGCTCAACTACCGTCGAAGGGGCCTTTGGTGGGTAAGCGCTCCCCGAGTACATACAGATTGGTTAGCCCGGCAACCTCCCGAAGAAATCTTCGAATGCGTGCAATGAAGGGAGAGGGAAAGAGGATATGGTGGGGGTTAAATACTTGATATTCAGGGATGAAGCGGTTAATTTAGCGGGGAAAATACTTGCCGGAGGTGGGTTTTGGTCTATAATGTGCGATGACAGTGTTCAGGAGCCATGGAGTACGTAGCGGTAGGGCGCAGAAGCCATGGGGTAAAGAGAGTGAAGAGAGTAAGGAGGTATTTCCGGACTCTTCACGAAAAATCTTTCGAGCGATTGTTGGATTTGTAATTCACAGGAACATGTTTCGAAACTATCGATACCCATGTGATACATACGGAGGTGCAGAATTGTTAGCATCCGTTGGAAGAACCTCGCTTTTTCGCATAAACAATATATGGTGGTTGTTTGTCCTCATTGGTTTTATCAGCTTCGTAGAGGTTGAACAAGGCAGGGCACAGGATACGCTGCCTTTTACAGTTGAGTTTGGGCATGTGAGCGGTTTTGTCCAGGCTCGTATGGGTCATCCACGCCTGCAGGAAGTCCCGTTCCATGGTTCACTCTTACTGACTACGGATATTACACTTCGCTCCAGGCTTCTGGACGCATCCTACATTCGATCTGGCGTAATCTCGGAAATCACCAGCATCTCGAGCCCCATCGGAAGTGAAGCAAACAGATATCTTTACCTGCGACCATCTCTCGGATACCTGGACACGATCACGTTTTTCGGTGGTCCTTTGGAAATAGCGGCGCAGATCGGAGACATTGGTGACGTATCGATAGGCAGCGGATTGCTTATAAAGGAGCAACCATCGCTTGGATGGAAGTCGAGTATTGCCTTTTCCAACATTCTTAAGGTCTCCGGATTGCAGTGCGGACAAAGCCAACTTGTTGAAAACGACGATTATCGGGTGTATGGCTGGGAACTCTATTCCATCATCAAAGGGACGTATTTGAGTTACCTTATGTCGTATTCGCTGGACGTTCATGAGAGCGCCACGGTTGGGTGTTATCCGAGACGCATGGATTTCGGCAGTGTGCAGGTCTATGGCAGCGCGGAGGTCGCTCATTCGTGGAGTGAGTATAGATCTGGCCTCAGGCGGAAGGATTACAAAGGCACTGCTGGTACCGTTGAACTGGGAATTCAATATAATCTTGGGGCAAACGATGTCGATCCGGTTGTTGTACACTTCAGCAGGGATAAGAACAGATCGGAATCCCATCTTTCTCTGCATGGAACTGTGAACGCATATGATCGGACATTTTTAGGTCCGTTTCAGGACCTTTTACGCGCCGATATTGAACATGAGGAAATGTTTCCCTCGGGTTTCCCTTACATCGATTACCTTGCACGGCGATACCACTCTCTTACGGCCATACACGCTTCATTTTTCAATCCTATATTATTTCTTCAGCACTCGCTGGATGGAGCCATCGGGATTTCCATCTCCGGATCAATTCGTATAAGACTATTCGAGAAAATTGCGGTTACAGCTCAATACGCTTTTATTGAATTGAGATCATTGCAGGGCGGGAGATTATTCGAAGGATATTCAATACGCTACGACGAGCAACTTGAGCAGTATGTAGGCGTGCCGGAATATACAAATAGAATGGAGTGGAACTATTATGCATATTCCATTCAATGGCAAGCATCGGAACACGCCATGGTATCGCTTTCCGTGCAGAACAATTACCTTAGCCGCAACGAGAGTGATGCACCTTTCACGATTACCGAGCCGTATGTGCAAGCTCGATATTCGCTGTTTTACTGACGAGTGCGGGCTGGCAGTAGTTGCGATGTAACGGGGTTGCTGTCAGGAAAACAGAGAAATCAGACTTCAGATAGTCAAGGAGCACATTCGCGTCAACGAGAAGGAGTCTGGCATGCTTCTCCATCGGAGATCCCAGTCAATCCAGGACGCTGTCAGCTCGCGCATGTCTTGAAGGGGAAGGTCCAGAATCTTAAGATCGAGCTATCCTGAAAGGATCTAACATTACAGCCCGGGAACCGTGAGGATCCCCGCGATCGAGCTATCCTGAAAGGATCTAACATTACAGCCCGGGAACCGTGAGGATCCCCGCGATCAAGCTATCCTGAAAGGATCTAACATTACAACCCGGGATAGAGCCGCCGGACAACTGAGCAACCGAAATGCTCTAATCCCTGACGACGGCGGCGGCATCCCGGGAAACGTGGCGGCCTGCAGATAAAGGAATCCTGAAGGGATTCAACAAGCAATTAGAGGTGGATTTTCTGGCATCTCGGATGATCGGCTGTTCGGCGGCTCTATCCCCGGGCTGTGATGTTGTATCCTTTCAGGATGCCTGCGTCGCGGGGTCCCTCACGTTTCCCGGGATGACGCCGCCGATTCCAGAGATCAGAGCATCTCGGATGATCGGCTGTTCGGCGGCTCTATCCCCGGGCTGTGATGTTGGATCCTTTCAGGATGCCTGCGTCGCGGGGTCCCTCACGTTTCCCGGGATGACGCCGCCGATTCCAGAGATCAGAGCATCTCGGATGATCGGCTGTTCGGCGGCTCTATCCCCGGGCTGTGATGTTGGATCCTTTCAGGATGCCTGCGTCGCGGGGTCCCTCACGTTTCCCGGGATGACGCCGCCGATTCCAGAGATCAGAGCATCTCGGATGATCGGCTGTTCGGCGGCTCTATCCCCGGGAAATATGGCCGTCCGTTAGATTAAGGAATCCTGAAGGGATTCAACACGCTATTAGAGGTTGATTTCCCTCATGGCTGCGTTAACCCTGGTCTTACCCTTACTGCTCGTATTCCATCAACGAGATGGCTACAGTGTATTCCGCAGAAAGCGACCGCCGATTCCTATCAATGACAACTTCTGGACTGTTAACTTCGGAAGCAGTAGTCGCTTTCGATCGGATTCGGTGGTCGCTTTCAACCGGGATGCGTGGTCGCGGAAGCCGTGAATATACAACTACTGCTCCTTATTCATCAAAAAGATATCGCTCATCGTACTCGATCCCGGCATCGTTTAGCATTCGTAGTACTTCCTCGCGATAGGATTTCGTGCGATGATGCTTTTCCTGATTTTTGATGTACCGGATCACTCGAGGCAGGATTGTCGGAGACACTGAAATTCCGCAATACCCTCTTTGCCATCTGAATGAAGCATATTTCGCTCCCTTGGTTTTGATGAATTTCGATGAGTCCTTCTTTAGCAGTTGTATCAAGTTCATCAATGTTTTGTCTTTTGGCATTCGAAACAGAATGTGGAGGTGATCATCCGCACCGCCGATTTGTAATGCCGGTGCACCTTGATTTTTCAATATGCCTGCGATATACGGAATAATTGTATTCCGGGCTTCGGCATCAAGATCTTCCTTTCTCATGAACGTGCTGAAGGTAAGATGGATGTAGATCTGCGAAAGTGACTGTGCCATCGTAAAACTCCCTGTTCGGTGATGGATGAAACAACCATTGTATAGAGATTGGATGTCTGCTAAAAGACATTTCGTTGTACCGGACAGATTCTCGACCTTCACTGCGATTGACCTTCCCCGGGATGGCGACGCCGTGTGTGGCTCAGAGCAGCCCAGTAGCTCGTCTTACGGCGGCTCTATCCCGGGTTGTGATGTTGGATCCTGTCAGGATGGCCGGGTCGCGGAATTTTATCAACGTTCCCCCGGGATGACGCCGCCGCGTATGGCTCAGTGCAGCCCGGAAACTCGATGTTACGGCGGTTCTATCCCGGGCTTCTCTCAACCATAATCGCGCGGTTTGACATGCAGGCTGAATGTGACGTACCTTGTCCAGATATGGGCATAGAAACTATCATTGTCCATAATGTCAGGAACGATATAAAACTCCGAAGTTATGGCAACACTGCCGTGCCGGAAAACAGGATCAAGGTGAGAAGCATCCATGAACGTCGCACCTACCAGGAAATACACACTGCATAGTCTCTTTCCACCTGCCTCAGGAGTGCGAACGATTCTGGTCGGCATCGTTTGGGCGATAGCCGTCGGCTTCGCTCTGTTGACGACCATCAACAACTTCCTGCAGCATTTCACGCCGGATAACTCGATCTATGTACTCCACGCCCGTACGCTGCTCGAAACCGGCCAACGGTACCTGGTCTCACACGACAGCAAAGGGCCGGTGCTCGTGTGGCTGTACGCCTTGCCCGTGTGGCTATTTGGTCCTACGGTCGTCGCCGCGTCGTTCCTCCAGACGCTGTTACATGCCGGTTTTGCGGTGCTTCTCGCGCGGATGCTCCGGCAGCACTGCGGTACGCGTGTGGCAACGTTCACCGCTCTGATCGCCTATAGCGTGGTATCCGCACCCGCATTATGGGGCAGCGGGATGCGGACGGAGGACGCGCTTCTGCTCCTCGTGACGCTGCTGTTCTTTTCATTTCAGCGTACGACATCTCGATGGCGCGTTCTGGGAGGCATGCTCACCGCTCTCGCGTGCGGTATGAAAATATCTTATGCGTTCTCGCTTGTGCTCTGCTGTATGGCGGGGATTCTCGTTCTGGAGTGGCGGAGCTCGGGAGGTCTGAAGTGGTGGGCGCCGCGTATTCGCGCCGCGCTGGCGTGGTACGGCCTCGGCTTCGTCGCAACCGCGCTCGGGATCGTCACCATCATCGCATTGACGGATTCGCTGGAAGAGGCTGTAAACCAGACGGTAATCTGGCCGCTGCACTATCGTACGGGGGCAGGTTTTGGTCCGTCGCCCGTGCATCCCGCATCGGTGTTGTGGCATAGCGGATTGGCGCCTCTGGCGGTATCGATCTTTGTATATCTTCTGCTTCTCGTCCGGAAGAAGGAATGGGCTGCCATACCGCTGCTTGTTTTTTTCGTCGCGGAGATGATGCGCATCGGCTTTGAAGGTACTCGATGGAGTTACCTGGCGATACCAATAATTCCAGTACTCATCATCACACCATTCCTCGCGAAGCGGTATATATTCTCTGCCCGCACCTCGCTCGCACTGCTTGTGTTGTTCCTGCTCCCATTGCTGCTTCCACAGTTGCGCGAGGAGGTCATTGCATTCGATATTCGTGCGCTGCACCGGCAACCCTCGCCCTACGAGGAACTTGCCCGGCGAATGAGGACCGACTACAGGCCCGGAGAAACCCTTTTCATAAACAGCAATGACTACCAGTTGCATCTTCTGCTGGACGCCCCGCCGCCGTGGCCCATTCTACCCTATCACTATCAATACGTCCCCGTCGCGGAGCAAGGCGCATTCAAACAGTACTATCAAATGCATCCACCGATGTGGATTATCACTCGTGATACCCTCGAAGGAAGCACCGTTCAACTCACTCGTGGATCCATCGATGGAGCATACCATGTATTTACCCATCGACCGAACTACAAGCATGAACAGTTGACCCGCGACGCGGGGGCGCTGCTGGAAGATTCCGTTGTCAGCGGCTCGTACCGCTGCATAACGGATATCGGTTGGGCGCAGGCCTGGAAGCGCCTGGAGTGAAGGCGTTCCTCCGAGCTGTATAATCCCACCCGGGCCAGGTACAGCGCTGGAGTTTCGCATGTCCGCGTATTCGCGTTTTGATGTTCCCTGACGCGTGTCCTACAATGGGCTAGCGATTATTGTCGATATCATAGGAGGATGGAGAATGGCGACACGCTTAGGGCCGGGATTGTCCGAAGATTGACGTGCAGTTGTTATACCCGGAAATGTACAGCCCAACGATTACGTGAAGAGGTCACAGACGGCTTTCATCCATGTGTGGTACAATGTCAGGAACATGACATCGGCATGACAAAAATTATTCCCATCCTGATTACCTTACATCCGTAAATTATCACTTCGGAGGCTGTCATGTCGATGCGACGCACCATTTCCCTGATCATTCTGCTCGCGGCAAACCTGCCCGGAGCGACGGCCTTCGCGCAGGACGTCGAGACCGCCGATACGACGGCGAGACAGGTGTACATTGAAACGACATCTGGCGGGACGATAACAGGCACAGTTATCGCGGAGGACGGTCGCACTCTGACGGTGCACGATGAGGCGTTCGGTACCGTCATCGTGGAGCGGAGCAACATCGCCGAGATCGAATATCGCGATCCGTCTCGATTCCGGGAAGGACAGTACTGGTACGAGAATCCGGCGGCGACACGCTATCTCTTTGGTCCGACAGCCTGGCCGCTCGGGAATGGCGAGGGATATTATCAGAACACGTATCTGGTGGCGAACACCTTCTTCGTAGGTGCCGGCAACAACCTCGTCATAGGCGGAGGTTTCGAAATTCTGTCGCTATCCGCCGGCAATCCGATATACTTCCTGATGCCGAAAATCGGCGTACCCATCAGTGAGAATGTTGCTGTAGGTGGCGGCGTGGCGATTGCCGGAATGGCGGATGAAGGACTCGCCGGAATCGGCTACGGAGTGCTGACGCTCGGTAACCACGACGACAATGTCACCTTCGGTCTCGGCTATGGATGGAACGACAAAGAGGCGATGGATCAGCCGATCGTCACGATCAGCGGTATGCTGCGCACGTCACGTTCCTTCGCGCTCGTTACAGAAAACTGGTTCGTGCCCGATAACGGCGGGACGTATTATATCATTTCCTATGGCATGCGCTTCATGTCCGAATCGCTTTCCGTGGACGTGGCGTTTTTAAACAACGCCGACATCGCCAGTGGACTTCCATTCGGAATTCCATACGTCTCCCTCATGGTGCGGTTCTGATTATTGCTGTATCGGCGTCCGCTTGCCGCAGTCCGAGGCGTGGCCATTTTCCTTTTTCAGCATTTTTCCCGCGATGATTCCAAATTGGCAGTATCAGCGAAAAGAGGTATGTTGCTCCGTATACACCAACGGCCGGATTTTCCGCAGGAGAGCTGATCGATGTTTTTTCTGATGTCAATCTCATGGATGCTGGGAGTGCTGTCGGGCGGTGCTGTATTGAACGCGGGGGAGGTGGCGGAGGGGCCGGATTCTCTGACACTGAGCATGGCGCAGGCTCAACTCGATACATTGTGGGCGATCTACGACAAGCTGGATGGGGATGAGCAGGACGCCCGGCGGCAGATGACGGCGTTTTTCGATTCATGGGCGGATGAATCCGCGTCAACCGAAGTCGACGATACGCGCGACAGCATGTGGCGGCATTGTGACGAGGTGTATAATGCGCTGTTCAATGCGTGCTACCCGGATGTGCAGGAGAGGACCAGTCTGTACGCTGTTCCGCGTCATCGCCTGGCTCCCTATGTCGTTGTTCCGGACAGCATCAATTTCATGGTCGTGGAAGACTCAGCTTATTGGAAAGGTCTGTGTTCCTCGCAGGGACGGTATCTCAGGGCGAAGCTGAAACATAGCCGCTGGCATCCGGTACTCAGCATCGATCGGCGTATCCTGTACACGCATCCGGTGCGTCACCTTGCCATAACGTGTTTTTTGAACGGTCACCGGAAAGCAAAGGAAAACCGGGGAGAAAAGACGCCGTACCATGAGCGGTACGAATGGCTGAAGCAGTTTTTCCCGCTATGTTGGGCGCATACGCGGGGGTACTACTTTCTCAGCACACCGCCGGTAGTTTACTCGCTCGAATTCAACGGCACGCTCGATATGGTGTTGATCACCAACAGGTATCCCTGCTACGATGGATCGACGGAGATCTACAACAAAATCAATGGAAGATGGGTCTGGAAGGCGTCGTTCGACGGGTGGATGGAATAGGGGGCGATCCGGCTACGATTATTGGTGTTCGGTTATGTCCGAACGTGCGTCGAATCCAGCTGTAAAAAGCAACCGGATGTGCCGACACGAACGTTCGTATAGGGATCAGTATAAAAAACTCTGCTCCGTACAGATCAGTTTTGAATTGCGCGAATCCATGGTTATCTGCCTCCAGCCTGCCGGAGTATTTCCGCGATCTCCGGAGAAAATGTAAGGTATCGAGAAAAATCATTGACTTCCTTATTTCCTCAACATACATTAGGCGAATAAATTGCTTCAATACAGGCGCGACGCATCGATGCACAGAATCGGGCGTAATGCAGGAGTCTATCCGCGAAGTACATACCACCAGAAACGGTTGACTCACGGTAATGATCTTATGGCAGATATGCCGGTTCCGCTGGCGTGCCTCGCAATCCCGAACGCAGCTGCGCATCGCGACAGTCAACGATGTTGATCTCACCCGGGTGAAATCCGCCCCCATTTACGTTCATTTCTTCAGAGGAGTCCAATTATGAGGCGAATCACTCAAACTGTGCTTGCACTCTTCCTGATGATGGCGCTTGCAATACCGGTTCTCGGACAGAATCTGACACACCAGCAGGAATACGGAGCGAAGGACCTCGTGGATCCGTTGTTGTCGACCACAGGCTATGCGCAGCGGAATCAACAGCTTTATGAGTTGGAACTTCGCAATTACGATCTGAAAAAACGCGCATTGCTTGAGGAAATGACTGCGGAGAATTCAGGAGTATTCAGTCTGGACGATCCCCGCGAGAATAATACCGTCACCTCGCCGCAAACCATCGTATTTGCGAACTGTCTCGTGCCCCGCGATGCGTCGTGGTCCGCCGTGCCGCGCAACAATAACGGATCGTTTGGCCCGATCGCTCTGCCGTTTACCTTCGATCTGTATGGCACCGGTTACACATCGGTGTGGATCAATACCAACGGCAACCTGACCTTTACCGGTCCATTTGGAAATTTTGACCCGACGGATATGCCCGCTCCGATCCCGATGGTCGCGGTATTTTGGGCGTCGGATATCGACAATCAGTGTCTCGGTGCCGGAGCGGGCTGGTACTACAAGGTCGAGAGCACCAGACTGCTTGTTCTTTGGGAAAATGTTGGTCGTTCCCCTCAGGATTGTTCACTTCAGAACACCTTCGAGATCATCATCGGAACCTACACTGATCCCGTCATCGGCGCGGGCAGCAACGTTAAGTTAGCATATGGAGACATGCAGTGGGGTTCAAGCAGCTTTGATGGGTTCAGCGGTACACCGGCCACTGTCGGAATGAGCCGTGGCAACGACTTTGAGCAGGTTGGGCGCTTCAATCCGAACACCAACGCGTACGATGGTCCGTTCGGCGCAGTGGACGGCGTTAACTACCTCGATAATACTTGCATCACGCTCGCATCGTGTCCGTCCCTTACACTCGCCAGCTGTCCGACCGACCTGGACGTCTCCAACGATCCCGGCGTCTGCAATGTGGTAGTGAATTACACCGTCCTCGCGACAAGCGCAAGTCCCGTCAGCTATTCCTATGAACTCCACGGCGCGACGAACGGCGGCGGAGCGGGTACCGGCAGCGGTGAAACGTTCGAAGAGGGAATGACCACTGTTATCGTCCTAGCCTCCAATGGTTGCGACGAAGTGCAGTGCATCTTCACCGTCACCGTCAACGACGACGAGGCGCCGGTGGTGATGCTGAACTCTTCGATCACCTTATGGCCGCCGAACCATACGTATCGCACGATCACAGCGGCCGATATGGTTTCTTCGATCACGGACAACTGCTCCTCGCTTGACCTTTCGGACTTCGTCGTCACCTCGGTGAGCAGTGACGAGCCCGAAGATGCTATCGGTAACGGCGATGGCGCCACGCTTGACGATATCGTGATTGCATCGAACTGCAATTCCGTGATGCTGCGCAAGGAACGCGCTGGTGGATGGAATGGCCGCGTGTACACGGTGAACTTCACCGTCACGGATGACGATGGGAATATCTATGCGTCGTATTTCAACGTCAACGTCCCGGTCGATATCGAATTCCCGACTGTCGTGGACGACGGCACCGGCAACGGTTACACCGAGGTATCCGCATGCATCCCGACTCCGAAAGAAGACGACCGCGGCGCAAGCATCCCCGCAGGCTACGCGCTCAAGCAGAACTTCCCGAACCCCTTCAATCCTTCGACCACCATCACCTATACTATCCCGCAAAATTCTACCGTCACGCTGACGGTGTACGACATGTACGGGCGCAGGATTGCAATTCTGGTCGACGGCCAGATGAGCGCCGGCTCGCACAGCATTTCCTTTGATGCTTCGGGTCTCGTGAGCGGTGTGTATATGTACACGCTCGAGTCCGACGGAGTGAAGCTTAGCAGGTCCATGCAGCTGATGAAATAGTCAGTCTGTCTTTCTGAAAAAAAGCCGCCCGGGATTCCCGGGCGGTATTTTTATTCAGGGCGGAAAAGCTGTTATGATTTTTCCGCACAACATATCCCGATCGCGAAATCTGATAAACGTTTCCGGAATGGCGCCGCTGCGTCGTGGGCTGACGCCGCCGATTCCCGGGAAGTGCAGCCGGGAGTGAAAATTCTAAGCGAAGAAACGTTGGATTCCAAAGTTTTGACGCTCACGTCATGTAAAAAAATGCCAGTAAATCGTAATACTGGCGTATATTTGCATTCCAAAAACGGCTCCCATATTTATGAACAGTACCGATCCAGGCGAAAAAATAGCAAGGGGAGAGGAATACACGTGCCGGGTTTCGCTACTTCGGTTCGCGCAGCTTAATAATTCTTTTGATTAAAGCAACAATCGGAGTGAATACCGGATTTCTCAGCAGGCCGTGAGAGCGGTAGAATTTCCGGGCGAAAAACGTCAGGCGATGCTTCTGAAGGAACCCAGGGAGGTAAAATATCTGCAATGAATGACCGTGGAACGGCAGTTCTTTCATCTCCCAGGGGGAACCAATGAGATAATCCAGACGCCTTTCCTGTCTCCGCATTTCCTCCTGATAGAGAGCGGCGGAATCCTCATGCGCGAGCAGCAGCTTGTTGTAGCCGACGACAATCGCGCGGAAGGCCTGGCGTTCGTCGAGGAAACGGATAAGAGCTTCGGTTACGCCTGGCCAACCGGGCTGGAATGGATCATCCAGCGCAATAATCCCCTGCGATAGAAGCACCTTTGACGCCAGGCGCATATCCGACAGCGCTTCGTCGCAGTTATGTCCGCCGTCGATATGAAAAAAACGATACGGGCCGCCAAGCTCCGCTGCGTTGAGCGACGTTGAATTCTGCTGATGGATCGTCACCCGCAGCCCAGCGTCACGTGCCGGAGAAAGGTTGCGGTTCAGTACGGCAAGATCGCCGCTGCCGGAAGCCGAGACGTTGGCGTCCTGTTAGCCGAAGAGGTCACATAGTCCGAGTTGTTCGTGCTTCGCATCAGCCATCGCAGCCAGACATAGAGCGCTTCGTCCGTAGTGAGTCCCGATCTCGAAGAGATCTCCTGCGATACCACGTTCTTTCTGGATTTCATCGATCAGGGCGAAAAGCATCGCTGCTTCGTCCTCGAACCACCCCTCGATGCGCCGCGACCGGCGAATGATTGCTTTTGCTGAATCAGGTTTCAATCTTCCTCTTGTCGGGAATGCGCCGGGTTTGTCGGCACCGAAGGGTGCGGGTTGAGCGAATTACATTGTCGGATGCCGCATCACCCGTGTTGAACCAAGAGGATATTCGCCAAATCTCCAAACCAGGATATGCGATCTCATTAGTTCTTCGACACCACATCAACCCAATAAGAGCTTGATAATACAAAAACCAGGGTCTATATTTACAGGCAGGATGGTCTGCTTTTTACCTGCGGCGGATTTCAACTGTCCGCCTTTGACCAAACCCTCAAATTTCGCACCTCCCCCCCCTCGCACCTTCGCTGCCTCCACTGAGGTTCGCTCTCCGGTCCCCCCGCGTATTCGTATCCGGAGCGCCTCTGTCCACTGGGCAAAACAGCACGATCCCTTCATGTTTCAGTCACTTTTGATCTCCATATAATACTCGGAGTATTCGCATGAGAAATAACCTGATACCCTGTGCACAGTCCGGCGTGCCGGCAATCCCGACCGCGCGGTTCCTTTCGCGAAATGCGTGCTGCCTTGTCCTGCTGCTTTTGTTGGGCTTCAGTGCCGGGAACGCGCAGGCGCAAACCGTTTCCCATCCTGCCTCCGGGATCACCACCACGGCGAGCTACTTTTTCTATACGCATTTTCTGTCCGCGACGGAGAAGAAGGACCTCAAATACATCATCGTGAGGGCATCGAACGGCGACATCAAGACGATGTTCAATGCCTGCGATGTGTGTTACTACGCCTACAAGGGATATTCGCAAATCCGCGGTGAGATGCGCTGCAACAATTGCGGTACGCGCTTCCTCATCGACACGCTTGGTGGACAGAATACATCGGGAACCTGCAATCCGGGCTATCTGCCGCACCGCATCGAGGACGATCAGGTAGTCATCGACATTTCCGCTCTCGTATCCGGCGCATATCTCTTCAGATTGGAGACCGTCACCGGAATCGATCAGCAGGCCAATCTTCCCGACGACATCTCAATCCGTCAGAACGGGCGTGAATTGACCGTAACGATGCCTCGCGAAGGACATCGGATGTTCCATATTTTCGCACTGAACGGGCAGCTTCTCGGGTCCCGCTCCGAGGCGTCGCGTACCGTGCGCATTCCACTTGAAAAACTGATCCCGGGCAGTTACATGCTCGCGATCGAGGAAGCTGGACTACTGACGTCGAAAATGTTCCTGGTCTACTGATTCAAATCCCAAAGCTTGAGAGACATCATGAAGATTTATAGCACCCTCATTGTCGCATTCCTTGCGATCTGCATCGGTTGTTCGCAGGATACCACCGGTCCGGATGCCGGCGCAGAAACTGGCCCACCCGAAATCCGCAGCCTGACCGCCGAGAAGATGCAGATTCTTTACGGAGGACAGGATCCCGCGATCATCACCTGCGATGCTACTGGCGGCAATCTGACCTACGTATGGGAAGTGGACCTCGGCGATATCATCCCGCTGAATTCGACACGTTCGAAGGTGAGCTTCAACGGATCGGCCTGCTGTGTCGGCGAGAAGATCATCACGTGCACTGTTTCCAACTCCAAAGGCAGTACGTCGAAGACCATCACCATCACCATCCTGGAAACCGTGAATCTGCCCGAAGTTCTTGTTATCGAAACGGACAAGACCGAGATACACTCCGGAACAGCGGAGACCGTCTCTTTCGTCTGCTACGCCATCGGAGGCAATCTCACCTATGCCTGGACGAGTGATTGCGGCAGCCTGGTCGTGGACGAGACCGACAAATCCAAAGCGACGATGACCGCCGCGGCTCTCTGCAACGGAACGCGAACCATCACATGCACGGTCTCGAACGAAAAAGGAACCGCCGTCGGCTCGGTGCAGATCACGGTGGTTGACTGATGTCGCACAATGAGAGCCGTGCACGCGCAGTGCTCATACTGCTGGGAGTGCTCGCTTTCGCCGTGTCGCCGTGGGACGCCTCGGCCCAGTGCTGCACCGCCGGCAATCCGGCAAGTACAAACTGCAATGTGGCCGGCGATGGCGCGCATCGTTTGAACGTCGCCTATACGTACATGTATTCATCGTCGGATACGTACTACAGCGGCACGCGACGGTTGGATAAAACATACTCCGAAATCGGTTACGACTACTCTGCGTTGTCGCTCTCCTACGGCGTTTCGGAGAAGCTGAGGGTGACCGCGGATATCGGCTATTACTTCGACAAGGCGCAGCGCTTCGTCAACAGCGATTACACGCGTTACGCGCAGGGAATCTCGGACGGTACGCTCGGCATCGGCTACAACGCATATTCAAGTGAAGACAACCTTTTCCGGGTCGACCAGACCGCGCGGCTCACCATTCCGATCGGGAACTTCGATCAGGAATACGACGGTGTGGTGCTGCCCATCGATTTTCAACCATCGTCCGGAAACTACCGGTACGCTATTGGACTGATTCTGACGAAGCGCTTTGAAGGGAGCGATTTTTCTCTGATGTCCATCAACTCGGTGGAGTTTTCGCAGGCGATTGAAACGCGGAACACCTATCACAAATACGGCAACCTTTACCTGGCATCCCTGATGGGGTCGTACCGCATCTCGCCGTATCTTCAAGGTTTGCTTCAGCTGCGCTATGAAATGCGCGACAGGGCGTTGAACGGCACCATCGGCGGTACCTCAGGCGCCGGTACGCAGTATTCGTTCCTCAATTCCTCCGGCGGCGTCATCGCGTATGTCTCTCCGCAGATCGCCGTGAATGTATTCAATGCGTGGATGTTTTCGGTGCAGTACAATCTTCCTGTTTACAAAAATATTTACGGCGATGAACAGCTGACCAACCGTCATTCCGTCGCGATCAATCTCTCCCGCGCCTTCGATTTCGGAGGAGTGGACCTCGTTGACGAACCCACCGGACACGGTGAGGGCGAGCACACGGCGGAGTTGAGTGTTGGTGGAAATTGCGAGATGTGCAAAGACCGCATCGAAGCGGTTGCTCTGTCGACGGCGCATGTGCTGACGGCGAGCTGGGATGCCGAAAAGGAAACGCTCACGCTGACGTACGACGATCCTTCACTCGATCTGGATGACATAGCGAAAGCGATCGCCAAAGCCGGGCATGATACCGCCGGGCATGCGGCTCCCGATGATGTGTACGCGGGCCTCCCTGCGTGTTGTCACTACCGCGATTAAGCGGGATTCCGGCGTCATCAGAAGAGTTGTCGCAGTTCCATCTCCATGATCAGATTCGCTCCGAAGCGCGTCTTCCATTCTTCATGAACTAGCGGCGATGATCCGAATATTGAATTACCTCCACGCACGTATTGTGATGTGTATGTCACACTTAATTCTGGCCGGAGTGTGATCAAGGGCGTCAGGCTTATCATGGCGCCGGCATTTATAAGTCGATACCGGTCGGAACCTCCGAATATGGCGATTGTCCCTCCCTCCGCACCCATGAGATAGCACGCGAAGGATCCCGGTTGGTCACCCGTGAAATGCATTCCGAGGAAGACGCCAAAGGTGCCCTTATCCGGGTCTCGCGACCAGGTGTCTCCGATTCCAAAACAAAGTCCTCCAAAGACATATTTCCCGGCATTTCCTCCAAGTTCGATTCGCACCCCCTGAGGCCGTCCCCAGCCTCCCGCGAGGTACACAGTCCCCGCCCAGGGAGGTTTTCGTTCCGCTTCGTTTTCCACCTTCGCGGTAGCGCGATCCGACGCAGGTTTGATGCTTTCGCGCAGTTGCCCGTTGCAGACAGCCGCGATAACCGTGATGAGTGCGAGACTGCCGATGATGATTCGTACCATGATCCACCTCCTGGTGTTAATCGATTTCCGCAGGTAATTTGGGTTGCGCGGTCCGGGGAAGTGTCACGTTTTTGTCGATAGAATATCAACGTTGGTGTGAAGGCCGCCCGATGCTTCAGACGTGCGGGAGCGGTTGCGCAGACAGATCCGGGAGTTATATCTCGCAAGAAATTTCATACATTTTATTGCTTCAGAAGATTGGTCACCCGGTATTCAGCGAGTCGGTACAAACATTTGAGGATTGAACATGATTGGAGATGAGCCACAGTTTTCGGTCGAGATCCGGGCCGTACTCGATGCATTCGAGCTGGCCGATGGTAGCTACAAGAGGGCGGAGGTCGTAGCTGCTGTTGAGCGACAAGAAGAAATCACGCCGGCACTGCTCTGGACGCTCGAAAAAACGCTGGAGTCTCCGGGGGAGTATGCGAACGATGAACGCTGCTTCGGGCCAACCTATGCGCTCATGCTGCTCGGATATTTTCGGGAACCGCGGGCCCACCAACTCCTCATCGATCTGGTGAGTCTGCCAAACGATCTTCCACATGGTTTGTTCGACGATCTCGTGAGCGAGGAATTTCCCTACGCTTTGTTCGAAACCTGTGACGGGAGGCTGGACGCGATAAAAGGACTCGTGTTGAACAAGGACGCCAATGCCTATGCACGGTCGGCGGGGGCTCACGCGCTTACCTATGCCGTGGCCGAGGGCGTCGCACCGCGGGAGGAGATAGTGAAGTTCCTCGGCGATGCGTTCAACGGATGGGAGACGGATGATACGGAGGATGAGGTTTACAGCTTTCTCGCCGGACCCATACTCGATCTGTGCCCGCTGGAATTGATGGAATCGCTCCAGGCCGCATTCCGGGAAGGCGTTATCATGTCATTTTTCCTGAACGAGCAGGATGTAGAGATCGCAGCTTCCCTAGGACCCGAGGGATGTATTTCGAGGCTCCAGGCTGATCTCGATAATCGATCGCGTACCGACATTCACGCTCGCATGCAATCGTGGGGATGCTTCACTGGCCCGGCGAAGCCGATGAGTTCTCCGAAGTTTGCTCTACCTCTGTCTCTGCCGGAAATGGGGACCAAGGTTCACCGGGACGGTAAAAAAAGTGAGAAGCGCAAACTCGAAAAACACGCACGGAAGAAGAACCGGAAGAAAAAACATTGATGCCGTGGCAGTCAGGTTCGTCATTCTGATCAGCCTCAGGTTGAGCAGGCACACGCAGGATTGGCAGGTAATTTCGCTACGGAGCTTCGTTCCAAAATCTTCCCGTGCTTGACATTAACGAATCTTTTGACTAAATAGACTCTCAGAAAAACACGGCTGCACCTTTTTACCAGTGCCAATCACGTTACCCATGCCGATCACGCGAAACTCGTCCGTTCCCGAATCGACCCCGTGTTATGCGGCAATGCCGCCTTCCTAAAAGAAATTCGCACCTTTTATTTATATTCAGCCGCACCACACAACCGACTATTGCCGTCGTGGGATTGGACGCGGTGTAATCATCCCGTATGACCCCAACAGGAGTTCGTATGACCGATCCCTCGGAGAGCAGACGGAAAACACTCAAGATGCTGCTCACAGGCAGCGCCACCGCGCTCGGCGCGGCAGTGCTGTACCCCGTTCTCGCCTATCTCAAACCGCCGGAAGTCACCGGTGAACATGTCACCAGCGTCCTTGTAGGCAAGGTCGACGAGTTCGCCGCTGGTTCCGGAACGATGTTTCGCTTCGGTAACAAGCCTGCGCTCTTGATACGTTATCCCGGCGGCGATTTCAAGGCTTTTTCCGCCACGTGCACACATCTTGACTGTACGGTGCAGTATCGGGAGGATATGGGCCTGATATGGTGCGCCTGCCACAACGGGAAATACGACCTCAACGGAAAAAATGTCGAAGGACCTCCTCCCCGGCCACTTGAAGAGTTCACGGTTGTCGTGAAGGGTGACGAAGTTCACGTGAAAGAGAAGAGCGCGTGAGGCCGGCTATGAAAACACTAACGGCAAAACTTCTCGGCTGGGTTGAGGAGCGCATCGAATTAGGCGGTATCAGGCATTTTATCGACAAGAAAACCGTCCCTCGAAACCGGCATTCGGTATGGTATTACTTCGGGGGCGTGACCTTGTTTCTGTTTCTCGTGCAGGTGCTTTCCGGCATCCTCCTGTTGTTCTATTACCGGCCCGGTGCCGATACGGCTTTCGAAAGTATCCGCTTTCTGATGACGAAGGTGCAGTTCGGCTGGCTCATCCGCTCGGTACACAGTTGGGCGGCCAATCTGATGGTACTGGCTGCGGCCATCCACATGTTCAGTGTGTATCTGACCAAAGCCTACCGCAAACCGCGGGAGATGACCTGGGTGACGGGGATGCTGCTGTTCTTCCTCTCGCTCGCGTTCGGGTTCAGCGGTTACCTGCTGCCATGGAATGAACTGGCGTTTTTCGCCACAAAGGTCGGCACGGACATCGCCGGAGCGTTACCGATCATCGGAGAGCCGGTGATGCAACTGCTGCGCGGAGGACCGGACGTCGGAGGCGCCACGCTGTCGCGTTTCTTCGGTTTCCATGTCGCACTGTTCCCTGCCTTGTTCACCATACTTCTGACCGTCCATCTTCTGCTGGTACAGGCACAGGGGATGAGTTCGCCGATCGATGCGGAAAAACATGGCGAGGAAAAGACCATGCCGTTTTTTCCGAATTTCGTCCTGCGTGACCTGTTGCTGTGGCTCATCGTTCTCAATGTCCTCGTGGTTCTCGCGGTGTTCTTCCCCTGGGAACTCGGTGTCAAGGCCGATCCCTTCGCCCCGGCACCGGCGGGTATTCTTCCGGAATGGTATTTCCTGTTCATGTTCCAGATACTGAAGCTACTGCCGCCGCACATCTGGTTCATGGAAGGCGAAGTTGTCGGTATTCTGTTCTTCGGCGTCGCGGGGCTGCTCTGGGTACTGGTACCGTTTCTCGACAAGGCCTCCCAACGCGGGCAACACAGCCGTCGGTTCACCTACCTCGGCATTCTCGTGATATGCTTCATCTTGTTTTTTACGATTCTCGGATGGGTGATGCAATGACAACAACAATGACTTCACGCAGCATCCTCCCAACAATCCTTTTTCTGATACTATTGTCCGTTTCATCGTTGATGGGGCAATCCAGGGATGAATGCTTCAATTGTCACGATGGCATTGATGACGCCCCGACGACGGCGTTTCGCAAGGATGTGCACCAGACGGCTGGTGTTTCCTGCGCGGATTGTCATGGCGGGGACCGACGCAGTGACGACATGGACCTTGCCATGAACAAGACGAAGGGCTTTATCGGTATCCCGAAAGGGAATGCCATTTCAACCACGTGCGGAAAATGTCACGACGACGAAGCGCACATGCGTTCCAAGGGTTTTAAAGGAGAAACCGGTCAGCTCGCGTCCCTGCGAACAAGCGCGCATAGCCGTGGATCGAGATCGGTCGACCAATTACTTGTCCAGTGCACGGACTGTCATGGCGCGCACGGGATCCGCCGTCACACCGATCCCGCCTCACCGGTATCCCCGCTGCGCGTGGTCGCGCTGTGTTCGTCCTGCCACGGAAATCCCGATTTCATGAAACGCTTCAATCCGTCGGTGCCTACCGACCAACTTGCGAAGTACAGAACCAGTGTGCATGGACAGCTGAACGCCAAGGGCGATCCACACACGGCTACCTGCGCCAGCTGCCATACCGCGCACAATATCAAACGTGCGACGGAAACCACTTCGAGCGTGAACGCCTTCAACATTCCCGCGACGTGCGGGCGTTGCCATAGCGATCCCACGCGGATGAAAAAATACGGCATTCCGGTTACACAGGTCCGCGATTACACCCGCAGCGTGCATGGCAAAGCGCTGCTCGAACGTCACGAAACGAGTGCGCCGTCCTGTAACGATTGCCACGGCAATCACGGAGCGGCGCCGCCCAACGTGGAGTCGATTTCCAACGTTTGCGGTACCTGCCACGCACTGAACGCGGAACTGTTCCGTGCCAGCCGGCACAAGGTGGAATTTGAACGCCTCGGGAAACCCGAGTGCGAGACCTGTCACAGTAACCATGCCATCGAACCCGCGACCGAAGAGATGTTCGTGCTGAACGCGAATACGGCGTGTGGTTCGTGTCACACGACCGACCGCGCACCGGAAGGGTATCGCGCCGGTCTGCAGATGCGCGGCCTGCTCGACAGTCTGATGTCGTCCATCACCCGGACCGAGCGTCTTATCAATTCCGCGGAGCAGAAAGGAATGGAAGTCGACGACATTCGTTTTGCGCTGCGCGACGCCAAACAGTCGCGCCTGCAATCACGTACGGCCGTGCATGCGTTCGACCTTGAGGCATTCCGCGAGGTCCTCGATCCGGGACTCCGTATCGCGACTACCGCGCTTCGGGATGCGGAAGAGGCGAACCACCAGTACACGTATCGACGCGTCGGTTTGGCGGTGACGACGTTGATCATCACCCTCACGATTATCATGCTGGCCTTGTATATCAGGCGCATCGATCGGAGACAAGACGCAGCGTAATTGCCGATCAGCGAATATCGCGGAGTGTTACACCCCTAGTATTGCGGTTCCAATCTCCAGGAGGACTCCCATGCCGGACACCTATTTGAATGCATCGGAAGAGCGTATATGGAACACGCTCGAGTCATTGGACCGACGGCTGCACGATATAGAGGAACATCTTCGTTTACCGAGTCCGGAATCGCTGGAAACCGTCGTACCGGGGATCGCCGTGCCGAGGGAACGCGAATCCCTCGAATTCACCATCGGAAAAAATTGGCTGCCGAAGATTGGTGTCATGGTTTTCACGCTGGGTGTGGTGTTCCTCCTTACCCTTCCTCTCACCGTGCTGCCGGCATTCATCGCCAACACACTCGGCTTCGTGCTGGCCGGAGTGCTGCTGCTTATCGCGAAGATATGGAGGCAGAGCATTGCCGAGTTTGCCCGCTACATGACCGGCGGAGCTATACTGCTGCTGTTTTTCTCTACGCTTCGGTTGCACTTTTTCACTGAAAATCCGTTAATCACCAACGGCGGCGTGGTCTTCGTTCTTCTGATGGTCATGACGGCGGTTAACATCGTTTTGGCTTTGCGCAAGCAGTCCTCGCAGCTGGTGGCGCTCGCTCTGGTGCTTGGCTGCGCGGCTGTGCTTTCCGGACCGTCCATGTGGCTTGTGCTGTTCGGCAACTCGGCGATCACGGTCGTTACGATCGCTATCGCACTGCGGCGGAACTGGATGTATCTGCTCCCTCTCGGTATCACGTTAGTCGCGCTCACGCATGGGCTCTGGGCTGTCAACAATCCCTTCTTCAGCGGTTCCGTCGAACTCGTCAAAGGGACATCCGCGCATTTCATCTTCATTCCAATCCACGCATTCCTATTCGGAATTGCGGCATGGACCAGGGTCGAACGCGGTACGGAAGCATCCGATCAGATTATCAGCGCATTGCTCAACACAGCCCTCCCGTTTCTGTTGTTGTTCGGGCTAGCCATTGCCGCGGCCAGCCCCTACCTCGGTATTCTGCTTGTCACGCTCGCCGTGATGTATATCGGCCTGGCGCAGGCGTTCTGGGTCAGGTCCTCGGCACGCTATACAACATTCCTGTACACCATGGCCGGGAATCTCGCGTTAAGCGTGGCGATTGTGACCACCTTCGCTATCCCTGCGGCCTTCGTCTGGCTCTGCCTGCAAAGTTTTCTCGTCATTTCTCTCGCCATCTGGTTTCGCTCCCGCATCATCGTCGTGGCCAACTATGGCATCTTCCTCGTCATCCTGCTTGCCTACCTCGTCAGCACACCGGTTGTCGACGGGATATTGATCGTGTTCGGCATCGTCGCCTTGTTCAGCGCGCGCATCATGAACTGGCAGCATGAACGGCTTGAACTGAAGGCGGAAATATTGCGCAATTCCTATTTGATCACGGCGCTGCTCGTCATTCCCTACGCCTTGCATTACATGCTGCCTGGTGTGTGGGTGAGTCTGTCGTGGGCTGGTATCGCGGTACTGTACTATGCGCTGAGCAAGGTACTCAACATTCACAAATACCGCTGGATGGCCATGGCTACGCTGCTGATGGCTGTGATTCATGTCATGACCTTTGGCACGACATCCTTCGAACCGACGTATCGCATCATCTCCTTTATCGTCCTCGGCATTGTATTGCTCATCGTATCGCTCTGGTATTTCAAGAACAGTTCACGACAAGAAGCAGACGCGAAGGATGACGTAGTAGCTCCGTAAGAAATCTGCTTATTACTACGCGACTGACAGTAATCAGGCAAGGGCCTGACCACGGTCACCGCAATTGTATCATGCATCGAAGCTCTCCACGCATGACGCAAGCGCTATTCGGAAATGCGGGAGAGAGTCTGCGGGTTCGGTACATTCACTGACCACGCGGAGCCTGCGAACAATCGTGCTTGAGCCCGGGTGCCAGGATTGTGCTATGCGCTGAATGCGGCCTGGGGTGCCTAGCGCAGATTGACGCCAAATATATCACTATCCTTCCTCATTCAGCCAGGCAGGTGCGCCGTTCCCGATAGAAGAATCGCATATTTTCGATGGATGCTATGGAACGGACAAATATGATCAAGGAGCTCGCCACGCTGCGCTTTCGTCGAGGATTTGTATCGTACCGGATACTCCTGAATAGTAGCCGGAAGAGCAGTTTTGCCTATGAGTCGCACCTCGTGTTGTTGGTAACACAATTATGAGGCAACGACGTTATTTCCGAAAGGTTCTCGGTAACCGTATGTATGACGCAATGCTCCTGGTATTGGGAAGTCGCAAAGGTCAATTGCGATTGTAGCACGGGATTTCTATATTTGGCGCATTGACTCAACAGGAGAGATTATGATTCGAAATTCGCTACCGTTCGCCTGCGTTCTACTGTTCGCTTCCCTCCTCGCGCATGCGCCTCTCTCGGCTCAGACCACCCAGCGTCACATCCTCCTGGAGGAGTTCTCGACGGCACAGTGCGGCTTCTGTCCCGATGGCGACATCGTCGCCTCGCGGATTGAAAAGGACCATCCGTCGGTGATCTGGGTGACGCATCATGCGGGTTTTGGTACTGATTCGATGACCGCTCCGGGCAGCAATACGATAGCCGGGGCCTTCGTCAATTTCGCGCCAAGCGGTGTTATCGATCGCGTCCTCTACCCGAAGCATGTGGCACCGTACGAGAACCTGGGTACCATCCGGGGGAAATGGGACAGCTTGGTAACGGCGCACCTCGACGACGAGCAATACGCCGACATTCGCATAAACTCCACCTACCGCGAGGGCACGGCGGAACTTGAATGCACAGTGGAAATCGAATTTTCAGCGCTGCCCGCACCCGGCGATTTGCGCGTCCATCTGTATGTGATCGAGGACAGCATCATCGGTCACGGTAAAGGCTACGACCAGACAAATTATTTCAACTCCACGCAGGGGCATCCATTCCGGGGGGCAGGTGATCCGATAGTGGGTTACGCGCATCACCGCGTTGTGAGCGCCATTCCCGGCGGTGCCTGGGGAGTGACCGGAGTGATACCATCGACGCCGGAAACAGGAAAAGTGTACACATGGAATTGGAAAGGCGATATGAACGCGATATGGGACAAGAGCAACGTCGGGCGCCATGACATCATCTCCCTTGTCGCATTTGTTGGATACCATGATGCCGATCCGTTCCGCCGTCTCGTGGTGCATGCCAGCGAAGCGGAGATCACCAATGTCGTTCTCGCCACGGATCAGGTCCTTGCCGCTCCAACCGCTCTGAACCTCGCGGTATGGCCCAGCCCCGCCGCGAACAATGTGACGATTAGCGCATCCCTCGCACCTTCGTCGTCCGGCACCCTCGTCGTTACCGATGCGGCCGGACGCTTTGTCGTCAACACACGGATCACCGGGGATAATCCGCGTTATTCACTTTCGACGACGGGCCTGCCGGACGGAATATATTTCTGCAGGCTGCTGTCAGGTGCCGGAATAGTCTCCGGGAAGTTTCTCGTGCTGCATTAGAACGGAAGCATCATCAGAATATTTTCTGTCGACAACAACAAGAAAATTGAAGGACGCAGCAACGCAAAGAAGCAGCAGCCAGGCAAGCCCGTTGAGAGGTGCAGAAAAGTAAGCACACCTTGGTCTTCCGCACCAGAAAGATCCTTTCCATAGAGGGAGACTATTTGTGCATCTCGGAGCGGGTAAGGGCACTGGTGAAACTCAGTGAATTACATACGGACGCGGCCACGCAATAACCTCCGGATACCGCTCAGGATTGGTCGTAATTTCTGAACCGGAACCGCAACGGATCATTCTTTTTTACACCATCGACAGCACCTTCCCTCGTTCGAAGCACGGCGAACAAGCACAGATGCGAACGTGCTCCCACATTTTGAATCGTTGCCATGAAAAATGGAGACCATGACGGTTGTGTCTTTATCATTGTATAATGCCTCTCAACCAGGAAGGACCATCATGCGAAATTTCATTACAGCCATCTGCCTTTTCCTGCTTTGGACGGTAATTCTGCATGCCCAGGGCGAGCTCAAGCCTGAGTGGGTGCTTCGGTATGCGAGTGAAGTCCCAACTGGAGATGCCGAAGCATGGGGGATAGACACCGACGCCCAAGGGAATCTGTACTGGGCGACCAGCCAGTTCCGTCCCGTTATCGGGGGCTTCTTTGATGTCGTCGTGTACAAACTCGATCCTGATGGTGTCGAACTTTGGCCTGCGCCTGCCGTGTATGGCGGATTCCAGAACCAACAGGCGTATATCGCACGTGTGTACGGCAACCGACTTTACGCAGCAGGGCGCGACTGCCGCGCAAACGGTTGCGATATGTTCGTCCTGGCAATTGATCCAATTACCGGCGACACCCTGTGGAGCATGACCTGGGATAGAGCCGGCAACTATGAGGAAGCCGATGACGTGCTGGCCGATGCCGACGGTCTGTATATCACCGGATGGTGCACGGGCGCATCGTCGCGGCAGGACGTGGGGCTGTTGAAGCTCGATCTGGACGGACGTCTGCAATGGACCAACACATGGGGCGGCGAATGGGGCGAGCACGCGGATGGCCACGCGGTGCTCGACACCGACGGATTGTATATCGCGGGGCTTTATAATGGTGTTGGCCTGTTGAACAATATGGATGGACGTGCGCTTCTGGCCAGCTTCACACGCAGCGATGGAAGCCTGAGGGACAGTGTCACGTTCGGACGCGACGATTCCTGGGTGAATATGGAGAACGCGCTGGGCATGGTCAGCGACGGGACGTATCTCTACGTCACGGGCCCTACGACTGTCGCTGCCGACGACTGGGATCTCTTTCTCGCCAAATACGACAAGAGTTTCAACCTGATATGGTACACCCGATGGGGAGGGAAGCAGGTGGAATCAGCCAGGGCTCTTGCGCTCGGAGACGACGGCTCGATTTATGTCGCGGGTCAGACGAAGAGTTACGGTGCCGGAGAAATCGACGTCGCACTGATCAAATTCGCAGCCGACGGAACGCCTCTATTGTACCGGACCTGGGGCGCAGCTGGAGAGGATAACGTGCTCGACATCGCGGTTCGAGGTTCGAATCTCTATCTCACGGGTCTTACCCGCTCATTCCATCCCCAGCAAAAGAAAGAGGCGCTTCTCATCAAGGTGAATCTGGATTCGCTCACGACCGACCTGAAGCATTCCACTGAATCCCTTCCTGCATTCACATTGGAAGAAAATTATCCCGATCCTTTCACGTCCACCACCACGATTCGTTTTCGGCTTCCCTCGCCGGAAACCGTAACGCTGACCCTGCTAACCGCACTCGGACAACCGGTGAAACCGTTGTTGCATCAACAACTGCCGGCTGGTGAGCATCAGGTGCGAATCGAGAGCGCAGGATTGCCGCAGGGGGTGTACTTCTGTCGGATGAGCGCGGGCACCGTCGTCGCAGTACGGAAGATGCTGTTGCTGCATTGACAGAGTAAAAAAAATAGACGCTCCTGAATCAGGATGCATTGCATTTGCGTATCGCAGTTCGCGACGCGGAGGATCCCGTGTAGGTAGCGTATAGGGCAAGTGGTGTCGGTGAAAATGCCGCTGAACACGCTTCTACATCTGCACGAATAACAATTGCCTTGTGTGACGGAAGCTTCGTGAATCCCAGGCATCCCAGTAGAGCATTATTTTCTCGCGGATTATTGATTCCAGACTCGAAGTATCGTAGATTCAGCGTAGTATTTCCATCTTCTGATCAGTTCACTTATTCGAATACCGAATCCGAGCCGTATCTGTGCGTCTGAATATGTTATTCGCGATCAGGCGCCGGATGGCGATCTCTCCGCATCGCGGTATCGTCCATGCAGCGGAGTATCTGTATCTAATGACGGAGACATCAAACCTGAAGTCTCATTATCCAATACTTCTTCGATGGAGGACCTTATGAATCTGCGAAATGTAGTCTCGGCGATAGGTATGGTGACGCTGGTTTTCGTTTCGATGAGCGTAGCATTGCAGGCGCAAACCTTGAAGGACCAGTGGGATAAAAGCTCGACACTGCTTGAACAGGGGAAATTCAAGGAAGCATTGGCTATCCTCAGCTCAATGCAGCAGGATACGGCTCTGTCGTCGCAGATGAGGCCGGGCGTACTGTTCCGGATAGCGTATTCCCACTCTGGTCTCGGTGATGATGCAATGGCAGTGGTGAAGTGGAAGGAATTCCTCGAATTGCTACCCGAAAATGGAGTTGGCTGGGCGAATATGGGATGGAGCCAGTATCTGACCGGTGATATACAAGGAGCCATCAAGTCCACAACGAAATCATTGGAGTACGACAAAACATTGTCTTTCGCGAAAGCGAATCTCGGCCTATATTACCTCGATCTCGGTAAGAAAACCGAAGCGATGGCCGTCTACGACGAGGCGATAACCATGGTCAAACCCGGCGATTCCATCGATGGGCCGTTGGAGGATCTGAAAAATCTCGAGAAGAAGAAGCCCGAATTGAAGGATGTCATTGCTGGACTCCGCCAGCGGTTTAACAAGGCGGCGGCGGAAGGAGCGGAATCAACACAGGAATAACCGGCTGTCGACAACATCGTCAGCGAGTCTTTCGCTACCGGTGATTGACCGTGGCGTATCCAGTCAAAGACGTGCGGAATCTGTTTCCGCACGTCTTTTCATTGACCGGCGCTGCGGGTACAACGTGGTCCAGGAGAAAGCCTGCGCTCGTCCTATTTCAGCAGCAGAAGCGGGCGACGCAGCCTGATATCATCCGCCTGCAATTCAACGACGTACATCCCCTGCGGCAGATGGGAGGCTGTAAAGGTTATCACGCTGCCGCCTGCGCGAGTGTTGCTGTCTTCGAGAAGCTGCGCGACACAGCGGCCGGTGATGTCCACAACGCGGAGGGTGACGCGTGCAGGCCGCGGGAGGGTGAAGCGAAGCGTCGTTTCGCTGGAAAAGGGGTTGGGATAGGCCGGGAATAATTGCGGGAGAGTCGATGGCGGTATAGCGGGGTGCTCGACGGAAGTCACGCCGTCCCAACCCGCGAGACGCGCCATCATCCACCAGAAGGCCTTTCCCTTTTGCTGACAATTCAGACATTGGGAATGAGCGCAGGAGCAATCACCGCACTGTCCGGGATTGCGCTCGCACCATTCCTGCGCCCAGTTGCGGCTCGCGCCATGTGCGTCGGTGTAATCGCAATTGTCGTTCGCGTCGAGGTCAAGAAAATAGTTGCCATCGGGATCGTAGCTTTCGATATCCGCGAAATCAAACAGAACGTTACCGTTCTGTAAGCACCACGTCCGGATTTGCTCGTTGCGCTGATGCAGATTGCCCTGTTCGCCCGTGCCGTCGAGATGGCCCGTCATGTACACGAAAGTCACAGCTGGATAATCGCGCTCCAAGGCGTCCATGGCTTGCAGGTAGGTGTTGATATCGTCGACGCCGTTTCCAGAGCAGCCACCGCACCAGGACCACATGATCATGTTGCGATCACAGGCAGTTTGGTCAAGCAGAGCGCGCGTGGCCTGCTCCCAGGCGAGATCCCCGCCGCCGCCAAGATCGCCGGATGGAACGCCGTCGTGCAGCGACAGGGAAGCGCCGTCGCCATCGTGGGACCAGGTGTACACGGATCCGGGGACGGATTGCAGCAGATCCATTCCGGACACGATCTGACTGCCGTGTGATGTGTGCCCGTACGAAATGCGGTATCGCTGCTTTGCCTGAATGATGAAATTTTCTGGAACGACCGAAAGATCGGTGCATTCGTGATTGATGATTATCGCCGTCTGTGCCTGAACAGGCGCGGTTGCGAACAACAATGCCGGGAGGAGAGCGAAGATGAAGGTACGCATGGAGGTTCTACGAGGTTGTGATTGATACCCGGGAATATACCGAAAATCCGGTGGTAAAAATTATACACACGGATTGACGCTCCCGGGCGTGAAGGGTGCGGGTTCGTGAAAAGTCCAAGGCCGCAGGCCGAAGACTCGCCGCGGCGAGGTGAAAAGGTAGGATCGTGAAAAGGTGAAAGGGTGAAAAGGTGAAAGGGTGAAAAGGTGAAAAGGTAGGATCGTGAAAAGGTGAAAGGGTGAAAAGGTGAAATGGTAGGATCGGAAAAGGTGAAAGGGTGAAAAGGTGAAAGGGTGAAAGGGTAGGATCGGGAAAAGGTGAAGAGTGAAGAGTAAAGAGGCCGACGAAGGACGACGAATTCCGGCCTCTTTACCCTTTACCCACAATGGGATCATTCCCCTCAGCCGTTTCCCGCAGGGCAGATTCGCTGTGCGCTCTGCTCTGTTCGCTTCTTGATAACGCTGGCACATGATATCAAGGTACTCTTTCCGGTTTCCAAGGATCATGGTGTACCTCCGATTGGGTAAGATCCAATTTTGAGGCAACGTCCCGCATGAAAAAGCCCGTGGGTAAGATTATTTATGAATCAACGCGTCGGGCGGGTGGTTTCCTGCCACGCCGGGCTGAAGATGCGCACCACACCATCCGATGACAAACGACCCTAACGAATTTCTGGCTCGATCCGGATGGCAGCGTGGGCGCTGGCCTGCTGTAGTAATTGAAACTTTAGAAAACTACAGTAATATTGCTGTCAATTTCAACAGCAATGGGTTGCCGCGCTTAGCCACAAGATCGCCCCCTGACGATCATGATGCGCGTCGATGCAGGCGAGTACATTGTAGCGGCATAGAATACGAAACAGGCGGCAAGATCTGCCGCCTGTTCACCTTTCACTTGAATCACGGAGGTCAGGTTTTCAGCTTTGCGACCGCCTTGCTGCGAATGAGCGCGTAGTTGAGATCGTTGAAGTTCCAGTCGGTGACTTCCTTGAACATCCTGGCTGCCTGCTCCTTTTCGCCCATGGCCTCATGCGCCATCGCTGCGTAAAATTTCACCTCGATTCTATCGTCTCCCGCCGACGCGAAGTGCTTGATCGCGTCCTGATGTTTGCCGCTGAGGTATGCGATGAACCCTCGCAGAAAATGTACACCGTCCATGGCGCGGGGATTGTTCATGTCCTTGAGTTGTTCCTCCGCCCTGTCCGCGAATACAGCGGCGGCGGCATAATCACCCTTCTTTGCCATCATGTATCCTTCAAGCAGGGCGAGTTCCGCTTCGGTCATTTTTGAAAACGCGGGATTGTTCATGGCGCCGCTGATCGCTCGCGCCAATTCCGCATGCTTCGTAAAGGCATCAGCCGCGACATCGGAGGCGCCTGCTTCGGTCGCGATGCGGCAGCGGCTCTCCTGACAGACGACCAAAGCCTGCTGCTGGAGGGTTGCATCGGGTATAAGCGACGGTACGGCGGCGATGACGTCCTCGATTGCTTTCAATGCGGCCTTGACATTTCCGGCATACAGCCAGGTGTATGCCGCGAAGTTTTTCGGTCCGACTTTCCATGTATCGGTCTTCGCGGCCGCGGCCTCGAAGTCGGTACGCGCGGCTTCGTAATTGCCAAGATAGGTTTCCGCGTGTCCTTTTTTGGAAAGAGCGACACTGCTTTCGGGATCCAGGTCAGCGGCCCTGGCATACGCGTCGCGCGCTTTTTCAAGATCGATTTGCGCTCTGTAGACGTCGCCGAGTGTAATCTGCGCGACCGCCTCTTTCGGCTGCAGTTCCACATATTTCATGGCATGCTCTTCCGCCTTCGCAAGGAACCGAGGTTCCATGAACGTAAACGATTCAGCAAGACTTCGATGGGGCATGGCCCAGGACGGATCGAGAGCGATAGCGGATTCAAGCGTCGTACGTTCTTCATCGATATGTTTCATGTCGGCATGAGCGTCCGCAAGCTCGTGCAAGGCACGTGCGGATTTCGGGTATTCCTTGACAAGTTGTTGGGCAAGCTCGAGTTTGCCCTCGGTGTCGTCGTTGAGCATTGCGGACAACATGTCTATCATGATCTTTTCACCCGAGGATGCGCTTCCCTTGTTCGAGATCGCCTTGTCGACGTACGATTTCCACTCAATCGCCGAAGTCGCGGTCCTGGCGCGGTAGAGAAGCGCGAGTGCGAAGGTTGGATCGGCTTCGATGGCACTATCGAAGAGGGCTCGCGCCTGGTCGGTTCGTCCCGCCTCCAATGCCGTGCGACCTTCAAGAAAAGCCGCCCGCGCCTTCTCGGAACTGGTGGTTACAGGAATATCGCTGTCCTGTTTGGCCGGACTTCCGCAGGAAGCGAACAAGGCGGCCCAGAGCAACACAGCAGCGAGAGGTCCTCTATATGATAGTCTCATGACGTTCCTCCATGATGGTGTAAATGAGTTCAACCACAACACATGCCGTCATACGCCACCGGCGGAGTCGGAAAACAGGCTGCGATCCATGTATGATCGATTAACTCCCCAATATCAGTACTTGAAGAAGGAATGTCAAGCACATATCCATGGTCTTGCAGAAATAAATAAAAAGCTAAAATTGATTTTTCTCTTGCATCCCGGAAACGATATCGTTATCTTTCAAGGCAATTTCCTCCATACATACTTTTCTCAAAGGAGCGGGCCATGATCCTCGTTCGTGATATCTTCCGTGTCAAGTTTGGCCAGATGAAAGGCGCGCTGGCTACCATACATACGTTCTCTTCGTCCCTCACTTCCTCGGGGGAGGTGTTCCCCATGCGCGTGCTCACCGATGTGACGGGCCCGTACTATACATTGGTGTTGGAGTCACAACACAATACACTCGCCGAGTTCGAACACTTGATGAAATCCGAGTTTGCGACCACGGGATGGCAGGAGTGGTATAAGGCTTTCGTACCGTTTCTGGTGGATGGCCATCGCGAGATATTCACCATTGTGTCGGAGTAAAAGTAGCAAGCTGGGCTTGTCTATAAACATCGTCACCTCGCAGCGTCGAGTCTGCGACCTGAGTGAGCCCACCTCGCCGCGGCGAGTCTACAGCCTTCGGCTTTCGACGCTGCGCACCGGTCCATTTCGTGGATGACATCGTGGTTCTAGCTACGCCAAACAAGCACCGTCATCCTGAGCGCAGCGCCGCAAGAAAGGTACTGATCATAGAAAAATGCGTTATCCGGCGCGCAGTCGAAGGAGCAGCGTCCGGGCTTCTACGAGGTTCAGCAAGTAAAGACTCCTCAATGTCATAAGAAGGGCCGCTGCAGTGTAAGCGGTCGTCGTTCCGAGAGCGTGGGTCGGCGGCGTCTCGAAGGTCGAAGGCTCGCCGCGGCGAGATGATTCGTTCCGCAACGCACGAGGTGACTCGAAATAACTTGCCCACCAATCACCTCGCCGCGGCGAGGTGATCGAGCAGCAAGCGCTCTCGAGTCTCGTAGTCCGTTATGTAACCAATCATCCTTCGAGACGCCGCCATACAAACGCAGTGCCGTGACGAACGATCAAACAGTGGCGGCTCCTTCTTATGACATCCTTCCAGAATCAGGCTTGAATCGGTCTGATTTCATAAACTCACCCTCGGACCCGAGAAATGCGGGCTTCAATCAACTCACCCCCCTGCCCCCTGGTAGAGAGGGGGAGGAAGAGGTAATAATCAGTGTGTATTGCATACATGTGGATGCATGTGCGGCGGCTACACGGGACCTTCAATAAGCCCTCCACGAAATGGACCGGTATCCAGCGCTGGTGGGTACACTCAGGATGACGAGCTTGGCTATGTGCTAGGAAAACCTCATGTCATCCATGAAATGTACCGGTGTGGAGGCCTACGCTTCTACGCCCGATTATGCCATACGTTAGCTCATGGAGTATAGCGCACGGGTACGCTTATACTCCGTGCATTGTTGTATAGCGTAAGTATATACAATCCTGCGGCCTGTGTGGATTGCGGCAGCCAGTGCAGCACGGCGGATCCCGCAGCTGTCGTAAACGCGCGCCGCTCGACGTCACGGCCCAACAGATCGCGCACAATCATAAGACCGTTGCGAGCGGTTGCTCCCTCGCAGTGCAGGGTAAATGGACCCTTGCCGGGATTTGGCCACAGCGATGTGATGCGGAAATCAGGAGAAGCATACGGAGTGCCCTCTGTAGCATCCCATACTATGGTGATTTCTACACGGCTCTCTTCATGCGGCGCGATTGCATTCCATGAAAGCGGGGCAGGATGCATGCCGCCTTCCACCCAGAGTGGAATCATATCGGCGAAGTGTGTACTCGTCTGGACTTCCGAATTTCCGGGAGGTAGAATGCTGAGGGATGAATCCACTATTGAGAGGTCGACGATCTGAGAGTAGCTGTTTCCCAACTGCGACCAGATGGTTGCCGCCAGACCGCACGTCAGAGGAGGGGACGTTTGATCATACTGCGCATTCAGGGAACCGATATTCTCGAGATTGCTTTGCCATGGCATGGAATGACGCAGCACTATCGGGCGTCCTCCCGCCTGCGCGATACCGCTTTTGCGATACACCTCGCCCAATTGATCGATCAGCCATGCGCGTATATCCGCGTCGGGCATCAGCCCCGTATTCGTGCGTTCATACTCCTCCAGGTCACGAAAAATCTGAACTAACCCGGCGTCGCTCCCGAGGTAGCGCGCTTCCAACGGCGTGCCGCGGATGCTGCGTTTGATTACCGTACCGATTGTGGAGGTGAGACGATATATGGAGAGCGCGGTGTTTTGTGTATAGTCCCAGCCGCGAAGTGAATCCGCGGCGGCGAGGGCGTCTGGATCGAGCGGCTGCTCGGCATCAACCGCCATAATGGCATAGCGCACGAAGTCGCGCGCGATAGGATCGATCATGTCGCGATGGACGTTCAGGAAATCTTCGGGAGAAAACACTGCGGTTCCTTCCATCAACTCCTTCAACCGCAAGCTGCGGGCATTATCGCCGAGTCCGCCTCCGACCGCATGAGGATACCACGATCCGACGGGAGCGTTATTTGCTGTGCTGATATATCCGGCGAGTGGATTGAGCATGCGCGGCATTTCATCGAACGGTATTGTGCCAAGCCATTCCTCGTCGCCGGTCCACCCGCGGAACGGGATGGCGGCGTTGTGCACCCGCTTCGGAATGCGCGCCATCGTGTAGTATGCGATGGTGTTTTTGCTGTCCCCGTAAATCATGTGCGTACCCGGTGACTGGTAGAGGGCCACGCCACGAGCGAATTCGGGCCAGTTCCGGGCGGACATCATTTTCAGTAGTCCGGTGATCGTTGTTGCTTCTTCCTCGAGCACGAGCCAGTGCAGCGAAAAAATCTCTCCTTGACGCACCCCTGTAAGCAAGTCGTTTACCACCGGGCCGTGGCGTGTGCCAGTGACCTTTAGCGTAACGTCACGCTCACCCTTTACTTTGATCACCTCGCTTCTCTCGGTCATCGTTTCCCAACCAGCTTGCCATTTATATTCATTGCGCGAACCGGGGCGCAGTTCTTCCTGGAACAGGTCGGCATTATCCGATCCGAGCGCGGTGAGACCCCAGGCCACACGTTCGTTGAAGCCGAGGAGCATCACCGGCGTACCCGGCATGGAAATGCCGCGCACGTTGAATCTCCCGCCGGAAATGTGCGTCTCGTACCAGGTTGCGGGCGACTGCACGGTAATCTGCGGGTCGGACTCAAGTATGGGGTAGCCCGTCGTTGATTTCGAGCCGCCCACAACCCAGTTGTGGCTCATTTTCGGAGGTTCCCATGGCTCTGCGCCGAGGTCTTTTTTGAACGATGTCGCACCGCCTTCGGGCGCAACACCGCTCGTCAATTTCCGGTATTCCTCATTATAGCGCTGGTATTCCGCCTGACTGACGATCGCGGCGGAATCATCGACGAGACGCCCGGCGGCTTCCAGTTGAGCGAGCGCCTCTTCCCGCGTCATGCTCAGCAGCATGTCTTCGAATTTGCGCAGCGATTGAACTTCGTTGCTCCATCCGCGGTCGAAATACTCGGCGATGCGATAAAAGCAGGCAACAGCATCTGCGGCTGTCCAATACTCCAACGTCACGCCGAGCGCGGATTCAACAACGAGAGCATGATCACGATTGTCGATTATATAGAGATTTACGCCCATAGCATAGTGGTTCAACAGAGCCAGCACGGAATCGGGCAACAGCGGTGTGACCGCCATGGCATGACGATATAGTCCGAGCGTCCGGAGACGTTTGTCGTGATCGAGGAAACGACTACCAAAGGCCTCGGAAAGACGTCCTTGTACCGAAAGTCGCGCGATAGCCATCTGCATCAGACGCTGGCTTGCTTCCGCATACCCCGCCAATCCGAACGCCGAGCGCTCGTCATCCGGTACGCTCCCGGTCGCGAGACTGTAGGCATGCGTTACTCCCCAGCGATCCGTGACGACGTGGCCCAAGATTTTCTGGGCATGGGAGAGGGCGGGTAACAGCATGAAAACAAGAACGAGGGTGTGGCAGGAGCGAGGGATCATACGAGCCTCCAGGATAGGATGAGTATGGGAAGCTACAGGTATGCCGGGAACTATACAACCGCAGAGTTTGGTGCTCGTTAGCCAGAATGCATTGGCCAGGCTCGTCATCTCGCCGCGGCGAGTCTGCGACCTGAGTGTGCCCACCAGTGCTGCGCACCGGTCCATATCATGGATGACATCAGGGTTTCCTAGCGCATAGCCAAGCGCGTCACCCTGAGGGCCGCCGTGGTATGGTTTTCCATGGTTCCGGGAGCTTATATCGGCGGCGTCTCTAAGGGTGATTCGTTCCGTGACCCACGTGTAGACTAGGTACTGGGTGAAAACCCATAGCCTTTCCATCCGAATCCGTTCCATGTAGAGACGTTGCATGCAACGTCTCTACATGGAACGGATTCGGCCTCTCTACGCTCATTCTACGCAACGGATTCTGCTCCGATCTCACAACCCTCGCACAATCATTTCACGGCGACCTTGCATACGGCATCCAGCTGAATTGGCACGACTCGGCCTGATCTCACAAATACACACAACCCCGGCCATTGTGGGCATCGATCAACTCGCGCTCTGTTTGTAACGATTTTCGGTGTACAGTGTCTACTGTACTGTGTATTGTTCCCGAGCCCAAGCTTTTATTACATAGTGGAGTCCGAAATGAGGCGAAGGATTCTGTGCCTACCCGCGCTGCTGTTGTCATGCCTGATGTTCCTCGCTGCTTGTGAGGAGGAAGCGGTCAATGCGGCGTATGACGAGGATGATATCCGGGAATTAGCCTACCGCGCGCTGTATCATGATCTGCGCATCGATACGCTTGGTTGTGCGGCTATGGCCGTCACCGTGGGCGATTCGCTGCGTGATGGACTGTTCTGGCCGCTGAGCATTCACGGCCATTCCGACGCTTTTCTCGCGCGCCTGGATGATCTGCCGATTCGCATACTTCACATGAGCGGAGTGGCGGCGGATACGGTCGCTCCGCCTGGTTGGGGGTTGCTATGGCGAACCCGCGACACCGAGGAAGCGGCGACGGCATGTTTCACGGGCAATATCGAACGCATCGACGCTACGCATCTGGTGCTCGTTTGCGGAATGTTCTACCGCTCGACCCGCCAGGCCTATGCGGCATTCAACGCGGTGTACGAGAATAGCGTCTGGAAGGCAGGGTCCCTCCAATACTACTACAAATTTATGGAGGACAGGTAATGACCAGGGCGACGCTGATTATCATTCTACCCGTGCTGCTATGGGTTTCGGCGTGTTCGGAAAGCGCGGTGGAACCCGCCGTGGACGCAGAGTGGGACGTTGTTGAAGCGGCTGTGCGCTTCGAAATTGAAGGCATCGATACGTCACTCTACGACTTTTTCACACTCACACAAATGACGGATGCCGTGCCGAGGGACAGAGCCCACGCTGAATACCACGCCCCGCCCGCCTGGCTTGTTGATCGTATACATGATGCCCCGCTGCCGTACCGCGCGTATGATCAATGCAGCACCGGTATTGGTGGTGTCCTCCATGCGGATTTCGAAGGCAGCGGCTGGCTGGTCTGGACCGGATCGGCGACGATAACCGGCAGCGCATCCGCCATCGTGTACGCCGGCTACTATTTCTCCGGTCTTGGTGCAAAGGGCGAGCTCCTGCAGTTGAAGCGCGAAAGCGGGAAGTGGCGCGTGTGGCGCGCCCCGACAATGTGGATTTAGTGACGCCGCAGCGCGATGAGGGTAGAGTACGGGATGCGGACTCAGGGCTTGCGTGCAATAGAGGCGCGGTAATTGTGTAAATCGGGAGCGAGAATATTTATTCTCCCGCGTCCCGCGTTCTACGCGCTTGCAGAAACCACATGAGTATCCCCCAGCTCAAGGCCATGACGAGACCGCCGATAATATCGACTTCGATTGGACCAGGCTGCTGCCCAAAAAGGCTGAGCCGCTGAAAGCCGAACATCCCTGCTCCGAACACAATCGCTCCGGCAACAACCTTCCAACGCGCCTTTTTTGCGAGAGTCGTGCTGCGTGTGTTTTCGTCGCGCACGGAGCGGAAATACCCATCCCGTATCATGATCACCATTCAGACGATTTGGCTTGTGAACCAGGGGATGATGAACACCACATTGGGATCATTGAGCAGGTCGCTGTCGACGCTGAGGCGCGGTGCCGTATGCAGCTAGGCGACGATCAAATAGGTGAAGTACGCAATCATCCCCGCCTTCAGGAAAATCTGCCGCAGCCGCTCGTCTTTCATCGGGTTGAACATCGCGCTATTCATCTTGCCCCCGCACCTTCCGCACCTGGGTAAACCACAGATAGACTCCAAATACCGCGGCGATTCCGCACGAGGTCAGAAGGTCGGTTCCCACCGTGGCAACGTCATGGTCGAAGATATCGAAGCGCTTCATCAGGAACATCGTCACGGCGAACAGGACCGTGCCCAGCAGTAGCCGCAGTCTCGTCTCGCGTGCTTGCTTCGGCGACCTGTTCGCCTCCTCGCGTATCGTTCGGAAAAAGCCCTTCCCGATGAACATAGCCACAAAGACCCACATGCTGGTGATAAAGGGCACAGCGAGCACGAAATACGGATCATGTAGCAATCCATCATCAATACTTACCATGAGGATGAGGAGAATCAGGGTCACGCACCAATAAGAACAGAATGCGATGAATCCCGCTCTCGTCTGAATGGCGTTCAGTCGTTCATCGGATCGTACGTCAAACATGGTATCGTCACTCCACATTGTTTAGAAAAAAGATATCATCCACCTGAATCCCCAGCTCGCGTGCGTATTCCGCAACTGTCCGTGAAACCCAATCCAGCGCGGACCATTCTTGTTCCACACCCGTAACCTATCGGTCGTGGGAGTGAATACACATCCCCGCCGCTCAGTCATCCTGCCCACGCACCTTGCGCACCTCGGTAAACCACAAATACACACCAACAAATGCCGTAATCCAGCATGATTCGAGCAGATCTGTTTGGATTGTGTTTGCGTCATTGTCCAAGATATCGAAGCGCTTCAGCAGGAAGATCGTCACAGCGAACACCAGTATACCCAGCAGCTGCCACAGTTTCGTCTTGCGCGTTTCTTGAGGCGAGCGGTTAGCCTCTTCGCGAATCGTACGCATGAAGCCTTTCTCGAGGAGAATCGCGAGAAAGACGATTGTGCTGAAAAACCAGGGTACAATGAGAACGACATACGGATCATGCAGCACTTCGTTATCCTCGAACGTCAGCATGAAGACGGTAAGGATGGATACGATTCCCCAGTAGCAGCAAAGGGCAATGTACCCCGCTTTGTCCTGAATGGCGTTCATTCGTTCGTCTTTCCGTGGATCAAACACGTTTCGTCACTCCGTGCCGTTGAGAAAAAAGATCGTCTCCACCTGAACACCCAGCTCGCGCGCTATGCGCAAGGCCAGGTATGTCGAGGGACAGTAGGTCCCGTTTTCCACATAATTGATTGTCTGACGGCTGACCTCCACGCGCTCCGCCAGTTGCGCCTGTGTCAGTCCGGCCCGCAGGCGGATGTCCTTGAGATGGTTGCCAATCAGTGATGCTTCATTCATGAAGTCCAATGTACTTCGGAAGTTTAACAATGTCAAGTTAGCTTGACATGATGCTTGCAGCTCCGAGTCACACGGAGAATTGTATGAACAGAGAAAAACTCAGGATGTTAGGTATTAACGCGGGCAACGCTTAGTGGTTGCGCGACTTAACAGGCAGGGGAGAGTGGTGGGGTGGTATGATTCCCTGATGAATTGCGGGAAAAAAGGAGGGTGTTGACCTTGGGTGTTGTGGCAGCTGAAGGTCCTATCACTCACACTCCAGAAGCGTTGTTACGCTCTGTGCGGAGAAGCCTTTTTAGCAGGCTGTGTTACCAACTCATCAAGGTGAATTGTACCTGCGCCTGCAGCGCGACGATGCCATCACCGAATTCGGTGGCGCCGTACCACTTCACTTCGAGACCGAGCCGGTAATCGGATGCGATTGCCCGATCCCAAGTTGCGGCGGCCATCCATCCCTGACTGAACCTGTCAACATCCACGATTACACCAAACGACTCCGCTCTCGAATGAACAAGGTATCCGCCGGCGCCGCCGTACAGCGTAAATGTGTCGTAGAGAGGCATGGCAAACACCAGCAGCATTGGTACCGCGCTCAGCGACAACGAAGCGTCCGTAAGGCCGAATGAGGTTTCGACGTCGGTCAGGTCGTATGAATAAAATCTGGTCCAGCCGCTTTCGAGACCTATGAGCAGTCGATGATCAGGATGCCAAAGGAGCCGCCCGCTGAAAGCCGCACCATTGCGATCGATATCGATCTGTGAGGTGTACGGATTGATATAGCGCGTGTACCCGGCGGCGACCGTGGCTACGATCGAGAACATTCCCTTTCCCTTCGCAGACGTGCGTGCAGAATCAGTTACAGCCAACGTGGCGCCTTCTTCCAGCGGCGTGTTCGGGAGGCTCTGTGCGTGGCCATGCATGGCGCCGCAGAACAGCACCAGAGTAACGACAAGTATCCGGTGAGCTTTTGTGGATTTCATTGTGTGTAGTAATGGAATGCCACAAGTGAAGGATAGTTTGACAGGATCCCGTCGAAGTGCCCATTGCGTATGAAATCCTGGATGAATCCGACATGATCCAGTGTCCAGGATATGACCTGCCGTCCTTCGGCATGCATGGCGGCGACCTGCTCATTTTGAGTACCAAGCGTCCATCGCGGTGCCCAAATTTCAGCCCCGGTGTCGCGCGTTGTTTCAGGATCAAGTTCGCACAGTATCATTGCATCCTGGAACTCGGGAATCCGCAGTAGTTCCTGCGCTTTGTCCTCGTCGGGAAGCCCGATGACAATCGTAAGATCCCGGTTCATCACGCGGGCACTGTCCCGGTACGCGCGCTGCAGATCGATCAACAACCCGAGGGGTACCGATGGTTTGATGTCGAGCCAGACGAAGCGCAGCGTCGTTTGTCTGAGGATGGTAGCGAGCATGCGTTTGAGCGTGGGGATGCGTTCGCCGTACTTCAGGCGTACGAAAGTTTCGAGCTGCGCGATGGTGTAATCGCTGACCGAGCCGACAAGCCCGTTTTTCTGGTTGAGACGAAGGTTCATATTCTCATCGTGGTACACGACGGGAATGCCGTCTTTGCTCAACTGTACATCGATTTCCACGCCGTTGGCGCCGAAGCGTTCGGCGATTCGAACGAGTTCCGCCGAATTCTCCGAAGCCGGAAGCTGGTCGGAGTTGCGTCCTCCCGCGCGATGCGCGACGATGAGAAATGGTCCGGCTCCCTGATACAATGGACGGTCGTACACAAGTATCATGGGCCGCAGAGGCGTACCGGTTTCAAAGCTATACTCACCCTTGATCACCACCTCCCCGGAATCCGGCGGCTGCTTGCGAACAAGCTTTTTTCCGCCTTCATCCGGCGCAACATGGAAACTCACGGTGCCGGTTTCCACGCTCGTCTGTTTGCGCCAATATCCCGCAAAGTATAGTGCGTCGTCAATTCGGCCGCTCTCCATGATGCAATAGCCGGCATCGCGCCCGCTAAGCACCGACAGCACGGTTCCCGAGCGGATAACGACAACTTGATCGCCAAGTAACTGTCGCCCCTCACGGACCTCATAAACTCCCTCCATCATCAGCAGCATTTCCTGCTCCGGTTTCACCGTTCCCGCGAGCACGGTGGCGGCGTCATAGTCAGGGATGGATACGGTGAGCTCGTCTCCGCAGGAATTGAGCGCAAGCGCGATGAAAAGCAAGGCAAGGAGTGGGGCTCTCATAACAGTATCCCGAACATGAGTTCCGAGAATAACAGCTTGCGGTCGAAGGTGGAAAAAGCAAACCAGGTCTGATAATGAAACTTTGTCCAGGTGAGGCGAACCCCCAGATATACCAGCGTTTCGTGCCAGAGTGGCTGCTCCAGTACAATAGAGAGAGCACCACCTGCACCTGTGCTTTTTTTCAAGCTGATTTCGTTGTCTCCGGCAAACGATCGCTGCGAGATCAGATAGATGAACTCTCCGATCGTGGTGAGGCGAACATCGCCAAAGTCATATCCCGCCGAGACATTCGGATAGTTGACCCATCCACTCATGCGATTGTCAAAACCCTCGAAATCGACGAAGCCGAACCAGAAGGCCGCATCGTCGCCCACCGCCAGGCTGAAGCGCCCGAAAGAGCGCGACCAACTGATGCCGGTCCGGAAATAATTCGTAACGTATTGAGTGACCACCCTCCCGTTGACGTTGAAATTCAATGGCAATCCCATCACGGCACGCAGATCCAGGGATGGCGCTCTGTTGAGTTCCTCTTCGGCGATGTCACGCGGGACTGTCAGGATTCGCAACCCGAGTGCGACGTCCAGCGAGCCAGGATCTTTCGGCGCGGGGAAAAATACGTAGGGCTCTCCATCCTGCGCATGAAGCGCTGTGCACGCGACAGCGAACAGGACAACTGCGCATGCGATGCAAGACTGGATCGCCTTGGCAGTCAGGTGAGATGTGCCGACGTTTATCATATCATTGAACAAATACCACATAATATACTCAGAAGTAGAGACACGCGCCTGACTAATTCACACAATCTTGATCTTGCCGTCAAGGAGGGTTGAGAAATTACATCGGCAGAAAGGCTCATTGATAATGCGCATGGATAATCCGATGACGCACGTACGACATCAGAACCGCGCTCTCTGTCCCTGTGCGTCGATGCGATCGACAGCAACGTTTAGCAGCCGTGAAATCATGCGGGAAGCACGAATAGGGATCTCATGTCAAGAGGCCGTATCCGTCATCGCGCTACTCGTCGGATGTCGCGCCTCATGGCCCGCGTGCGGCTCACACCGGAGATCAGGCGCGGTGTTACAGATATCTCGGCGGTCCTTCGCGTATCATGCCGGCCATCGTCGGTCCGAGATCCTGCAGCGCATTCCACCAAACCCATGAAAGAAAAAATGGCGAGTCGTACTTATAGCCTGTAGGTGTATCTACGCGCACGCCTGTGTGCGCTTCCTCGCGTACGAGCAGACCGGAATCGACCAACGCATTAGCCGCGTTTATGGCCGAGCCACTGCTGCCGAGCGCGAAGCGGCGGAGGACGCCTCGACCACTCAAACCGGTATCGGCCGCTGCGATGGCACGCAGTACGTTCTGCTGAAGCGAGGTGAGATTCCGCCACATCGTCAAATACAGATCATTTTCTTCGGCCACGATCTCACGCAGCGCTGAGAGGACGTCGCCTGTAACTACCTTGCCTGCGACGCGGGCGCGATCATGGCATACGCGGGCCAGCTGTATACAATCCCGCGTCCTGCTGCCTCCGGTACGTACAATAGTTTTACCAATACCATCCGCCACAATGCCGGATGAACGAAATTTGCGCTCAATCCACGCGGCAAGCAGATCCGCATCGATCGGACCAAACGGCATTTTGTCGGCGAATTTGTAAAAAGCGCCGTTGCTCCCCGTCATGCGTGCGATAAGGCTCCCGCGCGAACCGGCCAGCACATACGCAAGGTGATGGTGCTGCTGCATTGCACCGCGAAGATGCCATTCCGCTTTTTCCCCGCCCAAGGTCGTGATTTCCTGGAACTCGTCGATGGCCACGCCGATGATGATGGAGCGCTTCTTTGCTACCTGATCAAGTGCATCGAGAACGTCGGTCAGGATTTGCCGCTGCTGTTCGGACGTACCATCCCGTGCCTGCCGATCGAGCCCCGGGAGCACAAGCCCGCTCGCAGGATCGGCAGTGAGCGTGACCGATAGCTTGAGTTTCGAAACCAGTTCGGTGATGAAATCCTTGATCGATTTCCCGAGTACACTGCCCGCCGCAGCGAGGAGTCGGTTGCTTATATCGGCGGCGGAGGAAGCTGTAGACAGATCGGCGAAGATTGCATGGCCTCCCGCCTTGTTGACCATCTCGATTGCACGGAGCAAGGTGGAAGTTTTGCCCATGCGCCTGGGCCCGTACAGGATCAGCTTGCTGCCTCCGTCGGTCAGTGACGCTTTAAGCCGCTTAAGCTCCTCAACCCTGTCCGCAAATGTGTCGCCGGCGGCCACACCGTGAATGCGAAAGGGATTGGATTTCTGTTTTTCGGATACGGCCATGAGCGCCTCGCTGCTGTCTCTGTTCCAATACTCTGCTGTGAATATACAAACTTTAACAAATGAAAGTAATATTGCTGTAACATTCTAAAGTTTCAATATCTACAGCAAGCTGTCAATGAACGTGGATAGCAATGTGGCCCTGTCGATCTGAGTGAGCTTCCTCAGCCTGAGGCTGACTGCGCACAGGATCATGTGATCCACGATATGGACCGGCGTGAAGCGGTGGTCACCTGACTCAGGTCGCAGACAAATACGTGCGCGGATTTTCACGGATAAACACGGTTTGGCGCGGATAAGAAGTTTATTAGAGTACGTTTTCGGCAAACCAGTACTGGTCATACAAAAAGCGGAATCTTGTCAAATCACGGGATGATGTAACGAAAAATGCAGAAATCGATCGGATCTGAAGTTAAAAAACTCTTATCCGCGTACATCCGCAAGAATCCGCGTGATTCCGCGCACGTATTCACACTTTAGTCGCAGACTCGCCGTGGCCAGGTGACGATCAATGCGAAACCCATCCCAATCGTGAGCACCTATGTCATAATCAGGGCAGCGGCAGGCGCACGATGAATTCCGTCCATTCACCCGGTTCCGATGCGACGGACATGTTGCCGCCGTGGCCTTCGACGATGATAGTGTAGCCGATGGAAAGTCCGAGACCGGTTCCCGTCCCGGACGGCTTCGTGGTATAGAAAGGTTGGAACACCTTCGGCAAGGCTTCCTGTGCGATGCCAGGGCCATTGTCCCGAATGCGTATTTCGGCGAAGCCGTCTTTTTTTTCGGTAACGATGGAAAGCGTGGGATGGAAATCCGGACCGCTCGTGTCGCTTTTCTGCTTGAGGAAAAAGAGGCTGTTGCTGATGATGTTGATAAAGACCCGTGTGACATCAAGAACGATGAGAGAGAGGTCAGGGATGCCTTCATCGTAAGAGGTTTCGATGGCGGCGGAAAAGCTCTCGTCCTTCGCGCGCATACCGTGGTAACTGAGAGAGAGCGCTTCCGCGACAAGAGTGTTGACGCGTGCAGCGGAGTGCACAAGATTACCGCTGCGGGAATGGTCAAGCATGCCCCGTACGATGCGCTCAATGCGAAGCCCGTGTTCGTGGATTTTTTTCGAAATGTCAAGAAGCGAGTCGAGATCTTCCAGGCGGTGGTCGTCGTGGGCATCCGAGGGCCGGCTTTCCGCCTCGGCTTTCATGTCCGCCGCGAGTTCGATGCACAACTCGGAGAAATTACGAATGAAATTCAGGGGATTCTGGATTTCATGACCGATACCGGCAGTGAGTTCGCCGAGTGAGGCCATTTTTTCCGCTTGAATCAGCTGCGACTGTGTGCGCTGCAGGTCCTCCAGAGCATGCTGCAATTCCTCTCCGCGTCGTTCGAGGTCGTAGGTGCGCTCCTGTACTTTTTTCTCAAGATCAATGCTGTACTGCTCAAGGGCGTGGCGCGCCTCTTCGAGACGTGCATAGAGGCGTGCGTTCTCGAGTGCCGAAGCCACCTGCGAGGAAAGAAGTTGAAGGAACTCCATGCGGCCCGAATGAAACACTCCTGAATTGAGTGTGTTTTCAAGATACACGATACCGATAAGCGTGGATGTATAGTGGATCGGCATGCAGAGCACGGATTGCACTCTGCGATGAAGGACATCCTCGTCACGCCCGAACTGTTCGCTCGTCAGAGCCGACTCGAGCAGAATCTGCTGCTGCGTCCTTTCCGTGTAGCGTATGATGCGTCTCGGGATATCGGGCGTGTCTTCGACGGACAAATTATCGAGGTGGACGATGCGCTGCAATTCAGGCTCCCATCGGGCGATGGCCCGAAGGTCGCCATCCAGTTCGAGGAACAGCACACCGTGTTCCGCACCGGCATTCTCGACAACGATACGGAGAAGCTTTTCGACTAGGCTGCGGAGGTGGATTTCGCCAGTAATCGCCGCTGATGCCTTCAGTAAACTTCCGAGATCGAACGAGGATGCTCCCGCGTTCGCGAAAGCGCCTGGAGTTCCTGTGGGCGTTGAAGGAATGGCCAGCTTTGTGTTACGGGGTTCCTCGCGCAAGAATTCCTCAAAACACGCATCGGTATATCGGGCGGCTCCCCAGGCGCTGAACGCCTCCACCGCGCGCCGGGCATACACTTTGCCGGCTTCAAGCAACCCGGCGCTCATGCAAGCGCGCGCCGCGGAACGGGAGGCGATTGCTTCTGTTCTCGGATCCCGCCGTTTCGCCGCTTCGTCGAGCGCTAGTTCGTAGCCTCGTATCGCACGCAGGGTATCGCCGTCGTATTCACTCAGCTCCGCTTCGAGCAAGGCCCTGCGCGATGTGAAGTTCACCGGGCAATGCTTCTCGAAGCACCGGAGCTTTCGCAGACTCTGCTTCGCGATGCGGCGGTCGTTCCTGTTGCCGATGCCGCGGCGCAGCCGTGCGACAGCCACGAGTCCATTGACGGTGTGATGCTCCACATTGGACAACTGTCCTATCGTTCCAGCGAGATGGCGTTTCGCATGCGGGCGCATCGCAGCGGCGTCGTCGAGCCTGTCGGCCAGATAAAAAGAAAACATACGCAGTACATAAAATTGGGACGTGGACGCGCTGTCGCCGGATTTTTCCAGTTCGGTCCGAATTTGTTCCGCATCGAAATCATTCGCATCCCACACCCCCCCCGCAGGTGTGTCCCCTCGGAGATCACGATAGAGCTGACGGAAGGTCAGCATGGAAAAGGATTGCAGCTCGTTCTTTCTGGAATACTCGAGACTGCTTTCGATATCCACGAGGATTTCATCCACTGGATCTCCCAGGAAATGCCTCGTCAGGACGGTGAACTGTCCGGGGTACATGCCATACAGCAGATCGCCGCATTCCTGGGCAGCCTGCGAGGCGCGTTTGAAGTACGGCAAATCCTCACGCGCATCCCGCGTCCAGTGGTTCACCACTGCGGCGATGGTAAGAAACACGCGTGTTTTCCAGTACGGGTGCGGCGTACCTTCGATCATCCGGACTCCGCTAGCGGCAAAATCCAGAGCTTCACGATGGCGGCCGAGTCCGGCACCCAACACCAGACCGTATTGCGAAAAGACGAATGCCGCGCTGTCGATCATCCCGTAGGTCGCGACCATGCGCATCATGCGAAGGATGAACAGCCCGATGGTTTCCGGCGAGGCGAAGTACGCGGCGGTCAGAAGCCGCGTCATAAGATCCAGCGCTCTGCGGGTCTTTTCATCCGTCATGGCGGGCTGTCCGGCAATCGAGTCCGGAGTTTTTCCGCGGGTGGCGGCGCGTACGCGGAGCAGTTCCAGAAACACATGAAGCCGGTTGATCCGCCCGGGGATGGGATGTCCGAGCACCGCCAGGCCTTGTCTGCCGAAATCCAGCGCTTCGCCATACCGGCCGAAATGAATCATGAGATGGACGCGCTCCGCCAACGCCTCAGCGGTTTCAAGCGGAGTCCGCGCACATCGGCTCATCGTTTCAAAATGCGCGATGGCGGCTGCATGATTGCCGAGCGCATACTCCGCACGTCCGATCTCCCGTGTAGCAGACCACAGGAGATCAAACTCCTCATTCCATCTGTTATCGAGAAGATCGAGCGCGATGCGGAAGTAGGAGACCGCGGATGCGAATGCGACGGAGCCGGTCGCTTTTATTCCCGCCATGATGTTCAGGCGCACCAACTCGTGTTTTTCCTCCGGCTCCGTGAGGAGAGCACGGCCGGCATTGAACTGATCGGCGAGCAGAAAGGCGTACTTGTTGCGTTCGCCTTCCGCGATTTGTCGTATGAGCCTCCTCCCGACCGTGAGATGCGCCGAGGCACGCTGGTCTTCAGGGATGAGCGCGTAAGCCGCTTGCTGTACACGGTCGTGCAGAAAGCGATACAAAGGATCGCTACCGTTTCGGCCCGGCAGCTGAAATACGGGTTTTTGTCCACGTTCCATCGGCAGCAGCAAACGGGCATCCAGGGCGGGCCGCAATTCCTGTTCAAGCAGCGGTTCCGGCTCTTCCGATGCGACGGCGATCGACGACAATGCGAAACTGTTGCCAAGAAACGATGCGATGGCGAGCGCGGACCTCGTCGCTTCCGGCCAGGTCCTGATGCGCTGCGACAGGAACAGGACGACATTCTCCGTGTGCGGCAGCTGATCGATTCGCTCTGCTTGCCAGAACCACCGCCCTTCCTTTTCATCGTAGCTGAGCAGGCCGTTTTCGTGTACGACGCTGAGGAACTGGCGGAGGAAAAACGGATTGCCCTGTGTTTTTCTTGACATGACGCCGGAGAGTTCGATTGATTGCGACGGAGGGCAGTGCAAGGCGGAGGAGACGACGATGTTCACCTGGTCCAGCGTCAATGGTTCGAGCACAATCTTCCCATCGTAGCCGTCGAGGGATGCAAGAGTGCGGAGGAAGTCCGTTATCGGCGATTCATCCACCAGTTCGTGCCCTCGCACCGCCCCGATGAACAGCAGGTGGCGCACTCTGTCCTCTTCCAGGATGCCCATAAGAAGCTGGAGGGTCTCACTGTCGACCCATTGCAGATCGTCGAGAAAAAACACCAGCGGATGTTCCTCGGTCGCAAGAGCCTCGAAGAGTCTCCGCATGCCCTCACGGAAGCGGTTTGCGGCCTCCGACTGCGGGATGCTCTCGACCTCATGATCCTTGCTGAGGAAAAACTCCATCTCGGGCACAAGTCGGGTCACGACGCCCGCGACCGGCCGCAGGTAGCTATCGAAGCGGCGGCGCCAGTAATCCAGACGATCCCGGTTCTCCATGAGAAGTTGTGTGATGAAATCGCGAACTGCGGCGGAAAACGCTGCATAGGGTATCTCGATCTGCATCTGATCGGCCTTGCCGCGGATGAACGAACCGTCCCGGCGCATAATCAACGGAAGCAAATTCTGCACCAGCGCGGATTTCCCCACGCCTGCATAGCCGTCGACGATCATGGCGCTCTTACGTCCACCCGAGCTTTTCTGGTATGCCTCCGACAGGCGCAGCATCTCCGCTTCCCTTCCGACCAGCCGCTGCGGCAGCTCGAAATGACCGTCGTCGAAACCTGTTTTCAGAGGAAATGCTCCGATATATCCATGTGCGGTGATACCATCCTGACAGCGCATGATGTCGGCGCGGAGGCGATCGGCATTCTGGTAGCGATCGGCCGGATCTTTGGCGAGCAGGGCCATGACGATATGTGAGAGCGTCTCGGGGATCTGCGCGTCCACTTGGTGTGGAGGAACCGCTTCCCGGGCGAGGTGCGCGTAGATCACTTCCATGGGATCGCTGCTGCGGAAGGGCGGCCAGCCGGTGAGAGCCTGATAGAGAAGGGCCCCCACGCTGTACAAATCGCTCCGCTGGTCCACGACACGCTCTATGCGCCCGCTCTGTTCCGGCGCGATGTAGGGTACGATCGTGGGGTCAGTCCGCAATGCGGGAGGCAAGACGGTAGGAAGGCCCGGAGGCTGTGCCAGGAAAAAGTTCGTCACCTTCAGTTTCATCAGCCGCCGCTCGATGAGAATGGACCCGGGATGGAGAAATCCGTGGACGAGGCCTTTTCCATGGACGGCCGTCATGATGTCGCAAAGCCCGATGGCCAGTTGCAGCAATTCGTTCACGGGCAGCGTACCATTTTCGAGTGTCCGGGAAAGAGGAGCTCCTGGGAAATCCTCATGAATCAGCGCGACCTGATCGTTGAACTGGACAATATCCGTGACGGCGAGTTCATGTCCGCTATCGCACTGCATGAGAATGGCGTGTTCGCCGAAGAGGAGCGAGGTGGCGTCCTGATCCTCACGATCATTCGAACTCACCTTTACAAGCGAGCGTGCCGCGTCTCTGCTTCGTGCGGCGCGAAACATACGCCAGCCCGGGCCCGAGGTGATTTCCTCCTGCAACGTGTAGCCTGGAACGACCATCAGGATACTCCTCTCGCCACCGTGCTTTCAGGCTTCCAGCCACGCTTGCGGATGAACGTCCAGATGTAGAACACATCGAACAGGAAGGCGATGATGCCCATAGCATGCAGCCAGTGATTATCGTAGTAGTGCATCAGCATGAACACGGTATTCATACCCGTACCGATCGTTCGCAGGAAAGCGAATGTCAATGAGAATCCCGTGAAATCACTGCGCTGCAAGACAAGAAGGACGTAATACACGGAGATGAAAAGCTGGGCGATATAGGCGGAATTGGCGCCGATAGGTGTGTCATGTCCCAGCGCGGTGAAATAATAGTACAACACACCGAAACAGAGCATCGCACCGATAGTCGCAGGAGCGAAGGCTTTTTTCAACGCGGCTGTCTGAACAAGCTTGCTGCCATAGAGCAGCACCAGGGTGAATATCGCCAGATCGAAAATAATCCATGCCCGATATGTCCATATCAGAAACACACCCATATCCGTCTCGAAGGCGGTGGACCACAATGCCTCCCATGCGAAGTTTGACGCAGCCGCGATCGCAGGCATTTCGAGGATTTTATAACGCAGTCCGTTGCGGATAAGCAATCCGTAGGCCACGACCCAGAGCAGGCAGCCGCCCGCGAAGAGGATCATCTCCAGCGGAGTGTAGTCAATCAGATTCAGAATGAGGGTTCTGCCTATGTCATCGGTGGTTTGCATTGTGTCTGCCTCGAAATGGAGCTTTGTGCCCGGCGCCTAAACCATGCGGTGGAAATCCTTCACGGTTACAGGTACGGTAAATGTCACATCATGTCCGAAGGCGCCATAGATGAGATGTCGGAAGAGCATACGGCTGAAGGAATGACGCGGGTGCAGATGTACTTGGGATTCTGCCGATGAGATCGTGTTCATCAATCGATACCAGAAATGAGGAATTCTATCGAAGAAAAATTTAAGAAATCGGTGTCCGGGCAGCGGTTCAATGCCGACGCGGCGGCAGCCGTCGATGCCAGCCAGATGCAACATGTACACCCGCGGCGCCAAGCCGAAACCGATCGCCCGGAGCAGAGGAGGTATCATATCGCGCAGCATGGAGAGATTCGATTGTGCAAGCGCGACGCCGTCGGGATTCGCAGTCGCATCCATGTAGTGCCGTTGTGCATAGACGGTATAGAATCTCCGCGCATCCTCGATACTGTCAGGGATCCAGTCCATGCTCGTCGGCCGGTCGGGTGGATGGATACCGCAGAGTAGCGCGAAGACGCGCCATAAATACATCAAATCCTCCTCGTCCTCCGGTCGCAGCGCGCAGTCCAATTCGCGCATCCCGGTAATGACGAGGTACGAAAAACCCATCACCGTCGCCAGCATGTCTTCGAGATTCACCGGTATGCCATGACGCTCACGATACTCCGGTATGCGCTCATCGATGATGTGCCGAATGCCGGCGTGAAGCAGGCGCACCTTCTGGGCCGTGACAACGGCACTGCCGCCATGATTGAATCCGCCGAGAGACGCGACGTTCAGCACCATCTGTAACACGGAGAGCAGGCGATGGTACGGGTGGAGGCGAAGGTTCCCGGAAAAATTGAGAAGGATCGACAGGTTCGGCGCCGAATATCCTTCGGGTAAGCTTTTCGCCAGAAGAATCAATGTGATGGGAAAGACATGCTCAATGAAGAGATCCTCGGCCCTGGCGATGCGTGTGAGGTCGACGAAGTCCGGTAGCCTGTGCGTGCTCTCGTAAAACTCCGCGAGTGACGGAAAGTCTTCATGGGGCGGTGCGCTGTCATTGCTGTTGAGCCGACGGAATATTTCCTCGATGCGGCTAATCTCACCGTCACGTATCATTCGCGCGACCGCTTCCTCAGCCAAAGGATCGCCATGCCTGCGCATTTCGTCGAGAAACGCGTCTGTCCATCGTCCCATCGGTGGAAAAGGAGCCGCCATAGGATGCCTGTGATCAAAATCAGAATGACCCGGATCCGATCGGAGAGGATTCTGGATCGGTGCGGCGCCACGCCTGTGGAAAGTGGATTCGAACAATAAAAAAATAAGCCAATTTTTCTTAAATGCAAACCAGCGGTGCGGAGAGCGGTGCCCTCCTTTGTCCGCCTGAGTGTGCTCACCAGGGCTTCGCACCGGTTTATTTCGGGGGATGACATCTCTTTTTTCAAGCATTCACAAGTACCGTCACCTCGCCGCGGCGAGTCTTCAATCTGAGTGTGCCTACCAGCGCCGCCCGCCGGTCCATTTCGTGGGTGACATGAGGGTTTCGAAGCGCATAGCCAAGCACGTCACCCTGAGGGCCGCCGCTGGAATACCTTTCGGTTATGCACTGCGTGAACACGGCGGCGTCTCGAAGGGTGATTCGTTTCGGAACGCATGAGGATAGTAGGTACCTCCCTGATGTCATCAGCAGGGCCGCCGCGGGAATACCTTTCGGTTATGCACTGCGTGAACACGGCGGCGTCTCGAAGGGTGATTCGTTTCGGAACGCATGAGGATAGTAGGTACCTCCCTGATGTCATAAGCAGGGCCGTCGCGGGAATACCTTTCGGTTATGCACTGCGTGAACACGGTGGCGTCTCGAAGGGTGATTCGTTCCGGAGCGCACGAGGAGAGTAGGTACCTCCCTGATGTCATCAGCAGCGAAGCGCCCGGCACAACGTCTGGATTGTGTACTGGGTACAATCGGGCGCGAAGTCGAAGGGGCACATCCCGGCTTCCACGGGACCAACAAGTAAAGACTCTTGGATGTCATAAGCAGCAAAGCACCGCAGAAAATGGTGGTGTCGAAGCACAAGCGTCGGTCGGCGCGAAGTCATCCTTCGACACGCCACCGGACGATGTTTAATCTGAAAAGCTGAATTTGTCTCGCGGTGGCGGCTCAGAAAGTCAGGCGTCTGCGCAGGATCGGCGATGCGCCCGGTACCACATAAGTCAGAAATCTCGAATGACGGCAATCCGAAAGCAGCATCGAAACGCATTATCGCTGGGGGTTTCGGATCGCTTGTGCGTACAACGGCGGTGTACGATGCGGGTGACCACACCATTCATGTTAGAAAGCAGATCAACGCCAGTCGGTGAGAGGACCTCGCGATAAACAAGACCGGCGGCCCCGAAACAGGACCGCCGGTACCTGCACATGCCGATAGAGATTATTTGCTGATTATCAGCTTCTTCGAAATACTCCGGTTGCCTGACTCGAGGCGGTAGAGGTACACGCCCGGAGCGACGCGCGCGCCGAGATCATTGAGACCGTTCCAACTCGCGTTGTGCGAACCGGCGGCCTGCGTACCATGGAGGATCGTCGCGACTTTCTGACCCAGCGTATTGTACACGGCCAGATTCACGAGCCCTTCCTCGGGGACACTGTAGCTGAAGTTTGTGCCCTCAACAAACGGGTTCGGGGAATTCTGATCGAGAGTCAACTCGAACGAGACAAGACCTTCCGGTGCGTCCTTCGGTGTGTTGTTGATGATGCGGAGAATGTCCGAAGCCGAGAACGGCGTACCGTCCGTGAATTCACCGGTGATCGTTGCGATGACGCAGTCATTTGTCGAGACAGCACCGAGAGTGGCCGCGACATCCTGGCTATTGAAATGAAATACGCGATCGGTCATGCCGTCAGGTCCAGTGGTATTGCAATCGTAGCAATCGTCCTGTTCGCCGACGAAAGGAGTGGAGACGTCGGACATGGAATTGTTGCCGGAAGCGGGGACTCCGTTAAGCTCGACCGTGGTGGGATCGATATTGCTGACATCGAAGCCCGGTGAACCCAGAATGGCGACGGGCAGGTTGCCCCTGCTGTTGACGTTGAAAGAATTGGGGCAGGACCCGGGTTTGATGTCGACGAAGGCATTGAGACTTGTCTTGACCGAAATCACATGCGTCCCCCAGCTGAGACAGTCGCTCTGTGCGCTGGCTTCGGCATTGGCTGCCGTATTGACGCCATTGGGGAAGAATGAACTCACATCGAGAGTGTGCGTATCCCACAGACCGTCGAGGGCAAACACCGGCAGGATACCATCGGCACCGTCGAACGCATCAGGAGTTTTGATGCCGGTGCCTGGGCCGCTGGTCGGTGTGCCATTGAATGCCGTGCCGCCGCCTGCGAATCTTGCCTGTCCGTCGGCCACGACGTACGTGTGCTGAGCGAGCTGATCGCCGGGATTTCCGGCGGTCCATCCAGTGTACGACCCGACATTATAAAGAACGGATTGACTGGCGAAGGTATTCGCGCCGGTATAAATCGCAATCGTGTTGTAATCCCACATCGGATGACTGAATACGAATACCAGCGTGGCGCCTTCGAGAAGCGGGAACACTGCGTTGCCCTGTGGAGGCGCATTGTTTGTCAGTCCGCTCGGGAAGCCAGTCAGCGAGTTTGCGCCGTCCACTGCGATACCCGTGACGTTGGCGCTATAAAAATTGATGCCCGTGCCTCCCCAGCAAGGCGAGCCGCTGGTTCCCTCGAGAGTTCCGGCGATGGCGGTGCTGTTGAGCATACCGGTATTCGGGGGAGGCGTGCCATCCCAAATAATCGCCCAGAACAGGAAGGCCCGTACGATGGTGCCGCCCGCCGGGACCGAGAGATTGATGGTTCCGGAGCCGACATTGCGCATGCCTACACCGGCGGCGACATAATCGCCTTGGAGGGTGCCTCCGGTAAAGGGAGCAAGGGCTGTAGTCGGGGGATACAGAGCGTTTGTCGACGGACCACCGCTGGTTCCGCCGTTTTGGGCAAATGCCTGCGTCGCGATCAGGAGTGCTGCGAAGAGGCAGAATATCGAGAAAGCCGGGAAGAGGTGTTTCATGAGAAAACTCCTTTAATGAATGTGACGGGGATCTGGAAAAATAGTGTTGAATCCTGCGACCTTACGTCCGTTCAAATGGGATGTACCTTCAAAAAACGACAATTATGATAATGTTTATCCATGATTTGGCTCAGCCAGGCGTGTAACTACTTGCTCCGGAATGCACGGCATTCGGGTGCGTAAGTGACAGTGGTTGTTACATGCGAGCATGATCACTCGCAAGGGACATTGCCGCGGCAACGATGTAGGTGTATTGAGAAACGGGTATCAATATAATCGCTCAATCCGTGAATGTCAAGAAAAAAATCGGATTGGGATTAATATATAAATCGGAAAAAGACGAGAATGGGAATGCCGGAATGTCGTCAGCCGTGTCCGCTACGACTGATGCTGAGGTACTCTCATTCGTCACGAGGGACATCCATGGCGCCTCATCGATCGCATCGCCCCTCGTGCGATGTCACATCGGTATGTTCAACCGCCGGTCCGGGATGCGCTTGCTAACCGGACCGGCATCACGTATGTTATAGGAAAAGACCGGGCATTGGTCCCCTTGCAGCATCCGGCGGCAGATAATTTTTTATTGTTTCCATTAGTTGTTCAATTTATTTCATTCAGGTTATTAATGTCGATCATTGAATTCACGAAAATCGCGGTGTTCTATGACGGGAATTTTTTCTCGCATGTGAGCAACTATTACCAGTTTCATCATCGCAGGCATGCGAGAATCAGCATCAGCGGCTTGCATGAGTTTATCAGGCAGGAGGTGGCGCGGACGGACGGCACGGATGTGCGGTACTGCCAGCTGGTCGACGCGCATTATTTCCGCGGGCGACTGCGAACCTCCGACGCCGATCAGAGGGACATACTTGTCAAGGAGCGTCTCTTCGACGATGTGCTGCTTCGTGAGGGAGTAACCACGCATTACCTTCCGCTCGCGCCTTCCGGCGAAAAGGGCATAGACGTATGGATGGCGCTGGAGGCGTTCGAACTGGCGCTGCTGAAACACTACGAAGTCTGCGTGCTCGTCGCGAGCGACGGAGATTTTCTTCCTCTCGTCAGGAAACTGAACTCCGTCGGTACGCGGGTAATGGTGCTCGGGTGGGATTTCCGGTATTTCAATCGGGATGGTCTCGAGAGGGAAACCAGAACTGCGCAGATACTTCTGCGTGAAGCAACATATCCGGTCATGATGTCCGAGCGTATCGAACAAGGTTTTTCGGTGAATGATCCGTCGATACAGTCGCTCTTTATCCTCGTGAATGAGATGCGTTTCCGGCAGCATGGAGCGGGAAGAATCCAGCATAAGTTCAGAGGAGATGCCGAGGCCTCCAACGCGGAGGCTGGTGAAGAGCAGCCCTACCAGAATGGCGACCCCGAACCGGACAAAGCGACAGAGATGCCCATCGATGTAGAGGAGGAGCGGCAGGGAGAGCATGACACCGGGGACGGAGTCGAACAAACAGACACCGAACCGGGCGCGCACGACATGGCGCAAAATGTGTTCGATTCGAAAAATGATGCGTCAGCCCTGTTCGAGGTGTATTCCCTTCAGGATTATAGTGAATCGCGCGTATCCGAAGCTGTTGATGACGACCAGGAGGAAACGCCCAAGAGGGTGACCGGACGCATCCAGTATTTGAAAGAAGGATTTGGCTTTATTTCTCCGGATACCGGGGGTGAAAATATATACTTCTTTCACATCGACCTGGTTAACGTGATGTTCGCTGAGCTTTCCATAAACGATCAGGTTGAATACTACGTTGGAGAAAACTCCAAGGGACCTTGCGCTCTCGAGATACGCGTACTGGATTGATGCGCTTCGCGGGATCGCGCCGCGAAAGAAATCTCGCATGGGCATCCGGGTAATGCCTAACGAATCCTGCGATGAGATAACACTCCATCGATGCCGTGTAGCTGCGCACCCTGCTGTCCGCTTGCGTGGGGATTTCAATGCAGAAACTGTGCGTAACAATGTAGCTGTTCCGTTATAGTAGCTGTTCCGTTATACATACGTCGGCGATAAGACTCGCACTGGGCTTTTGGAAATCAATGTCTTGCGGCCAACACATGGGGCGACCAGCCTTGCTGAACCACCTGAGGAAGCGGACCGTGTGTCCGGTTCAAAGACGATTCACTCACCGCACCAAGTTGACGGATTCCCGCTGATTTTCTGCGCCTCTCAAGAAATCTGTGTTTTCCATCGATCTTGTGAATCGAAGATTCACGGGCTTGTCCGCCAAAACCAGCCGTAACGGATTCATCGAATCTCATCGCTTCACGGTGGTGGCGGAAAGCACGAGCATGATTGATCACCGGGGAACGCCGCGAATATTTTCCCAAAGTTCAGTACATTTCAGACATGACAGAAATGAAGCTCCCCAATCGTCGATTGAATCGTGATGAACTGCTGCAGGTCATCCGCGAACATCATATTCTGCCTGGAATGTACCCGATCAGGGTAATTGCACGTACGGGAAGCGCGTTTTATGCAACCCTGCACCTTTTGCTGGAGGAGTTGCAGGGAGAAACGACCTTTCGAATTGAAGAACGACCATCCTCGAAGAAGAATTTCACCTCTTTTCGCATTGAGATATTCGTTGAATCCGCCGAGACAGCCCTTTTTAGAAGAGAAAGGATCTCCGAGCTTGAGGGAGTGCTGATGCTGCTCTGAAGAATTTCCGGTTTGATCAAACACGGAATTTCTACGCCAGTTGCACGGGCATGAGACTCGTGTGTATTTTACCTTGTTTGTGGTGAACCAGATAATTGCACGATGATGAGCCCGCTTGATATACCGGACGTTGAAACCATCGTCACCGACGATACGGATACCGAACGGCCCGCGAAGGTTATTTTGTTCAACGATGAAGTGCATACGTTTGAGGACGTCATCGGCCAGTTGATCAAGGCAATCGGCTGCGCACGGTCGAAAGGCGAAGCGCTGGCATGGGAGGTGCATTCTCGCGGAAAGGCCTGTGTATTTACCGGCTCGATGAAAGAATGTCTCCGGGTCAGTCATATTCTCGAAGAAATCGCACTTCATACACAGATCGAATTTTGATCACCGGACGATACTCAAGAGTTTTTCAATGACATCGACAGATATCAGACAGAGTTTTCTGGATTTTTTTTCCTCGAAAGATCACCGCATCGTCGATTCGGCGCCGGTGGTGCCGCACGACGATCCGACCCTACTGTTTACGAACGCCGGGATGAATCAATTCAAGGACGTGTTTCTCGGCAAGGGGACGCGGGACTACCTCCGTGCGGCCGATACGCAGAAATGCATTCGCGTTTCGGGCAAGCACAACGATCTCGAGGAGGTAGGCCGGGATACCTACCATCACACTTTTTTCGAAATGCTCGGAAACTGGAGTTTCGGCGACTATTACAAGCGTGAAGCGATTTCCTGGGCCTGGGAACTGCTCACGGACGTCTGGCGGTTGCCAAAAGAGCGTTTGCATACTACGGTCTACGAGGACGACGACGAGGCTTTTGAACTCTGGACGGAACTCACCGACATCGATCCGACCCATGTGCACCGCTTCGGCGCGAAGGACAATTTCTGGGAAATGGGCGATACCGGTCCATGCGGGCCCTGTTCCGAAATCCACGTCGATCTGACGGCCGATCTTAGCGGCGGCCTCCTTGTCAATGCCGGCGTCCCCGAAGTGATGGAGATCTGGAACCTGGTCTTCATCCAGTACGATCGCGACGAGCATGGTACGCTTCATGAGCTTCCAAAAAAACATGTCGATACCGGCATGGGCTTCGAACGCATCTGCGCGGTGCTTCAGGGTAAAACCTCCAACTACGACACCGACGTGTTCATGCCGATCATTGAACGCATCGCGGCTGTGACAAGGCAACCCTACGAGGACGAACATCGCCGGATCGCCATGCGTGTGATCGCGGATCATGTACGCATGCTGTCGTTCTCCATAGCGGACGGAGCGATGCCAGGACCTGACGGTCGTGGATACGTTCTCCGTCGTATTCTTCGGCGCGCCGCACGCTTCGGCCGCAATCTGGGTATGCGCGAACCTTTTCTCTGGCGGATCGTCGCCATCCTCGGCGAAACCATGGGTGCGGTGTTCCCCGAGCTTGTGGAAAAACGCTCGATCATCGAACGGGTCATCCGCGCTGAGGAAAACAGTTTCAACGCGACGCTGGACAGAGGGCTGGAAATTTTCGAGGACATTGTCGATCGTACACGGCTGCGCGGCGAATCCGCCATCCCGGGCGAGGACGTATTCAAGCTGTACGACACCTTCGGCTTCCCGATCGATCTCACCAATCTGCTCGCGGAAGAACGCGGCATGTCCATCGACGCGGTACGCTTTGAACACCTGCTGGAAGAACAGAAGGTACGATCACGCGCGGTGACCAGGAGCAAGGTCATCATTCCGATGGCAGCGACGCAGGGTGGTTTGCAGCTTGAGACGCTTGGAGAACACGCCGGAAGTGCGTTCGTCGGGTACGAAACCATGGCCACCGAAGCCACGGTCAACGGCCTGGTCTCTAAAGGCGGTCTGTTGTATGTCATGCTGGATCGCTCGCCATTCTATATCGAGTCCGGCGGTCAGGTGAGCGATACAGGTTCGCTGACATGGAACGGAATCACAGCGGAAGTTCAGGGATTGATCAAGAGCGACGGAAACCTCGTTCACGTCGTCGAAGCGGCGCCGGGCTTCGCACCCGTGCTGGGTGACACCATGCTTGCGGAAGTGCATGCCGGCCGTAGACGCGATACCATGCGCAACCATACGGCTACGCATCTCCTGCACGCGGCTCTGCGCCAGGTGCTCGGGACCCATGTGCAACAAGCAGGATCTCTCGTTGATCCCGAACATTTGCGCTTCGATTTTTCGCATTATGAAAAAATAAGCGACGAGCAGATCGAAGCTATCGAACGTCTTGCGAATGAAAGAATTTTCGAGGCACTGCCGGTTCAACAGCATCGCGACATTCCCTTTGAGCAGGCGAAAACCATGGGAGCGCTCATGTTTTTCGGAGACAAATACGGAGACCACGTCAACGTTCTGGAGGTACCCGGCTTCTCCATGGAATTCTGCGGCGGTACGCATGTGCGCAACACCGCCGAGATAGGACTGCTGAAAATTGTGTCCGAAGGCTCGGTGGCAAGCGGGACGCGCCGCATCGAGGCGGTGACAGGCCGCGGCGTTCTCCATTATATCGAGCGACTTCACTCGCAGGCAGCGAATCAGCGCGGGAAGGAAGCTGAATTGATCGATCGCGTTCGTCAGCTGGAAAAGGAACTGGCGAAATTCGCGGTCGAACAGGGCGCTTCGCAGATTGGCTCGTTGATAGAGAACGCCGAGGATCTGAACGGTGGCCGCCTGGTCATCGCCCGCGTCGAGATGAATGACGCCGAGCAGTTGAAATCCCTGGCAGATGTGCTTCGCGAAAAACTGGTGTCCGGCATCGGCCTCCTCGCGGCTGAAATCGACGGCAAGGTACAGCTCGTCTGCGTGGTCTCGGACGATCTTGTCGCGAAGGGATTGAAGGCCGGCGCAATTGTCGGGCCTATCGCGAAAAAACTCGGCGGCGGCGGGGGTGGCAGACCACACATGGCCACCGCGGGCGCGAAAGATGTCGCGGCGCTGGACGCGGTTCTGGCTGAATCCTCGTCCATCATCCGGGAGCTTGCATGCGCATGACACGATCCGCAACGGTGTACGGGCAGTTGCTGGCCTCTCACGAGGACGGTCGCACCCTGTTGTTTCTCCTCGTCGATCCGGACAAGGCGGACGTGCCCGGTCTTCCCGGATTCATCGCCGAGGCCGAAGCGGCCGGGGTGGATGGATTTCTCGTTGGTGGGAGTTTGGCATTGCTGCCGCAATTCGAAGAAATCCTGCACCACATCAAGCTCGGTGCGACGCGTCCCGTCATCATTTTCCCCGGGGGCGTGCATCAGATATCCGGACTTGCGGATGCTATACTGTTTTTGTCCATCGTGAGCGGCCGGAATCCCGAGCAGCTTATCGGCCAACATGTGATCGCGGCGCCGATGGTGCGTGAACTCGGGCTTGAAGCAATCTCGACGGCCTATATGATCATATCGTCCGACACCGTCACCAGCACCGAATACATGAGCTATTCGAAGCCCATTCCGCGCGACAAGCCCGAAATCGCGGCCGCGCACGCGCTGGCGGCGGACATGCTCGGGATGAAACTTGTGTACCTCGAGGCTGGCAGCGGCGCCACGCAGACCGTTCCCGCAGCCATGATCCGCATGGTTTCCTCGCTCGTGGATGTGCCCGTCATCGTCGGTGGAGGGATTCGCACACCGGAAATCGCCGCCGAAAAAGCGGCGGCCGGAGCTTCCATCATCATCGTGGGGAATCATTTCGAAGAAAAAGGAAATCGCTCCCAACTTCGACTGTTTGCCGAAGCGGTACACACAGCACGCTCCCGCACCATCATCGACACGTAACAGGAGGATCGCCATGGTCCGTATGCACCTCATCCTTGCAATCGTCGCGGTGCAGTTGTTCACAGCCTGCGTGCCGCTGACGGAACTGGACGGGCAGGAATCCACCATGCTTTCGTGTACCGATTCCCTCGAACTACAACTCTCGGAATGCCGTGCGCAGAACGGACTGTTCCTCGATCGCATGGGAGCGATTGAACGCGAGAACCTGCAGCTGGATGACATGAACCGGAAGCTCTCGGCCCGATTATCGGAAATGCAGTTTGGAGATTCTCTCACCTCGGATGTCAACGCGGACCCGGTTGCCGATCCCGATTCGTTGACCCCGGCCCCGATGACGGAGCCGCAGCGAGCAACGTATCCAACCGCCCAGGATGCCGGTACGCGGCTGACCGAAATCAATGAATCGGTCGTCATTCCACATGCGTACGCTTCCGGTATTGCTCCGGATATAGAATATTTAAGAGCGTATCAAAGCGCGTTGCAGGCACACAACACCGGTGACTATGAGAGGGCGTTCGGGCTGTTCGAAACCTTGCTCCGGAAATCCTCCCCGAACGACATGGCGGATAATTGTTGGTTCTGGATGGCCGAGGCGCGACGCAAGTCCCGACGCGCAGAGGAAGCCATTGAGCTGTATTCGGCGGTACTGGCATGTGTTCCATCGGACAAAACCGCGTCTGCCTTGTTTGCGCGCGCACAAACGTTTCTTGAACTGGATCAATCGATTGAAGCGCAGCGCGATCTCGAACGCTTGCGCACGGAATTCCCTTCCAGCAGGGAAGCGCAGGATGCCGCACGTCTGCTACGGAATTCGCGCTGAAGATTTGTCATACACCATACATCCAAGGATACCATGAACACAGATACGACGACGGCTGGCGCGCTGGCCGGACGTGAAGAGACTGATCCGGCTTTCACCTGGAAGCTGGAGGATCTATTTACGGGAATCGATGCATGGGAACAGGCTTTTGCGACGATCGAACGCATGATCACGGACCTCGAAAGTTATCGGGGCACCCTCGGAGCGTCAGGGGAGTCTCTTCTCCGCTGGCTTCGATTCGCCGACGAGCTGAACATCATCTCCGGCAAGCTCGGCAACTATGCGTTTCGCCGCTTCGACGAAGACACCACCAACACATTGTATCAGGGACTGACGGATCGGGTGATGTCGCAGCATTCGCGGATGAGCGCAGCCACGGCATGGGTAGCGCCCGAAATACTTGAGATTCCGTCCGAACGCGTGCAGGAGTTCCTCGCAGCCACCGAAGGTCTCGCCGCCTACGCGCATCACCTCGATGAGACGCTGCGGATGAAGCCGCACATACGTAACGCGCATGAGGAGCAGCTCCTCGCACTCTCAATAGAGGCGACAGGAGCGGCGGCAAATATTTTCAGCATGTTCAATGATGCGGACATCCGTTTCGGTTTTATCGAGGATAGCAACGGGACGCAGGTCGAAGTCACGAAGGGGAGATATATCCAGCTCCAGGAATCGAAGGACCGGCGGGTCAGGAAGGATGCCTTCGATGCGATGTACGGGGCCTACGGTGCATGGAAAAATACGCTGGCGGCAATGCTGAACAGCCAGGTCAAGCGGGAAATGTTTTACTCCAAGGCCCGCGGCTATCAATCCACCCTGCATATGTCCCTGTTTGAGGATAACATCCCTGCGGAGGTGTACGACAATGTGGTTCGAACGGTGAACGATAACCTCGAGCCGCTGCATCGCGCGATGGAACTCCGGCGCGCACTACTTGGCGTCGATAAACTCCGTCCCTGGGATTTGTATGTTCCCCACGTTTCGGAAGCTGCTATCGAAATCACCTGGGACGAAGCCCTGCGGACGGTGGAGGGAGCGCTCGGATTGCTGGGCGACACGTATATACATGATCTGCACAATGGATTGCACGGAGGTTGGATCGATGTGTACGAGAACAAGGGGAAAGCGTCCGGCGCATACTCGGCCTGGACCTACGGCGCTCATCCATTCGTCCTGATGAACTACACGAATACCCTCAAGGATGTGTTCACGCTCGCACACGAAATGGGACATTCCATGCACTCGTTCTACACCGGGAACAATCAGCCGGCGGTGTATGGCGGGTACACGATTTTCTGCGCCGAGGTGGCTTCAACGTGCAACGAGATGCTGCTCGTCCGGCATTTGCTGAATACCCGCAAGGAAAAAGACGTGCGCGCGCATATTCTTTTCCACTACATCGATACGATTCGGGGCACGGTGTACAATCAGGCGTTGTTCGCGGAATTCGAACGCTCCATACACGGCGCAGCGGAGGCGGGAATTCCTCTCACCGTGGACATGATGAACCAAACCATGGACGCACTGTACGCGCGCTACTATGGTCCGGCTTTTCAGACCGATCCCTCCTTTGCCTTGAACTGGGCGCGCATACCGCATTTTTACCGGAGCTTCTATGTGTTTCAATACGCTACCGGATTATCGGCCGCCGCGGCCATCGTGCAGAATCTCGTCGACGGAAATGCCGGAGCCCTCGATCGCTATCTCACCTTCCTGAAATCGGGAAGCTCGGCATATTCTATCGATCTTCTGCGTGCCGCCGGTGTTGATATGAGTTCTCCCGATCCCATCGCCGCTACAGCGCGGCTGCTGGACGAGTTGCTCGACAAGGTTGAAGAACTACTCTGATCAATTCCGATTTTCTGGCGTGATCGGAGGACGCTCACTCCGCTTGTGATCCGGATTCCATCAAAATAAAAGAGGCTGACCGCGTTGGTCAGCCTCTTTTCATTTTATCCCGGGATGTTGTCAGGCGGCCGGCGTTTCATTCTCCCCTTCTGCGGGAGCGTCGGACGGGGCCTGCTCGACTGACGCGTCATTGCTCGCAAGTCCGGGCTCTTCGGTTTCCGTGACCGGTTCGACGGGTACGTCACCCACGGGTTTGACGGGTTCATCACCGACAGGTTTGACGGGTTCATCACCGACAGGCTTGACGGGTTCATCACCGACGGGTTCGACGGGTTCATCACTGACGGGTTCGACGGGTTCATCACCGACGGGTACCTCCGCGACGGACTCGGTTGCATCCACGACGGGCTCGGCTGCTTCCGCGACGGGCTCGGCTGCTTCCGCGACGGGTTCGGCTGCTTCCGTGACGGGCTCAGCTGCTTCCGCGACGGGCTCAGCTGTTTCCGCGACGGGCTCGGCTGCTTCCGCGACGGGCTCGGCTGCTTCCGCGACGGGC